>JBCDLI010000126.1:0-1585 GCA_038745535.1 Pseudomonadota bacterium | reverse complement strand
TGCGGCGGACCCCGCGTTCCGCAAACGCATCTATCTTGCCGCTGCAAACTCACTTGATCGGTCTGGACGGGATGAAGCGTCACTGATTGCCCTTCGCAAACAGATGGCAGCGGTCATTTCGACACTTGAAGAAGAAGTCACTGGCAAACGGCTTGTCACAGAGGCGGCAGAAGCGTCCCGGCCCGACCCTTTGGCGGCGCCGGAACCGACCGTGGCTGCTGATCCTGTCGTGACCGACGGTGCCGCCCGACGAAACACTGCGCAGGTTAAACCCACGAGCGAGGTCGGCGGAAAGCGACCAACGCCAGCAGTTCAAATGCCAAGACAACCTGCAGGCGGCTCACCAGCGCCAGCACTGCGTGTTGAACCAAAACAAGAGACCGTGGCTAAATCGGTTGGCGTCTCGGCTGAACGTAAGCCGGTGATTGAACCGAAGAAGCGGCCTTTCTCGTTCATGCTCGCGTCAACCGTTGGTATAGCGATCCTCGTTGCTGGTGGAATTTTCGCGTTCAGCACAGGTGCGTTCCAAAGCGCTGAGGAACGAGACACGTCTATCCCAAATCCACCCACACGGCTGGAACAAGAAAGTTCAGCCAATGGCATTCAACGGGCGCCTGCTCTGGCTTCGCAAAGCACCTCCGAAGGGATGGCAGAGGCAGAAGGGTGGGTAACGATTTTTACGCCTGCTGATCCAACCGTTCTCAACCTCGTTGGGGGCGCGCAAGCCTCTTTAAAGTCAGACCCCTTTGGCGACTTTGCACAACTGCAAACTGCAGCCCAGGATGCCTTTGTTGAATTGGATGTGCCGCTTGGTGTGCTGTTACAGATGCAGGGCCAGACGGTCCAAGTAAACCTGATTGCCCGGTCCGATGATGGAAATCCCACCGAAATGTCGGTGACCTGTGATTTTGGCGAATTGGGCGACTGCGGTCGCCGTCGTTTTCTCGTCGGGCAATCGCCCGCTGAATATTTGTTCCGGTTGAATATGCCGGAAGTGCGCGAATTGGAGCAAGGCGGCAAGCTGATGATCCGCGCCGATATCAAGGACTACAGTCGGCCTGTGAACTTGCTTGCGGTCCGCATACGCGCGGTACAGCAGAGCTAATCCAGCATTTTTGTGCCGCGTCCGATGATTTTCGGGTCAGGTTTACCGATAACGTCCTTCGATTTACCCGCGTAATCCAGAGTGCGCAGCACGTGGCTAAGCGCCTCAATTCGTCCGAGCCGCTTGTCATTGTATCGAACGACGGTCCACGGCGCGTGCTCAGAATCAGTGGCCTCAATCATCTTGTCGCGAGCCGCGGTGTACTCGTCCCAAAGCGCGATGCCCTTACGATCAATGCCGGATAGCTTCCAATGCTTCAGTGAACTGTGCCGACGATCATGAAAACGCTTTAGCTGCGTCTCGCGACCGATATTGAGCCAGAACTTGAAGAAGTGGATGCCCTCGCGAGCTATAATCCGCTCGAAGTCGGGTGTTTCGGATAGAAAGCGCTGGTGTTGATCCGGAGTGCAAAACCCCATCACCGGCTCAACGCCGCCACGATTATACCAAGACCGATCAAAGATGACCATCTCGCCGTCG
>JBCDLI010000125.1:0-1962 GCA_038745535.1 Pseudomonadota bacterium | reverse complement strand
GATTGCCGATGCGGTGTGGGAAGCGGCCGGCGATACGGCCACAGACTATAATCGGCAAACAAAACGCGCATTGTTGTCGGCGGTGATCCCATCCGTCGTGATGTTCTGGGCTGAGCATCCTCATGAGGCGGAGCTTGACGCACATATTAAGAAACGGCTTGGTCAGGCCATGCGGCTTGGGCAGGCTGGCAGTAGAGTTGTTAAACCTGCCTTGGATATTTTCGCGCGCGTTCGGGCGAGAGCTTAGCCTGCCTTACCTTGGATGAGTATTGTCGCTTCGATGCAAAAAGACTCGACACGTTCAACCGACGCTTCATAGTTTTGAAGATGCTGTTGTCCGTGAGGTTTGCTGACAGATGGGGATGGTGTGGGATTTCTTGATAACGACGTTACACGCCTAAATGGCATCGTCAGAACAAGCTGGCGATCTTTTGCTGACTTTGTCTGGCCAGCGCGGTCTATGCTGACTGGGGAGCGACATGGTGGTGAGGGGAGCATTGCCGCCACCGATTTTGCCCAATTACACTTTCTGAATGGACGCGGGTGCCGCACATGCGCTGCGGTTCTAGAGGTCGATCTTGGTGAGGACAGTCTTTGCGCGGCTTGTGCTGCGAAGTCGCCTCGCTGGGATCAAGCCCGTGCAGCCCTCGCTTATGATGATGTGACCCGTCAGATGATCCTCGAGTTTAAACATGGGGGGCGCCGCGATGGTCTTGCTGCGATGGGCAACTGGATGGCGATGGCGGGTCAGGATGTTCTGGAACGCACAGATTGGTTAGTGCCTGTCCCGCTCCATTATCGGCGCTTGGCGAAAAGAGGTTTCAATCAAGCGGGTTGGCTTGCCCGAGCTATCGCCAAGCGATCAAGTGTCCCTGTCATGATTGACGGATTGAAACGGGTCAAAGCCACGCCTAGCCAAGGCGGATTAACTGCACGGCAGCGCCGAAAAAACGTAGCGGGTGCATTTTTAGCGCGTCAATCACGCCTTGATGCTCTTCGGGGCTCAACCGTTACGCTCGTTGATGATGTCTACACAACAGGGTCGACCCTTTCGGCGGCGACCCTGGCGCTGAAACGTGCAGGCGTTGCAGA
Organism: Pseudomonadota bacterium; assembly: GCA_038745535.1. Taxonomy (GTDB): domain Bacteria; phylum Pseudomonadota; class Alphaproteobacteria; order Rhizobiales; family Rhizobiaceae; genus JBCDLI01. The sequence goes on along the minus strand of JBCDLI010000125.1, from coordinate 870 downwards.
TATTAACGTGTTGGTGTTGGCCCGCGTTGTAAGGCCCACAGACGTTACCATATAAAGATTGATTTTGATCTAGGAGACCTATCGCATGGCGCATGTCACGATTTACACTCGCCAGTTCTGCCCATATTGCACCCGTGCTCTCGCCTTGCTGGAAGACAAAGGCGTGGACATGACGCACATTGATGCTGGGATGAGTTCGGAGAAGAAAGCCGAAATGGTTGAACTGTCAGGCGGTGCGCGGACCTTCCCACAGATCTTCGTGGGTGATACGCATATTGGCGGTTGCGACGACATGATGGCGCTTGAACGCGCTGGCAAGCTCGATGCTCTTTTGGACGCTTAGTCTCGCCCATGATTAAGTATGCGCTCAACTGCCAAGATTGCGACGCTGAATTTGATGGCTGGTTTGCGTCCTCAGACGCATTCGACGATCAAAAAGAGCGTGGGCTTTTGGCGTGCCCATGTTGCGATGGTGCAAATGTTGGCAAAGCGGTCATGGCGCCTTCAGTATCTGGCACAAAGAAAAATGGTGCGCCTGACCCACAAAAAGTGTTCGGCAAGCTTGCCGCGGCGGCGCGCCAGCATGTTTCTGACAATTTTGATTATGTCGGTGACGGCTTCGCAACAGAAGCCCGCGCCATGCATTACGGTGAAATAGACCATAAGCCGATCTGGGGTGAAACCACACCTGATGAACGCGCCGAGCTGAAAGAAGAAGGCGTGCCAGCAGAGCCGCTACCCCCGGCTTTCGTGCCAGCGAAACCACGTGATGACGAAGCGTTGAATTAGCGCTGGGTCAGTTATCACGGCAGGAAGTTCAGCCACTTCTCTGTGCCAAATTTCTCTTCAACCAGTTTTTCAGCTTGAGCG
>JBCDLI010000124.1:0-2126 GCA_038745535.1 Pseudomonadota bacterium | reverse complement strand
TTCGCCGTGATCCGCTCGCTCGACGCGCCGCAATACCAGGATAACCTCCAGGTGCAGTTCGGCTTTTACAACAACGCGCGTGTGGAAGTGTACACGCTGGAACAGGTCGAAGTGCTCAAAGGCCCGGCTTCCGTTTTGTACGGCCAAGCAGCCCCGGGCGGTATCATTAGCACGGTTTCGAAGGTGGCGGGTCCTAACAATCTCGACAAAGAGGTTGTTTTGAACGCGGGGAACTTTGACCGTTATCAAGCCGCAGCGGATCTCGGATTTGATCTCAGCGGCGATGGCACCTTTACCGCTCGCATTGTTGGTGTGTTTCGCGACAGCGACACGGAAATTGATTTCGTCAACGACGATTCGATCACGATTGCCCCTTCACTTACCTATGACAACGGTCGCACCGCTGTCACAGCTCTCCTCAATTACAGCAACCGCGACAGCGATACCGATGCGCAGTTTCTGCCTCTTTATGTGACCGGCTGCCAATCGGACCAAGTGACGTTCTCAGACCCAAATTTCTGCGCTGGCGCGCCAGCAGAAGGCGTTGATCCTTCTGTCTATGTCGGAGATCCAAGCTTCAATCGCTTCGATACCGAGGCGTTTACCGCCAGCCTGTTTGTGACGCACGAGTTTAACGAGACGCTCTCTTTCGAGGGAACAGCGCGCTATCGCGACGGCGAATCCGTCTATCAACAGGCCTGGGCCGCTTTCCTAGGCGATGGAACGCCGCGCGTTTTGCCCGATGGAACGCTGATTGGGCGAAGCATTTTCGGCGGTCCGGCCTCGTCCGAGCAATTTGCTTACGACGCGCGACTGCGCGCCCGGTTCGAAACCGGGATTATCGAACACGAAGTTCTCGGCGGTATGACCTTTCAGGATGTTCAGACCTCAACGAACCAGGCGTTTCTCTATGCGCAGCCGACAACCTTCAACATCTTTACACCCGTCTATGACGGGGCGGGCTTTCCCTCGCAGGCTGATTTCGAAGCCGCCCAGGTCTTTTCCGAGGATCAAACCGAGTCTACCGACTTCTATGTCGTGGACCGAATGAGCATTGGGAACCTGATTGTTGATCTGGGCATCCGCTATTCATCGGTCGAATCGCAAGATGGCACAACGACGCAGAGCGATGAGGAATATCCGATTACGGCGGGTGCGCTTTACAGGACGGCCATCGGTCTCAACCCCTATATCAGCTACGCCGAGAGTTTCCGCGCAACGGTTGGAACAGACTTCAATTCGGGCAGCTCGCTTCTGCCGCGCCGCGGTGAGCAATTGGAGGTCGGCCTAAAATACCAACCAACCGGTTCCAGAACCTATATCGCAGTGGCTTACTACGATCTTCAAGAAGACAATCTTGTCCAGTTTGTCGCTGGCGGGCAAACGCAGCCCGGTCTGACAATCGAAGCCCAAGGTGTCGAAGTCGAGGCGATTGTTGGTCTTGGCGATTTCCTTTTCGATTTTGATCTGCGCCATCAGGACGCCAACGAGGTGGATGCGCAAGGGGTCGAATTGCCTCGCCCAAGTGAGCCCGACACAAATGTCTCTCTGTGGGCTCTTTGGGAACCGACGCAAAGCGCCCTTGAAGGTCTGCGCGTGGGCGCCGGGGTGCGCTACGCAAGCCAGAACGAAAGCAACGGGACCGCGTTTCTGGCCGTGAATGGCTTTGCTCCGACACCAAACCGTGTGGTCACAGATGGGTACACGGTCTTTGATGCCCTGCTTGGCTATGACTTCGGCAATGGCCTTGCCGCGTCGGTGAACGTGCGAAATCTGTTCGACAAAGAATATTTCGCAACATGCCTCTCACGCGGGGACTGCTATCCTGGCGAACAGCGTACGATCGTGGGAACGTTAGGCTTCCGATTTTAAGGACGCCTTTCTGTGTGGTAGCGACTTATAATCACAGCGTGTTGTCCTGGCGGGCTGCTAGCCCGCCAGGATGCACGCCGTCGATGCCTAGAGCGCTTTGGCGCAGCCATTCACTGAATCTCTCGTGATCCCGATCCAATTTCACCCCGCTTTGCCGCGCAAAGCGGGTTTTGTGCGGACCAACACGCCAACTATGACCAACAGCCATACACACACAGCGATCGTAAAGAGAACTAGCGCCTGCGCCGCAAGGC
>JBCDLI010000123.1:0-2159 GCA_038745535.1 Pseudomonadota bacterium | reverse complement strand
GTGGGTTTTCATGAGCTCAAATTCATCATGGCTCAGCTTGCCCGGTTTGCGCAAAACGCCCTCAGGAATGCCCACCTTGCCAATATCGTGCAGCGGTGCCGCCATGGTGTAGAGCGTGCGATCACGGGGTGTAATCACATCTCGGTACTTTCCGGTTTTCATCAGCTGTGAGGTCAAGATATCGACATAAGCCTGGGTCCGCGCGATGTGCCCGCCCGTTTCGTCATCGTGCAGTGACGCCAAACGCATGCAGACGGCAAGGATCGCCTCATAGCTATTTTGCAGCTCGTTTGTGCGCTCTGATAGGCAGTCAATCATGTGGTTTGTAAGTGCCGCTGAGCGGCCAAACTCATCGACCGATGTGATCGGCAATGTGGCGGATAGATCGCCGGCACGCACCTTCGCAAGCACAGTGTTGATGTCATTGAGGTTTTGCCCGACGCGATCCGCAAACCCTTTGAGAACCCGGACAACATAGCCAGACATGACCGCGGCGACGAACAGGATCTCGCCGATAATCGCGAGCTTCGCGGTTTGCAGCTGGTCGGGATGGCGCGCAATCCAGTGAATGTCCTTCATAACGACAAGAATGGTAATTGACGCGGCAAGGAGGAAACTCGTGATCGCAACGAACACGAATTTTCTGCGAATTGGCGTGAAGTGTTCTTGAAGCCTGAGGCTTGCGCCCGATGCGAAAAGCGCTTTGCGAAGCGTCGCTTCCCGATGCAGCGCGAGATCGAGCGCGATGAAGAACGACATTGACGCAAAGCCAAAGATGATCTTCGCCGCGCTGTGCCATGGGAAAAACTGATAGCGTGTCTCGTAATAGAGGCACAGCGCCATACCCACGGCAGCAAGAAACACAAAATCAAAGGCGAAGATCCGGAGATTTGTCACCTCCATGGCGTTGAAACGGGCAATCAGTTTCACGGCAAGCATCCGCAAAGCAAACGCCGCACCTAAAGCGATTGAAAACGTCGCAACCACCGAGATTGGATCAAAGGTCCGAATGAGGGGACAGACCGCGATGCTGTAAAAGGACAAAAGCAGCACGGCGATGCCGTAGTGCGACGCCGTTTGCCGACTGTCATTCGCCCAATCCTCTGTTATGGCTGGCGAAAACGGCTCGCCACGCTCGTCCAATGACGGCGTCCTTTGTGATGTGATTTCCGGCGACATTTCAAAGCTCACGCAATCATGCAGATGCACAAAAAGTAAGCTTTGCTACTTGCACCTGACTTAATTCCCGAAAAACGTGTGTTCACGTTCCAGCGAGTGGTTAATCAATACTATGACGGGTGAATTTTGTGGTGTTTCATGAGGGGGCTTTTAATTCGCTGAGAGAGATGCGCAACCGACCACAACCCGATGTCCAACATCCAATCGATTTCAAAGACTGACGAAATGGTACCGCCTCCCTGAATTGAACAGGGGACCTTTAGATCCATAATCTTAGTTTTTGAGTTTTCTGACGTTTCTCCTCGTTTCCCCTGATACGATAATATTGTCTTTTTTCAATGCGTTTTGAGATATCACGATTTCAGACGCATCACGGTGTTTCCGAAAACAGTGGCGACCTGGTGGCTTCTGACCAGCCCGACTTGAGCTGGTCCGAGGAAACTGGACAGTGAGCTAAGGTATATCCCGCCAGATGAAGGGATATCGAGAATGGGACGAAAGAGGCGGAAGTTCACCGACAATTTCAAGGCGCAGGTAGCGCTGGAAGCGTTGCGCGGTGACCGAACGATTCAGGAGATTGCGGCGAAGCATAACGTGCTGCCGACACAGGTGAGTGCTTGGAAGAAGCAGGCCGTTGAGGGCATGGCGGATGTCTTTGCGAAGGGCGACTCCTCCGACGAGCGCGAAACCGAGATCAAGGAACTGCACGCCAAGATCGGGAGGCTTGCAGTGGAGAACGATTTTTTAGCCGAAGGGCTCAAGCTATGAGCCCCGGCGAACGACGCAACATGGTCCAACCTGACCATCCAGAGCTGAGCCTCAGCGCGCAGTGCCGGGTGCTGAACATCAGTCGGTCGACGCTCTACTACCGGCCTCTTCCAGCAAGCGAGGAAACGCTTGCCTTGATGAAAGCGATCGACAGGCTGTTCACGAAGTATCCGTTCTTCGGCAGCCGTCAGATCGCGTCTTGGTTGGCGCGG
>JBCDLI010000122.1:0-2192 GCA_038745535.1 Pseudomonadota bacterium | reverse complement strand
GGATGTCGGTGTAATGAGAGAAAAATAGAAGGCTGCCCGCATCGGTGAACACTTTGAAACGGGCGTCTGGAAAGTCCTCACGGAATTCTTTGATCGTTTCCGGGGGCAAGTGTGGATCATGCTGTCCGTTCCAAAAATGAACCGGTATGCGCGCGCTCACCGACAGGGCTGCCTCGTACCAGTCTGCCTGATCACGCTCGCGGATCTGGCGCGCGAAAGCATCCGCAAGTCCGTTTGCTGGTGTCATTGTACCCTAATTAATCAGAATCTGCGGATTGGGGGGAGTGGGCAAAACTTGGTGGTGGACATAGTAGGGTGAGGTTTCGGAACGAGGCGGGAGCTACCATGGATGTATGCATTTTTGTCGAAACGACGTTTGAGAATGGGGAAACCAAGAGGAGCAACATCGGTCGACTGCGCCGTGCTCCCAACGAGTTTGGTTCCGAGAATTTGGGTCTTCTGCTTGACGACGCAAAGGCATTGTTGAGAAGCCTTCAGGAAGCTGTTGTGCAAGATCAGGTGGGTGAAGCAATAGAAGCTCGTCGGAGATGCGGTGGCTGTGGCAAACCCCTCGCGATCCATGATGACCGAGGCCGTATCTTCGACAGTCTTTTTGGTCGAATTCAGGTAAAGTGGCCAAGGCTCCGAAGTTGCTCATGCCAATCAGCGGGGGCCTCGAGCACTGTGCCACACTCTCCATTTTCTGGCCTTTTTCCTGATCGTGCGACGCCGGAACTTCGGCGCCTGCAGGCCGAATTAGGGTCGCGGCACTCGTTTCGGGAAGCCGCTCGCTTGATGGAAATGCTCCTGCCCTGTTCGGCTCAGTTGAATACGACCATTCGAAATCGCTTGGGACGCATCGCCGACAAGTTGGGCCAAGACGATGAAAGCCAAGAAGACGCGCATACAATCGCACCGCCATCACCACTGACCGTTTTCCTAGATGGTGCGCACATACGATGTCGACCCGAATACCAAAGGCGCCACCTTGATGTGGTCGTCGGCAAAGTTGAAAGCCCCAATATGAGCCGGCGGTTTGGCCTCGTGCAGCAGGCCGCCAGTTTTCCTGCAAGGCAGCTCCGACATGACCTGATCGCGCAAGGCTGGAACGGTCTGAGCAAGGTGACCGTAATTTCAGACGGCGAACCTGCACTACCGAATTGGGTGAGGCGTGCCGTTCGAGGTTCCGTCATCCACATACTGGACTGGTGGCATATCTCGATGCGGATCAAACACATCGAAAATGCGGTCTGCGGACTTCTGCAGTCGAAAGGCTTTGCGGGTTGCTCTCAGCTCTTCGAGCGACCTACAAAGAAACTGCGTTGGTACCTTTGGCACGGCAAAGTGATAACCGCCGCGACCGTCCTCGAGGTTCTTCAGATCGATTGTGATCGTCTGCAAGCCGAAACCCGCCAATTGCGAGAAGCAGCCAAACGCGTGAGAGCTCGGTGCCACGAACTCTATTCCTACCTTGCGAACAACTTCGACGCGCTTCCGGATTATGGTCATCGATACCGAAATGGCCTTGCTGTGTCATCGTCCCGGGCAGAAGGCTGCGTCGATGACATCGGTAACACCCGCATGGGAAAGCGGCGGCGCATGCGGTGGTCACCACGCGGTGCGCATCGGGTAGCCATCACTCGAGCCGCTGTCCTTGACGGACGGCTAACCGTCTCAAAGCGCGCCGCTTGACCACCAGGTTTTGCCCACTCCCGATGAACAGGCCGAGCTCAAGACACGCATTAAGGAGATCGCAGAGACGCGTGTGCGCTATGGATACCGGCGTATCCATGTGCTGCTCCGCCGTGAAGGATGGCACGTGAATGCTAAGAGGATTTACCGCCTTTACAATGAGATGGGTCTTCAATTGCGGAATAAGACGCCAAAACGACGCGTGAAAGCGAAGCTGCGCGAGGATCGCGTTGATGCGACACGCAGCAACGAGACTTGGGCTATGGATTTTGTCCACGACCAGCTGGTCACTGGTCGAAAGATACGTGTTCTAACAATCGTGGACACATTCTCGCGGTTCTCACCCGCCACCGATCCACGGTTTAGCTATCGTGGCGAAGACGTGGTGCAAACGCTAGAGCATGTCTGCGCCCAGACCGGTTACCCAAAGTCCATCCGCGTCGACCAGGGCTCAGAGTGTGCGTCGCGGGACCTCGACCTATGGGCTTACCAGAAAGGCG
>JBCDLI010000121.1:0-2315 GCA_038745535.1 Pseudomonadota bacterium | reverse complement strand
CGCGAAATGAGCTGGGCGGTTCATTTGGTACAGGCGAAGCGATGCTTCCATATTCACGGGCAGAGTTTCGACGCCACCAACTGTGCAGCTTTGGGCGATGTCAGTTAACTTCGTGGAGGCGCACCGCACTCTGGCGCGGGAGTCGTAAGCGCTTTTCTTGTGGTCTGTCGTCTGCGGGCCAATCGGTTTTTGGACAGCGTTTGATATTTATCTGGCGTACCGGCTGCTGGACCAAACATCCGCGCCGTGTAGAGTGATAGAAGGGGAAATTGTATTTCCCGTACCCGAACGGTGAATTCGCCGCCGCAAGTTATTTCGTCTGGGTATTCGAATAATCGCATGCAGCGAAGACGCGCGTAGTGACACCTTGCGCGCACGCGCCGGTAGAGGGCTCGAACGGGTTATGCTGCGGATTTTACCTTAACAACCGAAAAAGACACGTTGTCGAGGTCTGGGTCATCTATCGCCGTGGCTTGAGACATCAGGTGTGTCGCTATGGACTGGCTGTTTGCGGTCTCTAGTTTGCGTATCGTGTCTTCCAGTTCTTTATCGCTCAAATACTGCAAGCCATCGCTGCCGACGATGACGATATCATTCTCTTTCAAAGAAACCGGGTGCTCCGGACAGTCGATCTTGGCAATTTGGCCACCAAAAATGACGGACGTTAGAACGTTGCGGTCGGGATGTTCCCTGGCCTCGTCGCGGTCAATTAAGCCCGCATCTGCCATGAAATCGATCTGTGGCGCGAGCGAATGATCCTCGTTCAATTGCTGCAAACTGCCGTCGCGGTAGAGGAAAAGAGGCGAATCGCCGATTGAAATCCAGTACAAGGACCCGTTAACGAGCGCGCAAGCGACAATCGTTGCTCCCATACCTTCGGTGTCAGGATGCCGGGTGACATGCTCCCTGATTGAGCTGTTGGCGGCATCGACCGCCGCAAAGAGCCGGTCTCGGATCGTTGCTTCAAAAGTGCTCACGCAGGATTTGTCGTGCCCCAGTGTGGCGTGTGCCTCTGAAACGACGATATTGCTTGCCACATCTCCGGCGGCCTGGCCGCCCATCCCGTCGGACAGTATTACCAGACCGACGTCAGCGTTCTCGGGAACGTCTGATAAAAGGGCGTCTTCCTGGTATTCCCGCCCCCCCGGATCAAGCGCCCATGCGCTGTCAAATTTGAATGCGGCCTGCATCTGCTTTCCTCGAGTGTTCGACTTCTTTATTTCTTTTTGGCGACTGTCTTACCGGCAAGCGCGACTAAAGTGAGCTAATCAAATCCTGTGTTACCCCTGTAGACCGCGGTTTATGAGCACGGTCGAGCGCTCTCGCTGAGATGGTCCACGCAAGTTTTCAATTTCTTCAGAAATGCTGGTGCTGAGAGCTATGAGCGGCTGTATGGTCGCGGCGCGCACGGCGTCTTGCTGGAAAGCACTGTGCGCATAGAAGAGATAAGAACAGAAAACGACTGGAATAGATGCCAGCCGAACATAGCGCCGTGGATCTTTAGGCTTGGGCGCGGGCTCACTTTGCGCGTTCGCTTCTTCGACGGCGCGCTTGATTGCAGTCGCCTTGACCCTTTCATAGGGTGTCAGTGTCGGACGACGGCTGCTCTTTTCAGCGGCTCTGGACGCAGGCTTGCCCTTGGCGGGCCGCGCCGTTTGGCCGGTCTTTTGCGGTCTTAAATCAACAACCTGAGTGCGCGATGAAGCCGTGCCGTTTTTTCCAACAGGCGAGTGATTTTCCTTCGCGCTTCGAGCGGCTGCTGGTTCTTGCTTGGCCGCCACGTTCGCTTTGGTCTTTTTGTCCGTGGCGTGCTGAGCCTCACGCTTTGACCATTCCACCAGCTGGACCACTTTTGCGTCAATTGCCGTATCGCTTTGCGCTTCCACGCGCGCCAGCTCGGTACGCTTTGATTGGTCGATCATCAAAGACCACTCTTCAGCAGATTGAATGCGGCGAGAGGGTATGATCTCCATCGCTTTGTCGATGGCGGCAAGGAACTGGCTTTCATACTCCGGGAAGCGCCCCGCGAGTGGTTGATGTGGATCCGGTTGTTTTGCTGCGACAGCGGCGAGCCTGACCTGGCTCTCGGGTGGAACTTCGCCAGTAATAACGTGAGACAGCGTAGCCGCGAGCGCGTACAGATCACTGCTTGGGCCTTGCTGACTGCCCTTCACGTAAAATTCTGGTGGCGAATAACCGTCTTTTACAACGAGCACAGACGAAAGCATACGGCTCTTGCGGCTCGCTTCCTCGCGTGCTGCGCCAAAATCAATCAGCACAGGATGTCCGGTTTCGTCGATCAGGATGTTGTCCGG
>JBCDLI010000120.1:0-2495 GCA_038745535.1 Pseudomonadota bacterium | reverse complement strand
CTTCACGTCATCCAAACAGCGACACTTAACGGCCTAGATCCGCAAGCTTGGCCGACCCTGGTCCTCGGCCGCATCGCCGCGCACAAGATCAACCGCCTCGGGCAGTTGATAACCTTGTGTTACGCAGCGCAAGTAGCGTAGCAGAGGACGTGTAGATCACGCCAAAGCACACCTTTAATGGACAGTCACTGCGCAGTGACCAATCTGGTTGGTGAAAGCACGACACCCAAATCCGATACCACTTGCCCGCTTGTCAGCCCAGACACCAACGAAAGCCGCACCGCCTCAGCAGGGAAGTCGGCTATGCTTTTCTATCCAAGCCTTCGGCTTACAAACGCGCGGTGGAAATACCACAAAGCTACAGCCTTCTCAACTCATTGCCTGACAGCGAAGCCTATGCTGCCACTCAGATAATTCCCGGATTTATCGCCTAATTCCCTTCTGTTATCTGCATCCTAGACATCTCCTGCGATTGCGCGCGCGACATGGCAAGCAGAACAGCCACATAGGCACAAGACGTCTTTTCTAAAGCGGACACCGAGGTCCTTGCGACAGCAAATTTGATCCGAATTTGAGTAACGTTTCAGCGAGCCGGGCGTCGACAGTGCAGCGGAAAGAGGTCAGAAAGAACAGTCAAATATCCAAGCGGGTTTCGGGTGGATCGTCGTAGACCGACCATCCAAAGTCCCCCGTGCTTTCCGGTAGCTCATTCCGCCGAAGGTTCCGTGCCAAGTGAGTCTTGGCAATGAAGTTCGCCGTGATCGGTGCGGTCAAGAACAGGAACAGCGTAATCAGAAGTTCGTGTACGGAGATATGCCCGGTGTCCGCATAAAAGAAGATCATCGACGCAATTAGGACGCCACCAACCCCCAACGTCGTCGCTTTCGTAGGCGCATGGAGCCGCTGCAATGTATCCTTCAGCTTTAGTAATCCGTAAGAACCTACGAAGCCGAAAATGCCACTTACGATAAGGGCCGCCGAGACGAGGAATTCCGCAACAAAGTTCATCCGCTTGCACCTATTCAATTATGTCGCCGCGCAGCAGAAAGCGGCAGTAAGCGACCGTTGAAACAAATCCGACCATCGCAATCAGCATCGCGGCCTCGAAATAGATCGCAGTCCCGCGCCAGACACCATAGAGCACCAAAAGGGCGATCACGTTGATTACCATGGTATCCAAGGCGAGGATACGATCGGCGGCGTCGGGACCGACGACGATGCGCCAGAGGTCCAAAAGCAGGGCCGCGCCGTAGCAGCCGGCTGCAAAGAGAAGAGAATACTCAATCATGGGAAGATCTCCAGAAGGCGGCGTTCATAACGGGTCTTGATGTCATGGAGCACTTTGTCAGGGTCGTCGGTGTGGAGGCAGTGCACGAGGATCGAGTTGCAATCAGCCGACAGCATCGCAGAAACTGTCCCTGGGGTCATCGTGATGGTGCCCGCGAGGACGGTAATCGCCTCGGCTGAAGTGAGCTCAAGGGGGACCGGGATCCAGTGCGAACGGATCTCCGCTTCACGCCTGAAGAGGATAATCATTGCGACCTGCACGTTTGCAACGACGATATCCCAAAGCACGATCAGCGCGTACTCGGCGATCTTCAGTGGCCGGGCAATTGCGGGACGGTCTGGCCAATAGGCTGCCGTAAGCATCGGGATGGCAAGACCGAACGCTGTGCCGAGAATCAGGTTACCCAGCGTGAATGTGTTCACCAAGCCAAACCAAACGAGGATCAGCGTGAGGCTCAAGAGCGGGTGCGGGACGAGACGGGTCAGCATTGATCAGCCTTCCTCAACAGGGTCCATGACGGCGTCTACGTAACCTTTGCGATCGAAGAGTTGTGCGGACGTGTCGTCGAGATAGGCGGAAACCGGACCGGCGAATATCGCCAAGGCAGCTAGAGCTATAAGGCCCAACATGACTGGCGCCACCTGAACGGTTGTCGCGGGCGATGGCGTGTCAGCAGCCGCGTCGACGGCGGTTTGAGGAACGGGATCGGCAATCGCTGTGGACTTCCAGAAAAGCGCACTTCCTGCCCGGGCGAAACCAACAATTGTAAACAGCGATCCAACCAGGATGGCGGACCACGCCCAGCCTATGAAGCCCGGCGCTCGGATCGCATCAAGAACGAGGAGCTTGCCCAGAAATCCGCTGAGAGGTGGCATCCCGGCCATGGCGATGGCAGCGGCAAAGAAGAGAGCTGCAAAAAGACCGTTTTGCGCGGTCGCCGGCTCAGGGTGAAGCGTGTCAGCCGACCGCCTCGTAACGACGAGATCGGCGATCAGGAACAGACACGCCGCCGCCAAAGTGGAGTGGATCATGTAGTAGAGGGCTGCGGTTGTCGCTGTTGTAGAGAATGCCGCGACTGACACCAACAGGGTTCCCATAGACCCCACGACCGAGTAGGCGATCAGCGGCATAAGACGACGCGCGCCCAACACCCCAAACGCCCCCACGGCAATGGTGACAATGGCCGCCGGAAAAAGCCACGTGCCAG
>JBCDLI010000119.1:0-2496 GCA_038745535.1 Pseudomonadota bacterium | reverse complement strand
TAGCCAATAGGTCCGCGCAAGGATGTTCCACGTCTTGGGCAGGTAACGCTGCGTTTTGAAGCGTGGCGGTGGCAGCGGGGCCTCATTAAACACGTCGAAGCGCTCGGGGTCTCGGCCATTCGTCGCCCATTGCGCCGTTTCAACGGCCCGAGGTCGGATCGAGCTCAGCACCAAGTCGACATCTTGCACGATGAATTTGAGTTTATCGGGCGCACACTGATCCGCGGCGAGATGACCCTCTTCATAGCGCGCCCACCAATCGCGATATTCCTGCCAGGTCAGACGCGGGCCCGCCGACCGGTCCAGCGCCGGGCGACCATGACGCGAGACGATGATCGGGCCACGAGCCGGTTTGGCCGTAGGGCGTTGCATCGGCGCGTTAATAAGGCCCTCCCGGATCATTCAGCAGCACGGCTTTGTCGGACGGCTTACAAACCACGCCAAACTCGCTCTTTCATGCATGGATCGGCTTGCGCACGACCGCAGCGATAGAAGGAGAATAGCACTGTATCGGCGCGTCCAATCAGATTTTGATACGGCACAAATCCGACCGAGGCCTGATCCGGAGCCCAGCCCGGACGTGGCGGACAGCCCGCCGCGTCAATCACGCCCTGGGCACTGGTCGGACAATGACCGGTGGGATTGCGCCCATCCATCGAGTTATCGCGATTGTCTCCCATAAACAGATAATGCGCGTCCGGAACTCGGAAAGTGACAGAGATGTTTGTGCCGGTCTCGCCATCAATGTCATGACTAAGCCAAGTCGCATCGCCAAAGCGTTCTTCAAATTCAGCTGCGGTCACAAACCGACCATTGTCATGCTGACGATAGCGGATGCGACGGATAAAGGTGCGCTCGATCGGCGTGCCATTAATCGCAATCGGTTGCCCATCACGGACGGTGACCGTATCGCCGGGGAGGCCAATGATACGCTTAATCATCACCCGCGGTGTGTGGGTGTGCTCAAAAACCGCGACATCGCCGCGCTTTGGTTGGCTGGCAAAGAGTCGTCCATCCGGCAGTGGAACATATCGCCCGAGGCTAAACGGCAGCGAATTGCGCGAATAACCGTACGAAAACTTGTTCACCGTCACACGATCCCCAACCTGCAGGTTTGGCACCATGCTTTCCGATGGAATCACACGCAGTTCATAGAGCAGGGTCGAGAAAACCAGAAAAATCGGTATGAATACAGACAAAGTAATGCCCCACTCGCGCAATTCCTTTTTCACTTTGTCCTGAAATGTCAGTGGCCGATCGTGGGCAGCATCGTCACGTTTCGCGGTGGTCTCGCTCATGCTGCGTTCCTAACTCTCTGACCGTCTTTGTGACCGGTTCGCCCGTCTTGTCTCTGGCTGCGCCATTCGGCTGCATTGCCAGAAGCACGAGAACCTCGATCCGACAAGACCCGGTATCAGTCCTAATCCTCTCAACCGCGGATCTGCCCGAACCTTAGCCGCCTCAAGCCAATTATACTTCGGGTTATAAGACCGGGTTTCGTGTCGGAAAAAAGGCACGATCGATCAGCGACCTAGGCGCGATACCAATCCACACCATCTGCGTCCTGTTCCCGCTGCGCGTCGCCTTTGATGAGCAGATAGTTCAAATGCGCAATCGCCTCCCCCGTCGCCATCGAAATCACATCATCGTCAATCTTACGTCCGAAAATCGCAGGGAAAACATCAATCACGCGACGCGGGGCTTGCTGCAAGCGCTGAGTCAAGCGTTTGAGCGCGATTCCATGGCCATGAATCAAATGCTCCAATCGCGGATGCGCGCCGAGAAACGGCTCATTGTGCCCCGGCAATACCAACACATCGGCTGGCAATTCCGCCCTTAGTTTTTCGCAGCTTTGCAACCAGTCTGCGAGCGGGTTGGCATCAGGCTCGGTCGGGAAAACCGAAACATTGGACGAAATTTTCGGCAGCAATTGGTCACCCGAAATGATGATGTTCAAAGCGTCGCAATAGAGGCAAACATGCTCCGGGGAATGACCGCTGCCAACAATGACACGCCAAGTCTGGCCGGCCATTTCGAGTGTGTCGCGATCCGATAAGCGCCGATATGCATCTGGAAGGCGTGAAACGCCGCGGCCAAAACCACCAAACCGCGACTCATACATCGCGATTTGATCTGGCGTCCATCCAGCGCGGCGGTAAAACGCGGCGCCAACCGCCGGCGCCTCGCGCCCGGTATCCGCCACCAGCATTCGACAAGTAACGTATTCCAGACGCGAGATCCAAAGCTCTGCACTCGGAAACTTACGGCTCAGCCAACCGGCATTTCCGATATGGTCAGGATGCATATGCGTGACGATGACACGCCAAACCGGTCGTCCCCCCAGCCGTTCGGCAAAGATTTTCCGCCAGGCCGTCTTGGTTTCCTCCAATGGCATGCCCGTATCGATAATGGTCCACCCTTTTGGCCCATCATCGATCAGCCAGAGATTGATCCATTTCAGCGAAAACGGCAGCGGCATGCGCACCCAATGGATGC
>JBCDLI010000118.1:0-2620 GCA_038745535.1 Pseudomonadota bacterium | reverse complement strand
GGTTCGCCCGAAAGTTTCTTTAGCTCGAACGCAACAGAACCTTGTTTGATCCAACAGCAGCCGCGATGCGCTGAAAGTGGATTGCGCGCGATGCGTCGGAACTGGCGGATCGCAGGAGCACTGTTTCAGCTTCTTCCAAGATATCCGCCGCTTGTTCATTTAAATTGGCTACACGGTCTTCGCGTACGGCACGGATGGGTGGTGTTCTGACTGTTTCACCGGCACTGGTTGTCAAACGAGCGGTCAAAGCAGGCTTTTGTCGGTCGAGGTTGCGCCGCACGAGGTCGTCAAGCTCGCGCGCCGTTTCAAGAACCACTTCGCGCGCTTCGGCATAGTCGCCGTTTGCAGGAATTTCATTCGCCAATTCACGATATGTTTGTGCAAAACAGGCGACACGGTATTCGTCGCCCAAAGATTCACAGATTTGTTCGCTCTGTTCGAACCGTCGTACAAATAGGGTTGTTTGTGCTGGTGTGGCCGTGACCGGGGGACCTGTGTTGACGGGTCGATTGACACGATCTGCGCCATCGTTGTCGTCGCCGCCACCGCCGATCTCGTCACCGCCCACTTGCGCGAATTGCGGATAGATCACCTCGATCTGGGTGGTGTCGACAAAGCTGCGCCCGACCTGTTCGGGTGGTTCGGTTGTCGCGAACAAGGGTGACGCGATGAGGCCGATAGCAAGCGGCGTTCCCAAAACGTAAGGCAGTTGTTTTTTGCAAATCATGGTGGTGGCGCTTTCCAAATGGTTTCAAAAACACGGCGGAAACAGGAAAACAGCGGGCAATAACAGCACTGAAACAGGCCGCGTGTCTGCCAAGTCGTGGTGGCGCGAGGCTATGACGGGCCATCATGCAAAGCAAGTGTCGCCTCTTTTTTTGTGGTTGGTCGTCTAAGGGGCAGGACCCGTGGATATGAAGAAATACACCCATTCGCCTTTGAAATCCGGGTTGGTTTCACGAGCAAGGCTGACGCGGCCTTGAAGCCATTCAAGGTACGCATCCGCAGGTTCCACAAGTGGTCGAATGCCCTCATAAAGCGGTTCAGACGCCGCGAAGGCTACCGCGATCTCTTGTCCAAAGGGTGGTCCGATTTTGATGTAGAGCCCGGGCTCTCCGGGTGAGAGCGGGCGTGGGGATCCGATCCGCAACGCTGCTTTGGCACTGGTGTTCACAAGCGGTCTGAATTCGTTCGGTTTAAGGTGCACCACATTGCCGTCAGCATCAAAGTAATCGACATAGACGTAGGCGTCGTAATCCGCACCCTGAATATCGAGAACCAATGCCTGTCCTTCAGTATAACTGAATTTTCGGACATGGGTTCCCGCGCCAAGAAGCAACGGATTGGTTATCTGGTCTGTCGATTGAGGCAGCCCAACCTGCGAGATACCTGTGAGCGCCCCGCATTGCGGACGTGGAAGCACCAATAGCTCTTCTCGCACCGGGATATCCGCCCCCATCTTTTCTTGCATGGCTGACAAAACGGTTGTTCGAGCACTATCTTCGGGCACGTGGCCGGTCATCACTAATACGTTTGCGTCCGGATCGAACCGTGCTTGCAGGCGAGAACAGGGAACTGAGCTTAAGACGCCGCTGATACTGTCCTTTACGTCGGCTGCAGCTGCACCAAGATCGCCAGGGGCCATGAAGCTTTGAAACGCCGCAAGCGATACCGGATCGACAGAGGCATTGTCTTGCCCGGGAAAAGCCAGCGTCGCGGTCGCTGAGGTGGTTGGTGGGGAAACAGCCGGCGCCTCGTCCGCGTTCGTTTGCGTCAATGCGACGTTAATCGGTTTAGGTGGCGTATTGACCGCCAATTGGTTTGGCGGCGCTAGCGATAGAGCGATTTCAGCCTGGGGATCGGTCGTTCCAGATGCTTGGACTTCTGGAGCGATCACGCCCACCCGTTGAGCCGTATTCAAGACGGGCAGAGCTACGCTCGCATCCAGCGCTTGAGCGGCAGCAGTGACAGCCGCCAATTGCGTCGTTGCTAGTGGGGCGGCAGAAACGACGGAAGGTGCGGACCGTTCCACGGTCGTTTTGATTTCTACAATGCTTTGTGCTTGCGCGTTTTGCGCGGTCGCGCGCTCTGCCGATAGGTCAGTGTCGGAAACACGCTGCCCTTGGTTCACGACTGCCGTCGCCGTGTCTGTCAAAAGTTGCGACGCGATTAAAGAAGCCGCATTCGCTTCCAGTGACTGAGCGTTTGCGCCGCGTGCAGGAAGCGTAGGAGCGTTTTCGACACTTGGCGCTTCAGCTTCAGCACGGGCGATGGGCACGGCATTCTGCCCAAGTTTTGCGCCCTCAACTTCACTTGAAGATAAATTCTCAGCCTCAGGTTCAGCAGAATCGGCTTTTGTTTGAGGCACTTGAAATGCTGCCAATTCCATTCGTGTTTCTGGCTTGGATTGTTGCGGAATGTCCTCGGGCGATGTCACCCAGACCAAGAGTGCCGCTGCGCCTGCATGTGTCGCCAGCGATGCACTTGCGGCGCCAGCCCATATGAACGGCGACTTGCTCACGGGCTTGGCGGTGCTGCTTCAGGTGTCACGACCAGCACAACATCCTGCGCGCCAAGTTGCTCGATCTCGTTCACGAGGGGCAGGACATGGCGCAATTCG
>JBCDLI010000117.1:0-2746 GCA_038745535.1 Pseudomonadota bacterium | reverse complement strand
GTTCAGAGCCTTGTTTTACGGCTGACAACCAAGCTGCTGATACTTAACGGTAACTCCACGGTTCATTTTACACAAAAATGCAGTGGAAACAGAGCTCTACATAGGATTGCAAATCCGTGTACACCGGTTCGATTCCGGTACTCGCCTCCACATAAAATCAATCACTTAACCAGAATTTTGCCACCGCAAAGCGGGCCTAGTCTCTTTTAAGTCTCATTGAAAATCGTGTTCCGATAGGTTCAGCAATGCTGAACTTTGTGTGGGCGGAAGCGATTATCCCGGCCCGAAATCGCGCCCTCTCGGCCTCCAATTCGATTATGAGAATAGCGCAGACTACGATTTTGTTCAGAGGCGGACGTTCGCTCTCCACTCAGCTAGTGACCGGACGGAGCCCATACTGCCAAATGCCGCGCCGTGTCTGAACGCGTTAAGGGCGTATTTCGTTGAAAAACTCGAGCTTGATCGAAGCGTAAGTCGCTGATTCAATTCGTCCTGCAGGGAGGGATTGGCGATGATGGGACCGAGGCAGGAAGCGCAGGCAGCACTGTTTTGCGAGTTCTCGCTGGAGGGTCATGTTCCCCAAGATCACCTGCTGCGCTCCATTGATCGGTTCGTCGCTCTTGGCAGCATTCGGGCGCATCTCGCGGACTTCTACAGCCACACCGGCCGCCCTTCTGTCGATCCAGAACTCCTCATCCGGATGCTGTTGGTGGGGTATTGCTTCGGCATCCGGTCCGAACGGCGGCTTTGCGAGGAGGTGCACCTGAACCTCGCCTATCGCTGGTTCTGTCGGCTCGACCTGGCCGACCGCGTTCCCGACCATTCGACCTTCTCGAAGAACCGGCATGGCCGCTTTCGTGAGAGCGAACTGCTGCGACACTTGTTTGAGACGACGGTGGCACGGTGCATTGCCGAGGGCCTCGTCAGTGGTCTGCGGATGGCTGTCGATGCAAGCCTGATCCAGGCAGATGCCAATAAACAGTACTCCGCGTCGAGCGACGAATGGGATACCGAGCGGATCGATGTTGAAGCTGCGCCGCGCGCTGTGAAGGAGTATTTGGACACCTTGGATGAAGCCGCCTTCGGTGCCGCAACACCCGTGCAGCCGAAGTTCACCTCTTACTCCGACCCGGCGAGCCAATGGACCGCTGCCCGCAAAGGTCCAGCGTTCTTTGCCTATTCGGACAACTACCTCATTGATACAGATCACGGCGTGATCCTCGACGTCGAAGCAACGCGGTCGATCCGACAGGCCGAGGTTGGGTCGACCAAAACCATGCTCGATCGTGTGAAAGCTAGGTTCGACCTGCATCCAGAGCGGCTGATCGCAGATACGGCATACGGTTCTGGCCCGATGCTCGGCTGGCTCGTGGATCGCAAGATTGCGCCCCACATCCCGGTTATCGACAAGGCCGGTCGTGCCGACGGAACCTGGTCCAGGGCAGACTTCGAATGGGATTCAGAGAACAATCAATACATCTGTCCCGAGGGCGAAGCACTCAAGCAGTTCCGACGGAACTACTCCGACCCCAACCGGGGTCCGACAGGCAAAGGTGTCGCCAAGTACCGCGCCCTGAAGAACACCTGTCAGGCTTGCCCGTCCAAACCCAAGTGCTGCCCGAACATGGACTTCCGTTCCATCACCCGCGAAGAGCACGAAGACGCGCGCGACGTCGCGCGGGCCATTGCAAAGACGTCCCAATATAAACTCTCAGCAAAGCTCCGAAAGAAAGTCGAGATGCTGTTTGCCCACCTCAAACGCATCCTTGGTCTGGGACGGCTCCGATTACGCGGTCCATGCGGCGCGAAAGACGAATTCCTCCTCGCCGCCACCGCCCAGAACCTTCGCAAATTGGCCAAGCTCTTTCCTGCACCGCAGCATCCGAGAAAAGCCTGACAACAGAACGGCTTGCGCACGCTCAAATCGCTCAATCACGCATCCATTAACCCGCTGTTTTTCAACAGAATGAGCCCAAAACTGCTGGATGCTGCAACGCCGAAGAAAGGGTTTCGCTCTTACGACTTTGGTCCCAACTGCTCTCCGACCAGAAGCCAACGGTCATCCTTACGGACCAGTACCGCTGTGCCGCGTCCCGAGCCTGAAGCTTGCTGACCGTCAATGACGCCTGTCCAATGAAATTCGAAACTGTAAGCGGCGGCGTCCGCCGTATCCGCCAGCCAGTGAACGTTCTCGATCCGATACTCTTCGCCCTTTATCGTATTGAAATTGTGTTGGTAAGCTGCACTGATCGCGTCTTTCCCAGCGTGCAAAGAGCCATTCGAAAAGACCACTATCGCGTCGTCGCTGATCAGCGGTGCAACGGAGTTCCAGTCTTGGGTGCCTAGGGCGCTTTCGTACTCTTTGACAAAGGATTTCGCGGGCACTTTAGCTTCCAATTCCTGCTTCACTGAGGTCTAGGGACTTTCCCCAGCATCGCTGCAACGGAACGCTGTGGCAGCAACTGTGCGCAAAACACCAATGGCAACTTTGTCCGCATTTAGAATGTTGCGGCGCGCCATTATAACCACCTGCATCGTCCCTAGTTCATCTCGATCTAAGAGCCCTCTGTGCGCTCCGGCACTTTTCAGTCGGCGGTGGCGGGCGTATGCACGTGGCATGCGTTATCAACCGCTTTCTGAGGCTCGGGTGGGGCCGATCTGGCGCCGGCCGGAGGCGTTTTTGGTGCTGACGGCCATTGCCATGCCGCTCAGCTTTTCGGTGTGGTCGGCGCTTCTGAACAACTTT
>JBCDLI010000116.1:0-2767 GCA_038745535.1 Pseudomonadota bacterium | reverse complement strand
TGGACAGCGAGAGCAAGAGCATTGACGCACTGGCGGATCGGCTTGTGCCGGAAGCCATCGCCATCTTGTCATGGGTGCATAACTCCGATGACGTCGCCTTCCACGGTGACGAGTCGTGGCACGGTTTTTTGCACGCCCATGCCGAACGACTGCAGCTGGATCGTCAGATTTCCGCGTCGGGACAGCTGCGTTTAGCCCCTGGAACAACCGGGTTCGTTGCGACGCTATGTGACAAAACGATTCTCATCGCCGCCAGTGATACCGCACAAGGATTTGTTGCTATCAACGAGCGTCAGCTTGGGTTGAAAGCGCTCAGTCGCTGGCAGATTACGAACTGACACTGCGCCTTTAGGCTGGATCAGCCTTCGGTACCAAAGTCTCCCAGTTTTCCCCGATTGCGACGATGCAAGACGTGCCATTTGGATAACTTTGCACCAAGGTCCAATCGCCTGAGTTCCGCTCGATCCATATTTCTATCAAGGCGTCCGGACCGCGCATTCCGCGCCCTTGCCTTTCCGCGCCAATGACCTGCGTCAATCGTTTTTCCAACCGCGCACGATCATCGCAGATCACATCGGTTATCTTCGCGGTCGCACTTTGAGAAAAAATCAACAAAAGCGCGGCTGTTAGTAATCTGCTCACATACCTCATGTTTAAAACCTATCGCTGCTCGGGTTCTTTGTAACATATTTATGACAAAAAATGAACTCTTAGTTTGGCAGCCATTCATTGTAGCAACTCCCGGCCAAACAAGGGTTTTGTTACCGTTCCGTTACTCAACTTTCACACAGCTGATACATTTTCGTTAAGAAAGCGTAACGCGTCCCCCTTAGCTGTAGCGCCATCTTTTGGGGATGTTGGATGCTTAAGATAAGCGAACTGACAAAGCAGTTTGGCGAAAAAACAGCCGTAGATGCAGTAAGTTTTACAGTCGATGAGCCAAGGATGATTGGCGTTATTGGCCGCTCTGGCGCCGGCAAGTCGACACTGCTGCGCATGATGAACCGGCTCAGCGACGCGTCATCCGGATCGATCGACTATAAAGGCGCTGAGATAACCGCTTTGAGTGGCGCTGCGCGACGTAAGTGGCAGTCTCAATGCGTCATGATTTTTCAGCAATTCAACCTTGTGCCACGCTTGGATGTCGTTTCGAACGTGCTGCACGGCACATTGAACAGACGCTCGACACTGGCGACGATGTTCAGCCTTTTTCCCCAGAATGATATCCACAAAGCCATTGAAATCCTTGACAGATTGGGCATTGCAGAACAAGCGCCAAAGCGCGCAGAAGCTCTTTCCGGTGGTCAACAGCAACGTGTTGCTATCGCCCGTGCATTGATGCAGGACCCTGAAATCATCCTTGCGGATGAACCCATCGCGTCACTTGACCCGATGAATGCTCAAATCGTGATGGAGGCGCTTCGTCGCATCCATGAAGAAGACGGGCGAATGGTCATTTGCAATTTGCACACATTGGACACCGCAAGACGTTACTGCGATCGCGTTGTCGGGATGCGCGATGGACGCGTGGTTTTCGACGGAACGCCCGAGCAACTGACGACGGGTGCCGCGCGCGACATTTACGGCGCTGGGACCGACTTTTCCGAAGCCGCGACCTCAACCGAAATCGACACACTGGACAGGGAGACAAGGGCTACGAAAGTCCCAGCTTGATCCAGTTGAAGCCTGCGAAACAGGCAATCCAGCCATCTAGGAGAATACGATGAAAAAGACACTTGCTTGCCTTCTGACAACTTCTGCGCTGATTGGCGCTGCCCAAGCCCAAGCGGAAGAAATAACCGAATTCCGCATCGGTATCCTCGGCGGAGAAAACGCGCAGGACCGTCTTACAGCGCATAAGTGCCTAAAAGAATACACCGAAGAAGCTCTTGGCGTTCCTGTCAGCATCTTTACACCTGCTGACTATGCTGGTGTCATTCAGGGTCTGCTTGGCGGCTCGCTCGACTATGCATGGCTGGGTGCTTCTTCCTACGCGGCAACTTATCTGCAAGACCCAGAAGCAGTTGAGCCTGTTTTGGTTAAGGTAAACCTCGACGGCTCCATCGGATACCATTCAATCGGCTTTGCACGCATCGATAGCGGTGTTACATCGCTGGAAGACATGAAAGGCAAGGTATTCGGCTTCGGTGACCCGAACTCGACGTCAGGCTATCTGATCCCATCCGTTGAAATCCCCGGTGCGATCAACGCAACCATGGAATCTGGCGACTACTTCGGTGAAGTACGCTTCACCGGCGGCCACGAGCAGACGGTTATTGCAGTTGTGAACGGCGACGTTGACGCGGGCGTAACCTGGGCGGACGGCCAGGGTAACTGGGAAGACGGTTACAACTCAGGTCAGCTTCGCAAAATGGTCGACAATGGTCTCGTTGATATGAACGACCTCGTCGAAATCTGGAAGTCCGACGTCATCCCGGAAGGCCCTATCGTTCTTCGCAAGGCTCTGCCAGAAGATGTCAAAGCGACCATGACCGCTCTGATTGATGGCATGCACGAGAAAGACCAAGAGTGTTCCTACAACATCTCCGCAGGCGACACACTCGGCTTCCAGCCGGTCACGCATGACACCTATTTGTCGGTGATTGCTGCACGTGAAGCGAAAATCGGCGGCTAAGCCTCCTTTGACCACCGGACCGGTAGCCTCTTCAGGCTACCGGTTTTCTATTGGGAGGCTATGATGTCCGACGCGATGCTTTCCGCACCCGCGAAAGTCGATACGATCCAAAGCAGCTACATGGGCATGGTG
>JBCDLI010000115.1:0-2849 GCA_038745535.1 Pseudomonadota bacterium | reverse complement strand
GCGAGCTGCGCGGTGAAATGCACATTAGCGGCTGCCCATGTCCAGCATTTCTTCTTCACAGATCACATCGTTGACCTGTCTCATGCGCTGGGCCGCCTCTATCGGCTCGGATTTGGCCGCCCGCCCAGCACGTTTTCGCTTTGCATCAGGATCAACACTCGTGGTGGCATGACGGAAAAACACCCGCATGACATGATCGACGCCCTCTTTCGAAACCGACCGTAGATCTTCTTCAAAATAGCGTCCGCCTGCATGGGGGCCGGTGATGATCTCATATGATGGAAAATAGGCGCTGCAGTCAGCAAACTTTGCTTCAATCTCGCTGCAGGCAACGCGAAGAACGCTTTTGGAATGGATCGTGGAGACCATCACATGATTGCCGGTGGCGGTTGCCGCGAGAGGCACTGGCGAAACGGTAAAAACCATCAGCGCGGTGGGGTTCACCGATTTCAACTTCTCAATAAATTCTGACAGATCAGCAACGACGTCTGACACTGTCAGATTGAGCAACTGATGCTGATCGGGATCGTAAACACCACCATGCACACCGGGGCACAAGGGGTAGACGATGCCGGTTCGCTTGTTGCGCCAAATTTCTGTCAGGCCGAGCGTGAAGACGAAAACATCCAGCTCTTCAAACATCTTTCTCACCCGGGCGAGGTGTTGGCGCCGGTCCAGCAACACTTCTTCGGGTTCGTGATATCCCTCTGGCTCCACCGAAGGCCGAAGCGGATCGACATATCTGTGACCAAACTCCCAGACCTCAGAATGCATCGGCCTGTGCTCAAAAGCTTCGTCAAACAGCTGCAGCAATTGCCGGGTGCTGTAGATATTTCCATAGCGCGCGGAGTACAGACCGTACTGGAACCGGCGGTGAGTTTCCTCGCTGGCCAGTGGGTGCCCCGGCTCGGTCACCAAATAAGTAAAACCACTTTGTGCCATGCGGCGGGCGATGTGCTGCGCAAAGCAGCTGCCGGCGGTGGCGACTTTTTCGTCGGGCTTAATTCGGAAAGGAAATGACGCGACCGGGTCAATTTCTGACCGATCGACCTTTGATACCGATCGGCTCCATCGCGCGACGTCTGGCTGAGTTTTGTAGGGATGCGACATGGCTTCTCAACAGTGCGGGGGCGTTGCTTTTATACACGGTTCACGGCTTTGCCCAAGGTCCCTACGTTGGCAATCGGACCTTACGTCATTTACATCTAACCGCACGGTATCTACACATCACGTAATGAGAATTTCGACCTTGCCAAAATATCAAGATTTGTGCCACTCACCGGCGAACCAAGGAGTCGATGGGCTCTGTTTATTTGTCCAAAGGGCATGCAGCCTCGCAAAGCAATTTTATCACGCACTTGCATAACCGATACTAAGGCCACTGACACTAGGTGCGTGCCTGCCGGAGAACTATATTGGATCGACTTGTCATTGCATTGGTTTTCAATCTTGACGAAAAGTGGATTGGCGGCGGTTACTACATTAGAAATGTTGTAAGCGCCCTCGGCAAGCTTCCCGCCGTCGAGCGACCCTCAATTCTGATGATTAGCGACAATCGTCGCTCGTACGATTTTATTGCCGAGACTGGGTACCCTGATCTGACGTGGCTAACGCGAGAACAGTTCGACCCGCGCTCCACCGAATTCGCAATAGACGCAACTTTCCCGTGGGCTTTGCCAGGCGTCGAAGAAAAAGCGGTTAGCTGGATTCCCGATCTGCAGGAACATCATCTTCCAGCGTTCTTCTCAAAAGAGGAGATTGAGGGTCGACAAAA
The DNA here is from genome assembly GCA_038745535.1 of Pseudomonadota bacterium. Taxonomy (GTDB): domain Bacteria; phylum Pseudomonadota; class Alphaproteobacteria; order Rhizobiales; family Rhizobiaceae; genus JBCDLI01. The sequence goes on along the minus strand of JBCDLI010000115.1, from coordinate 1,075 downwards.
CTGGCATCGCTCCTGTTTTCAAACAGCGGGGCTGATTTTGAGCAGCCAGGCGGTACTTGATGATGTTGACCGGTTCTACCCCAATCAAGGGCAGGACAAAAAGGTCGTTCACTTTGCGACCTTTGACACGCTCGACAAAAGCACCGTTGCTGAAACTGTTGAGCGCTACGATCTTGGGGAACGCTACGTTCTTTGCCCCAACCAATTGTGGATTCACAAGAACCACGTTGTTGCGCTGGACGCGCTGCGAATTCTCAAACAGCGCGGTAAAGACATCAGCCTGTATTTCACGGGCAATGACCATGATCACCGAGCTGTGGGCTATTCGCGTTTTCTCAAACAGCGGATTGCGGATTGGGGGCTCACCGAGAATGTGCGTTTCCTGGGCTTTTTGCCTCGTGGTGATCAACTCGCACTCATGAGTGGCGCAAACTACATCCTGCAACCTTCACTGTTTGAAGGGTGGTCGACCGTAATTGAAGATGCGAAGGCCATGAGCCAATTCGTACTGGCATCCGACTTGGATGTGCACAAAGAGCAGCTCAACACCAATTTCGAATTGTTTGATCGTTCAAACCCGCAGGCTTTGGCCGATGCGATGGAACGGCTGCACGATGCGCCACCGGCCAAGGAAGAGCTCGACTACTCCAAAGCGCAGCAGCAATTTGGCAGAGATTTCGTGTCTGCTGTAGCGCATTTCGTTGACGGCAGGCAGCGCGCCTCCGGCATTTCGTTTGACGAAATTTTGCGAATGACGACGAAGAACCTTGACGAGACGGTGGACGATAAATCTGACAACCCTGCCGAGCCGACATCTATAGCAATTGAGCCGAAAAAATCACCGCCGCTCGCAAAGAAAAAATGGCCGGCCCTCAAGTCCAGCAACGAGTTAGACGGCCCGATACCAGCTACGCGGGTGAAGTCATTTCCGGTGAACTTTTTCACGATGTTATCCCGATCATTTGATAGGACATGGTATCGTCGAACCTATGGGGAGAACGTGAGCACCAAGCCCCTCGCCGTGCTCAATGCGGTTCTGAAGCTTGATCGCTCTCCCACACCGTTTTTCGATCCG
>JBCDLI010000114.1:0-2852 GCA_038745535.1 Pseudomonadota bacterium | reverse complement strand
TAATTTTCATGAACTCTGTTTCCCCGTTGGATTTTTGCCGCAACACCGTGTCGCGACATCTTTACGGAAGGCGCAAATGTCCCTCTCGCGGCTGAAAGATACACGAAGCGTGCCAACTTTGACGCGGGCTTTATTTTAGTGGAAAATTAACGAGATTTTTCGCGTGCGGTTGAAAAAGGCAGCCTGCAACGCCATATTCTGCCTAATTTTTAGGCATAAAACTTGAAGCGTCTTGGCGTTGGTCACTTTTTGAGCCGCATGAGCCCTTCTTGGCTGGTTGTGGCAATCAAACTGCCTTCACGGGTATACAACGCTCCACGTGTGAGACCTCTGCTTCCGGAAGTACTCGTGCTGTCTTGAGTATAAAGCAACCAGTCTTCGAGTGCTGTTTGTCTGTGAAACCACATTGAGTGATCAAGACTCGCCACCTGAAGCTGTGGGTCAAAGATCGAACGGCCGTGCACAAAAAGCGCCGTATCAAGCAAAGTCATATCCGAAAGATATGCGAGGACCGCTGATTGAATAACAGGATCATCAGGAATTGGGGCTGTCGGTCGCACCCATATGTTTTGAACAGGGTCTAGCGGCTTTTTCGATACGTAGTGGTCAAGTGACACCGGGCGAAGCTCAATGGGCCGCTCCCGACGCCAATACTTAGCAATGCTCTCTGGAAGCTTGTCAGCGAACCGCTCGACTAATGCCTCCTCACTTAACAACGCTTCGGGCATCGGGACGCCGGAAGGCATCGCCGCTTCGTACTCAAGGCCCTTTTCAGTCCGTTGAAACGAACCAGTGAGCGTGTAAATCGCCTTGTCATGCTGAAATGCTTTCACTTGGCGGACGGAAAAACTCATCCCGTCGCGCAGGCGATCAACTTGATACTCAATCGGCACGGTCGGATCACCAGGTCTCAAAAAATAGCAATGCATGGAGTGGATCAATCGTTCGGCAGTGACAGTCCGCGCCGCAGCGACAATTGCTTGCCCAATCACCTGCCCGCCAAACACACGCTGTCGCCCGGTTTGCGGACTATCTCCAACGAAACGATCATCACCGAGATCCTGAAGATCGAGGATCGACAAAAGCGTATCGACTGCTGAGGTCATGCGACAAAATCCGTATCTACGCCAACTGGCGCGGTTGATTAGAACGCCTTAAGTTCACAACCAGTGATACGCATATATGCCGCTTGGGAACGCAAGCTCAGAAAGGTGAAATTCCAGACTATGGCCAAGGCGAAAACATCGTCCAAAAAACTCGACATTGACACCGCAGACATCGTCGTGGCAGGCGCTGGGTATGTTGGATTAGCTGCAGCAGTCGCAATTGCGCAAGGCGCGCCAAGCCTAAATGTAACAGTCATCGACGCCGCGCCTGAAGGAGTTTGGGAAAAAGACGGTCGTGCGTCGGCAATCGCGGCCGCCGCATCGCGTATGTTGGGTGAAATGCGCTGTTGGGATGATCTGATGCCACATGCGCAGCCAATGACTGAAATGATCGTTACCGACAGCAAAACCGCAGACCCGGTTCGACCAGTGTTCCTGACATTTGATGGAGAGGTCGAAGACGCTGAACCGTTCGCACATATGATTCCAAACGTAGAATTGTTGCGGAGCCTACGCGCACGCGCCAGTGATAACGACGTCGCGATCCGTCAAGGCGTGACCATTGAAAGTTTCCAAGAAGTTGATGGGCATGTGAGCGTAAAACTCGGCGATGGAAGTACAATCGCGGCTAAACTCCTCATCGCAGCCGACGGCGTAAAGTCGCGACTGCGCGACAGAGCAGGCATCAAAACAGTTCATTGGGATTATGGCCAATCAGGTATTGTCGCCACAGTTTCCCACGAGCGCGATCACGGTGGGCAGGCGATTGAGCATTTCCTACCCGCAGGACCTTTTGCGATATTACCGCTAAAAGGACAACGGTCGTCTATCGTATGGACCGAGAGCACCGAGAATGCCAACCGGCTTATCAATGCCGATCCTCTCAGCTTTGAAATGGAACTTGAGCAACGGTTTGGACTGCACCTTGGTGAAATCAAATTAGAAACGCAGCCGCGAGCCTATCCGCTTGGCCTGACTCTTGCTCGGGACTTCGTGAAGAGCAGGTTTGCTCTCGCTGGCGACGCGGCGCACGGCATTCATCCCATCGCCGGTCAAGGCCTCAACCTTGGCTTCAAAGATGTGGCGGCCCTTGCCCAAACGGTGGTGGAAGCGCACCGTAATGGGCAGGACTTTGGCACGCTCGACGTTCTTCAGACATACGAACGGTGGCGTCGCTTTGACACCGTACAAATGGGCGTCACAACGGATGTGCTCAACCGCCTGTTCTCCAACGATCTGATGCCTGTCCGCGCCGCCCGAAGCTTCGGATTGAGTATTGTTGACCGGCTTCCGTTCGCGAAAGACTTCTTCATCAAGCAAGCGGCAGGATTATCGGGAGACGCGCCCCGCCTCCTGAGAGGCAAAGCGCTGTAGTAGAGAAGCTTTTCTTAAGCGGGCATTTGCTCGGGCATTGAGACGTCACCGGAGCGGCCTGACCAATCAGTGTCTCGCGTCGCGAACATAACCGCTGTGAGAACAACAAAGGCCGACACTGCGCCAGCAAGAAGGGCAAACTCCTCTAAGCTTAGAATGAGATAGAGCAGGCCGTACAAAGCGGTGAACGCACCGACAGCGATCATCGTCCACAGTCGGCCGTTGAAGATGGACGCGGTAAACGCAGCAATTACGCCTCCGGTCGCGCCACCCGCGATTGCATAAGCAAGAGCGAAACCCAGTCTCTCAGCGAGCGCCAACAGCAGCACGTAAAACACGACCACCATCAAGCCCGTCATCGCGTAGTGAACG
>JBCDLI010000113.1:0-2928 GCA_038745535.1 Pseudomonadota bacterium | reverse complement strand
GCGTTCTCTGATAATTTCAAACCCTTGCTGATTGCTGCTAGCGCCTCATCGGCATTAGCTCGCCAGCGGCGCCCCAACGAATCGGCTCTCGTCACACCTGGATTGATCAGTAGTATTGGCCGTTCCAGTTCCTGGGCCCAACGACAAAAGCGATAGCCTGAATACACCTGCAGTGAGCTACCGACGACCACAAGGCTTCGCGATCGCGTAAGCGCGTCTTTACAGTAATCAACCCGCTCTCTGGGAATGCTGCCACCAAAAAAAACCACTTCGGGCATCAAGGTTCCGCCGCACTTTTCACAGCAGGGCACGGTGATACTGCGGACCAAGTCTCGTGGCATATCGGCATCGCCGTCTGGGCGGGCGTCCACTGTCTGCCGTGTGATGTGCGGGTTGGCAACGCTGAGACGCCCTTGCATGGCTTCTCGAGAACTTCGCTCACCGCATTGCAAGCAATTCACTTTATCGAGGCGACCATGCAAATCGGTAACGGACTTCGAACCCGCGCGCTGATGGAGGCGGTCTACGTTCTGCGTAACCAGGTGCTCGATTGCCCCAGCTTGTTCTAATTCCGCTAACAGCCGATGGGCTCTCCCGGGCGTGGCGTCTCGCACGGCCGGCCAACCCAACAGGGAACGACCCCAATACTTCTGCCGCTGCTCAGAATCGTTCAGAAATTCCTGGTGTTTGATCGGATCGGAGCGGAGCCACTGTCCGTTGTTGTCTCGGTAGGTTGGAATTCCCGCGGAGACGCTAATGCCAGCTCCAGTCAGAATCAACGCAGGGAGGTTAGACGCAAATAGGTCTACAAACGCTTTCGCCTCATCGGTTTCGGATACGCTCGCCATGACGTGAATATACGCGCTAAGGCGCAGACTGGTCTGTTTTGTCCACGTTCTGATCCAAAGCGCCAACACACCGGTAACAAGGTCCGTAGGTCATGCGTGCCGCGCGTCCCACTGTTTCTAGCGCACTGCGTCGATATAACGATTCAACCCATTTAATCCGTTAAAGAAGGTTTAGGACTAAGAATGCATCTTCTGATCACCGGCGGTTCGGGGTTCATTGGTTCCGCACTGATCCCACGGCTTTTGGCGTCATCCCACGAAGTCACTGTTCTTACGCGTCAGAAATCGCCAAAGACGCTTGCGCATTCGCGCTCTATAAACCAACTAGAGCAGCTGACTGAACCCGTTGATGCGGTCATTAACCTTGCGGGTGCATCCTTAGCGGGTAGTCGTTGGACCGAGCGCTACAAACAAGAGATTCGCGACTCGCGAATTGCCCTGACGGACGGTCTCGGTGCCTATTTTGATCAGCAAGATCGGCGTCCTGCTATTTGGCTAAACGCCAGCGCGATTGGCTACTACGGATCTCACCAAGACAAGGTATTTCGGGAAGATGACGACAGCGGCTTAGGTTTCTCTGCGGACCTGTGCCGAGACTGGGAGTCGAGCGCGCAACAAGCCGCCGGCGACGCCCGTTTGTGCCAACTACGAATAGGTGTCGTACTGGACGCAGGCGGCGGTGCCTTTGTCGAAATGGGCCGCTCATTCCAAATGGGGGTTGGATCTTGGATGGGCGATGGTCGCCAGTGGCTGAGCTGGATCCACAGAAAAGATCTTGTGGATGCAATGCTATTCCTCTTAGAACACGAACGTGCGAATGGCGCCTACAATTTAACGGCGCCCAATGCGGTCACCAACAGAGAGTTTTGTAATTTGATGCGAGAGCATTATCGAACCTTTTTGGCGATGCCCGTCCCGGCTCCTTTGTTGCGAATCTTGGTCGGCGAGATGGCCGATGAACTGCTCTTGGAGGGCCAAAAGGTGGTGCCGAGCCGTTTGCAGGAACTCGGTTTTACTTTTAAGTACCCAATGTTGAGCGATGCCATTGGCGAGATTAGACGATCTTAACAAGTAGCCTTCGGGAAACGCGGACCGGCCTTCCCTGCAGCGACTGCTTGCGTACCAGTGGTTAACGCCTGTTTATGTACGATCGTCCAAACAGGCAAGCACGATAGTCCGACCGACGATCTTTGTTGGCACCGGCTTTGTGCTCTGCCGACTTGCCGCCTATTCAGGGGCTTGGTCGCTCACAGGATCTAAACCGAAGTACTTGGCTCTAGGGCGACAGAACGGTGCCGTTGACCAGCGAACGAACCAGTTCGGTGGTTTGTGCATCATTTTCTGCTTTGAGTAAAACACCGCTACCGACATCGACCCATTCTCTTTGCACATCTTCGAAGCCGGAGGTTGTGGCTGTTTCTGTGAAGCGGCATGCCTGAAAGGTTCCCGCAGGTACCGTCACCGATTCAATCCCATCGAAGCGTCGGACCAAGGTCGTGGTGACCGTATCGCTATTTGGGCCATCGCCCGTATCGGTCGTAGTAGTGGTGGTGTAGGTTTGGGTGTCGCTTTCGCCTGCGTTGAGGTCAAAGCGCACCAACCGAAACGGCTCATTGATGGTTACCGCTGAAGCCATTTGAGGTGAAGTCAGCTCGACTTCGGTTCCAAAATCCCGAACACGGCGCGCGCTGGGAATTTGGAAGTAGGAGCGGCTGAGGGCTGTGTTTTCGACGGCCCCCGTTGAAACGATGTCCAATACGATTGCGCTGGCTGCGTTGCCGTTGAAGGTCAAGCCGCCTTCTATGATTCCCTGGTAGCTCATCACCACCTGATTACCTAGGGTCTCCGTGACGCGATACTCGGACTCCATCTGTGTGCCCGCGGTGAACATCTCGCTGTTCCAACAGCTAGCCGAGCTTCCGCCTCCGGATCCGCCGCCGGCTTGCGGTTCAAAGACCGCTTCAAGAAAGAAATCTTCATCGCTGTCTAAGATCGCCAAGAGCTGATCACTCCCGGCGAACCCCGCAGTGAAGAGACGGCACGAGTCTGTGGAACCGCCGCACAACCCTCGGTTCCGTCG
>JBCDLI010000112.1:0-2935 GCA_038745535.1 Pseudomonadota bacterium | reverse complement strand
CACACGATGACATCGTTGACCGGCTCCGCGGTGCTGGCACTGGCGGTGTCGAAGGCGCAATTGTCAGCCGAAGAAGCATGGACCGCAGCGCATGTGGACGAAGACTGGAACATCGCACAATGGGGCGAGGACGCAGAGGCGGAGGCACGACGGGCACAGCGATGGCTGGAGATGGAGGCGGCTGCGTTTGTTTTTGCTGCCCCCCAATAAGCCCTTCAGATGTAGATGAAATCGACTGTTTCACCTGCATCGCGTGGCGGGTCATTCGGTGGGCGCACCACAAGCGAGTTGGAGCGCGAGAGCACGCTGAGAAGTGACGAGTCTTGATTGTCGTTCACGGTCACTTCTCCATCACCGTCGACGAACGCGCGCATGTAATGCCGTCGAGGACCGTTCGAAGCAATCGGCTCGGTTAGCTTCGCAGATTTGACCTGTTGCGCGTATGCACGCCCGGTAAGCGCGTGAAGCAGAGGCACGAGAAAGACAACTGCGCATACGATGGCCGACACCGGATTACCCGGGAGGCCGAGAACACGCATGTCATCAAGCGAGCCAGTCATCAGCGGCTTTCCCGGTCGCATGGCGACTTTCCAAAAGTCCATCTCCATGCCCTGCGAGGTAAAGACAGGAGCGACTAGATCGTGATCGCCGACGGATGCGCCGCCGAGTGTCACGAGAACGTCTGCTTTTGCCTGCCGGGCTTCATCAAGCTTTTGAACCAATGCGGCTTCTGTGTCTGCTGCGATGCCGAGATCGATAAACGCGCCGCCATTCTTTTCGATGAGATCGGCTATGGCGAACGACGTTGAAGCGATAATCTCACCCGGCTGTAATGCGCTGCCAGGGGTACGCAATTCGTCTCCGGTTGCGAGCACTGCAATCCGTGGCTTTCGATAAACCGGCAGGCTTGCATGGTTCCCAGCCGCCGCGAGCGAGATCAGATTACCGTCAAGAATAGCACCAGCGTCTATCAACTTCTCATTCGCAGAAAAATCGCCACCAGCAGGTCGAATATTGGCACCAAAGGCAGGTTTGGCGGTGATCCGCAGGCTTGCCCCGTCGACCTCGGTATTCTCTTGAATAACCACCGTATCGGCGCCACCGGGAACCACAGCACCGGTGAAAATGCGCACGGCTTCGCCGCTTAAAAGACTTTTACTAAAAGGGTGCCCCGCTGCGGCTTCGCCGATGACGCGAAAGTCACCAGCGTCTAAATCAGCAAAGCGCAGCGCGTAACCGTCCATGGCCGATGCCGCGAAAGGCGGTTGTGTGTGCTTCGCAAACACGTCGTCGCAGAGAACACGGTGCAGTGCATCTTTCAACGGAACGGTTTCTCTGGATACGGGCTGCACATCCGCGAGAAGAATTTTCAGTGCATCATCAACGGGCAGGAGCGCGGGTTTTGCCATTGACCTATTCGCCTGAACGCTTCCAGCTGCCGGACTTACCACCTGTTTTCTCGAGCAGGCGGATATCGGAGATCGTCATCGATTTATCGATCGCTTTGGCCATGTCATAAACGGTGAGACAGGCCACAGAAGCTGCCGTCAGCGCTTCCATCTCAACGCCTGTCTGGCCATTGGTTTTCGCAGTCGCTCGAACGACGATAGACTGCGCTGCCTCGTCAGCGCCGATATCAATCTCGACATTCGAGAGTGCGATTGGATGACAGAGCGGGACAAGTTCGCTTGTCTTTTTTGCGGCCATGATTCCTGCGATCCGCGCTGTACCGAAAACATCGCCCTTTTTGATGTCGCCTGCCACGACTGCGTCGAAAGCAGCTTTCGACATCTCAACGCGACCTTCTGCGATGGCGACACGCGCGGTGGACGCCTTGTCGCCCACATCAACCATATGCGCTTCGCCATCGCTGTTGAGATGGGAAAGGGGGCCCGCCATAGATCACGCAGCCGTGCTGTTTTCGACGACCTGACCACCGAGCAAATGACGGGTTGCGGTGGCCACATTCGCCTGCCGCATCAGGCTTTCACCGACAAGAAACGTGGTAATGTCGGACTTCTGCAAGCGTATACAGTCATCATGCGTGAAAATTCCGCTCTCTCCAACGAGAAGGCGGTCATCATCCACCATCGACGCCAGGCGCTCGCTTGTTTTCAAACTTACCTCAAAGGTTCGCAAATTGCGGTTGTTTACGCCGAGTAGGGGCGAGTTGAGCTTTAAAGCGCGCTCCATCTCGCCTTCGTCATGCACCTCAATGAGCGCATCCATGCCAAGTTCATGTGTAACGTCTTCAAGTCGTCGCGCAGTGTCATCATCGATCGCTGCCATGATGATTAAAATTGCATCGGCCCCCCATGCGCGCGCCTCGTGCACCTGATACGGATCGTACATGAAATCCTTGCGGATTGCGGGAAGCGCGACGGCCTCTCGTGCGGCGACAAGAAATTCCGGCGCGCCTTGGAACGACGGGGTATCTGTCAGAACCGACAAACATGCCGCACCGCCTTTTTCATAGGCTTTTGCCAGCGCCGGCGGATCGAAGTCTTCGCGGATTAGACCCTTGGAAGGACTTGCCTTTTTGATTTCAGCAATCAGACCAAATTGGTTGAGCCCGCGCTTTGCTTTGAGAGCTTCATAGAAACCCCTCGGTGCAGATTGATCAGCCGTGCGCGCTTTGAGCTCATCTATCGAAGTTCTCGATTTCGCCGCTTCGATCTCCTGGAGTTTGTAGGCTTCGATCTTCTTCAAAATATCAGCCATTGGAAACCTCAACCAATCGATTCAGCGCAGCTTTTGCCGACCCATCATCAATGGCCGTTTGAGCCTGAGTTATCCCGGCACCTAAATCCTCCGCCAAACCGGCAACGACGAGGCCCGCAGCGGCATTGAGGCATGCGATATCACGATACGCGTTTTTTGCGCCAGTGAGCACGTCCTTCAAGGCCTTGGCGTTTTCGACCGGATCGCCGCCCTT
>JBCDLI010000111.1:0-2981 GCA_038745535.1 Pseudomonadota bacterium | reverse complement strand
GTCACGCCGTCTTCACGCAGTTTGCGCACGACGTTCCACATGTCCTTGCGCAGTTCGACATCCACGCCTGCCGTCGGTTCATCTAGGAACAAGATGCGCGGTTCGTGGCTCAGTGCTTTAGCGATCAAAACCCGTCGCTTCATGCCGCCCGAAAGCTGCATGATCTTGTTGTCTTTTTTGTCCCAGAGCGAGAGGCTTTTCAGCACGCTTTCGATATGCGCATCGTTGCGGGGCAGACCGAACAAACCCCGCGAGAATGAGACAGTCGCCCAAACAGTCTCAAACGCATCAGTCGTCAGCTCTTGCGGCACAAGACCGATCATCGACCTTGTCTTGCGAAAGTCCTTGATGATGTCATGACCGCCGACCGTGACCGTACCGCCCGTCGGCGTGACGATCCCGCAAATCGCGGAAATCAGCGTGGTCTTCCCCGCGCCATTCGGCCCAAGCAGCGCGATGATTTCACCGTCGATAATATCGAGGTTCACGCCCTTCAGCGCTTGGAACCCGTTGTCGTATGATTTTTGAAGATTGGTGACCGAGATCAGTGTGGTCATGGTGTGGCGTCCCGCCTTGTTGTTAGACGCGTAGTTAGGAAGTCGAGCAACCCTTGCAACTGTGAGCGTGTATAAACTTGTCACGAAGGGTAGATACTCTGCCCGCCATCCGATGTCGCCGATGACGCCGCTCAGTGCCGAAGCCTCATGCGACACGGCTACAAAGGAGTGCTGTTAATGCTTAACGATCAAACCGAGAGCCTGACACCGGAAGAAGAAATCTACGCGGGCGACACGATGGGCGGTCGCCTTGTTGCCGCGCGCGAGGCCATGGGGTTCACAACCGCACAATTTGCGCGTCAGTTGGGCATCAAGTCTTCCACGCTGCAAAATTGGGAAAATGACCGCGCAGAGCCGCGATCCAATAAATTGATCATGCTGGCTGGAATGTTGAACGTGTCGCCCACGTGGATTTTAACCGGACGCGGTGAGAGCCCAACGACCGTGGACGGTGGGCCGGACATCGCCGAACTGCGCCATGAGCTTTTGGATATGCGCGCGCGGTGCAAGCGCCTGCTGGATCAAATCGACCGCGCCGTGAATTCGCTGTAGACCGGTTCAATTCAGGGTCGCCTGTGCTAAGTCCACCGAATGCGTCGGCCTACCCGAAATATCCTGATTATCCTGTTTGTGCTGCCACTGCTGCAGGGCTGTTTTTACCTTGCCCAATCTCTGAACGGCCATTTGGAAGTTTTGCACGCGCGGGAAGATGTCGAGGCGTTGCGCATATCACCCGACACGCCAGCCGACTTGCGCGCGCAGATGGACGTGGCGGCCGAAATTCGCCAATTCGCAATCGATGCGCTGAGCCTGCCCGATAATGCCAGCTACCGCACTTACGTTGACCTTGAACGCGACTATGTGACGATCGCAATTTTCGCCACGCCGGAATTTTCACTTGCGCCCAAGCAATGGTGTTTCCCCATATTTGGCTGCGTGCCGTACCGTGCGCATTTCTCCATTGATGTGGCGCGCAAAGAGGTCAACCAATTGCGTGAAGAGGGCTACGATGTGCACGTCAGTGGCGTCACAGCCTATTCCACACTGGGCTGGAGCCCGGACCCGCTGCTCAACACTATGTTCACCTATGGTGACACGAATGCTGCAGCAGTTGTCTTCCATGAATTGGCCCACCAGCAACTTTACGTCCCAAGCGATGCTGCGTTCAACGAAGCATTTGCCGTGGCCGTCGAAATCGAAGGCGTCTCGGCCTGGCTTCGCTCGCGCGGCGATGAAAAGGCTTTGCGAGATTATCTGGCCGGGTTGGAGCGACGGAGCGATTTCGTCAATCTGATCACCGAGACCCGCGAAGAGCTTTTCCAGATATATCAATCGCAAAAAGCTGACGCAGCTAAACGCGTCGAAAAAGCCGAAGCCATTGAGCGCTTACGTGCCCGCTATCGCACCGTGCGCGATACCAAATGGAACGGCTTCCGCGGTTACGACAATTGGTTTGACAGCGAGATCAACAACGCCAAGCTGGGTGCTGCCGGTCTGTACAATGATCTGGTGCCGGAGTTCCGAAAGTTATTCGATGTCTGCCGCGAGGACTTTGCGACGTTTTACGAGGCTGCGGAACGGCTGGCCTGGCTGGGAGCAGACGCGCGAAGGACCAAGTTGGGGTCTGCAAGCTCTTGCTGAGCCGCTAGTTACCCAAAACACCGTCCACCCAAACGGGCACAATCTCCGTCGCTTTGCCATGAACGCTTCTGTCGAAGTCCGACGCGACCTCGGACGGTTCCAAGTTTAACTCGAGTGTTTCTGAGCCATTACGGCCCGCGTGCTGCACGAATTGCGCGGCCGGATAGACATTGCCGCTTGTTCCGATGGACACGAACAGATCGCAATCGGCCAGCGCGTCCCATATGCGTTCCATATGATAGGGGTATTCCCCAAACCAAACCACATCGGGCCGCATCCCGCTGGTGCGGGAGCAGGCGGGGCATGGCGTGTCCACATCCAAATCGTCCAGCCAGTCATGCCGCGCGCCGCAGTCTGCACACAGTGCTTTGGCCAACTCACCATGCATATGGATCAGCGCTTCGCTTCCCGCACGCTCATGAAGATTGTCGACGTTCTGCGTGACAATCAAAACATCACCGCTGTGTTCACGTTCTAACCGCGCGAGCGCAAGATGCGCGGCATTCGGTTCGACTGTTTTCAGACCCGCCCTGCGCATATTGTAGAAATCGTGCACCTTGTCCGGATTGCGTACGAACGCTTCCGGCGTAGCGACCTCTTCAATGGGCTGCTTTTCCCAAAGCCCGCCAGCCGCGCGAAATGTGTCGATCCCGCTTTCAGCAGAAATGCCCGCGCCGGTGAGAACGACGATGGACGTCACCGGCCGATAAGGGCCCAGTTCGAATGCAGCTTGCGCGAAAGGTCTTTGTTGAGGAGCGCGCCGAACGCGTTCGACAATTTGTC
>JBCDLI010000110.1:0-3062 GCA_038745535.1 Pseudomonadota bacterium | reverse complement strand
CTCTTTTACGCCCCAAGCAGCGCCCGCCAAAGCAACCAGCAGTACTGCAACAGTCATGAGAGTATGTGAAGTGGCACTCATCGAGCGATAGGCTTGTGCCGCGCGCAGGACCGGCCGGGTGATCTGGTTCGTCACGACTTGCCCGGCGTCCTTAAGGCGTTGCGTCATGTCCGCCAAGTCAGCCCCTTCATTTGATGCTGTGTCATCGTCGATAACGCCCAGGTCGACCGCGTTGTCGAGACCTTCTGCAGTGCGGCGCACCTCAGCCATCACGAGGCCGATGGTGGCATCTTGCGAGATTGCTGAATCAGGGATCAGCTTCGAAACCCGATTTTCGAAAACCAGCGGTTGGACGAGCAACCAGAGGAACATCACCCCAAAAGCGGGGACGATCACCTTCATAAGGGTATTGGAACCGTAATACACGGGTAGTGAATGAAGCTGACGAGCGTCGCCCCCGGCGCTGGCGAGTGCGCGCTGACGACCCAATACGAATCCAAGGGCAGCAACTACGAGAATGATAGTGGAAAGCCAAAACGTCGGCATATGCCCCCTAAGATCCGGCAGCGGATCTGAAATCAAGTGATGTCTCGGGCGGCTTCACACGCCCAAGACGATATTTCGGCGAGGTTTCCCTCAGCGCGTCAGCTTAGCTGCCGCCGCTCATAACTTGCTCGTTGGACACCGAACCTTGTGTAGCGGAAAGCTCCGGGTCGGATACGAGGCCGTATTGCGCAAGAGGACCATCGGGGCCTGCAATCTCGTCGGAGACGAAGAACTCAGCGTACTCTTTCAGACCCGGGATAACTCCGATGTGTGCTTTCTTGATGTAGAAGAACAGCGGACGCGACACAGGGTATTCACCTGCCGCGATGGACTCTGTTGTCGGTTCGATACCGGCCATTGTCGCAACCTTGAGCTCATCGGTGTTGTTCTCATAAAACGCCAAGCCAAACACACCAATCGCATTGGAATTTGCGTCGATGGAAGCCAGTGTTTCTGTGTAGTCGCCGTCAATGTCTACTGAACGGCCATCGGTGCGCACAGCGAGGCATGCATCTTCTGCATCGTCTTCAGACATGCCACCGGCGATCATCGCTTCCATTGCGCCTGTTTCTTCGCAACCGACCGCGATCACTTTTTCTTCGAACACTTCACGTGTACCGTGCTTGGTACCCGGGATGAATGCGAGGATTTCTGCATCTGGCAGGTCGGAGTTGAAGTCGGACCACTTTGTGTACGGGTTGTCGACCAGCTTACCGTCTACCATCACTTTCGGTGCCAGAGCGTTAAAGAGATCGGACTGCGTGAAAGCTACGTATGCAGGGCCGTCAATTTGGCTTGCAAACACGATTCCATCGTACCCGATGCGCACTTCGATGATGTCTGTCACACCATTTTCCGCGCAAGCAGCAATCTCTTTTTCACGAATGGCGCGTGACGCATTTGCGATGTCTGTATGCTCGGTGCCGACACCTTGGCAGAAACGTTTAAGACCCGCGGAAGAACCGCCGGATTCAACAACGGGTGTCGGGAATTCGAAGTTCTCTCCGAATGCTTCTGCAACGATCGACGCGTAGGGAAGAACGGTTGAAGAACCAGCAACCTGCACCTGATCGCGCGCTGAAGCGGCAGTTGCAGCTGTGACGACAGCAATCGCCAGCGCCGATGTCGAGATTTTTCTGAATGACATGATAACTCCTGTCAGAGAACGTTTTTTCGACCACCCCCAGTGGCGGCCTTAACCGGCTTCGTATGAGCCGGATGCTGTGCTTTTGTGACAGGTGTGTAACGCTTTTATGACAGGCGAGAAGAAGTCTCTAATTTTCGTTTTCATTCCGATTTTGGGTACAAATCGACCGGAATATTCGACAAATTTCCCTCTAAGATTGTTTTTATGGCCTTCCCAATCAACCCAAAGATACACGCGACAACCCGCTTATGTTTTGGCAAGGCTGCGTGGGAGAATCACCGTGAATTGCGCACCCTCTCCGAGCTTGCTTTCGACCCGTAGCCGACCGCGGTGGCGATTGATAATGTGCTTAACGATTGCCAGACCCAAACCTGTCCCCCCCAAAGCGCGGCTCCGATGGCTGTCAGCGCGGTAAAAGCGTTCTGTCAGACGCGGCAGGTGAACAGGATCTATGCCCGGACCGTAGTCAATCACCATCACGCGCACGCCAGGGGCCCGCAATGCCGGGTCATGCTCCATCACTTCAATCTTCAGCGTTACTTTTTTGCCCGAAGACGCGTATTTGATCGCGTTCTCGATCAGGTTGGTAAAAACCTGCTTTAGCTGATCTGCATCACCACCTATGGCGACTTCGCCCGCAGGCCCAATGGTATCCAGTTTCATGCCGTTCTCGAAAGCCATCGGCTCAAGTGTCCGGATCACGGAAGCCAGCGTGGCGTTCAATTCCACCGTGTCGCGCGGGCGGACCCTCTGTTCACCCTCGACACGGCTGAGAGACAAAAGATCGCCAACCAAACGGTTCATCCTCTCCGCCTCTCCTTCCATAATGTCGAGAAAGCGATCCCGCGCCTCCGGGTCGTCGCGTGCCGGCCCCCGCAGGGTTTCGATAAAGCCCATAAGCGCAGTCAGAGGCGTGCGCAGTTCATGGCTAACATTGGCGACAAAGTCGCGCCGCATCTGCCCCGCCTGCTCCAGATGCGTGACGTCGACGAAGACTAAGACCACAAGTCGCGCACCAGCGAGCACCCGCGCGCTAACCTCGAAGATCGTATCTTCCACGCCATCATTAGAGAAGTACGGCGCCATGCGCGGGAGGCTGTCATTCATGACTTCTTCGATCATGCCGATCAGAGTGGGCTGGCGCAGAATGGTGATATAATGCCGTCCGACAATGCCTTGCCCGATCAGCGAAGACGCTTCGGTATTGGCTTTTACGATGCGCTCATCGCCGTCAATCGCAAGAGCGGGCATCGGCAGGGCGGCGATAAATTCTTCGATCAACTCTGCCACTTAGCCTGACCTTTGCTTCAAATCTATGTCGCGGCAGCCACGGCGTCAGAAAACACCGCGCAGAGCTTTTCCGGATCCT
>JBCDLI010000109.1:0-3062 GCA_038745535.1 Pseudomonadota bacterium | reverse complement strand
GCTTTGTGGCCTTGGCTGGGCACATCATGACAGTCTGTTTTATCGCCTTAGCTTCCTTTGCCATTCCCCATGATCACTGGACAAAAAGGTTCAAGACGCCGTTTTTGGTACTCGCGGCCGTTAATGTTTTGCTCGCGGCCTATGCCCACTCCATTTCAGCTGAATTGAGCAAAAGGGTGTTTGATGTGTTCAACGTCATGTCCATGGCGGCGCAGCTCATCCCGTTGAGTTGTATGTTTGCTTTTGAAAGCAAACGTGCGCGCTTTTTGATTGGCACGGCATTGCTTCTGCCAGGTTTGGTTGTGGTGCTCTATTTTCTGCTGGCTTTCGGTTTTGCTGAGATTCCATTTGACCGCTTTGTGCTCAACCGCATCACGTTGGGTTCGGTGATCTTCTTTGGCTGTTCTGCTTTAGTGATTCGTATTTTCGCGCTGCGCGATGATCGCGAACAGGTGCTGACGGAGCGCTTGGCCATCGCAGAAGAGGCAGCACAAACCAGTCAGGCTTTGCTGGAAAGCGAACGCAAATATTCTGAGGTGCAAGCACTCGCACGTCGTCGACAGCAAGGTTTTATGGAAGCAACCCATGACATCAAACAACCGTTGGCATCCTTGCGTACAACCATCGACACAATCGGTAAAAGCCAGAGCGTTGAAATACGAACACAGCTCCAAAATGCGTTCGACTATCTGGAGCAACTTGCTGACAGCTACAGCGCTGATGACCCCAAGGCGGTTGCCAAAGACAGCGCGATGGCTGGCGAAATACTGCCACTGAACGTGCTTTTCCCAACCTTAGAAAGGATGTTCCGTGCTGAAGCGGAAGCCAAAGGTCTGATCCTTGAAGTGTATTACGAAGATGCCAGTTTGAAAGTTGATGCTCTCACCATGATGCGCATTATGGGCAATCTAGTGGCCAATGCGGTGAAACACACAAACACAGGTAAAGTGCGATTGCGCGCCGTGACCCAATCTACGTCACTACGCCTCGAAGTATTCAACACAGGCGAGTACATCGCCAATAACGTCTTGGATCAATTATTTCAGTCTGGAGAAAAAAGTGCCGGCTCAGACGGACGCGGCCTCGGCCTGGCAATCGTAAAGCGCGTCGCTGACGATGCGGGTCTGGCGTTTGAATTTGAGAGTGTGGAGGGAGAGGGCAATTATGCGCGGTTGACTGTGAAGTACCACTCCTGACACCGCGTTGTCAGCATCGCGCGTCCTTGCGGCGTTGCACCCCTTTCAGAATCTGGTTTGCTTGGCCATATTGCGCTCATGGCAAGACGACCGACGAAATCAGGCAAACCAGCAGCCCTCGAGAAAGAGCAAGAGCGTGACCACGCGTCAGCGCCTTTGCGCGGGAGCGCGCCACAGCGCGCGAGAAACGAAAGTGCTTTCGAAGAGGCTCCACAGCCCGCACTGACGGGCGAACCGCTTTCCGGTGGCGTCGACGATTGGGTGCGTCAGATTGAAGAGCAGGCCGCGCGCGAGCAGCGCGACGCCGAAATGCGCGACATCCGCTCCAAGGCGGGCAAGCATCGCAAGAAGGCGGAGATGAAAGTCTCCGAAGCCGAGGCCCACGAGCGCGAAAAACTAACGCGCACGCGCATGCGGTCCGACGGCAAGCGCACAAACCGCACGGCGAAATCGTCAGCCGCCGAACGCGAGCGCGCAGGCGGGGATGGCGCAATCGCACTCAATGTTGAAGAAGGCCGCAAGGCCAGGCTTTCACCCAAAGGCGCGCGAGCTAAAGCCGAAGCTCGCACGTTAACCCCCAGCGAAAGCGGGGGGAAGCGCAAGAGTTCGGCCAAAAAAGAAGCCGGCGAAAAGCGCTACCAAGTCGGCAATAAAAAATCCGGCGGTGGCGCGTCTATCGGCGGCACGAACGATCCACGTGAGCGCGCGGCCGCAGGTCTCAACCCCGTTGCTGGTCTCGACGTCGGTTTGGAAGAAGCCGAACAGCTGCAATCAACCTCCGGCGTAACGGCTACGGTTGAAGCGCTGAAGGAATTGATCGACAGCGGCAATCCGCTGTTCAAAGACGGGCAGATGTGGACGCCGCACCGCCCGATCCGGCCCGAAAAGTCCGAGGGCGGCATCGAATTTCGGATGGTGACCGACTACGCGCCTTCCGGCGATCAACCCACCGCTATCAAAGACCTCAAGGAAAGTCTTGGCGACGGCGACCGGAGCCAGACCCTCCTCGGCGTCACCGGCTCGGGCAAGACCTTCACCATGGCAAAGGTGATCGAAGAAACCCAGCGCCCTGCGGTCATCCTCGCGCCCAACAAGACGCTCGCAGCACAGCTTTACGGCGAGTTCAAAAACTTCTTCCCCGAAAACGCGGTGGAATACTTCGTCTCCTACTACGACTACTACCAGCCGGAGGCCTACGTCCCGCGTTCGGATACCTATATCGAGAAAGAGTCCTCCATCAACGAACAGATAGACCGGATGCGCCACTCGGCGACCCGCGCCTTGCTGGAACGCGATGACGTGATCATCGTCGCGTCAGTCTCCTGCATTTATGGTATTGGGTCAGTGGAAACGTACACGGCCATGACCTTCCAGATGTCTATTGGCGACCGGATCGACCAGCGCGAACTGCTCGCCGACCTCGTGGCGCAGCAATACAAACGCTCCGATATCAACTTCGTGCGCGGCTCGTTCCGCGTGAAGGGCGACACGATCGACATCTTCCCCGCCCACTTGGAAGACGCGGCGTGGCGCCTGTCGCTCTTCGGCGATGAAATCGAATCCATTACCGAGTTTGATCCGCTCACGGGCAAGAAGACCGGCGATTTGAAAAGCGTGAAAATCTACGCGAACTCGCACTATGTGACCCCTCGCCCGACGCTGAACCAAGCGGTCAAATCCATCAAAAACGAGCTGAAGCACCGTCTTGCAGAGCTGGAAAAAGCGGGACGCCTGCTGGAAGCGCAGCGTCTGGAACAGCGTACGCGTTATGACATTGAGATGCTGGAAGCCACCGGCTCTTGCCAGGGCATCGAAAATTATTCGCGCTATCTGACAGGCCGCAAGCCAGGCGAACCGCCGCCCACG
>JBCDLI010000108.1:0-3098 GCA_038745535.1 Pseudomonadota bacterium | reverse complement strand
GTAGTCACTCATGAGCGCGTCGAAGTCAGTCACATCTAGCATGACGATCATGAAAACTGGGGTGTCAGACATTAGTTTTTCCTTTTTTCTCCGTTGGGTGATTAATTGTGGTTTTTTCTTCTTCAGTTGTCTGTGTTCGCTCTTTTTCCTTTTTCTGGTAGCGGCTGCGATCGTGTCGCGGTTATCACGCTGCTGTTCTCTGAAGTGATTCACCGAAAGGTGAAATATCCTCAAATTACAATTTCATGAGATGCACCTCAAACCGTGGCCTGCGATGCGTTTGAGTTGATCTACAGGGCGGCGTGCACGGCCAAGAACACACAAGCTTACATGTGTGGAGAAAAGACCGTCTGCGCGATCATTGAGCTCCGCAATGCTCAGTTTTGAATCTGTTCTTTGCATTGCTCGGGTAAGTGCATTGAGATGAGCGTTCCGAATTCGATCAAAGAAGCTCGCATGCCTTTCGCGGACGGCCGGGTCGTGTGCAATCTCCTCCTGCGAGGAACTGCAAACGAGGCACCCGTGCCACCCGTCAGGTTCGTTTGCCATGGAGATGAATTTGTCAAAGAGTATTCTGACGTCTTGCGCTCCTGCGTCATCACCCTCAAGTGGTGCCAGAAGCTGTTGCACAGACGCTTCTACGAAATCGTCTAAAGCAACCAAGAACATTGTCCGCTTGTCGCCGATCCCGTTGTAGAGCTGACGTCGGTTCAAACCAGTTGCAGCCTCGAGATCCGAAAGAGAAGTCTCTGAATACCCGGCAGCCCAAAACTGGGCCATGAGCTTCTGCCGTACTTCAACAGGATTGTATTCTATGTGCCTTGCCATCGTGCTTATATTTCACTGATAGGTGCGGAAAGCAAGAGGACGTGTACCAAAGTGGTTTAGCAATCGAGCCTGTCGCACATGCAACGAGGCAAATCTGGGAAGCTACACTAAGGTGACTTAGCTCACCAATGCCCGCCACAGGTAGTTTGCCTCATAACTTATGTGGGTATGTACGTTTTACACCACTAGTCACTTGTTCTGCGGAAACAATTTGTGGGGCCAAATCCAAACCCTCGGTCGCTACTTCTTGTTGGCCGCTGGCGAATCTTTTGGAGGAAGCAGTGATGCAAACGCGCTTTGATCACGACGAGGGGTAACTGCACTTTCAAAATTGACCGGAACGAAGCGTCTGCTCGACCCCATCAGTTGTTCCGAGTGAAATCACTTCACGAAGTTGCTTCTGCCATCCGACTTGTGCGGATCAGGAAGACACCTCCATGTGTCAATAAGCTTGTTGCCTTCAGCTGCCACTGGTGCAGCGGCAGTGGTGCGATGGTCGACACGGATCATAGCAAGAGCGCCCCAAAGCAAACCGACAAGATAATCAGCGCGCTGATCGAGTTCCTTTGAG
This sequence comes from Pseudomonadota bacterium, assembly GCA_038745535.1. Taxonomy (GTDB): domain Bacteria; phylum Pseudomonadota; class Alphaproteobacteria; order Rhizobiales; family Rhizobiaceae; genus JBCDLI01. Next base: position 1,699 of record JBCDLI010000108.1, on the reverse strand, counting down.
CTGCAGTGCATTTCCCCATGCGTTTGTGCGTTGTTCAAAGCAGAGGTGAAAGACGACTTAAGCATGTTCCGGTAGCCTATGACTTTTGCTCTAACGGGCTCCGAAGCACGCCTGACATCGAGGATGGTATTCACCATCAGACATCCAGAATGTGCCGGCGATCCTTCATCCACCGGAGAACTCATGGCTGTAAAAAGCTCTTGAATATCTCCTAGGCCACCGTTCGCTATTTTGCCCTCATATATCGCCGTTGCAGCTGCGTGGTAGTGATCCAATGCCGCGAGAAACAGACCTTCCTTATCTCCAAAGGCATTATAAAGACTGACTCGCTTGACCCCGGTTGCCTCCTCAAGAACACCGATCGGTGTTTCACTGTATCCCATTTGCCAGAAGGCGATCATGGCAGCGTCCACCACGTCTGTTTCATCGAAGGTTCTTGGGCGTGCCATAGCGCTCTCAAAAAATTTTGTACTTTGCGTTATATAACGCTGGACAGAGCCGAAGGCAACTGCTAGCCATTATGTAACACACGTTCTAAAACGGGAATAGTCAACATGACATACTCTAGCGTCGCCGCATTTGCGGCAGCGATCACCTTCTCTTTGTCCGTCGCTCCTGTGCCAGTTTTTGCAGATGGATCTCCGACTACAACGTCTCAGGCGGAGTGGATAGCGATTACAGAAGCAACCCACCGCCGTGTCGTTGAAATGCGTTTCGATGATGCTCCTGCGGACATTCTACCAACGCTCCTGACGCGCGTTGATCTTTATGACAACACCATCGCGGAGGTCCGCTTTGACCATAGCCAAAGCGTTACGCCCGGCGAAATGGGCGTTGGGTCGCGCCGCATCTGTGTCTTCACGGATGGCCGTATCTTGGTTGAGCCTCTGCTCGTCTACGATCCACCACGGGCGTACGCCTATACCGTGGATGCGGAGGCGTCTACGATGTCGTTGCCCGTGAGCGAAATTGTTCTTCACTATGAATTTCGCGACGAAGGCAACGGCGCGCATCTGACCGTGAATGCCTTCTATGACCCCGCAATTCCAGGAACTGGTGTGGTGATTGAACCCGTGCTGACCGGCACGCTTCGCCGCACCTTTCAAACCGCGACCGAGGTGTTCGGTGGCGCGTATGTCGGCGACGCACGGCCGTAATCCATAGCCAACCTTAAGAAAGGAACCTCCAATGAAACTCAAAGCTCTGATGATTGGCGCACTGATGTCTCTGCCATTCCCAGCCCTCGCCGATGGACCGTCGGTGATGGAGATCATCACTTTCGACGCCCAACCAGGTGCATCCGCCGACGCTGTCACCGCCGCGCTTGGGCCGATCGAAGCGAAGATGGGCCAGTATGGAACACTGATCGCACGTTCCGTCGCCGAGGGTCCGGCTGGCCAGTGGACGATGGTAAACTATTGGACCGATCGTGACGCGATGAACCGCATCAATGAGGAAGCGTTGACCTGGCCCGAGTTCGGCGCGCTGCCCGGTGTCGCCAATCTCGAAACGCTGCAAATGCAGCAGATCGACGTCAGCACAACGATCGGCCTGGGAGACTAAGATGTATATCGGACGCTCCCTCCGCATTGATGCCGACATTGCACATGTTTGGACCATTCTCGCGGACGACTACGCCAAGGTTGGCGACTGGGCGCGTGCCGTGCATTCCTCCGAACCGCATTCAAACGCCGCCCCC
>JBCDLI010000107.1:0-3200 GCA_038745535.1 Pseudomonadota bacterium | reverse complement strand
CTTCAGATTGAGCGCCGGTTCGCCAAAGAACTGTTCCGCCCCTTCGCGGTCGAGCACCAGCAGGCGGCGCTGAATCGCGCCGATCGATGCCGGCGCGACGTTGCCATATTCGCGGCTGATCGCGGTGCGGACTTCTTTTTCGGCCATATGCGCGAGCAGTTTGCGCAAATCCTTGAGATCGAGCAGCAGCATGCCTTCATCATCGGCATATTCAAACGCGACGGTGAGCACGCCTTCCTGGGTCTCCGACAGGTCCATCAGGCGCGACAGCAGCAGCGGTCCCATATCGGAAATCGTGGTCCTGACCGGATGACCCTTTTTGCCGAACACGTCCCAGAAGACGGTCGGCGTGGCGTCATAGCCATAATCCTCGAATCCGATCTTCTCGGCCCGCGAGATCAGTTTCGGGTGCAGCTTGTGCTCCGGGCTGCCAGACACGCAGATGCCGGACAGATCACCCTTCACGTCCGCGCAGAAGACCGGCACGCCTTCCTTCGAGAACCCCTCAGCGAGGATTTGCAGGGTGACCGTCTTGCCGGTGCCGGTGGCGCCGGCGACGATGCCATGCCGATTGGCGCGATTGAGGAGCAGGGTCTGGGCATCATTTGGCGTGCCTTCGCCATCCATATCCGCGCCGCCGATAAAGATCCTGTCGCCCATTATGCGAACCTCCTTTGCCAGCGGCGCAACCTACTTTGTTTGCGAGGCGGAGCAAGGGATGAGGGCAGGGAGCTTAGAGGCGGAGAGGTATTTGATTGCTTTGGGTCATAGGCGAACACGAGACGAGCAGCCGACTTGGGGCGATTTTAAGCCGCTGAAATATGAGATCCAACTCACCCGACTCACAATGTTCACCCGGTCTACGATTGCGAGTTTGGTTTTAGGCGAGCCAGGTATCCATGAACGGCAGACACGACCACAGATCCTTCACCCACTGCGGAGGCAACCCGTTTCACCGAGGAAGCGCGCACATCTCCGATTGCGAACACGCCAGGACATGAAGTGGCGAACGGGCTGTGAAGATTGTCCGTATCTTGACCTGTTAGAACGAAGCCTCGCGTATCTGTTGCAACGAGACCGCCCAACCAGTCGGTGAACGCCGCGGCGCCGATCATGATGAAAACCGCGCCGGTGTCTATCTGGTACAATTCACCACTTTCGCTATTGCGAGCGAAGATGGATTCGAGGGAATCACCCCCATGAAACTCAGCAATTTCAGTCTTGAAGTGCAGCTTTATTTTTGGATGCGCTAACAGCCTATGCGACAGGTAATCCGACATGCTCTCACTTAGAGTCGCTCCACGCACGAGCACATGAACTTGACTGGCAGTCTCAGCCAAATACATCGCCGCTTGACCAGCAGAGTTGCCCGCGCCGATGATGACCGCCTCGCGATTGCGGCAAAATCTCGCCTCTAACTCGGTCGCTGCGTAGAAGACTCCTTTGCCCTCAAAGTCGGCCAGTCGATCAACCTTGAGTTTGCGGTATTGGACCCCGCTCGCGACGACCAAGGCTCGTGTCGAAACGCTATTGCCATCGTCCAGATCAAGTTTGAGGCCGGATGCGGATGACTGCAATCCGAGCACCGTTCGTGGTAATAAGAACTTAGCTCCGAACTTCGCTGCCTGAACTTCGCCTCGCCAACACAAATCAGCTCCTGAGATTCCCGTTGGAAAACCCATGTAGTTTTCAATGCGAGAGGAAGTTCCAGCCTGGCCACCGATCGCTGTCGACTCGATGACCAGTGTATCTAAGCCTTCTGACGCAGCATACACCGCAGCAGCTAATCCACCCGGACCGCCACCCACCACGACCAAGTCATATGCCTCGGTTCGATCCAGGGATAGCTCAACGCCTAAACGCCTGGCCACCGAACGAGGGGTCGGGTTATCCAATACGGTTCCGTCGCCAAAAACCGCAACTGGAGCGCCGTGGTCCGGCACACTTTTAGAGAGTAACTTTCCAGCTTCCTTCGCCAAAGGGTTCAAACAACGGTGCGGAATTTGATTTCGGCTAGCGAACTGCAGTACGGGGAGGACCCGCTGGTCGGTTTCCTGCGCAATCAGTGTCAATCCTCCGAGGCCGCGGCGTAACATGCGTTGGCGTCGAGCGATGAAAGCTGTAACCACGGCGTCACTGGCTTGCGGATCTGTTTGCAGGAGCGACCGAAATTCTGAGAGCGGAACACTTAGCACAAACCCCGCTTGCGTGACTTTGGCGGTCAGAACCGCCTTTTGTCCCTGCAACAACCCAAGCTCGCCGAGAAACTGCCCTTCGTCGACCGTGAACCCTTCACGGTTTCCAACCGGGTCTTCAATACAGACTTTGGCGCTTGTCAGAAGCCAAAAAGCGGTGTGTGGGTCACCGGATTTGAACAAAGTCTGGCCTGACTCGAACCAGATTTCAGTTCCGATCGCGCCTAAAGCGGTGATGGCGCTGGCAGAAAGGGTGACCGAACTCAGCGCGTCGAGATCTAAGTTTACGTGCTCCATTGCCGACTACGCTGAGATGCTACTTCCCCAACGCCTCGATCATAAGGTTCGCAGCTGCAACGCCGGAGTGCTGTTGCTGGCCCGTGATGAGATTTCCATCGCGCAGTGCAAATGGCGCGAATCTCTGGGCAACAATGAAATTGGTCTCGTCGTTTTGCCGCGCTTCACTCTCAATCCAGAACGGCTGAATTTTCGTGCCCGCCGCCTGTTCTGCGAAAGCCTCTTCGCTGTTGGCAAAGCCCGTCCAAGTTTTGCCCTTAATCAGCAAAGACCCGTCCGAGAGTTTTGTCTTCAATAGGACGCATGTGCCGTGGCAGATCGCGCAAACAACCTTTCCTGCCTCGTAGGCGTCAGCAAAGAATTTCTGCAGAACCAGATCATTGTACATAGTCACCATGGGACCCTGTCCACCGATGATCATGATCGCGTCATAATCCCGCCAATCGACGTCAGATAGCTTTTTCGTATTCGTCAGGAGCGCGGAATGCTTCGGTGATTTCTTAAACCCTAGGGAAATTAGATCGTCTGCCGAGTAACCGCTTTCATCTTCAGGATCGCTGTAGCCATCACCGAGTAAATCACCGCCATAGGGTGATGCGATATCAACACTGTATCCGGCTGCGTTGAACGTCATCCAAGGATGCGTCAGCTCCGCCCACCAAAACCCAATCGGCCAACCGGTCACCGGAGATGTCGCCGCATTTGATG
>JBCDLI010000106.1:0-3207 GCA_038745535.1 Pseudomonadota bacterium | reverse complement strand
GCAAAATTCGATTCAATGACCTGCCGCGCGATGTCTTCGCGATTGCCACGCTCTTCCGAAGAGGCTGCGAAAACCGCGGTACCAGGTTCAGCAATGTGACCGGACTGAACAAGCGCAACGGCTTTTCCGGCTTCATGCGCTTCTTCAGCAATCGACATTTGCTTGCCGGAGGCCGCCGTGATGACTTCGGTCCGGTCGAGACCGAAGGAGTTGTGGTGAACCTTTACGCCGTAAGCGTGTGTGGTCGCACCGCCGTGGGATGTGCCCGTCAACCGTGTCGCCATGTGCCCGGTGTAGACGCCAACGCCTGGGAGCTTGTCCCAGTTCAGTTCGCCGTCGGGGCCTGCAAACGCGGTCCGCGCCGCACCCCAATGACTGGCGCCAGCGCCGTCCGGGTGCAAGAAAATCACGTTTCCGGTTTCCTGAGCGGTTGCCACTCCCTGTGACAAGCCAAGCGCGGCCAATGCTGCAATCAATGTAGAGGTCTGTTTCATCGTCAGTCTCTCGATTGGTTTGGATATTTTGCGCGAAAGGATCTCGCAAACTCGCCCTGACGCGCTTCGATGACAAACCGATAAAGTTACAATGACAGATCAAAGACAGGCAAAAAGTGTCGCGATTTGCGCAGGCCAATCGCATTTCAAGCCTCAATCATCTTACGAATAGACGCGTGGCATCACCCGCGGTAACACTTGTGGCAATGACAAGTGCCGGATCAACACGGCCACTGCGGGGAGGCAGGTATGAACGAAGCAACGCGTGTTGTGCCGTCGAGGTATCACGAAATTTACGCCGGCTGGAAAGCCGATCCGGAAGCGTTCTGGGCAGACGCCGCGAAAGAGATCGACTGGTTTTCAGCGCCGGAAAAAGTGTTTGATCCAGACATAGGCGTTTACGGGCGATGGTTTACGGGCGGCACATGCAACACTTGCTATAACGCAGTCGACCGCCACGTGGAAAACGGTCGCGCCGATCAAAACGCGATCATTTTCGACAGCGCAATTACAGGCACAAAACGTCAGATCACCTATGGCGAACTGAAGGCCGAAGTACAGGCGCTCGCGGCTGTGATGCGCGACCAGGGCGTCTCGAAGGGCGACCGCGTTTTGATTTACATGCCGATGGTGCCTGAAGCGGTGATGGCGATGCTGGCGACTGCCCGCCTTGGCGCGATCCATTCGGTCGTCTTCGGCGGTTTTGCGGCAAGCGAACTGGCAACCCGCATCGACGATTGCCAACCAACACTCATAATTACCGCGTCTTGCGGTCTGGAGCCAAACCGGGTCGTGCAATACATGCCGCTCGTTGATCAGGCGATTGAAGAAGCAGCCCACAAGCCAACAAAAGCCATCGTGCTGGGGCGTGCTGAGCATGAGGTCACGCTGCAGGAAGGTCGCGATATCGACTATGCGAGCGCCGTGGCAGCACACAAAGAGGCCGGAACCGAAGTGCCGTGCGAAGCAGTGCTGGCGACCGATCCGCTCTATATCCTTTACACGTCCGGCACGACCGGCCAGCCAAAGGGCGTTGTCCGTGACAATGGCGGCCACATGGTCGCTATGAAATGGACGATGGGGAATTTCTACGACATCCAGCCCGGCGAAGTGTTCTGGGCAGCGTCAGACGTGGGCTGGGTCGTAGGCCACTCTTACATCGTGTACGCACCACTGCTTCATGGCGCGACGACCATGGTGTTTGAAGGCAAACCGGTGGGCACGCCGGACGCAGGCACCTTCTGGCGCATTATCTCTGACTACGATGTGAAGGCACTTTTCACCGCGCCGACGGCTTTCCGCGCGATCAAGAAGGAAGACCCGAAGGGCGAACTCGTCGGCAATTATGATCTCTCGTCACTCAAGGCGCTGTTCCTTGCTGGTGAGCGTGCCGATCCCGATACAATCAAATGGGCACAGCAGAAGCTGAACGTGCCCGTGATTGACAATTGGTGGCAGACAGAAACTGGTTGGGCCATCGCAGGCAATCCCGTCGGCCTTGGAATGCTACCGGTGAAGATCGGTTCACCCACGGTGGCAATGCCCGGTTATGATTTGCAGTGCCTAGATGACGAGGGCCACGAGGTCCCGCCGGGCACGCTCGGCAACATCGTGGTTAAGCTTCCGCTGCCGCCTTCATGCCTGCCAACGCTTTGGAACGCTGACGACCGCTTCAAGTCCGCCTATCTGGAGGAATTTCCGGGCTACTACAAAACGTCCGATGCCGGTTATATCGACGAAGACGGCTATCTCTTCATCATGGCGCGGACCGACGACATCATTAATGTCGCGGGGCACCGCCTTTCTACCGGCGGTATGGAAGAGGTTATCGCTGCCCATCCCGATGTCGCCGAATGCGCCGTGATCGGCATTGCTGACGCGCTGAAAGGCCAAATGCCGTGCGGTTTCATCATCTTGAACGCAGGTGTTGAAAAATCGTCCGCCGACATCGAGAAAGAATGCGTTAAGCTGGTGCGTGACGAAATCGGTCCCGTTGCCGCGTTCAAACTGGCATTAGCTATCGATCGATTGCCAAAAACGCGGTCGGGTAAAATCCTCCGCGGCACTATGCAGAAGATTGCCGACGGCGAAGACTGGAAAATGCCCGCCACGATCGACGATCCCGCGATCCTAGAAGAAATCACCGATGCGATGAAAACCCGCCAGATCGGCGTTTTCGGGAGCTAGTCTTCGGGCTCGGTTGCAAACATCAACGGATAACCCGCCTGCTTGCCCGCGTCGGTGGCGCGGGTGGCTTTCGTTTCCGCCACGTCTTTTGGATAGACCGACACCACGCATTTGCCTTTTTGGTGCGCGGTCATCATCACGCGGTAAGACTGGTCTTCGGTGAGACGAAACTCTGCCTTCAAAACCATGACGACGAATTCACGCGGCGTGAAATCGTCGTTCAACAGAAGCACCTTGTAGAGCTTTGGTCGCTCAATCTTTTTCTTAGCAACCGGCTTTTGTTTGATGATCGTGTCGCTATCGGCCATGAAAATTGAGGTAGGCGACGCAGTCTTTCCGGCAACAAAACACGCCAAAACAGCGCAAAACCCTCTCGAAGCCAGCCTGTTTGATCAACGGTTCGTTCGCTAATGGTGAACTATCGCGTGATATCTGCACGCTTGTGATGAACATGACTTGGCTTGTATGCCATTGTTTTCATGCAGCTTTTAGCTCTTGCTCGCGGTCCACTTTCCGATCACGCCTC
>JBCDLI010000105.1:0-3261 GCA_038745535.1 Pseudomonadota bacterium | reverse complement strand
TGCGTCCCTCAGACTGGTTGACAGCCGATAGCATTATCCACCCATCTCATTTCGAGCTCAGGCTTGGAAAATACCCGAAAAACAAGACAGAAGCGTTGCTACGGCTCAGCGAATTCGCGCGAGCGTTTTTACTTCGTGGAAACATGTTGAAACCGGATCCAGATGACCCGGTCGACCTATTGGCGATCAGATATCTGGCCGATTTAAACGTCGAGCAAGAGACGCTCCGGGTCTTCCAAAGCTTGCTTAACGCGCACCAAGAAGGTTACCGCCTCTTTGCCATCGACGATCCTATGGTCATAGGATAGCGCCAGATACATCATCGGTCGGACCACGACTTGACCCTCAATTGCGACCGGACGCTGCTCGATACGGTGCATGCCTAAAACACCGGATTGGGGGGGGTTCAGGATCGGGGTCGACATGAGCGAGCCATAGACGCCGCCATTGGTGATGGTGAACGTGCCGCCTTGCATGTCTTCAATTGACAATGTGCCATCCCGGGCCTTTTGCGCAACCTCGCCAAGTGCGGCTTCGACGCCTGCGAGTGACAATTCATCACAATCCCGGATGACGGGTACAACCAGGCCGCGCTCCGTCCCGACCGCCATGCCGATATCGTAATGATTCTTGTAAATGATATCCGTGCCATCGATCTCCGCATTGACGGCAGGTATCTCTTTCAAAGCAGAAACAACCGCTTTGGTGAAGAAGCCCATAAAGCCAAGTTTCACGCCATGCTTTTCGAAAAACGCGTCCTTGTAGGCTTTGCGCAACGCCATTACGGCGCTCATGTCGACATCGTTAAACGTTGTCAGCATCGCCGCCGTGTCCTGCGCTTCTTTCAAGCGGCGCGCAATGGTCTGGCGCAAGCGGGTCATGCGCACGCGCTCTTCACGCGGTCCAAGTTCACGTTCGGGTTTCGCAGCGGCGGGCGCGCTTGGTGCTTTCGGTGTGTTCACATAAGCAAGCGCATCTGCCTTGGTGGCGCGTCCATCGCGCCCAGTGCCAGGAATATTGGCCGGATCAATCCCAGCTTCGGTAGAGATCCGGCGCACACTTGGCGCAACGGGCCGGTCGCCTGTGGCCACGGGCGCAGGGGTCGTTTGCGCTGGCGCTGGCGCTTGTGCGGGGGCTGCGGTCGACGCGACGGTCGCACTGTCACCGGCCGAGATCTTTGCGATGACAGCACCTGGGGTCACGCCATCGCCTTCGGCAACGAGCCATTCGGCGATCACGCCATCGGCGCTGGCGGGCACTTCCAGCGCCACTTTATCGGTTTCAATCTCAGCAATCGTCTCATCTTTTGACACTAAATCGCCAACCTGTTTCGCGAAACTCGCAATTGTGCCTTCGGCAACGCTTTCACCCATGCTCGGCACCACGACATCGACAGTGGCGCCACTGGCGGATGCAGGCGCGGGCGCTTCCGCTGCAGCAGGTTGTGCGGCGGCTGCGACGGGTTTGGCCGCGCCATTGGCACCGCCCAAACGCCCCAAAAGGGCGCCGATTTCAACTGTGTCGCCTTCTTGCGCGACAATCTCACTCAAGGTGCCAGCATCTTCAGCGGACACCTCGACCGCGACTTTATCGGTTTCGAGCTCCACCAGAACATCGTCTTTTGCGACCGGGTCGCCGGCCGATTTAAGCCATTTTCCGACCGTGGCCTCGGTCACGCTTTCTCCCAGGGTGGGAACTACGATATCGGTCATTATGTGATCTCTGTCTTCGCTTTTATCGTTGGTCTCATGCGGGAACCAGGCCGTCTTCTACTGGCTTTTCGCCCAAAGCTGCTGCGATGAAATCGTTTTTCTCTCGATTGTGTGTTGAGAGCAAGCCGGTCGCCGTCGCAGCGGCGGGCGGTCGCCCGGTATATTTTGGTCGCGAATATTGGCTACCAACATGGTTGGCGGCCCATTCGATCTCATCGCGAATGAAGGTCCATCCACCCATATTACGCGGCTCTTCTTGGCACCAAACCAATTCCGCTTTTGGGAATCGTTTCAGCTCTTCGATCAGGGACTTACGCGGCACCGGATAGAATTGCTCAATGCGCAAAAGGTAAATATCGTCCACCCCGCTGTCTTCCCGGGCTTCGAACAAGTCATAATAGACTTTGCCGGAACAGAGCACGACACGCCGAATTTTCTCATCATCGAGCAACCGCACCTTGCCTTGGCGTCCCGGTGTTTCTGCATCATCCCACAACACCCGGTGGAAAGAGGACTTGGTGTTCATATCGTCAAACGTACTGGTCGCGAGCTTGTGCCGGAGCAAGGATTTCGGCGTCATGATGACCAGCGGCTTGCGGAAGTCGCGATGAATCTGTCGGCGTAAGGCATGGAAATAGTTGGCAGGCGTTGTGAGATTGCAAATTTGCCAATTGTCTTCCGCACACATTTGCAGGAATCGTTCAAGCCGGGCTGAGGAGTGTTCCGGCCCTTGGCCTTCATAGCCATGCGGCAAGAGCATCGTCAGCCCCGACATGCGCAGCCACTTTCGCTCAGCTGACGAAATGAACTGATCGAAAAAGACCTGTGCGCCATTTGAGAAGTCCCCAAATTGCGCTTCCCACATGACCAGCGCGTTCGGATTGGCGAGGGAATAGCCATACTCATAGCCGAGCACGGCTTCTTCGGACAGCAGCGAGTCGATGACTTCATACTCGGCCTGGCCATCCCCAAGATGATTGAGCGGCGTGTAGCGCTCACCTGTGTTTTGATCGACCATATGACTGTGGCGTTGAGAGAAGGTGCCGCGTCCGCAATCCTGGCCCGAAAGACGCACATGGAAGCCCTCATCCAGCAGTGCCGCGAAGGCGAGGTGCTCAGCGGTGGCCCAGTCAATGCCCTTGCCGGCAGCGATTGCCTCGGCGCGGCCTTTCACGACCCGCCCAAGCGTGCGGTGAATATTGATGCCGTCTGGAACGGTCGTGATCCGTTCCCCGAGTTCCTTCATTTTAGCTCGGGCAACCCCGGTTTTACCGCGGCGATCATCATCTTCAGGCAGCCCCAGACCTTCCCATTCGCCCTCAAGCCAATCGGCTTTACTGGTTTCAACCGACTTGCCGCCTTCAAACGCTTTGTCGAGGAAGTCCTCAAACGCTTTGACCTCGGAGGCGACCTCTTCGGCGGACACCAACCCTTCCGCCACCAATCGGTCGGCATAAAGCTCACGAGCGGAGCGATGCGACTTAATCTTGGTATACATGACCGGCTGCGTGAACATTGGCTCATCGCCTTCATTGTGGCCAATGTTCAC
>JBCDLI010000104.1:0-3379 GCA_038745535.1 Pseudomonadota bacterium | reverse complement strand
TGTTTATTTTCGGGCTGATTGAGCTTGTCAGTTGGGGCATCGCGAAAACCACGCGATACTCGATCACCACAAAGCGCGTCGTTATGCGGTTTGGAATTGCACTTCCGAAGGCTTTCAACCTCCCGTTTGCGGAAATGGAAGCGGCCGACGTAATGAAGCGAAACGATGGGTCGGGTTCTGTTTTCCTTCGTTTCAAACCAGAAATCCGGCTGGCTTATCTCGTGTTTTTTCCACACGTTCGCGGTTTTCGCATTCGTAATCCTGAGCCGCAATTTCTCGCGCTTCGCGACCCCGATGCAGCTGCTGTGGCACTTGGCGAGCAGTTCCGTGCGTTCGTTGCCCGCGAGCAAGAAGCATCAGCTCCAATCCGTTTGGAAGCCACGTTGGAAGGCTACGACGGCGGCGCAATTCAGGCGGCTGAGTAAGAGGCAAAACGATGAGCAATGACAATCAAACACCTAGAACGGCGCTTCAGCCGACTGGCACTGATCTTCACATCAGCAAAGCGCCATTGATCGCATGCATGTGCCTTGTCTGCGCAGTCACTGTCGCGGTCTTCATTACAGTTGCGACCGGTAATGGTGTCCAGCGAGACAGCGCACACGGGTTTCGCGAAAGTGCGCGTGTTCTCATCGAACGAAGCGCCGATGGGACACTGCATGTTCACCATGCCGGCGAGCAGCGTGAAATCATGAGTTTTGCGTTCGGGCCAAATCAATTTTTGGCCGGTGCATTGCGCTCGATCAACCGGATGAACGGGCTTCCGGGTGATCATCTTTCATCGTCCTACGCAATCGTGCGGGCGGGTACGTCCATCGCATTCTTGCGTGATCTTGAGACTGGCAATGAGGTCAATCTCAACGCGTTTGGCCAATTGGTCACAACGCAATTCGTAACGGCTGTCGGGAAGCAAGCCGCAATTGGAGGCTAATATGAAATTAGCAAATCTGATTTTCCGGGTCAGGGAACAAGTCCCCTGCACGGTGGAGATCAACAACACATTTGAACAGCTCGGCGGACATGTTCGCTTCGACGGTGGGGTCACCGTGGAACCGGGTGATGAGGTGCTGGTGCACGGCTCGCCCGTGATGGTTCCCTATGGCGAGATGCAAACGTTTCGACGGAACGCGACCATCACCCGTGCGAGCCTCATTGAGCGTATTTGGACACGCCTTACCGGTGACTTCGAGATGATGGAACTTTGTGAGTTCTCGTTCACCGAGGAGGTTACGCTATGAACGAACATGTTCGCACGCCGACGAAGGCAAAAGCGGTTACTGAGCAAAATCAGACAACTAAAATGGCAGAGGAGTCCACGCTTCTCACGCCGCGCTTTTACACGACTGATTTTGACGAGATGGATAAGCTCGACATCAGCCTCGTTCGCGAGGAGTGGGACGCGATGATGGCGGAGATGAAATCAGATCCAAACCGCGGCCACTTCAAGCGCAATGAAAACTGGGATGATTTTGACCTCTACGATCTTGACGATGAACTTCGCAAAGAGTTCGTGGATTTTCTCGTATCTTCGCTGACGTCTGAGTTTTCAGGCTGCGTGCTTTACAAAGAGATGAAGCGCAGGGGCAAAAATAAAGAGATTTGCGATCTGTTCGGCTATATGAGCCGCGATGAAAGTCGCCATGCCGGTTTCATCAATGACTGTCTGAAGGACTTCAATATCGGTGTGAATATGGGCTTCTTGGCGAAGGCCAAAAAGTACACCTACTTCCGGCCGAAATTCATCTACTACGCGACGTATCTCTCGGAGAAGATTGGATATGCGCGCTACATCACGATCTTCCGACATTTGGAGAAGAATCCAGAGTTTCGGTTCCATCCGATTTTCAAGTGGTTTGAGGAGTGGTGCAACGATGAGTTTCGCCATGGCGAGGCATTTTCGCTCATTATACGGTCGGACCCAAAACTGACCAGTGGCCTGAACAAGCTTTGGATCAAGTTCTTCCTTGTTGCTGTGTTCTCCACGATGTTCGTCCGCGATCATGCCAGACCTGCGTTTCACAAGGCGCTGGGCGTCGACATCGAAGATTACGACATGAAGGTTTTCCGCCTAACGAGTGAAATCTCGCGTCAGTGCTTCCCGCTTGAACTTGATCTGGATGATCCTCGGTTCTTAGACGGCTGCCGCAAGCTCAACCGGATTTCCGCAAAGATTGATGCGGCTAAGAAGGCTGGAGGCGTGGCGGGTACACTCGGCCGTATTCGTTGGAGTGCGGCTGCATTTGGACAGTTCGCGCGAATGTACTTCATCCCATCGAAGTCGAACCAGCTTCCCGATGTTAGCCGTCTGGAACCGGTTTGGTGATGGATATCTAGATGCTGGCCAATCCTGTCATTGCCGTGATTATTGCAGTCGCATCCTGGTGGATCGCCACCGGGATCGGCTTGATGATCGCGCATGCCCGGATTGACCGGTTCTGGATGATGTTCACGACATCGGTCACGACGCTTTTCGCGATCGGTATCGTGGCCTTTACCGTCAACGACACAAGTGCCTTTGGCGCTTATGCAGCTTTGCTTGGTGCACTGCTTATCTGGGGCTGGCACGAGGTTGCGTTCTTACTCGGCATAATCACCGGCCCGCGGCGCGACGTGCTACCTAAAGACGTGTCTGACCAGCGACGTTTCTTCCTGGCATTTCAGGCATTGCGGGATCACGAGCTGGCGCTCTTCGCGACAATGATTGTCTTCGTCGCATTTCTATGGACCGCTGAGAACCAAGCGGCGATGTGGATGTTCGTTCTTCTTTGGGCGATGCGCATTTCCACAAAGCTCAACATCTTTTTTGGTGCGCCAAACGCGGTGAGCGAACTGCTTCCCACACGCTTGTCGTATCTGAAAAGCTACTTCCGCACTGATCGGGTCAATCCATATTTTGCTTTTTCGGTTCTGCTTGCGCTGGCAGTCTTTTGTGTATCAGCACGCCTAGCGTTCGTCGCGGTAGATGATGGTGCAACAGTCACTTGGAGCGCACTGGCCGCATTTGCAGGCCTCGGGCTGCTTGAACATTTTTTTCTGGTCCTGCCCATGCGGGACGCGGAGCTCTGGCGCATTTTGCTGCCCAAAAACAATAAAAAACCGGTCGAAACCCCCGTGGTTGAAGGCCCAGCTGTACCCATAACTCAAACTAAGAAAGGTCCGGTTCGCGCCTAACTGGCGGCCGGTATACGGGGGAGTGCCCAAATGAATATCCATCAATATTTTAAGCACGAACTTAAAGGTCTACACGATGCTGGGAATTACCGGGTGTTTGCGGAATTGGAGCGCAAACGCGGAGCCTTTCCCCGTGCTGTGCGCCATCGCGAGGACGGGTCGACCCACGACGTAACGGTCTGGTGTTCAAACGACTATCTCGGCATGG
>JBCDLI010000103.1:0-3522 GCA_038745535.1 Pseudomonadota bacterium | reverse complement strand
TCGCCGATCGCGAGCACCTCATCGGGCTTTACGCCGCGAAGGATCGCGACGAGATCGCGTTTCATGGAAGGCCAAACGATTTTCTTTTGATCAGCCATCGGCGGTCAGCGCTCCCTGCCGTGCTTTCGGGTTATCTGGCTCGCACAAGTGATGTGGCCAGATGGAATGCGCAGCCTGAAAAAGACCCGTGCGTGATAGCTCTTCACCATCGTGAATTTGGACGCTTGAGCCTATGGCCTCCAATGCCCGTCTGTACAGTTGCGTTGAGTGACCTGAACTGACGAGATGAACGGTGTCGGTTTGCGGAAAGCGATCAACCGCGGACGCGACATCGGTTCCAATTAGAAGACCGGAGAGTTGGGCCTGCATGTTCATTTTAGCATGGCGCTCGATCATAGCCCTCGCGCGAAGTGCGAAGAGGTTGGTCATGAGATCATCGGGTGTATCCAGCCCGGTTTTCAAGCCAGTGTTGAAGTCGGGATCGGTTTCGTCAAAGGCAGCGTCTGTCGTTAAGCTGCGCAGAATTGAATGAGATTTAAGTACGCTGAATAACTCACCCGTCATTGAGGTTGAGAACGAAACGATTTGACCGTTGCGGACGTCCACCCATTTGCTGTGCGTGCCCGGCATGCAGATTACGCCGTCGGTGACGCCGCGCGATATGAGCGCTGCGAGTTGAGTTTCCTCCGAACGCATTACGTCGAAGCGGTTGCCATGTTGAAATGATGCGCCGGGCATGATCGCGATTTCGCGCGCGCCGCTTTGGAAGTGCACAGTGTTGGACACAAGATCATCGGGACGAAACGGTGTAGCGACGTAGTTTGCTTCCCGCCATCCGTCGCGAGCGCCCGCCATGCCACATATCATGGCGGGTGTTGTTTCGTGCGCACCCAGCTCAGCGGCATAGCGCTCAAAAACCGACGAAAACTCGCTGTTGGAGAGTGTATTCATACCCTCGGAGCCGCGGGCCGCACCGATGACCCGGCCCTGCGGATTGATCGCCCAAAGGCGCAGATTGGTTGTGCCCCAATCCACTAAGATTGCTGCGATGTGCCCGGGTTCAGCCACGCTACAAAAGTCCGCCATCGGCGATGATGACCTGCGCGCTGATTGCGGCAGCGGCTTTTGACGCCAAAAACAGACACGGCCCCACCATGTCTTCGGGTTGCAATTCACGCCTGACAGTCTGGCGCTTCACAAATTCCTTCATCGCCTCCGGCGTCGCCCAGAGTTCTTTTTGGCGCTTGGTCATCACCCATCCGGGCGCGAGTGCGTTGACGCGAATATTATGCGGAGCGAGATAGCCCGCCATGCCTTTGGTGAGCCCGATAATGCCTGCTTTCGACGTCGTGTAAGCAGGCATTGCGCCTTCATTCAGCATGAAGGAGGTAGAGGTTAGGTTCACTATCGCGCCGCCGCCCATGGATTTCATGCCGTCGACAACCGATTGAATGGCGAAGAACTGATGGCGCTGATTGATCGCGGTGTTGTGCTCCCAGTAGTCTTCGGTGACGTCCATCACATCGTGACGATCATCCCAGGCCGCATTGTTGATGAGAATACTCACCGTGCCATGCGCAGCGGCTGCCTCAGCGCTTGCCGCGCGTAGCGCATCAACGTCTGCCAGATCGCATTTGATGAACAGCGGTTTGTTGGCATGGCGTTGGTTTATCTCTTCGGCCAGTGTCTCGCTTTCATCGGCAGCAATGTCGAGAAACGCTACCTTCGCGCTTTGTTCGCAGAAGCCCTCGGTGAGCGCCGCACCAATGCCTGAACCACCACCGGTGATCAGCACCGACGCGCCTTTAAATTCTGGAAACGTCGCGCCCGATATCATGCCTCGGCTCCTCTCACTACGCCCTCATAGATCAGCATCGAGTCTGGAAACAGGAAGGGCCGGCGAAAACCGCTCGTCATAAGCGCACGGCCCGACATAGTTTGCGGCGCTGCAAAATCGGCAAAGGCCGGATTCCGATTTTCTTTTTTTGGCAAACAATCCGTGTCGAACGGCTTGAAGCCATAGCGCTTACCTTCGGAAAGCCCCGCCAATCGTAGTGGCCGGGGCGAGATTTGTTTGGTCGCACCGAGCTGCCCGATAAACACGATGAATTGCGATTGATCAGTGCCCACAAACATTTCTGTGACGATCTCATCGTCGTTGGCATCGAGGCGATAGTGTTGGGCTGAGAACATGAAGTCACGATTGGCCTTATACCAGGCGGTGTAGCGCTTGACCGTATCTGCTTCTGCATCTGTCAATTCACGGGGGTCCATTTCAAACCCCATGTGACGTTGGGCTGCGACCGCGGCGCGGAATGCAATCGGCAGCACGCGGCCCGATGTATGGCAAACACGCGGGCCGATATGGGACCCCTGCACCTCCGGTGGCAGCCATCGTGACGCTTCTTGCTGCATGCGCAAACGTTCGTGGGCATCGTTTGAATCGGATAGCCAAACGCGGGTCGTGTGCTTGAGAATGCCATAGTCGACACGTCCGCCGCCTGATGCGCAGCTTTCGATATCCACGTCAGGAAATGCCTCGTTAAGGCGGTTGAGTAGCGCGTAGAGCGCCTCGGTTTGTTGCGGCAGGCCGCCGGTCAAAGCCCGATTATGGTCCCATTTCACGTAAGCGATGGGGTGAGATCGCAAAATCTCCGCGATAGCATCGAAGAGGTAGTCGCAGACCTCGGGCTTGGACAGATCAAGCACAAACTGCCCCCGACCGGACGGCTGATCTTGCGGCCCGAGCACCCAATCGGGGT
This sequence comes from Pseudomonadota bacterium, assembly GCA_038745535.1. GTDB lineage: Bacteria > Pseudomonadota > Alphaproteobacteria > Rhizobiales > Rhizobiaceae > JBCDLI01. The sequence goes on along the minus strand of JBCDLI010000103.1, from coordinate 760 downwards.
GAGCGCGATAGAGGTCGCTATCTGTGTTGATCATCTCCGGTTCGAACCAGATGCCGAACTCCATTCCGAGCGAGATCACATGATCCACCAACGGTTGGAGGCCGTCTGGATATTTCTTTTTATCGACGGTCCAATCGCCGAGTGACGTGGTGTCGTCATTGCGGTCTTTGAACCAGCCGTCATCCAGCACAAAGCGTTCGGCACCGAGATCGGCGGCGCGCGTGGCGATGTCTTTGAGTTCATCGACCGAGTGCCGGAAATAGACCGCCTCCCAACAATTGTAATGCACCGGACGGTTGATCTTCTTTTGGCCCAGTGCGCCTGTGGAGCGGATGTGAGCCTGCATTGCCTGCGACGCGCCGTTGAAGCCGGACGATGAACTTGCGATCCAGACTTCGCGGGTCGCGGTCGTCATGCCATCGGCGAACCCAAACTGAACCTGTCGTCTGCCGTCCGGCGTTTCCTCGGCGACCATTCGGTGCCCGCCGGACCATGCCATGGCAACCGCCAGGCACTCTCCTGAATTTTCATCGCAATTGCTTGCCGCAAAAATCACGCCGGGAAAATTGGCATGCCCGGCGCGGCCTTCGTGGCTCTCGCGGATATGACGACCGGCGACGAATGGGCGTTCCTGCCGCTGAAACTCACCACACCAGCGACCACCGTGGTCGATGATCCTCGTCAGATAATCGGGCACGGGAATGGATGCCGCAAGCCAGACGCAGTCATCCTTTGTGGGCGTTACCGATACTTTCAGCAC
>JBCDLI010000102.1:0-3748 GCA_038745535.1 Pseudomonadota bacterium | reverse complement strand
TTCGTGCCGTCAATGCCATCGATCGCCGCCGATCTCGGCACGTCCTATGCAGCAGTACAGCTTGGCCTGTCGCTTTACCTCGCAGCTACAGCAGTCATCCCACTCATCGCAGGACCGATTTCTGACCGGTACGGACGCCGTCCTGTGCTGATCGTGGGTTTGGTCGTCTTTCTTGTGGGAACGGTCGTCTGTACCTACGCCGAAACAGTCACCGCATTTCTCGCAGGCCGATTGCTTCAAACCGCAAGCGCAGCGGGCATCGTGCTCTCACGCGCTATTGTTCGAGACGTCTACCCCCGTGAAAAATCCGCTTCTATGATCGGTTACATCGTCATGGGCATGGCCATTGCTCCGATGATTGGACCCGCAATCGGCGGATGGGCGGACGGCCAATTCGGCTGGCAGGCCTCTTTCGTCATCGTTGGCTTGTTTGGTTTCACAACCCTGGTGGCGACAGCCTTCTTCCTCCCCGAAACCAATACTAACACCGGACTGACATTTGCCGATCAGCTCGCCACATGGGGAGAGTTGATGCGCCTTCCCCTGTTCTGGATGCTGACATTAACGGCGGCCAGCACATCAGCAGTTTTCTTCTCGTTTCTCGGTGGCGGGCCATCGGTGTCGGCAAACCACTTCGGTCAAACGCCTTTTGAATACGGCGCTTGGTTTGCCCTTTGCGCGCTCGGCTATGCCATCGGTAACTTCATATCAGGCCGCTTTTCGGAACGTCGTGGCGTGGAACGCATGTTTGTGGATGGCGCAACCCTGACCTGCCTCGCCCCCGCGTTATCACTCGCGCTCTTCAGCTTCGGCGTAGATCACCCGGGAGCGCTGTTCCTGCCAACGGTGCTGCTTGGCGTAGGTAATGGCATGGCGCTGCCTAATGTGACCGCGGCAACCATCTCCATCCGGCCCGAAGCCGCAGGCGCTGCTTCGGGTTTGCTGGGAGCCCTACAGATGGGGCTTGGCGCAGTCGGTTCGGTCATTGGTGGTATAATCGCAGGCGAAACCGGCAATCCCATCACGGTGACCGGATACATGGCAGCCATTGGTCTTGCTTCCTTGATCATCGCGTTGAAGACGCGCACGATGTGCAAAAATGTATGACAAAAGCGCAGCGATAGACCTCTACAGAAAAGTCGCTTAACACTCCCACGCGGGGAGTAAGAACCATCTCAGAAGTCGTCGACACATGGGTTGAGCCGCAAGAGGCTGAGACCAAAGAGCCATTTCATCCACCGCGCGATGAAGAGTACCCGGACCCGTTTTCGGGCTACGGCCTGTTTTCACTGGTCGTAAATTGGCTGCTCGTATTTTTCGCTCTCGCGCTGCTCGCAATCCATTTGATCGAGCAGCTAAAGCCGTTTGAAGTAGATTTCGAACTCATTTCAGCTTTACTCGTCTTGGCGTTGGCTTTCACCCGTTTCACGGGCGGCTTTGCGCGTGTCGCCGATCAACCGGTTTTACCGTCGATGCTGGAGCGGGTTGGTATCATCATCTCCGTCGTCGCCATGGTGGTGATCTGCGTTTCGGCATGGGCGATGCCGATTTTTGCTGCCGAGCCAATTGATATCATCTACCTCACAATAGAGCCGACGCTGATCGACCCCATGCCACTCAGTCTCAGTGTTGCGCAGGCAATGCACACGGGTGGGCACTATGCCCTTACGGCAGGTGCTGGCGTGGTTGCTTTGATGAATTTGAAACATCTCGCAATGCCGGGCGATACGACGCATTTGCGCAATTTTCGGGCAATTTCCGGCGGAAAGTGACGTTTTTTCCGCAGCGTCACGCGTTTTTCACACTTGCATTCACAGCAAAATTGTCAGGAAGTTGAGGCTAGATCGCACGTGAGCGCGGTCGAAAAATCACGCAATGTGAACCAAAGGGAGAACCACATTGAAATTCGCAAAAACACTTCTTGCGACAACAGCCGCTTCGCTTTTTGCAATCGCGAGCGCATCGGCAGACGGCCATTCCATGTCCATCAAAATCGGGACAGAAGGCGCATACCCACCATTTAACCAGCTTGAGGCAGACGGCACGCTCGTTGGTTTCGACATTGATATTGCCAACGCCCTTTGCGAAGAAATGGGCGCAGAATGCGAATTCGTAACGTCCGATTGGGACGGCATCATTCCCGGACTTCTTGCGGGTAATTACGACGCAATCATCGCATCCATGTCGATCACCGAAGAGCGTTTGGAAGTCGTGGACTTCTCCAACAAGTACTACAATTCACCGCCAGCCCTCGCGGTGCCAAAGGACTCCGACATCACAGAAGCAACTGACGCTGCGCTTGCTGGCAAAACGATTGGCGCACAGTCATCCACGACGCACTCTACCTATGCCGAAGAACTTCTCTCGTCTGCCAGCACCACGCTCTATCCGACACCGGATGAATATAAGCTCGACATCGCCAACGGTCGTGTTGACGCGGTGATCGATGACGTGATCGTGCTGTCGGAGTGGCTGGAAACAGATGCTGGCGCGTGTTGCAAGCTGCTCGGTACGCTGACGCCTGATCTGACGATCAACGGGCCCGGCGCAGGCATCGCCCTTCGTAAGGGCGAGGATGAGCTGAAGGCTAAATTCAACGCCGCCATCGACGCCATCCGCGCCAACGGCACCTACAAAGAGATCAACGACAAATATTTCGACTTTGACGTTTACGGTGACTGATTGACGAAACTACGAACCAGCCAAACGTTCGTACGATGTTAAAATATTCCCTCCTCCGTCTACGGGGGAGGCGCTGCCTGGCAGGCAATTGCCTAGCAAATGCCGAGAAGGATAAAGGCTGGGGGTAAAATAGTGGCTGAAACTCTCACACTGCTTTCATTCGGCGACCAAGGCTGGGGCGATGAGATCGCTTGGGGAGTGCTAGTGACAGTTTCTTTGGCGCTTGTCACACTGCCCGTTGGCCTCGCGCTCGGCTTCTTCGTTGCGCGGGCGAAGCAATCGACCGAAGCGCCATTGCGCCTCGCCGCTGAAATTTACACGACGATCTTTCGCGGCCTGCCGGAACTGCTCACGCTCTTCATCATCTATTTTGGCGCACAGATCGGCATTCAGTCCGCGTTCCGCGCTCTGGGCTTTTCCGGCGGCATCGAAATCAACGCATTCTTCGCGGGCATGATCGCGCTGGCCATCGTTTTCTCCTCCTATGCGTCCGAAGTCTTTCTCTCCGCCTTCCGCGCAATCCCCAAGGGCCAATACGAGGGCGGCTATGCAGTGGGCCTGCCCCGCGGCCGTGTCATGCGGCTCGTCGTTTTACCGCAGGTCTTCAAAATCGCCCTGCCCGGACTGACGAACCTATGGATGATCCTGCTGAAAGACACCGCGCTCGTCTCCGCCATCGGCCTGTCGGACATTGTCCGCCAAACGGGCGTCGCGGCGCGGGTCACCAAAGAACCGTTTCTATTCTACGGTCTCGCATTCCTGCTGTTTCTCAGCCTCGCTCTTTTATCGTCCATCGCGATCAGCCGTATCGAGAAATACACCGCACGCGGGAGCGAGACGCGATGAGTGCGGTCGCAGATACCCCCGCTTTCGTTGCCACTGAGCTTGTGGAGCAGCAGGCCCCACCACCAAAGATTCCGAAGCCATGGAACGCCGCTCGTATCTGGGGCTACGCGCTGCTCGGCCTCTGGGTGACCATGGCAGTAGCGACCGCTCTGTGGCTTTACGGGTCTTGGGACCCGGTCAAGATTGAGCGTTACGCACCGCGCTACCTCAACGGCATCAT
>JBCDLI010000101.1:0-3966 GCA_038745535.1 Pseudomonadota bacterium | reverse complement strand
TACTCATGTTTGGAGATTAGCCGCGCGAGTGGCCAATTTCAATTAGAATTCACGCATCAGATATAAGACGCCCGACCCAAGGATTTTTAGCGCTTCGTTGAAGTAAATTGGCTCACTATATTGGACGGTGTGATACCAAGCCTGCGTTTGAATGCGCGTCGCATATTTTCTTCCGAGCCAAAGCCAAACTCTGCCGCTAACGACTTCATTCGCCGGTTTCCTAGGGTGAGTGCCTCGCGGGCGGCCTCAACGCGCGTCTGCTCGACGTAAAGTGATGGAGAGACGCCAATGTCAGCAGTGAAAAGCCGAGCAAAGTTCCTCTCTGACATGTTCGCAAAAGCCGCCATCGTCGGCACAGAATAATCGTTGGCTGGCTCCGTTCTGATGGCCTGTAACAAGGCATCGAACCGACCTATCGTGCTCTTAGTGTGAGCTCGCAAAACCGAGCTATACTGATTTTGTCCACCAAGACGTTTCATCGGCAAAACCAGTAACCGCGCGATCCGCAATGCTTCCAGTCGACCAAGGTCTTCTTCTACAAGCGCTAGCGCCATATCGATACCCGCGGTCACACCGGCAGATGTCCACACCCGACCATCGGTCACAAAAATCTCATCGTCAGTGACGGTCACCGAAGAATAATCCCGAGCAAGCCGATCACTGTGCATCCAGTGGGTGGTGGCTCGCTTGCCGTTCAAAGCGCCTGCCTCCGCGAGCACAAACGCACCTAAGCAGATCGAGCAGACGCGACGTGCCGAACGGCCTAACTCAGTAACGACCTTCTTGAGCCCCGGAGAGTACCGAGCATGAAGTGCTCCCACCCCACCGGCAACAATCACGGTATCTGCGTCGGTGATTATTTCCGCATTGAGAGTGTCCAACGCAACGACAGTATCCGTTGAGACAACGCCACCAGCGACCGACACCACTGACACTTCATAGGCGTTGCTTCTGTCGCCGTCGCGGGCATCCGAAAACACCTGAATAGGCCCCGTCACATCCAGCAACTTCACATTGTCATAGACAATAATAACGATCGTGCGCGGCCCTGATTTGGCAGATTTTGCAGGCATACTGTCATTCTGCCAAGCGGAAGACGGGGTTACAAGCGGTCGAAACCGATATTTTGAAGGGATGTATCGCAATGACTGATTTGAAGCTGCAAGACTGCGTGAACGCCGTTTGTCCATGGTCGGGAAATAGCGTCAGCCAAGACTCACTCACACTATACCGCGGTGAAGTTGTGGGCTTCTGCAACCCCGGATGCAGAGACAAATTTGAGAAAGCCACGAGGCTTTTCGACGAGGCGATAGAGCAAGCGGAAAGCGGGTAAGCTTCAGTAACGTGCGTAGGAACAAGCAGATGAAAAGCGCGCTATTAGCAGCAACGCTCTTTTAAGCCACTGATTGAGAAAAAAGGCCTCGAAGATAAGAGAGGCTGGACCGGGCGGATTGGTCCAGCCTCTCAACCGCCCGTGGGCGGATCACAGGTGGGAAAAGCAGGGGAACCCGTCCTGTGAAGCTCGTAAATGCAAGATACACTTTAGGTTGCATTCGTCAACAAATTACAACCAAATTCACGAAATTTTCGCGAGGGAAGGTAGCGCGTTGAATTCAGACATTATTTTCGCCGAACAAACGTGTAGAAAGCCCGCGCGCAGCTGTCGCTTGCTGCACACTTATTCGCCAAACCATACGCTTTAAGGTTGTCTAATCAGCGATCGAGAACGTCCCGAATCTCTGTGATATTGGTGCGCGCACGCAGAAGTGCAAAACCGATTGATTCCAGATGTGACTTGATCAAGCTGGACGCATTTGCGTTCGCAATAAAGAACGGACGAAGGTTCAGCGCGTCTTGGAAGTTGTCATCCAACCTCTGCCAAAGATCTTCAAGGTTTCGCTGATCGACAACGTTTTGGAAGTCGCTGCGGGCCGCGGTGAGCACCATGTAGTACCCGTACAATTGGCCATAGGTGAACCAGAAACGGTCGTCCGCCCGCCGGTCGAAACCTGTAATCCCACCTTGAACAATCTGGTCCTGCAGGATTTGTGACGTGGAGCCGATGTCAGACGTCAGACGATCCAAAAACTGGAGGAGATTGTCGGCACGCGTATCGAAAAACGATGCGCACGATGTCAGCTGGCTGTTAAATCGGCCCAAGCTCCTCTGCGCGTCGCGAAGGCGCTGTTGGGTGGATGGCTGGAAAAACGGCGGCGTTGCCGTGATAAACCATGCGGTCTCGCGATAGTTGGCCGCTTCACGCGCATCTTGCAAATTTGAGTTGATCGAAGACGTTCCACGCACACGGCCAAGGCGATCCACAAGCTCAACACTCGTGCGACGGACGGCCGTGTTCATGCCGAGTTGAAACGCAGCGCGGTTGTCAAAAAATGGCGTATCTTTCCAGTCGGCGAGAAAGAACAGACCCATCTTGTGCAACGGATTGGATGGCACCCAGGGCGCATCATTTACATTGAGCTCTATAATGTCCTGCACCGCGGTGACCATAGCCGACGGTTGGCAGGTTCCATTGCCAGTATCTTCCCCAGCGGCCAGCGGAAACTCATCGCCGACATAAACTTGCGCGGTCGACACCGGAGGCGGTGACCAAAATTGTGTAATGAAGAACATGTGCCCGTAACCAACGAGCAAGGCGAGCAAAATCACAAACACCGGAATTTTGACGAACCATCCAGTACCGCGCAACCAAGCTGAAAATGCAACGAACGGCCAAATCAGCCACGAAATAACGGTTCCAATTCCGCGCCCGAAAAGTTCAAATGTGCGAACGAAAAATGCGATCACCGGATCAAGCATTGCGATCTCCTAAAGACGGCGGAATGCCGTAAAGACGCGCTCGCAAACCCGCCTTATCCGTGAAGTAAGTGTCTTTGATGGTCGTCACAACATGCTCGCGAAATGGTTCGGTCATATCCGCGTAATCGGTATAAAAGCGTTGCTTGTTGAACACGTAGCGCGAGACGAAATCATCTGCGTTGTATTCCGAGATAAGGCGGTTCACCAGCCACATGTCTTCATGTTCCACCTTTGCGCGCACAAGCAGAAAGCGCTTATCCGTGGGGACATCTTTCAAGTCCACATGGCCAGTCTGCGCCAGCATGCGCTTCACCTGATTGAGAAACGGATAGGTGCCATCGCGATTTATGCGGCTCGCATTGCGATGCATCCACGTTTGAAGCCAAACGGTATCCAAGTCCGACAGATCACGCTCAGGTTCTGCTTCATGAACCAGTGACTGAATGACCATGTCAGCGCGATGTTCAACAAAGCCAGATGGCTCCATCCATGACGCGCGGGGCAGATCAATTCGGCCCGTATCGGCCAAAAACTGAAAGACCCGTTTCTTGTCGTTCAGTGCGAGGTAACTGACCTGCCAGGGACGCGACTTGCGAAAACCGGGAGCATCGGGATCGCATATGACCGTTATCGAACCTTCGTCGAAAAAGACGTAGGTACCACCGAAATGGCTGGTCCAAAAAGCGTCATGGCGAAACACCACCTGCTCGGGCACCATCTCGTTTTGACGGATATCGCCGACGCGTTTGGCAAGCGTTACCATTTCGCCGAGCATGTCTTCATCGCGCCATGCGTCTTCGTCTTTTCGTAAGCGGTCTGCCAGTGTGCGCAGGCGGTTAGCCTTGCCGATCACATCGTCGGCAGACAGCACCTTAAACTCCACTTTCTCGATGGACAAAAGGTCGTCAATATCCGCTATCTCAGACACACTGTCTTCGATCTCACCGTAGATCACATCCTTGATCGTCAGTGCGTTGATGACGCGCAAATTAGCTGCAAAAAACTCGTGCATCAGTGCGTCGGTATTGGAAAACCGCGTATGCACAACCGGCAAGTTCTGTTGGCGCGGTGTTAGGATGATGAAGCGCCGATTGATCCCGTTCGGGTCAAGATAATCGTAGTTGTCGAGTTCTTCAGCCACCTCCGGCG
>JBCDLI010000100.1:0-4011 GCA_038745535.1 Pseudomonadota bacterium | reverse complement strand
GAGAGACCCGCAAACAGCATGGATGACATGATGTTGACCTGCGCCAGCCCGCCGCGAACATGGCCGATCATTGTCTGGGAAAATTCGACCAGACGAAGCGTGATACCGCCGCGGTTCATCAATTCGCCAGCGAGCATGAAAAACGGAATGGCCAGCAGCGGAAAAGAATAAATGCCGGAATAGATATTGCGATACATCAGCGCCAGATCGCGACCCATGTCGTTTGACAACAAGATGAACCCGGGTGCGGCGAGCATAGCGAAGAAGACCGGCATGCCGATCAGCAGCAAAATCAGAAACAGCGGCAGGAAGAGAGCCAGCATCTCTATTCAGCTCCTGCGCTGCTTTTCATGAAGTCGGGCTGTTGGGGTGCTGCGAATTCATCTGCGGAGGCAAATGTGCGTCCGATTTTGCGCAGGAGAAGTTCAATGTTCACCGACAGCATCATTGCGAAGCAAGAGACCATCGCAAAGTAGATGTAGGCGGCGCGGAACTCGAAGTCTGTGCCCAGCACTTGGTTGATACCGGAATCCTGCAGCAGCCTGTTGAGGCCTGACGAGTTGAAGAGGATCGGGCTCGTAAATTGTGTCCAAGCTTCGTTGAGCAAAAACACAAGCACGACACCGCTGATCGCCATCAGCGTGAAAGTAAGGATGAACTGCAGCAGCTTCGGCAGCAGATCGGAGACCATATCTATGGCCACAAACCCACCCCAGCGATAGGCGGTGGGTGCCATCAAAGCCATCATCCAGATCATCAGCGAAAGCGATGCTTCTTCGGGCCAAGACAGCGGATCGTTGAGCACATAGCGGTAAAAAACTTGGGCCAAGATAACGGCGACCATCGCAGCCATGAGGACCCACGAGATGGACCGGCCGACCGCCAGCACGACACTGTTGACGCGCACAAGTGCGGTGTGAAACGCGATGATAGCGGCCACGAACTTCCCTCCCGGGATCGGACGTTAGCAGCGGGATGTGCTTTGGCAATCGCTTTTTGCGGTGCTAGTCGCCGAGTTCACAGATGGCGACACCGCGTGGCGAAAGTTGCGATGTGCCGTGGACGAGTTTGTCGGCACAGACGAGGTCGGAGACATCGACTGCCTCCGGGCCATAGTTGAAAACATACCGCAATCGCCCGTTACGGCGTATGCGAACATCGCGGTGCAGATCATAGATTATCAGACCTGCCTCGACGCTGATCTCGCGCGCGATGTGGTTTGAAAGCTGCTGATCAGGTCGGACGGTCACGTAGTGGACACGGCCTGCCTGATACCAACTCGGCACCCCTTCCACATCTTTCAAACGACACGACACGGCTCCACCGGCGCGGCCAAACTCGCGCCAGCCATCCACAAGGCCGAGGTCATCCTCCACAGCAAGCTTTGCGAATGGGGGGCGGCTTTCAACGCGGGTGATCTTGAGGTCGATCAGGCGTTGAAGTGGTCCCGGCGGCAGATCCGGATGGATTTGAAAGTCCGGCGTTTTGGACCCGGTACGCGGGCCAATCAGAATTGATGCCTGGCTGCGCTCCAGTGCGGCGCTCAATTCATCGCTGATTGAAAAGAGGCTTGGTAGAACAATAAGTTTTCGGCCCTCCATCGCTGCGGCGGTTGGCGGAACGATGTCAATATTGAGGCCAAGCTTACGAAGTGCCCGATACCAGCGCAGCGCTGCATCGAGCGCCGAAAAATCCGCGCCCTGCGGCTGGGTCTGCCACGCCCACGCGGTTTCGTAATCGAACACCAAAGCGACGTCTGCGCGGGCGTTCGTTGTCTCAGCGCCAAGATCGTGGAGTATCGACGAAATCTCCGTCGCAGCATGAAACGCTTCGTTCGGTTCCCCGTTTGGCAGCAGCATTGCTTCGTGCATCTGCTCTTGCGCAAATGAAGGCTGCCGCCAGCGAAAATAGCTCACCAATTCCGCACCATGGGCGAAGGCCTCCCAAGCCCAAAGCTTCACCGCGCCCGGCGATGGTGAAGGATTATAAGGCGCCCAATTTACCGGCCCGGGCTGCTGTTCCATCACCCACCAGCGGCCTTGATCTTCGCCGTTTCGAACAGCACCGCACGCGCGATAGAGATCGTGGTGAAAAGCCTGCAGATCGGGATCGCCAACACCAAGATACCGCGCTTTGATTTCTTCGTCATCGGTGTCGCGATCTAGAAACCCGATGGGGTAAGAATCCCAAGTCGCGATGTCGAGATCGGCGCCGACATCGTAGTGGTTAAAGTCGATCACTGACCCCATGAAATTATGGCTAGTTGGTGCGTCGGAATAGCAGCGGATGACGTCGCACTGCAGTTTGTTGAAGGCGACAACCTGCTCCGACGAGTATCGCCGAAAATCGAGCACGTGCGCCGGATTAGGCTCGGTGACGGTGAGATTTGGTAGCTCGATCTGATCAAACGCAGTGTATTCCATAGACCAGAACACATTTCCCCAAGCGCGATTGAGAGCATCGGGCGATTGGTACTTCTGCGCAAGCCAATCGCGAAAGCTGTCCCGCGCAGCGGTGCTGTAGCTGAGCACCGTATCGTGGCAGCCATATTCATTATCGCTCTGCCAAGCAGCCAGCGCCGGATGACGCCCGTAGCGCTCCGCGATTTGCGTCACTATCCGCTTACACTCTGCCCGATAGGCAAGATGGCTGAAGCAATAGTGCCGTCTCGACCCAAAGCCTCGTTGTCTGCCATCGGTGTCAACGGCCAGCATGTCCGGCATTTCATCGACGAGCCATTTCGGTGGCGTAGCGGTTGGTGTTCCAAGAACGATTTTGAGACCGGCATCCGCCAGCACTTCGATAGCGCGATCCAGCCACGCGAACTGATACTCGCCACGTGTCGGCTCAAGTCGAGACCACGCAAACTCGCCGATACGCACATGGGTCAGGCCAGCCTCACACATGAGTTTAGCGTCGGTTGTCCAGCGCTCTTCAGGCCAATGTTCGGGATAGTAACAGGTGCCAAGCGTTTGGCGTCGTGAGATCGGCATAGATCAAACCACAACGCGCGGCTCAAACCGCTCCGGCACGCCCAAATCAACGATCATCGTGCGCCCGGCATTCGGGTCACTCGCGCGCTCAATATCATCCAAGCCTTCATAGGCGCTGGTGATCGCAACCTTGCCACCACCAACGAAAGCCGGACAACTCGGCTGGGTGACCGGCAGTTCGAACTTCGATTTCACGTCTCCATCCGGACCGTAACACTGAAGTATCGAGGCGCCCCATTGCGCGTTCCAAATGTCGCCCCGACCGTCGCAGACCGAACCGTCCAGGCCGCCACGAAATCCGCTGTGGTCGTGGATTGATCGCGGTTCGCCATCGGGCATTCCCGTTTCAGTATCGAGCGCAACGGCGTTCAAATGGCCTGCTTTGGTATCGGTAAAATATCCGGTCCTGCCATCGGGTGAAAAGCAAATCGAGTTTGGGATGGTGATGTCATTAAAGAGCTTTGTGAGGGCACCGTCGCGAAAGTGATAGATCGCGCCCGCGCCTGTTTGCGCGTGTTTTCCCATTGTGCCGAGCCACATGGCACCGGAAGGATGCACACGCGCATCATTGCTGCGTGTTTCGTGATCGTCGGGTTCGATATTGCAGAGCGGTGACCAACAGCCCGTCCCGACTTCGTGGAGCCATAGACCGGACTCGGTGAAGATCACATCATACCTTTCGTTCAACACCGCCATCGCGCTCGCCATTTCGGGCAGGTTGATGAATGTCTCTATTCCAGATTTGAAATCATAGGCGTAGCGTCGTTGCTCGAGAATATCGAACCAGTAAAGCGTGTCGCGCCGATCACAGTAAAGCGGCCCCTCGCCCAGGTGGCATCGTGTGGCTGAAACAAAAGACACGTCTGTCAAATTACGCAGCCTCGCGTGCGCTGTCGTAAGCGGCGACCGTAAGGGCCGCACGTTTTGAGACATCTCTGGCTGACATAGCTGGAGCGTAGAGCGATGAGCCAAGGCCAAAGATAGTAATGCCTTTTGAGGTGTACTCGCCGAAGTTTTT
>JBCDLI010000099.1:0-4033 GCA_038745535.1 Pseudomonadota bacterium | reverse complement strand
GACACCATAGCAAGGCGCACCAGCTTTTGCCTCAGTGACAATCCAGTCTCTGCGCGGTGATGCTGGATCGCGTGGCCAACCTCGTGGGCGGCAATAGCAACTGCTGTGAGGCTGCGGCCTCCAAACGTGGTTTGGCTGAGACGCACGACGCGATCTTCGGGGTCGTAATGATCACCTTTGTCGGTTGCTTCAACGCCGACGCCGACGAGCTTAAAATTCTCGACGAGATGACGTGCGAGTTCGCCGCCGGTGCCCGGAAAATCTTCTCGATCATCACTGTGCCGCTGCATCGTCTGCCGCACCCAAAATTGCGGCAGGAAGACCAGCGCTGCGAAAACGATACCGGCGATGATGACCAGCGGCCCCATGACTTTCCTTTCTCCTATACAGAAGAGATGGTGCTGCGGGCCGCGCTGTCCAAGTGCTTTGGCTAAGCGCAAACTGTCTCAAATGGACACGGGTTAACCCTACTCCTCAACCATCCGTTCAGCTTGTTCACCGATGATGAGGTTACGCAAATGGTGGTGTTCTCATCATGTTTAAAATTCCAACGCGCCTCGTCTTTTCGCTGGCTGCACTCTCAATCACCAGTGGATGCACATGGTTTGACCCATCGATGGGAATGGGACAGCGCGTTGATGCGCAGACGAAAACGCGCTCGATTTTCTCGCTTCCCCGTTTTGGTGTCGGCCCATTGGCGAGTGGCTTGCCTGCTGAAGAACAACAGTGCCGCAAGCGCTTAAAGCGGTTGGGCGTGAACTTTGAGGATGTGCCTCCCATTCGCGACAGTGCCGCCTGCGGTATCGATCATCCGGTTAAAGTGACAGCGTTTTCTGGCGGCATCTCGTTAAAACCTGCTGCCACGCTAAATTGCGCCATGGCCGAGGAAACAGCCCGCTGGGTGGAAGGTGATTTGGCGGTTGCCGCCCGCACGCGCTACCTCGTTGGTGTTCGCGAGATCTACAACATGTCTTCCTATTCCTGCCGGAAAATCCGCGGCACGAATACGTGGTCGGAGCACTCTACCGGAAATGCGCTCGATATTGGTGCGATCACGCTGGATACGGGTCGCCGCATCGATGTGGCCAAACCCGGCTTCTTTGCGTTTCGCGAAAAAGGATATTTGCAGAAGGTGCGCATGGGTGCGTGTGACCACTTCACGACCGTGCTTGGTCCCGGCAGCGACGCCGCCCACGCCGACCATTTTCACTTTGATTTAAGGCGGCGCAAATCCGGTTATCGCCACTGCGACTAGGTTTTAGGGCTTAGTCTTCGAGATTGGTGATCGCGATCTTGCGCACGAGCTTTTCTGGCTGCGGACGGTCCAGATCGATGGACAGGAGGCCGTTCTTCAATTCCGCGCCGAGTACCCGCATACCGTCTGCCAACACAAATGCCTTTTGGAACTGCCGGGCCGCGATGCCGCGATGCAGGTATTCGCGCTCGCCATCGTCGGTCTGTTTGCCGCGAATGACCAGCTGATTATCCTCGGTCGCGATATCCAAGTCTCGAATTGAGAAACCCGCGACTGCGAGCGTGATGCGCAGCACTTCGTTCGTGCCGTCATACATGCGCTCGATATTGTAGGGCGGGTAGCCGTCCGTTTGCTTGGCAACACGCTCCAGAGATTTTTCCAGCGCGTCAAAACCCAACAGCAGTGGTGACGAGAGGGTGGTGATACGCGACATGTGAACGCCCTTTATTACGCCCTTGCGACTGCAACGGGTGGAATGTGGTCGACCCTTGCGGCGTCGCCCACGATGCTTTTATGGCGTTTGAGGCTCTACAATTCAAGAAAAGCGAACCAGTGCAGGTATGACGCGCGAAAAGATCATTATCGACACCGATCCCGGTCAGGACGATGCGATTGCCATTTTGTTGGCTCTCGCAAGTGACGCGTTGGATGTGCTTGGCATTGTTTCGGTCGCGGGCAATGTTCCGCTCGATCTGACGACAAAGAACGCGCTGAAGATCGTTGAGCTTTCGGGGCGCTTGGACACCCCGGTTTATGTCGGATGCGAGCAACCGCTTCTGCGTGACCTTATCACTGCGGAATATGTGCATGGAAAAACAGGTCTCGACGGACCGGATCTGCCGGAACCTACGCTCCCCACCCAACCGCAGCATGGGGTCGATTTCATCCTGCAGACGCTTGCTGAAAACGAGCCGAATACAATCACGCTATGCACGCTTGGGCCGCTGACGAATATCGCGGTCGCCCTGACCAAAGCGCCCGAGATCGTACGACGTGCGAAGCGCATTGTGATGATGGGTGGCGGGTTTTTTGAAGGCGGGAACGTGACGCCAGCAGCCGAGTTCAATATCTACGTTGATCCACACGCGGCAGAAGCCGTGTTTCGGTCCGGTATCCCGATCACCATGGTTCCGCTGGACTGCACTCACAAGGCGCTGACAACACAAAAACGGATCGACGCGTTTCGGGCCGTGAATACGCCCGTTTGCGACTCGGCGGCCTCACTCATCGATTTCTTCGAGCGGTACGACGAGGACAAGTACGGCACCGACGGGGGACCGCTGCATGACCCATGCGTAATTGCTTGGCTGCTTGATCCGAGCCTCTTCTCCGGTCGCGAATGCAATGTACAAGTCGAGACCCAATCGGAATTGACCATGGGCATGACCGTGATCGACTGGTGGCAAACAACCGGCAAGCCGCGCAATGCACTGGTGCTCAATGATGTTGACGCCGGCGGGTTTTTTACGATGCTGACGAAGCGCTTGGCGCAGCTTTAGTTAGCCACCAAACCTTTCAACATCGTCGCGGTTTGGTATTGCTGCCTGCGCACCCATCGACTTGCAAGCCAAAGCCGCTGCCGTGCAGGCAACTTCCAAGGCCGTTTGAAGCGATGATTTGCTGGCTAATTGAATTGCAAAATAACCACAGAAGGTGTCGCCTGCTCCCACCGTGTCGACAGCGGTAATTGCGGGCGCCGATGCTTCGACCAGCCCCTCCATCGTTGCAGCAAACGCGCCGTCCGGCCCGAGTGTTACGACTATTGTTTTGCCGGTTCGGACCGCGAAGGCCATCGCTCGTTCGTGGCGGGTTGAACCCTCTAAATCCATAAGCTTTGCGAGAGCATCAAACTCGGTTTCGTTGGCGATCGTCACATCTGCGACCTGCGCCAGATCAAGCGCTGCGTTTGAAAACGGCGCGACATTGAGAACGGTCGTCAAATCGGCACTCTTGGCGAGCGCCAAAGCTCTTTTGTTGACCGCTGTCGGCACCTCCATTTGCAGGAGCAATACGCGGGCATGCTCAAATTCGACCCCGCGAAGCGGCTCGCCCGCATGGGCGTTTGCGCCCGGAATAACGACGATTTCATTTTCTCCGGACCTATCATCGACGAGGATCATCGCCACGCCGGTGGGCGTCTCCCTCACGGCGGCAATGTTGGAGAGGTCCACGCCCGCTGTCCGCAGGTTCGACAGCGCGACGTCACCATTGGCATCGGTCCCAACTGCGCCGACCATCGTGACATCCGCGCCTGCACGCCGGGCGGCGAGTGCCTGATTTGCTCCCTTACCGCCCGCCAGCATTTCAAACGTCGAACCCGTCAGCGTTTCGCCGGGAGCGGGGAGCTTTGGCACGCGCGCCACAAGGTCGAGATTAATTGAACCAACAACAATCGTTTTCATGATCATGACCATCGTGACGGGCACAGTAAGGTCAACCCGTAACGCGGAATTTGCGAGTGATTTCGCTTCCGGTAGGAACGTTTCCGGCGATTGACTTGGTGCCAGGCACAGCCTAGTGACGGCGCATTCCGTGCCCAGATGGCGGAATTGGTAGACGCGCCAGCTTCAGGTGCTGGTGTCCTTATGGACGTGGAGGTTCGAGTCCTCTTCTGGGCACCAACCACATTTGGCAGAGCCAAATGTGGAAAAGCGGCAGACGATTGCGAAGCACACGTCGAGAGCGCTCCCGAGGCAGTTATTCACGAAATGCGGCGGTTGCGGCTGCGGTTACTAGCAAACGCGTGCAACACAGAGGCGACAAGCTACCGAAACAGCT
>JBCDLI010000098.1:0-4050 GCA_038745535.1 Pseudomonadota bacterium | reverse complement strand
CGCGCCATCAATGCGCGCCGCTTCAATAAGCTCTTCGGGGACGGAGCGGAAAAACTGCCGGAAGAAGAACGTGCCCGTTGCCGAAGCGACCAGCGGCACAATCAAGCCGGTGTAGGTGTTGATAAGCCCAAGGCCTTGCACCACCTCGTAGGAAGGCAGAATGCGAACCTCGAGCGGCAGAAGAAGCGTCGTGAAAATCAGCCAGAATGCAAGCGTCGCGAACCGCAAACGGAAGTAAACAATTGCGTAGGCTGCAAGCATTGAGATGATGATCTTCCCAAGCGCAAACCCGATGCCGAGGATGAACGAATTCATCAACATCGTAGTGCCGGTTATTGCCCCGGTGAAACCTTTGCGCTGAAACATCGCCTTGTGGATATTGTCGTCGAGTTGATCGCCGATGGACAAGCTCAGGCCGTTGCGAATGATGAAGAGGTCCGGGTTTGTCGACGTTGTAAGCAGCAAGAGCAGCGGCGTCATCATGAAGACCGAGCCGACTATAAGCACGGCATGATCACCGACGAAGGACCATCGGATATGCCTTTTAGGCTTCGTTGCTGCTTCGGTCTCAAACTTGGTTTCTGACAGGGTGACCATTGGCCAACTTTCTCTCGGAATTCAGGTGTAATGGATGCGGCGTTCGATGAGCCGAAACTGAAACACGGTCAGTGCGAGCACCAGCACCATGAGAATGACAGACTGGGCTGATGATCCGCCAAGATCGTTTCCACGGAAGCCATCAACATAGACCTTGTAAACGAGCGAGAGCGGATTGTTCGCTGGTTCGCCACGGAAGATTACATCGAAGGTTCCGAAGGTATCGAACAGCGCGTAAGTGATGTTGATGACAAGAAGGAAAAACGCGGTGGGTGCGAGCAGTGGGAACGTCACCGTCCAGAAACGGCTCGTCTGCGATCTGTTGTCGATCATCGCCGCTTCCATCACCGGCTTGGGGATGGACTGCAAGCCGGAGAGAAAGAAGATGAAATTGACCGGAACTTGGTTCCACACGGCGGTGGTCACAAGCGCGATGGTCGTGTCAGTTCGATTTACGCCGATCTTCAGGTCGTAGCCGAACAGTGCGGCCAGCTCGGTGAAAGGTCCGTGGCTCTGGTGGAAGAAGAGCACTCCAAGGAACCCAGCAACAGGCGGCGCAACGGCATACACAGCCATCAGCAACGTTCGGTAGCTGCGCGCGCCCCGGATTACACGATCCGCTTTGACCGCGAGAAGCAGGGCAATTGACAGCGAGAAGAATGAGACCAGTGCAACAAAAATCAGCGTGAATACGGCCACGCGGCGATATTCAGCGGACTTCAGCAGCGATGTGTAATTGTCGATGCCGACAAATGTGGCACCAAAGCCAAATGGATCGGCCAGATAAAAAGATGAGCGGAGCGCTTCAAAAGCGGGCCAGTAAAAGAAAATCGCGATAATGGTCAGCTGCGGCACCAGCAGCAAAACGGGCACACTGATGTTATTGAATGTGGCGCGTTTCATAAGGATCCACTCGAGAATTTAACAGCTATGACGGCGCTTCGGAAAGCGCCGTCACTTGGGAGGAAAGACCGATTTGAGACCGGTTAGCCCTGCGTGCGAGCGAAGCGGGTCAGTAGATCGTTTGCTTCTTCTTCAATAACAGAGAAGGCCTCATCGACGCTGGTTTCACCGTTCAGGATGCGTCCGTATTCGCGGTTCATCACGTCGCGAATTTGCACGTAAAAGCCCATGCGATAGCCTTTGGTGAATTCACCTGCCGCTTTTTGGAGCTGTTGTGTACCGACTTCTGCAGCTGGCTCTTCGTTGTAGTAGCCATCGGACTTCGCAAGCTCATAGGAAGCCGTTGTTACGGGCACATAACCGGTCATACGGTGCCACTTGTACTGGACCTCAGGTGACGTAAGGTATTCGAAGAACTTTGCGGTGGCGAGGTTCTCTTCAGCTGGCTTTCCAGACATCGCAAACAAAGCCGCACCGCCAATAAAGGTCTGTGTTGGCTCTGGGTTCACACCTTCCCAGTATGGCAGGAAAGTTGCAGAAAGCGGGAAGTCGACCTTTTGCTTCAAACCGCCGAACGAAGCTGACGAGCCAAGCCACATGGCGACTTTGCCTTCTTCAAATGGTGTTTGGTTGTCGCCCCAACCTGCGCCGTACCACTCGAACAGATCGGCATCACGCCATTCTTTCAGCGCTTTGAAGTGCGCCTTGATCGCGGGGTGGTTCACCAGAATTTCTGTGCCCGTACCGCCATAGCCATTATTGTTGCTGGCGAATTGGATGTTGTGACGCGAGAAGAAGTTCTCGGTGAAAATCCAAGGCAGGTGCGACTGTGAAAGCGGGATGTACCCGGCTTCTTTTAACGCCGGGGCAGTTGTTTCAGCGAATTCTTCCCAAGTCGTTGGTGCGCTAACGCCTGCTTCTTCAAGTGCAGCTTCATTGAAATACATGATTGGCGTTGACGAATTGAAGGGCATGCCGATCATTTTGTCGTTCGCATCGGCATAGAAGTAGCGAACGCCGGCGATATAGTCGTTGATATCGAACGAAATACCGTTGTCGTTCAAGAGATCCTCAACCGGGATCACTGCACCTTCTGCGCCGATCACGGTCGCGGCGCCAGCATCAAAAACCTGAATAATGTTTGGCTACTCGCCCGCGCGGAAGGCAGCGATACCTGCAGTCAATGTTTCTTCGTACGTGCCTTTGAAGACCGGTGTGATCTGATACTCGGACTGGCTCGCGTTGAAGTCCGACGCAATTTCATTCAGCGTTTCGCCAAGCTGGCCGCCCATCGCGTGCCACCATGTGATTGTGGTTTCTGCAAGAGCGTAAGTAGATGTTGACGCAACCAGTGCGGTCGCCAGAAGATATTTCTTGAGAGACATAGCGCATTCCTCAGGTGTGAAAGAGATTACGCAGGATGCTTATGTCTGTTGTGTAATGGCTATTTGTAAGTTCAGTGTCAGTTTTATGACTGTGCACCGGCGAGTTCCGCCCGGTGCGCAAGGTGGTTTTTGACCGCCTTTAAAACGCGGTTTCCGGTGTGGTCCAAAGGGCCTGAATTGTCGATCGTGACGCAATCAAACTGGTCTGAAATTCTGATGTCGGAGCGTCCAAGACGTTTAGCGACTTCAGCCGGATTTTCGCGTCCGCGCTCGGAAAGACGCCTTACCAATTCACTTCGTTCAACCTGCAAATTGATCACCAACATATTTGGAAATGCCTCAGAAATTACAAGCAAAGCCTGCCGCGAGCCGTTCACCACCACGAGATGCCCGGCGATAACATCGTCAAGCGATGAGCGCGGCAAACCGTACTTCAAGCCATGCGCTTCCCACGAAACGGCAAGTTCACCATCCTTTTTAAGCTTATCGAAGTCATCATGCGTGACCGCGATGCTGTCCTCATGGCCATCAACATCTTCTCGCGTAATATATCGTCTGACAAATCGCAGCGGAAAATCGGCGTCGTTGTTTTCCTGAAGCCAGCGGATCAGACTATCTTTGCCCGACCCGCTAGGACCGACGATTGCGATCAGGAGACCGCCAGCGCTCGACATATCAGATGACCCGGTGACCTTCCCGCCAAACTTCGCGCACAACAGGTATAGGCCCAGGATGGACGCGCACAACATCGGCTCGTTTTCCGACACTCAACGTGCCGCGATCATTGAGACCCACTTGCTTGGCCGGGTTAGCAGTCACCATGGCAATCGCTTTTGGCAGGTCTACCGCCTCAATCTCATCGGCAAGCACGAACGGCGCGTGGATCAAACTGAATGGCACATAGTCCGATGAAAGGATGTCGAGAACGCCGAGGCTCGCAAGATCACGTGCCGCAATGTTGCCGCTATGCGATTTGCCGCGAACCACATTGGGAGCACCCATAAGCACACCCATGCCTGCCTCATGCGAAGCTTCAGCTGCCTCAAAGCTCGTCGGAAACTCAGCGACGCTTGTATTTAGTTCTCTGGCTTCATCGACATGGGCAACTGTCGCGTCGTCGTGGCTCGCAATAGCAATGCCGCGCTCGCGACAAACAGTAGCCAGT
>JBCDLI010000097.1:0-4071 GCA_038745535.1 Pseudomonadota bacterium | reverse complement strand
CCTGTCTGGTGTGACGTCGATCACGTCGTTTGCCGACCTGCAAGCCAATCACCTGAGCACGGTGGGCGGTGTGGTCACCATCAACGATGGCAGCGGCAACACGATCGCACTGCAAGGCGTGACACTGGCCAACCTCGACGCTGGCGACTTCATCTTCTGAGTTCGGGCGTAACAAGCAAAAAATCACCCAAAGCAAAAATCCGCCGTGTCGAAAGATACGGCGGGTTTTATCAATATCGTGATAAGACTCTGGCTAACGGTCCAAAATGGTCAGTTAAACAGAAATATCTCGATGGTTTTGATCGCATCGTTTTCCGTTGCGCCCGCCAAGTTGCACTTCAGAATGTGGTTCGCAAATCGCCCGAAATACGAGATCAGCGTGCTCGTACATTAACAGTTGGCCAGCATCGGGCAACTCACGTAGTTCAACATTACGATGCGATGCGGCGAATGTGCGGACTGACTCAATAGAAACGACGCCATCTTTAGCTCCGTGAAACAGTGTCCACGGGGCTTTTACCCTTTGCGCGATCGAGTTCCAATTTGTGATGATATGACGAGAGTCGTTTACAAATGCGCGCTGACCCTGGGCTACCGAGAATGCATAGCCGCGAAGCACCGCCCGCCGAGTTTCGGGCTTGTTAAGTACCTCATGATCCTGCGTACCCTCACGATATAAACTCTCCATAAAGTCATCTTCGCCACCGGAGTTGATCTGGGCAATGCCCGCCCGCAAAATTGTAGGAAGGAGCGCCGGGGTAAAGCGTGCCGTCAGTGCTACCATGCGCTGTCGTGGAGACATGTCCCGGAATTGCTTGCCAGAGGAAATTGGGACGCCGCCCGCCGCTGAAAAAACGCGCTGAACACGCCCATCAAGTGCTGCAGCGGTCGCTGCCGCATAAAGTGACCCAGCCATATGGCCAAATAGGGTTACTTCATCAATATCCAGCGCATCCAAAACCCTCTCTATGGGTTCTCCAATCTGCAATGGATCTCTTGCGATCGCCTCACACGGGGGGCTATCGCCAAACGCGGGTCGAGACACCAAAACCATTCGTATGCCATAGCCGTCGCACAGCTGTGGCAAGCCCCGGTGAAATGCGAAACCATCAAGCACCCCATGAAAGAAGACCACGGGATTACCATCTTCCGGGCCAATCACATTCACTGGCAAAAAATCGCCTGCCGGGAAACTCACATTGTATCTTTCGCCGTGCGAAATTCCCTCAGTGACGCTGATCTGTGATGTGTCATTATCAACTTCATTGGCGAGAAGTGTCATCATACGCACCAGAGCCGTTTGGGATGATGTTCCCGTCTTCGATAAAATGCTCTTCACTTGCGTCCGAACCGTATGGACGGAACGTGCACTTGTCTGTGCAATTGCACTTATATCGAGACCTCGGACAAGTTCGCGTAAGGTTTGGAGTTCACCAAGAGTTAAACCGAAGCAACGACCGATAAGGCTTTCCACTACAGAAGACCAACCCACCGCCAAGGCGGATATCGATAGAAAAGCTTCGCTGCCAGGCGATACACTAACTGCCCGTGCGATAAACAGGGAGCTTGCCGGTTCATTTCGGCCAGCTTTGGCGACATTAATCGAAAATAGATGAACCTCGGAACCCGTCTGAATGCGTTCTGTTCGCAACAGCATCGCTTCCAGCTTCTCGAAGTCGTCGGCCTCAACCATAACCTGCAACTCGGAGAGTGTCTTAATTGCCCCAAACACCGCACGTGCTTCTTTGTTCACGCCAGCAAGATCACCGGCTGCGGTGAAGACTATTGCCGCGCCCGCTTGCGCTTCCACGTGCCTCTTAATTGTAGGCGCAATGCCTTCGGCTGCCGAGCGCTCCAGAAGCATGTAGGCCCGAGAAAAATGGCTCTCGATCTCTTGATCATTGAAGGTGCACTCGGGAACCGTATCGTCGAAGTCTCCGGTAATCTGCGAATCTATGAATTCGTGGAGATACTGTTGCCACAGGTCTACGAAATCCTCACTTATCTCTTTTCTCAAAGCGAGCTCATAGACTTGCGAGATAAGCTCATTACGACGATTGGTGGCGCGGTCGTCATCGCAGTTTGTAAGATGTTGGCGGCCCGTGCTCATCAATGCTCCCTGCGCTCCGGTTTTGTTTCCGCGTTCAAGCGTGCATAACCCAAATGGTGTATGGCTCATCTCTAGCCCCGATCAACCGGCGAAGAAAGCAGTTATGCTGTTGCTTTTGTTTCAGGTGTTTAAGATCGATATCGAGACAGGGAACTGGGCTGCTAAACGAACGTGATTGATGGGTGGGAACAAGACTTCAGTCAAAACTCACAGCAGTTCACATTTATGTGAACGCGATTTCACCCATCTGGGGTATGCGAAAAAGAATTTACGCCGCTACCACTACGTCGGTTGTTATCGCGAGCCGGGTCGCTGGATGCTTGCGGGGCGGGTGCGGGTTTCAAATATATTTAAAGGGATCGGACAATGACAATCCAACCAGTCGAATGGCTAGACGAATTTCAGGTCAATAACAGTTCAAACGCCGCGCATAACACGCCGTCAATTACACAACTGACAAACGGTAATGTTCTTATTGTCTGGTCGACAAGCGACGATACGGGCGCCGGCAGTTCACCGGGTAGAGACATCATTGGTCAAATATTCGACCCACTTGGCAATCAAGTCGGCAGCGAATTCCAACTCAATTCCTTGGCTGCTGCCGATGACGAGCAAGCGCCAAGCATCACAGCGCTTCCCAACGGCGGCTTCACGATGACCTACATCGACGGAGATCAGGTATCGGGCAACACGTTCAGCACACGCGTTGTTGTTGAGAGTTTCAACGCCTCTGGCGCTCCAACAGGCGGAGTGTTTACCGTAGCAGCGTTAACCGCGACAGGCCTAGTCGCCTATGAAAATCCTACCATCGCCGTAGCCTCAAATAGCAATTCGCTGATCGTGTGGGAGGATAACGTCAATGGCGACATTCTGGGGCAGCGTTACAATCCCCAATCGGGAAGCCTTGATGGCCCTCAATTAACACTGTTCAGCGACGCTTCCGGGCCGGGTGAAGGTACTGCAGGGCTGGACGTCATTACGTTAGCAAATGGCAACTTTATGGTTGCCCAGGCAAACCAAAACGCATCGACAAATGATGAGATTCAAGTCCGGGTTGTGGGTGCCAATGGTACGCTGCTGGGTGGCGCACAGACGGTATATTCAGCTTTGCCAAGTGCGGTTGATCCCAGCATGACGCTTTTGTCAGATGGTCGCGTTGCCATAGCTTGGACAGTTGATAACGCAGGCGCGACGGACGCGGGCGTGCGTGTGTCAATACTCAATGCCAACGGCACAGTGGCTGTGGGAGGTGTAAACGGGCTAAACCCAGCGACTACGGTTGCGGACGACCAAGTAGAGCCGGAGGTCGTGGGGCTCCAAGATGGCGGCTTTGTAGTGTTTTGGGCAGATCGTGGAACTTCGGACCTCCACGGGCAGCGCTACAATTCGAGCGGCAGCAAAGTAGGCGGCGAGTTCGACGTTGAAAATTGGAGTTCTATCCAATTGTCGAACATCGATGCTGTGCTGCTGGAAGATGGGCGCGTCCAAATTACGTGGGAAGAGGATTTTAGCAGCGGCAATATCTATAGTGCCATTTGGGATCCGCGCACTGCAGCCAATAGCTCTGCGGCTGATGGCTACATAATTGGCACCCCCGGTAGCGACACCATTAATTCAACCGACGATGCTGAAATCGTAGTTGGCGATGATGGAAATGACCGAATTATCATTGGATCTGCCGATCAAGATGATGCCGACTACGATGGTGGCTTAGGCACTGATACGCTGGTTTTCGGCTCTTTCACCGCAAATATTAGTTTTTCCGGTCTAGGTACCGGCGACGTAACGAACTTCGAAGAGTTCGAATTCGAATCTCAATTTGTCAACATCGTCCGCAACATCTTCTTCACGGCAGACCAGGCGTCGCAGTTCGCTACGATTGATTTCGACGGCAGTTCTCTCAACAGTGAGAATTTTCAAGTCATCATGGGCATGGCGACCACGTTTGACCTGTCCGGCGT
>JBCDLI010000096.1:0-4091 GCA_038745535.1 Pseudomonadota bacterium | reverse complement strand
GTGCCAATTGCCATTGTCGCGACCGGGTATCCGCGGGGCATCTGCAAGATCGAGTAAAGCGAGTCCACACCCGAAAGCGCTTTGGTTTGTACCGGCACGCCGATCACTGGAATACGCGTCTTTGACGCCATCATACCGGGCAAATGAGCTGCACCACCGGCGCCAGCAATTATCACTTTCAGTCCGCGGCCTGCGGCTTGAGTGCCATACTCCCACAGCCGATCCGGAGTCCGATGAGCAGAAACAATGCGTTTTTCGTAAGGTACGATGAGTTCGTCGAGAACCTCCGCGGCTTCGCGCAGCGTGGGCCAGTCCGATTGGCTGCCCATGATGATCCCGACACTTGGAAATGTCATGTAGTTTGCCCCTTAGGCGATGTGCAGGAGAGCGGAACTATACGGATCGCGCGTGGTGGTGCAATGCGTGATTGACAAGCTCAGGCGATGATATCCGGTGTCAGCCGGTCTTCAATCACGGCGATTTGGTCTTTCAGCCGCAATTTCTGTTTTTTGAGCCGTCGGAGTGTCAGCTGGTCGGCCGTGCCTTTGTCCGACAAAGCGCGAATGGCTTCATCAAGATCCCGATGCTCGCGCCTGAAGACGGCCAACTCAACACGGAGCACCTCATCCGTTTTCATCGACAGATCGGTTGGGGCGTTCATGATCAAATGATTCCGTTGTTGAGCATAGTGCAAAGATATGTGAAACGGCCAAATTTTTCTAGCCCTTGCAGCCCCGGTCGCTGCATCCCATATTACACTGGCGAGTTGCCTGAACGGGGCTCGCTGTGACTGTCGCTTTACCTTGAAGGACGTGTCTGATGACAAAAATGACCCTTGGTTCTTACCCGCATATGTTGGGGTTTGAACAGCTGGAACGGCTGTTAGAACGGACCGCCAAATCCGGTAACGAAGGCTACCCGCCATTCAACATCGAACAAACGTCTGATTTTTCGTATCGTATCACGCTCGCCGTGGCCGGATTTGCAGAAGACGACTTGTCGATAACGGTTGAAGACCGACAACTGGTGATCCGTGGACGACAAACAGACGAGTCTGAGGGTCGTGTTTTTCTGCACCGCGGAATTGCCGCGCGACAGTTCCAGCGCAGTTTTGTTCTGGCCGATGGCGTCGAAGTGGGTGAAGCGCTGATGGAAAACGGTTTGCTGCATGTCGACCTGAGCCGGGAAAAGCCCCAATCGGTCGTCCAGACGATTAACATCAAGAAAGGGTAACGAGATGGAAGAATCTTTTGAGAGCATGCCGATCGACAAACGCATCGTCTACGTTAAGGCTGTTGACGTAACAGATCTGCCTACGGAAGTTCAGGGCCAGGTCGACGGGCTGGAGCAGCTTTATGCGGTGCATGACAGCGAAGGTCAGCAACTTGCACTGGTCGCGGACCGCAAGCTTGCTTATCGACTGGCGCGGCAGAACGACTACGCTCCCGTGGCCGTCCACTAAGCGTTAAAACCTGTAAAAGAAATTGGAGTAAGCCGCGGCTTTGTCCGCGGCTTTTGTGTGTCTAGCGCCGTGTCAAAACAATCGGTAAGCCGCCCTTTGGTTTCGGGATGGGCATGCGCTGCCACTCAGGCGCGCCTTTTGCAAGAGTGACGCGATAGCGACGCAGCAGCGTTGCCATAAAGAGTTTCACCTGCATGTTTGCGAAATGCATGCCCAGACACTTGTGAGCTCCCCCGCCGAATGGCGTCCACGCGAAACGATGTATACGGTCTTCCAAACGCTCAGGTGAGAAGCGGTCGGGATCGAAACGGTTCGGGTTGCTAAACAGCTCCGGTGACAGCATCGTCACGCCGGGGTTGAGCGCAATTGATGTACCTGCCGGGATATCGAACCCCCGCCAACGAAAATCTCGCACGGCTTTGCGCGGAATAAATGGCACCGGTGGCACAAGTCGCAACGCTTCCCGGAAGACTTTTTCGGTCTCAACCATTTGCGCCAATGCCGCTTCGTCGAGATCATCTTCACCAAGGCTGTCAACCTCTTCGATTAGCTTCTCCTGCCAGTCGGGGTGTGCCCCTAGCGCTGACATCATTACTGTCATCGAAGTTGCGGTCGTATCATGTGCCGCCATGATCAGAAGGTTGAATTGATTGAGAATCTCGTCCTCACTCCATCCTTGCCCATCCTCGTCGCGCGCCAGGCACATCTGCGTGAAGAAGTCGTCTCCGCCTTCGGCGCGCCGCTCAGGTATCATGCCGCGAAATGTCTCGCGCAGGTAATTGCAACCGCGGATACCATGCCACATCGGTGTCAGAGGGATCGCCCAGCGAAGCGGCGTTACAGAGGCTCGGATCTCGTTTGCAATTGCGCGGTTAATTTTTTTTGCCAACGCATCTTCGAGAGGCAGGCCCATAAAAATGGCACCGCCCATGCGCAATGTCATGTTCTTGACTGAAGAATAAAAGTCGAAGGTTTGGCCCTTTGGCCACTCCGACAGCAGGTCCTGCATAAGATAGCCCATACGCCGCCTGTAGTCGCGGATTGCAGTCGCGCGGAAGGCGGCCATCATGATCCGACGGTTATGTCGGTGTTCGCCAAAGTCCTGCAGGATGAGCCCGCCTGGATAGACGCGCGCCAGCGCATCCCATCCGCCAGTTGAGGAGAAGTTTTTTTCCTTGTCGACCAGCACGTACTCCAACGCGTCGGGACCGCAGAGATTGACCCGCCAAACCCCGAGCATTTTGACTTTGTAGACCGGACCGTAGCGCCGGATGTACTCTTGCTGTGTGCCGTAGCTGTCACGGACAATCGCGAGTGTATGGCCGAGTATAGCCTGCTTGGGTGGGCCAGGAATATGGGCCAGAGCCGCGCGTGTTGGCATGAGCAGGAACCTCGCTTGCAACGGATGCCAGAGCGGCACCGGAAGCGTTATCCCCAAGTGGTGTCTTTACTGAATTAATCCACAGTACGCACGCAACAGTGCGCGACCGAGCCCAATTACTCTGCCGCTTCCGAAGTCGCTTGCGAGGCATTTTCCGAAAGAAAGCGCTCGGCTTCCAGCGCTGCCATGCATCCCATACCCGCGGACGTCACCGCCTGACGGTATTTGTGGTCCGTAAGGTCGCCTGCCGCAAATACGCCCGAGATTGAGGTTTCCGTGCTGTCCGGTTTGGTCACGACGTAGCCGCCCATATGCGTTTCAAGCTTGTCGATCACCAGCTCGTTGGCGGGCGCATGGCCGATCGCTACAAAGACACCCTTGGCCGGTATCTCCGATATCTCCCCTGTGCGTGTGTGCCTTACCCGGATCGCTTCAACGCCTAAGGGATTCTCGGTACCGACGACCTCTTCCAATTCGTGAAACCACAATGGTTCGATCTTTGGATTTTTCATCAGCCGATCGATCAGGATTTTCTCGGCGCGCAGTTCGTCGCGGCGATGCACGAGCGTCACCTTCGACGCGAAATTCGTGAGGAACAGTGCTTCTTCCACTGCAGTGTTGCCGCCGCCAATCACGACAATCTCTTGTTGTCGGTAGAAAAACCCGTCGCAGGTGGCACAGGCAGAGACGCCAAACCCTTTGAACTTCTCTTCCGAAGGAAGACCTAGCCACTTCGCACGCGCACCAGTGGCAAGGATGACTGCATCCGCCACATAGGTTGTGCCGCTGTCACCGGTTGCCACGAAGGGTCGCTGATCAAGGTTCAGATCCGTAACAATGTCGCCGATGATTTCGGTTCCCATCGCTTTTGCGTGCTCTTGCATACGGATCATCAGGTCGGGCCCTTGAACTTCGGTGTCGCCCGGCCAGTTTTCGACCTCGGTCGTCGTCGTGAGCTGACCTCCCGGCTCGATGCCCTGTACCAGGATGGGATTCAACATGGCGCGGCTGGCATAAACGCCAGCCGTGTAACCGGCTGGACCCGAGCCGATGATAAGCACGCGCGTGTGACGTGTTTCGCTCATGTGAATTCCCCGCTTCCAATACAGTGTGCTCATCGCATATATATCGCTGGCTTCGGCGGTTAAACCCTTTCTGTGAGGTGCTCACGAAATGGCGATCCCTGTCAGGACGTGCAACCAGGAAAGAACCAGGAAAGAATGTTGCGTGCGCGTGAAATAATATTGC
>JBCDLI010000095.1:0-4302 GCA_038745535.1 Pseudomonadota bacterium | reverse complement strand
GACTTTCGTGGGCCGTTGGAAAGAAGAAAGACGACTTCGTTGGCATTCGCGGTCTGATGCGTCCCGATCTTGTTAAGTCCGGCCGGCGTCAATTGGTTGGCTTGAAATTAAAGAACGGTGAAACGGTTCTCGAAGAAGGTGCGCAGATCGTTGAAACTACCGGCCAAGTCGCGCCGAGGGAAATGATTGGCTGGGTATACTCAGCCTACTGGTCTGAAAACTGTGGCCATCCAATTGCCCTTGCGCTCGTTGAAAACGGGTTCAATCGGACGGGAGAGACGCTTTATGCTTCGGCGGCAGACGATGGCTTTGTGGAGGTGGAAGTCTGTGGCACGCAGTTCTTTGATCCAGAGGGAGGGCGGGTGAATGGCTGATATGGCATTCGATTTTGTGCGTCAGCCGCCGCTTACCGGTCGCGTCCATGCGTCGAGTGGAGTCGCTTTGACCGTTGCGCGCGACGCGTGTCGGATGAGCCTTCGTGCGCGTGACACGGCTGTTCCTGCGCTCAATGAAAAGCTCGGTCTGGAACTGCCGCGAAGGCCCAAATCGTCTGCGACTTCCGGGTCGCGTACGGCGCTTTGGCTCGGACCGGACGAATGGCTGGTTTTCGATGAAAGATCAGACCCGATCACCGACCTCGTTTGCACTCAGGGTTTGTTCAGCGCCGTGGACATTTCCCATCGCAACACTGCGATCATGATTACCGGACCACAGGCAAGCGACGTATTGAATGCCGGATGCCCGCAGGATTTATCGCTCGCTGCTTTTCCGGCAGGGGCCTGTTCGCGGACCGTGTTTGGGAAAGCCGAAGTGGTGCTCTTTCGCGTAAAGCCAACCGTGTTCCGGCTGGAAGTTTGGCGGTCATTTTCCACCTATGCGTTCGATTATCTGACAGACGCGGCGAAGTCGCTCTGATCTCAGTCTTCCGGCGGCGGTACAACAGCTAACGTTTGCCAAGTTGCCGTGAGCGCAGGGGTTACCGCGTTTTCAATTTCCAGTGTCACGTCGTAGGTGAAGAGAATCCGGCCGGACCTGCGAATTTGCGCATCGGCCATAACGAACACTGCACGCACACGTGCACCGGACCTGACCGGGTTTGTGAACTTCACTTTCTCAAAGCCATAATTCATGCCCATCGTTGAACTTTCAAGGTCGGGCAGCGCTTCGAAGGCAAGCGTTGAAAGAAGGGAGAGGGTCAGGAAGCCGTGCGCAATTGTGCCGCCGAATGGTGTTTCGGCCGCCGCGCGTTCCTGATCAAGATGTATCCACTGGTGATCATCGGTTGCGTCGGCAAACTGAGTAATCATCTCCTGGCTAACCGTGCGCCAATCGGAGCGGCCGATCTCGGTGCCGACCGCGGCTGGAATATCTTCGATTGTGATGGTGCGTTTGGCCATGGGCCGCAGATGGCACAGTGGACTTACCGCTGACAAGGCGTGGTGCTATTCCACCGAAGTTTGCTGCGCCTTCTTCTGATTGACCATCCAGACGCCGGTCACGACGATTGCGGTGCCAATGAGCAACGGCAAGGTGATCTCTTCGTCGAAAAGGAGCCATGCCTGAAATCCGACCGTGGGCGGGATGAGATAGATGAGCGACGCTGCGCGGCTCACTTCACCGCGACCGATCAGATACAAAAGCAGAAGTACCGCGCCAAGCGACAGTCCAAGGACCGACCAGATCATCACAAGCGACGTTTGGACATTCCACTCAAGATACATTTCCGGCTCAACCAACAGTATGGCCGGAACCATGAACACCGCCGCGCCGATATATTGAAGGCTGGCAACCGTAACGAGATCGACCTTTTGCAGTGACCGCTTTTGGTAAACCGTGCCGATAGTAACGGACGCCATCGCCAGTGCATTGATCGCCAGCGGCAGGATCGCTGCGGCCAGCGCTTGTCCTTGAAGGGTCGCAAGCTTTGGAGTGAGTGCGACCAGCAGGCCGCCAAACCCTATAAGAAGACCAAGTTTTTGACGGCTGGTGAGCCGTTCGCCCACAATCCAGTACGCGATCATGGCTGTCATCAACGGTTGAAGTGCTGCCAGCAGACCCGAGACGCTTGCGGGCACGCCCTGCTCAATCGCCCACCATATGCCGCCGAGATACAGCGTGTGCAAAAGCGCGCCAGACAATAGTGCATGGGTTATCGTAACAGGGCAGCGCGGCCATGAGCGTTTGAGGACAAGAGCCAAGCCCACGAAGACTGCGATCGAAAACAAAAATCGAAAGAAAAGAAATGTCAGTGGGCCTGAAAACGGGTCAGCATATTTGGCCGAAATCCAGCCGGTGGACCACACCAGCACTAAGATAACGGGTGCAACGCTTGCCAGTGACAATGAACTGAGAGGTTGGGAGTTCATGGGGCAGTCGCGTCCATTGGGGCAGATGGTTTGGTGGCTCAAAGCGGCTAGCAGATTTGCTTGCGCTTTCACACCGCTGTGAAGAACCAGACATTGCCAAGCTGCGCCGTAGTTTGCGGACGAGATGAAAAGGGATAGCAAGTTGTTTCGGTTGGTGCGTGTGGCGGCCTGGGGCTCTTTGATGTCTGGAACGCCCGCGTTTGCGTGTTCGACGACGACGCCCTGCGCGGTGGAAACTGGCGAGTATTACATCCAGAAACCTGAATCGGTTGCGGAAGAAAAATCTGCTGCGGTCGTGTTCATCCACGGATTTGGCAATTCGGGACCAGCGGTTTTTCGCAACACCGGAATGGTGACAAGCTTCCTGGATCGCGGATACATCGTCGCTGCGCCGAACGGTCTTCGGATGACTGGACGAAACGGCGGGTCTTGGTCCTTTCATCCCGACGGCCGGAAAGCCCGTGACGAGATTGGATTCATCACTTCGATCCGTGATGATTTGATCGCAAACCACAACGTTGACCCGGACCGGATAATCTTGGCGGGATTTTCAATCGGCGGTTCAATGACGGCTTATTTGGCGTGCGCGGTTCCCGAAGCTTTTCCAGCCTACGCGCCGCTTGCCGGTAATTTCTGGCGTCCCCATCCTGAAAGCTGCAAAGGTCCAGTACGTATGCTCCACACCCATGGCTGGCGTGATGGGACAGTGCCACTGGAGGGGCGTGTTTTGCGCGGTACAGGTCTGGATGATCCGAATGCTGTTATCCAAGGCGATGTTTTTCACGCGCTCACGATATGGCGGGCAGCAAACGGGTGTGAGCAGTTAAAAGCGGACCGCTATGAGACAGAGGGCTTCTTTCTGCGTCGGAGTTGGGATCGCTGCGCGCCGGGATCGGCGTTGGAATTTGCACTGTTCGATGGCGGACATTCGGTGCCACAAGCATGGCCTGATCTGGTTATGGATTGGTTTGAGGACTTAAGTGAGTCATCTGACTGACGCGGCGCGGATGTCTATTCGGCTGCGACCGGCGTTTTCGTAAGCTCCGACGCCATTATCATGCGCTTGCTTCTCGCCAATGTGACGATCCGTGGTTCGCGCAGATCATGGGGTGAATTCAACCGGAGGAAACTCATCGGAAGATCGCTGACGTTCACTGCGCTCAGCTTGGAGAGAATGGGCGCAAGCACGAGACTGAAGGCGATGGGGACAAGCCAAAGCGATAGCGAGCCAGTGGCGACGCCGTAGGCGATGAAGGTGCCAAGAACCACCTCAAGCACGTGAAAGCGCAACACCTGACGCCAGCTATAGCCGCCGTGTCCCCGGTTTTGCGGGGTCCAGTTGTCGGATTTTCCGGTGAGCGCCAGCACCACCGCAATGGTTTGTTGCACCATCATAATCGGCGCGTAGAGGATGGAGCAGAATATTTCAAAAACCGTGGCACCAACGAACCTGCCCCAACCGCCATAGGCCTCGCGGATACGTCGGCGTAGCCCAAGAGCAAATGCGCCCAGAACCTTTGGCAGCAAAAGCATGCCGTAGATGAAAAAGAGGAAGAGCGAACCTCCAAAAGGCGCCTGTTCGGGCCAAACGGGATAAAGCGGATTGAGCGGTGTGAAATAGCTTGCGCTGTTGTCTGACATCGTCCCGACCAGTGACCACACAATCAGCAAGGCAAACCAAGCGGGTGACATGAGGAAGGCGAAAGCGCCCTGCAAAAGGTGGAACCGTGAGACCGGATGGAACCCTTTCACGGTTAGCAGGCGCAGGTGTTGCAGATTGCCCTTACACCACCGTCGATCACGCAGGCAGTAGTCAATCACGGTTTGCGGTGTTTCCTCAAAGCTGCCCGATGCGCGCGGCAGGAAGCGAACACCCCATCCTGCGCGGCGAAGCATGCCTGCCTCCACAAAGTCATGGCTCAAAATCAGGTCTTCG
>JBCDLI010000094.1:0-4693 GCA_038745535.1 Pseudomonadota bacterium | reverse complement strand
ATTTCGTAGGCCGCGCCGACACGAAAGCCTGGTTCGAGATCTGAGAGGCTAAAATTATAAAGGCCGCCAACAACAAGCTGTTCGAAATCAAGGTACTGCATAAAGCCGCCGCCGATAACGGACAATTGGCCCGGGCCCACGTCAAATGCATAACGACAGGTCAAGGCTGCTTCATGAGCGGTGAAGCTTTGCCGTGTTGTGGAGAGAGCGTCGGTGTCTGTTCCGCTGGTGATACCGAATGGTGCCAACGCACCAGGCGCAAAAGGCGACCCTGAAAAGTCCGAAGAACCGCCAAACGGTTGCGAAAACGTTCCCGCACAAGACACCGCGTCTGTCGCTTGCAACTTCAGTGCGGCGCTGGGAACAGCATAATCGGCCGCATCGCTAAATGACGACTGCGCACCACCGCTGAGAAAAGAAACCGGCGCACCGCCGAGCGTGCTGATATCGCGCGTCGGGGCCACATAAGAAAATCCCATGCGGGCGACGAAATTGCCATCTTCATATAAGATGTCAGTGTCAGCCGACCCCCGGCTAAAACCACCTGCGTTGGCTACACTTGCGAGCACAGTGGCAGCAGTCATTGCGACAGCGAGTTTTTTAATTGTGTGTGCCATCTCATCCTCCGAAAACTTTTCTGTTTTGGTGTTTCTCACATCCGCGCCATGTTTCAAGCGGATTGTCGCCACATTTTCGTTAACCAAACCTCTTGAATTTCAGAGATGTTGTAAAAAGGGGAAAGAGTGCGTGGCTCTACCCTTACGTAAACGTCAAATTGGGTGAAAAACACTGGAAAAACCGCGAGAAGTAGCAACCACACAGGCGTTTTGCCGCGTCTAATGCTTTTGTTGCAAATCCGTCACAATTGGCGCGAATTTGAGCAACAGGCCTAAAGACCGGTCACTGATGCCAGAATTCGCACTTCAGCCAGCGCTGATTCTCGCAATCGCTTCGTCCAGTTTTTGGACAGCTGGTAAGGCCTCCGCCAAGCGTTCCCGCTCTGCTTCCACGACTTCAGGCTTCGCGTTGGAGACGAATTTTGGATTATCGAGCTTCTTCTTGATTTTGTCGATTTCACCCTGGGCTTTGGCGCGCGACCTCTCCAGACGCGCCTTTTCAGCCGCGATGTCGATCAATCCTCCCAACGGCACGCAATAGGTAGCCTCACCCACCACAACTTGCGCCGCAGCCTTCGGTGCATCGTCTGCGCGGTCAATGCTTTCCGCGCGGGCCATGGTTTGGATCGCCAAGCCATGACGCTTCAGGCGTGTGGCGGTCTCATTTGAGCAGCCCACGACCATCAACGGTGCTTTAGCCGATGGCGGCACGTTCATCTCTGCGCGCGCAGAGCGGATGCCGGAGATGACATCTACGAGCCAATTGATTTCGTCGGCAGCGCCCGCGTCCTCAAAATCAGGTTGCGGCCATTCGGCGTGACACAGCAGGCCATCGCGCTCGCCAGTGAGCGCATACAGCTCTTCGGTCATGAAGGGCATGAACGGGTGCAGCAGCTTGTAGATTTCATCCAGCACATACGCCGCCGTCGCCTGCGCTTCTGCCTTCGCCGCTTCATCCTCGCCGTTGAAGACGGGCTTCAGTAGCTCGAGATACCAGTCACAGAATGTGTTCCAGACAAACTTGTAAGCCGCCGATGTTGCATCGTTGAAGCGGTAGCTTTCGATGCCCGCAGACACGTCACGCGCGGCGCGGGTGAGTTCCGTCAGAATCCAGCGGTTGACCTGTTGGGTTGCTGCTTCCGGCTTAAAGTCTGCCGAATGCGCGACGCCGTTCATCTGCGCAAAGCGCGTGGCGTTCCACAGTTTGGTGCCAAAATTGCGGTAGCCGGCGATGCGGGCGGGGTCGAGTTTCACGTCCCTGCCCTGCGCGGCCATGATGGCGAGCGTAAAGCGCAGTGCATCCGCGCCATATTCATCGATCAGTTCCAGCGGGTCGATGACGTTGCCCTTGGACTTCGACATCTTGTTGCCGTGCTTGTCGCGAACGAGCGCGTGCACATAAACGGTGTGGAACGGCTCGACGATCTGGCCGTCCGTATCCTTCATGAAGTGGTTGCCCATCATCATCATCCGCGCAACCCAGAAGAAGATGATGTCAAACCCAGTCACCAAAACATCGGTCTGATAGTAGGTTTCCAGTTCTTTGGTCTTCTCCGGCCAGCCGAGGGTGGAAAACGGCCAAAGCGCGGATGAGAACCAGGTGTCTAGGACGTCGGGATCGCGTGTGATCAAATCATCTGGATGTTCGCCACTTCCGTGATGTTCGCTGCGAATTATTTGGGCTGTGGCCTTCGCTCGTGCGTCATCGGTGTCGTGAAGTTCAACAGCTAACTGAAGCGCTTCTTTTTCCGACCCGGCCACGAACACATTTCCGTCGGCATCATACCAAGCCGGGATCCGGTGACCCCACCACAGCTGCCGCGAAATACACCAGGGCTCGATGTTCTCCATCCAGTTGAAATAGGTGTTCTCCCACGTCTTGGGCACGAAGTTCGTACGGCCTTCTTTGACCGACGCAAGCGCGGGTTCAGCCAGCGTTTTGGCATCGCAGAACCACTGGTCGGTCAGCATCGGCTCAATGACCACGCCGGAGCGGTCGCCGAAGGGCTGCATGATCTTTTTGTTTTCGACGTAAGGCACCGACTGTTCGGTCTCATTGCCTTCATCGTCTTTGACCATGATAATCGTCATCACAGCCAGACCATCGGCATTGATCTGCTCGACCACGGCCTTGCGCGCCTCAAAGCGGTCCAGCCCGCGCAGATCGTCGGGCACGAGATTAATCGCGTCACACTCGGCTTCTGACAGTTCCCGCTCGCCGCGCGCGACCGCACCTGCAATATCGGCAGCTTCCGCATAGGGCGCACCGTCGTCACGCAACGCACCCTTAGTATCCATTAAGCGGTACATCGGAATGCCGCCGCGCTTCGCGACTTGGTAATCGTTGAAATCATGCGCCCCGGTGATTTTCACCGCCCCGGAGCCGAAATCAGGATCAGGATATTCATCGGTGATGATCGGGATCAGGCGGCGATGCTCTTTCGGGCCGACCGGGATTTCGCAAAGCTTGCCAAAAATCGGTGCGTAGCGTTCGTCGGACGGGTGCACCGCCACTGCGCCGTCGCCCAGCATGGTTTCGGGACGCGTTGTAGCGATGGAAATGTAGTCGCGCGTTTCGCGCAGCGTCACATTGCCGTCTTCGTCTTTCTCGACATATTCATAGGTCTCGCCGCCGGCCAGCGGGTATTTGAAGTGCCACATATGACCGTCGACTTCCTTGTTCTCGACTTCAAGATCGGAAATCGCCGTTTCGAACTTGGGGTCCCAGTTGACCAGCCGCTTGCCGCGATAGATCAGCCCTTCATTGTAGAGGCGGACAAAGACCTCGAGCACGGCATCGACCATCTGGTCGCCGGGCTCGCCATGATCGCCCATGGTGAACTTTTCGCGGCTCCAGTCACACGACGCACCGAGGCGCTTCAGCTGGTTGAAGATCGTGCCGCCGCTTTCGGCCTTCCATTCCCAGACCTTTTCGATGAACTCTTCGCGCGTGAAGTCCGTGCGCTTCTTGCCCTCGGCATTGAGCTGCCGCTCGACGACCATCTGCGTGGCGATGCCCGCATGGTCCATGCCCGGCTGCCACAGCACGTTGTTGCCCAGCATCCGTTGTTGGCGGATCAAAATATCCTGCAGCGTGTTGTTGAGCGCGTGGCCCATGTGGAGCGAGCCGGTCACATTCGGTGGCGGTATCACGATCGCATAAGGGTCTGCGCCTTCACGCGCTCCGGCACCCGCCGCAAAGGCGTTTGCATCGTCCCACTTTTTCGCAATACGCGGCTCAACGCTTTTGGCGTCAAATTTTGTGTCCAGCATGGCCGAAGACTATCCGTGTCAGGAGTGCCTGAAAGTGTGGCGGTTAAAGACCTGCCGCCCTCACCTGTCAACAGCAGCAAACGCCTCAGGCCGCGCGCGGTTCACCACGGGCAATACGCTCGATTTCTTGCCGCACGAGACGCTCAACCATGGACGGCAGATTTTCATCAAGCCATTCTGCGAGCATCGGCTTAAGCAGCTCTTCGGTGGTCTCTTTCAGGTCTTGGCCCGTGCGCTCACCCAATACAGAATCCAGCGCAGCTAAGGTTTGAGCGATTGATTGGCTCGCAGTCTCGGAGACCAAAGGCACCACTTTTTGAGCGATCGTCTCGTTCAACATTGCGGGCGCGGACTGCGCGCTCGCAGGTTCGGGCGGTTCGTTGCTGTTCACAAAATCCGGCACGACCGATTCAAGCGCTTCCTCCGTCGGCGCAACTTCATCGGGCGTCGGTTCATTTGCACTCATGATGCTGGCAGTGGATTGCAGCACTTGCGCCACTTCGCGAAATGCTTCCGCGTCTTCAGGCGTGAAACGGTTGTCGACTTCGGGCTCCGCGCGCAGTTCTGGCAGCGGTGGAATTTTAGCCATGGGCGCAGGCTCAGCATCAATGACGATTTGCTCCGGCTCCGGCGCGGCAGGAATCACGGTCGGCGTTGGCACGGTTTCGCCGGAACCACTTTCATCAATGATTTTGCGAATGGAAGATAGAATATCTTCCATCGACGGCTTCGATCCTTGCGGGTTTGCCATGAGTTGTATCCGCGCCTTGTCGTGATTCGAAGTCACAGTAGCCCAAGCCCGT
>JBCDLI010000093.1:0-4821 GCA_038745535.1 Pseudomonadota bacterium | reverse complement strand
CCGTTCCCCGTCGCGCGGCGTCGATACGGTCAAACGATGATGGGGATTTTGTCGTCACACTCGACAATGAGCGGGAGATTTCTGCAGGATCAGTGGTTGTGGCGACCGGTGTGCAATACCGCAAGCTCCCGCTGGCGCGCCTCGAGGATTTCGAGGGCGCCGGTGTTTACTATGCTGCTACCGAGACCGAGGCGCGGTTCTGTACCAACTCCGACGTCGTCGTTATCGGCGGTGGCAATTCGGCTGGCCAAGCGGCGATGTATTTATGCCGAACTGCAAAACATGTGCACGTGCTCGTACGGAGTAAGTCTTTGGCGGCATCCATGTCGAGCTATCTGACGAACCGTCTGGAAGCTGAGCCGCGGATTACGGTGCACTACGAAACGCAGCTGACCGTGCTCCATGGTGGCGATCAACTTGAACAGGCAACGGTGAAGAACAGCGCTACAGGGGAGACGTGGACCATTGATACCAACGGTGTCTTCATTATGGTCGGCGCAGCACCAAACACCAAGTGGCTGAAAGACTGTGTCGAGCTCGATGATAAGGGCTTCATCAAAACTGGACCTGAGGTAGGTTCAGCTTCGCCCTACGGCACGTCCCGAGAAGGAATTTTTGCTGTTGGCGACGTGCGCTCGGGTTCGGTCAAACGGGTTGCATCAGCTGTTGGCGAAGGATCTGTAACGATTTCGGCTGCTTGGGGTTACGTGAACCGACCAAAGTAAATTCGCGTTCATATTCAGTGATTCTTGGGAACCTACACTTTCTGTGTTACAGACTGTGAAGGAGACCGTTTTGACGAAAAAGAATAAAAACAAAAATCGCGTGCCTCAGGTGGCAGCTTTACCTATTCGAACCGGGATTGATGGCAAGACGCAGGTGCTCGTTATTACCTCACGGGATACCGGTCGTTGGGTTATTCCCAAGGGCTGGCCGATGGACGAATTGAGCGATCCGAAAGCAGCACTGCAAGAGGCTTTTGAAGAGGCTGGCGTCGAAGGCGACATCATCAAAAAGCCGATTGGGACCTACGATTATTTGAAGACAATGGACAAAGGGACCGATGATATTGAGGTCCGGGTAACAGTTTATCTACTCAACGTACAAAATGAACTGCCCCGCTGGCCGGAGCGCAAAGAGCGGATACGGGACTGGGTTGTTCCTCAAATTGCTGCTGAGCGCGTTGATGAGCCGGAGCTCAAGGCTATTATCTCCGAGATTTCGCCGGTGCAGAGACTCGCGGGATAACCTGCTTTCCCGGTGCGAATGCCACGACATCTTTATTGCGGACGCAGAGTTAGTTGCGTTGCGAAGAAAGGTGCGACCGTTTAGTCCTTGATGAAATTCTTAGCATTGCAGGGTATTCGCAGTGGGCATTCAAAAAATTCTCGTCGCCAACCGGTCTGAAATTGCGATCCGCGTTTTTCGGGCTGCCAATGAGCTTGGCTTGAAGACCGTCGCTATCTGGGCAGAAGAGGACAAGCTCGCGCTTCACCGTTTCAAAGCCGACGAGAGTTATCAGGTGGGACGCGGACCTCAGCTGGAAAAAGACCTCGGGCCAATCGAGAGTTATTTGTCGATTGACGAAGTTATCCGTGTCGCGAAGCAATCCAAGGCCGATGCGATCCATCCGGGCTATGGACTGCTTTCAGAAAGCCCTGAATTTGTGGAGGCCTGCGATGCCGCTGGGATCACCTTTATCGGCCCGAAAGCTGAAACAATGCGCGCCCTTGGCAACAAGGTGGCCGCCCGCAGCCTAGCGATTTCTGCCGGCGTACCAGTGGTGCCTGCGACCGATCCTCTTCCCGAAGACATAGATACAATAAAGGCTATGGCAGCAGAGATCGGTTATCCCGTGATGCTGAAAGCGTCGTGGGGTGGTGGCGGTCGAGGCATGCGCGCGATCCGGTCCGAGGACGAGATCGAACGCGAAGTCACGGAAGCCAAGCGTGAGGCAATGGCTGCGTTCGGAAAGGATGAGGTCTACCTCGAAAAGCTCGTTGAGCGTGCGCGTCACGTTGAGGTGCAGATCCTTGGTGATAAGCACGGCAATGCGGTTCATCTCTATGAGCGTGATTGTTCTATTCAGCGACGAAACCAGAAAGTCGTTGAGCGCGCACCAGCACCATATCTG
This sequence comes from Pseudomonadota bacterium, assembly GCA_038745535.1. Taxonomy (GTDB): domain Bacteria; phylum Pseudomonadota; class Alphaproteobacteria; order Rhizobiales; family Rhizobiaceae; genus JBCDLI01. The sequence continues at coordinate 2,687 of JBCDLI010000093.1, read as the reverse complement.
AACGACGATCAGCGCCAAGAGCTGGCGGGTTATGCGCTCAAGATCGCCAATGCGACGAGCTATATCGGAGCTGGAACGGTCGAATTCTTGATGGATTCAGACACCGGCGAATTTTATTTTATCGAGGTCAATCCGCGCATCCAAGTCGAGCACACGGTCACCGAAGAGGTGACGGGCATCGATATCGTCAAAGCGCAAATCCACATCATTGACGGGTTCGAAATTGGTACGCCGGAAAGCGGTGTGCCTGCACAAAAAGACATCCACTTGAATGGCCACGCGCTTCAGTGCCGGATCACTACCGAAGACCCCGAGCAGAACTTCATTCCCGATTACGGGCGCATTACCGCCTATCGCGGCGCGACAGGTTTTGGAATTCGCCTGGACGGCGGAACGGCCTATTCCGGCGCGGTGATCACACGGTTTTATGATCCGCTGTTGGAGAAGATCACCGCTTGGGCGCCAACGGCCGAAGAAGCGATTGACCGAATGGATCGCGCGCTGCGCGAGTTCCGCATCCGTGGTGTTGCGACAAACCTCACCTTCGTTGAGGCAATCGTTAGCCATCCAAAGTTTCGTGTAAACGAGTATACGACGAAGTTCATCGACAATACGCCGGAGCTCTTCACCTCGGTGAAGCGGCTGGACCGCGCGACGAAGCTTTTGACCTATCTCGCCGATGTTACCGTGAACGGTCATCCCGAGACGAAGGGTCGACCGACGCCCAAGGATGATGCAGCGGCTCCCATGGTTCCGCCGATTGGTGGTCCGGTGCCTGATGGAACGAAGCAGTTGTTGGACAAGCTTGGGCCGAAAGGTCTCGCGAAATGGGTCCGCGAGCAGCCGCATACCTTGATGACCGACACGACCATGCGGGATGGTCACCAATCCCTTCTTGCGACGCGTGTGCGGACCAAAGATATCGCCGACATCGCCGGAACTTATGCGCGCGCACTGCCGGAACTGTTTTCGTTGGAATGTTGGGGCGGCGCGACCTTTGACGTTGCGATGCGGTTCTTGACCGAAGACCCGTGGGAGCGGCTTGCCAAAGTTCGTGAAGAAGCGCCAAATATTCTGCTACAGATGCTGCTGCGCGGCGCAAACGGAGTTGGATACAAAAACTATCCCGACAATGTCGTGAAGTTTTTCGTCAAGCAGGCTGCGGAGGGCGGTGTTGACGTCTTTCGCGTTTTCGACTGCCTTAACTGGGTCGAGAACATGCGTGTCTCGATGGACGCGGTCTTGGAAGCGGACAAGATTTGCGAAGGTACGATCTGTTACACGGGCGACCTGCTTTCCAGTGCGCGGCCTCAATACGATCTGAAATACTATGTTGGTCTCGCCAAGGAACTTGATGCTGCTGGCGCTCACATGATCGCGGTCAAAGACATGGCGGGCCTGTTAAAGCCAGCCGCTGCACGCGTGCTCTTTAAAGCGCTTCGTGAAGAGACGGACCTTCCGCTCCATTTCCATACCCATGACACGTCAGGCATCGCTGCGGCGACTGTCATCGCCGCTGCAGAAAGTGGAGCTGACATTGTGGATGCGGCCATTGATGCGTTCTCCGGCACGACATCTCAGCCATGCCTTGGCTCCATCGTTGAAGCCTTGCGCGGAAGCGATCTTGATCCAAAGCTCGACTCCGAGTGGATACGGAAAATCTCGTTTTATTGGGAAGCCGTCCGTAACCAGTATGCGGCGTTTGAAAGCGATTTGAAGGGTCCCGCGTCTGAGGTCTATCTCCACGAGATGCCGGGCGGTCAGTTCACGAACCTGAAAGAGCAGGCGCGCTCGCTTGGTCTGGAGACCCGCTGGCACGAGGTCGCGCGAACTTACCATGACGTGAACATGCTCTTTGGTGACATCGTGAAGGTCACGCCTTCGTCGAAAGTTGTTGGCGATATGGCGCTTATGATCGTCAGCCAAGAGTTGTCGATTTCCGACGTAGAAAACCCGGAAAAAGACATTGCGTTTCCAGAATCAGTCGTCTCCATGATGCGAGGCGATCTGGGGCAGCCGTCAAACGGTTGGCCAGAGCTCATCCAGAAGAAGGTGCTGAAAGGCGAAGAGCCGTACACGGTTCGCCCGGGTTCGCTTCTGGAAGATGAGAACCTCGATGCACAACGCGGCGACATTGCTGAAACGCTTGAATGCTCGCCGGAAGATATCGATGATCTGCGTCTGGCATCTTATCTGATGTATCCGAAGGTCTTTACCGACTTCGCGCTGGCGCAGAACAAGTATGGCCCGGTTAGCCAACTGCCGACGCCGGTTTACTTCTATGGCATGCGTTCCGGGGACGAAGTTTTCGTTGACATTGAAAAAGGTAAGACGCTCGTCGTGCGTTGCCTCGCCATCGGTGAAGCCGACGAGAAGGGCATGGTCACCGTCTTCTTTGAGCTCAACGGCCAACCGCGCCGGATCAAGGTTCCTGATCGCGCCCATGGTGCCGCGGCAGCGGCGGTTCGACCGAAAGCTGAAGCAGGTAACGATAATCACGTTGGCGCGCCTATGCCGGGCGTCATCTCCACAATTGGTGTGTCTGGCGGTCAGGACGTGAAAGCTGGTGATGTGCTTCTTTCCATCGAGGCGATGAAGATGGAAACGGCAATTCACGCCGAGCGCGATGGCAAGGTAGCAGACGTGCTTGTCCGTGCAGGTGACCAGATTGACGCGAAGGATCTGCT
>JBCDLI010000092.1:0-4991 GCA_038745535.1 Pseudomonadota bacterium | reverse complement strand
TAAACTGGCATCTTCGTAATACACTTCAAAAATCAGACCTTTGGCTTCCGCTTCAACACGGAACATCCTTTCTAAGGTTGGGAAAAGCACGTTCAGTGGCAGTATTTCGCCAGCCGTTGCGCTATCTTTGGCAACCGCCTTGGGGTCATCAACGCTTTAGCTGTCAGCAAGTTGCTCCAGATAGTCGAACGCATTTCGGAGCTGCGTTCGTATTTCAACGCTCTGGCTTGTACCGATTGTGTCGATGGTTGTACGCAAGGATGCCAACGGTTGTTTGATGTCATGAGTTGCTTCCATAAAACCTTGCTGTCGACGACGTGCGAGTGCTTGCACCTCAGAATATTTGCGTTCGCTTTCCAGCAAAGCCTGACTGGTTTGCGCTGCCTCTTCTGCGATGGCCAAGCGCTCCGTCAGCACCTGTTCGCGATCATCGCGCAGTGCGAAAATACGGATCACTAAAGCTGAGCAGCCAAATAATATCACCGAGCCTAAAGTGATGCGGTTGAGCATAAATCGGTTGAATGGAATCTCAGCCAAGCCAAAGGCCAACAGGAAATAAAGTACCGCAAGCATAATTGGCAGAAGCAATGCCGTGCCAATCAAAAAGCGCGCACGTTTGCTTTCAAAGGCAAACATACAACTTAACGGGATGAGCTGCGCCGCCATGGACATGACGTTGAACACATCAAACACCCTTTTACTCAATTCAGCCGAAACGGAATGGGCATAGGCCGCGAGCAAAACATTGATGGCCGCGAGTACCAAAAACGGCGTCTTGAACCTTTTTGTCCAGTGATCATGGGGAATGGCAAAGGAAGCTAAGGCGATAAAACAGACTGTCATGATGTGCCCAGCCAAGGCCACAAAGCTGATATCGAAGTAATAGGTCGTCCAGAAGACAGCGCGCTCGTTCTGCTCTTCCAGCGCTTGCCAGAATATAGCGTAGGCTCCCATGACACTATACAAAATCCAGATGTAGCGGCCTGAACCCGCGGCGACGAGCGCGGAGAAAAACAGCAGTGTGTACATGGCCGCAAGATAGGCGACGGTTCCTGGCGTTGCCGGCGAAAATAGGATTTCGCGGCCCAAGTCCTGCGCCTGAGTCGATACAGCAGAAAGGCATGTTGCCAACGCTGTGTAAGCCATTAATGTCGTTGAAGATTTAGCCCTCAGATTCATGGGGCATCAATCTGCTTGAAATGCAGGGGCCAAGTGTGACCCAGAAGGAGCGATACACAGCCATTATTGCCGATGACCACGGCATTGTGCGAGATGGCTTTCGTTCGGCGCTTGAAAAGCCCGGCATGGTTGAAGCTGCCGGTCTGCACGTCTTGAGCGAAGCGGCCAATGGTGTTGAAGCCATTGAACAGGTGAAATTCAATCGCCCGAATTTATTGTTGCTCGATATCTCCATGCCAATGGCATCTGGCGCAGAAATTTTGACCGACATCAAACGCTGGAGCCCCGACACAAAGATCGTTGTTATCACAGCCGTCACATCGCCCGGCCTGTTGGCCAGCATGGTTGAACAAGGGGTCGACGGTCTGTTCTCCAAAGCATCTGACAACACAGAGCTATATGAAAAGTTGCCCATCATTTTGCGCGGAGGTCGCCATGTGGCAGAGCCCTTGGCGGCGTTGATTGAAGTCAACGAGCCGGCGCCCGATCTCTCGGCGCGCGAACGGCAAACCTTGAATATGGTGGTGGCTGGAAAGACCAATGCTGAAATCGCCGACCTCATGGGCATCAGCCCGCGCACAGCTGAAAAACACCGGGCAAGCCTCATGGCGAAAATGGACGTCAAATCGCTCGTGGAGCTGATGTCAAAAGCCTTGCATGAAGGTCTGATTGAGCAGCACGGCCATTTGGATTGATGGTCATTCATCCTGATTTCCCGCATCGGTTATAAAGATTAGCGGGCAAAAGCACATCTGCGAATGGGTATTACCACCCATATCGGGCTTTTTTGACCAAGCGTAATTTCCCCATCGAACCATGCGGTTCTTCCATCATGAAGGGGAAAGATATGAGATATCACTTCAAAACAGCAGTCATCGCGGCATCAGCAATGGGGCTCGCCGGATGCGTGGATGTGGACAGACCACCAATAGATAGCGGCGGCGGTGGTGCAACAATCACGCCTCCACCCGTGCAAAGAGCGGCCTTGCCATCGTCACTGCGCAGCGCAGACAATGATGGCATAAGCGTGCGTGTCACCAACGGAACCCGCAATCCGGGCGCACCTGTCAGCGTCTGCCTTACCACTCGCGGCGGCATGTGGAAGAAAGAAATCAGCGTCGGGAGCGCAACCCTGCGCTCTGAAAATGGTACACGCGACTGCACCCAAACTGGAGCTAGTTTCACCCGTCTGGCGCTTAGAAAAGCAAAATTCGCGGGCGTTATCACAGGTGTGGGCAATGCAAGTCTTGACCTGACCGGATGGGATGGCGCGACCATCGTAATCAGCTGGGATCGCGACTGATAACTGTCAGCAAAAGGAAAATGACCATGCAAACCACAGCCAAAGCGATAATTTTTGGCCTGATCGGCAGTGCAATGACAATCGGCACAGCGCTCGCCCAACAGCAGATCCGTTCGGCGGATAATGATTTCATCACCGTGCGAAAATCAGGTGATGTGACCGGAGGTGCCGTCACCTTGTGCCTTCGCACCCAACCGAACATGTGGAAGAAAGACATCCGCATCGGTGGTGTCGGCACACTGGCATCGGAGAACGGTACGCAGGACTGCACGCAGGTGAACCCCGGCTTTATTCGCTTTGAGATGATCAAAGCCAAGGCGTTCGGTGTAATGACCGGGGTAGGATATGGTTCACTGGATTTGTCCCAAGACGGCGGATCGCGCGTCACCATTTTCTGGCAATCAGATTAAGCCTTCGCAAAATCATGCGCGGTGAAGTTCGCCTCACCTCCACTTCACACCTCCCCTGCGACGTGTAACCACTCCCCTCTGGAACCATTGGGCGCGGGGACAACTTTCTATGCATGTCCGCGCCTGCACAACGATCACTTGCGACCAAACTCCTGGAGCGTTTTCCGCCGACGGCGAAAACGTTTCTCGCAGCGACGCGCATGCGTTCGCGGTCGGAAATGCTGCGCGAGCGAGGCATAGCCCTGATTTTTGGCGCACTGTGCCACGGCATATTTGCGATCGCGGTCAGCGCGATGATCCTTGGCATGGCGACAGGCATGCAGTTTGGTCTCGGGCCATTCGAAGGCTGGCCGGCAGTCCTCGTCAACGGGTTTTTGATCGCGCAATTCACGCTCGGGCACTCGTGGTTGCTTAGCAAACGAGGCCGCGCCTTCATGATCCGGCTTGCGCCAGAAGGCACCGGCAAAACGCTGATGGCGACCACCTACGGGCTGATCGTCTCGGCGCAATTATTAGCGCTTTACGCATTGTGGTCGCCGTCGGGTGTGGTCTGGTTTGAAGCTGAAGGGGCTTGGTTCTGGACCATTCTTGCCGCCTACGCTTTCGCGTGGCTGCTTCTCGGCCTCTCGCTTTGGGACGGCGGGCTGGAACTGCAAAGCGGTTTGCTCGGCTGGCTGGCGCTCTGGCGCGGGACGAATGCGCAGTATCCCGACATGCCGACGGGTGGCACGTTCAAGCTGATCCGCCAACCGATCTATTTTTCGTTCGCGCTTACCCCGTGGTTCGTGCCCGTATGGACGCCGGACCAGCTGGCCATCGCCATTTCGCTCACCGCTTACTGCCTCATCGCGCCGCTGCACAAAGAACAGCGTTTTGCGAAAATGTTTGGCGAGCGCTGGCGGCGATATCGAGAGCGCACGCCCTATTTCATCCCATTCATCGACTAGGAATTTTGCACACCATGGCTGACATTGCTGAGACCAAAGCGTCATCTTCATCGCGCTACACGGCGTCTGATCCATCGCTTTACGATGACCACGCGCACCAGTGGTGGGACGGCTCCAAAAAGTGGGTCCGAACGCTGCAGAACATGGTGCCCGGCCGTTTCAAGCACTTTGATCCACTAGTGGAAGCTCATGGCGGTTGGCAAGGCAAACGGGTGCTTGATCTTGGCTGCGCAGGTGGCTTCATGGCCGAAGCACTGGCCGAACGGGGTGCGGAGGTAACCGGCATTGATCCCGCTCAACAGGCGATTGAAGCAGCACGGTCCCATTCGTCAAGCGAAGGCCACGACATACAATACGACGTCGGCGTTGGTGAGAAGCTACCTTACGAGGATGCCTCGTTCCATCACATCGTGTGCGTGGATGTGCTGGAACATGTCAGCGATCTGGACAAGGTGATCAGCGAAGTTTCGCGGGTGCTACGGCCGGGTGGATTGTTTCTGTTTGATACGATCAATCGGAACATCTTGGCGCGCATCGCGGTCATTCATGTGGCGGAAGATATCTTGCGACTTCTGCCGAAAGGCACGCACGATCCTTCCATGTTTATAAAACCTGCAGAGCTAAAACGGCACTTCGGTGATCATGGACTTAAAGCGGGTAAAATCACCGGTCTCGGGCCGGCTGGCATCAACGGCAAGCTCGACTTCACTTTCGGAACGCTGCCGATGACTGCGATTTTATATATCGGGCATGCGAAGAAGCTGTCGTAAGACTCAATTCCCAAGGCTCACACTTCCTTGCACACATTGATCGGCATCCTGGCCGTTACCAAGCGAACTGTTGGGCTGACCGGGCGTATTGTTGATATCACGGCACTCTTCGACTGTTGATCCGGCTTGACCTGTTACCGTGGGGCCGGTTTCAAGAGATGGATCACGCGGCGGCGGATTGAATTCGCCTCGCCGCTCTTGCGGCGTGGATGTTGATGTTGCGATTATGTTGCCCTGCGGTGGCGGCGGAAGCTCACGCGTATCGCGCTGGAATGCGTTGCAGCCTGCCAGCGAAAACACGCAAAGAAGCGTGGTCGAAACGGACAATAGTTTCACGATTGAGACCCCAATCCTGCCGAAAACACGCGTGATAATACGGCGT
>JBCDLI010000091.1:0-5119 GCA_038745535.1 Pseudomonadota bacterium | reverse complement strand
TCACAGGCCGGTGGTAGCTTCCTCGGCGTGATCAGCCAAGAGGCGGTCAACGCCAACTTGCCAGATTTTATTGAAGCAATGCGCGGACCGCGGTTGGCGGAGTTCTTCAAAGGCCGCCCAGTGCTCGCCCGTCTCATCGCGACGGCGCTTGATCAGTGGATGATGGCAACAAGCGAGTTCATCAGCCGGTTTCATAACGACCGCCAAGATCGCATCTTGCCGTTGACCAAAAGCTCAGATCCAGGTCGCGTTCAAGTAATCAAAGCCAGTCTGTCAGACCTTCATAAAGAAGGGCGGTCTGTCTACCAATTAACGTTCGAAGATGGTACGAATATTGGATATAAGCCGAAATCCCTCGATATTGACGGCGCGTGGGCAACCTTTCTTGCCTGGCTTGACGCTGACGGAGCGCCGCCATCGGCTGGTGCGCCGAAAGTGGTCTGCTGTAATGACTACGGTTGGGTGGAATGGGTCGCGGCCCGTGATTGCGAAACCGCGCACGAGGCCGATGAATTCTTCTACCGCTCGGGTGCAACACTTTGCTTAGTGCGAATGCTGCAAGGCAACGACTTCCATTTCGAAAACACCATCGCCTGTGGTCCAGTCCCGGTCCCCATCGACCTGGAAACCATCATGGTGGCCCGCCAGAAGCACATGGACGATATCCCGCCTGAAGGCGAGGCCATCACCAAAGCGTTCAGCAAGCTTGAGGATTCCGTTATGACAACCGGCTACTTGCCTGGGTGGACCTCAGTCCCAGGAGGCGGCGCGGTTCTGCTAGGCGGTCTCGATGCCCATGAAACCCTGATGTCCCGTGCGAACGGTTCCATAGCAGTGGAGCAGAAAGGGAACGTACCCCGCCTGAATGGCACTCAACTCCGCTTGATGGATTACAGCGACACCCTCATTGCTGGATACCAGGCAATGTTCGATTACTTGAAGAAGCGTGGCGCTGTCATCGCCGCAGAAGGTGGGCCGCTTGAATTGTTCAGTGGCTTACGGTTCCGCGCTGTGCTTCGGGCGACGCGGCTTTACGGCTTTCTCCAGCAGCGTGCGCTTGGCCGTCGCAGCGTTGGTGATGGCGTCGCATGGAGCCAAAACTTCGACTTCTTGTACCGTTCTTCCGTTACCGCCGAAGGGCAGAATCCACTCGCACAGCTCTGCGACTACGAAACAGAATGCATGAGTGGCTACAATATTCCTTTCTACGAAGGCGAAACCGACAGCACCCAGTTGATCTGTGGCGACGGCACCATTGTCCCCGACTTCTTCCGGCAAAGCTGCATGGTGGACATCCGCGGCCGACTCACGGCCATGACGGATGATGTGCTTGATTTTGATTTGATGATCATTCGTCAATCGCTCTCAACGACCACAATCGCGACTGACTGTATTGGGTGCGTCGAGGCGACCGATGAGCAAGTGACCAATGAAAATCTGGTTTCGGTTGCAGGTTCACTCGCTGATCGAATTGAAGCATCGTCAATTTCTGGTGAAAACAGCCGGACATGGTTGTGCCCAACCCCGGTCACGGCGGACGAGCGAGCTGTTCAACTGCAGCCACTCGGCAACACGTTCCTCGGCGGAACAATGGGCATCGCGATGCTGAATGCCGCACTGTTCAAGGTTACGGGCGATGAAGCACGTCGTGAGGCGGCGATGATGGAAATCGCTGGGGTTTTGGCTGCAATGCGAAAGCCGGAAGCGGCGAAGGCGACGGCGTCGGTCACTCCGCTCGGATTGACCTCAGGCCACGGTGGAGCATTGTACGCGCTGGTTGCGCTTGCCAAACTATTGGACGACCCCGAACTGTTAGATGCCGCTGAAGCCTACGCGCGCATGATCGAACCGAGCCGTTTTCAAGGTTCTGAAGATGCCGGGCTTTCCAATGGCATAGCTGGTGCCTTGATCGGCCTGACTGCGCTCCATCAACATCGTCCGATGCCGGAGTGTGAAGATGTAATCGCTGCGGCGGCAAAAGCTCTCCTGAAAAACCGGACGAAGGTGACGGAGCTTGGAGAGTGCTGGCGTGATCGCACTTGGCGGATCCCTCAAATGGGGATGATGCACGGGGCGAGCGGCATCGCCCTTGCCCTGTCCCGCGCTGGCTGGGCGCTGAATGAAAGTACTTGGACAGAGGCCGGTATCGATGGTCTGGCATCCGAAGCGGCGATGCTTCAGCGCTTTGGCTATTGGCCTGATCTGCGTGACATCGCCGAGCTGAAGGATGACACGAAAACCGTCGCCGCATATGGATATTCCAATGGCGCTGCCGGCATCGGTCTCGCTCGCCTCGCGATGTCAGATCAACTGCGCGCTAGCGAATATGCCAACGACCTCGATGCAGCGCTGGAGCAGACCCACATTTTGGGACCAACAAACAACGATGGTGTGTTCAGCGGGCGATTTGGTCGGCTCGCATTTCTGACTGAAGTGGCGCTTCATCGCGATGACGAAACACTGTTGTTAAAGGTCAATCGGGAAACAAAGACCATCTTGAGCGCTGCCGAGGCAGCCGGCCACTTTCATTGGCGGCTTGGTACAGACGGTCAAAATCCGACACTCTTCGATGGCGCTGCAGGTGTTGGTATGTGTCTTCTTCGCATGGCCCGCCCTGACATTATACCGAATATCTGGGCGTTTGAGATTTGAGATGATCAGCTTTGACTGCTGACGTGCTTCATTGGAGATGATGGTGAAACAGCTTTGTATCATTGGTAGCGAATACGCTGGTCAGAATATTGTTCGAGGCACTGAAGGCGAATTTACACTTGAAGGTCAGACGCTCCGATTTGGGATCGTCGAAACTGAAGCGAAACAATTCGACGCTGACGCAGCGGAAATGGCAGATTTCGTCTGCCTGCGGGTCACAGCCTTTTCGTGCAATTATCGTGACCGCTCGTTCATGCTGCACATGCGCAATTCACGGTTTCGGAAGAACTACTTTGTGATCGGCTCAGAATTCTGTGGAGAAGTTGTTGCAGTCGGTCAAAACGTGACTGCTTTCAATCCCGGCGACCGCGTTCTGGCAAACTGCGCTTATCCCGATTCTGGGGCCGAAGGTGTGATGCCCGGTATCCCCACGAACCAGAGTTCGCGCGAGATGCAGATCGTTCACCAGACCAAACTCCTGAAGGTTCCCGACTCAATGCCGTACTCAGTCGCAGGCGGTTTCTCGATCGGCGGGCAGACAGCATACGGTATGGTGCGGCGGCTCGGGTTGACCGCTGGTGAAAACGTTCTTGTGACTGGAGCAAAATCTAACACCTCGCTCTTCGCAATCGCTGCGCTCAAGAATTACAATGTCAATATCTACGCCCTATCGCGTTCTCCCGCACACAGCGACGAACTGAAAGCGTTGGGTGTTAAAGAGTTAATCGTAAACGACCCGTCCGAGCCGGGTTGGTCGTCCCGCGGAGAGCTCGCGGAGCGCGTACGCCAGTTGGAAGGGTTTGATGCGATGGTTGACCCGTTCTCAGACGTTCACCTGGCGGAGATTCCCTCTGTCCTTGGTATGGGTGGTCGCCACATTACGTGCGGCATTGTCGATCAGCACTCAGGCGTACTAGAGAAGGAGGCGATCGTGCCGCGTGTCGACCCATCTCGGTTGATGGGTTCGATGCTCGCAAAGAACATCACAATCATGGGAAATTGCCTCGGGCGAACCTCTGATTTGCAGAATGCGATCGATGACTACGCGTCCGGGAAGCTTCGAGTGCCGACCAACGCGTATCTGGCTTACACAGAAACAGGCGAGTTCTTTTACGAGACATTTCTCAATAGGGATCGGTTTGGGAAAACCGTGATGGAGTACGACAAACCAACGGTGGGTGTAGCGACATCGGAACGGATGTTTGAGCCGGCTTAAGGGCGCGCGACATCTCTTGCAGAGCGGGCTGCAGTGGCTTTGAGGAGCTGCTGCAGCATTTCTTTTCGTATATCGTGTTGGATCCTCTGCCGTTGCTTTGGTGAGGTGATCGTTATCTTAGCCTTGGGGCGCCGGAATTAGGGATTGCTACGCACGGGGTCGCTCTGGTGAACTTCAAACACAAACGCATTTACCATGAAGATGAGGTGTGATCATGCAGCGAAACTGGGTGATCAAAGAACCTCGCTGCTGTCAATCCTTCTAATGGTATGGCACTTGGTGTCCACGCTCAAGCGTCACGATCAGAAATGAACTTCACACCGATAGATGAACAAAGGGTTCTGATTCCTGAGTCAGAGTGAAGATGCGCAAATTTGAGTGGCACCATCGTCCCAAGAAATAATTGCAAGAGAATTTTCTGATGCAAACAAAAATAATGAATTCTTAATCGCTGTCAGATGAAACCACAAAAAATACCCACCATGTTGATGAATGAGAAGACGGTGTGGTCTCGGGTTGATACCAACACGACTTCTGAGCGGTTTGATGAAAGAAGGAACGCTTCAGAGTGGCTCGCGTCATCTAGAAAATCTCTCAATCACAATATTGAAGGAAGCAAGGCAATGATGAACCCATCAAATGTAGATCAAGCAAAAGGTGCTCAAAAGATGGATTTTTACGAGCGGGTTTGGAGCGATGACGCGTACCGGGCCAGACTCGAGCAAGATCCGAAGTCGGCTCTTGCTGAAATTGGATGGAATATTCCGGAAGGCATTGATGTGCGTATTGCTTTCGATACGGACGACGTCAAACACTTCCACATCCCTCAAGCACCTGCGGAAGGTGAAGTGTCCGACGGCGAGCTGTTGTCCGCACACGGTGGTACAACCCCGCTCTGTGTCACGGCCGCTGTGGTGGTCTCCGCTGGTGGATCGGCTGCCGGTTCATACTTTCTGAGCAAAGCCGTTTAATAGACCTCGGTATTTGACCCTTAGTTGTAGACGAATACCTCGCAGCTTGTAAGTTGGAAAATGCCGCGTGATCCGCTTTAATTTCGCAAATCTCTAGCAACTGGAGCAACATATGGAAAACCAAACCCTCGCCTCACGCACCGAAATCCTGAATAAAGCCTGGACCGATAATGAGTTCATGTCGCAGCTTGAAAACGATCCTCGCGCTGCACTCGGCTCTGTTGGCGCCAAGATCCCGGCCAACGTTAACGTGAAGGTTGTTCGTGACACCGGCAACGTG
>JBCDLI010000090.1:0-5347 GCA_038745535.1 Pseudomonadota bacterium | reverse complement strand
GCACAAAGCGTGCGGCGTCGGAAATCGTTGCAGACGCCGCGAAGCGCTCAGCGCAGTATTTCGTCAACGCCCGTTGGCTTGGCGGTATGCTGACCAACTGGAAAACGATCTCGAATTCGATCTCGCGTCTTCGTAAACTTGAAGAATTGCTCAACTCAAACGAGGCGCAGGCCTTCACCAAGAAAGAGCGACTGAACCTTGAGCGTGAATATGAGAAGCTCGAGCGTGCGCTTGGCGGCATCAAGGATATGGGCGGCATTCCTGACATGATGGTTGTCATCGACACCAACAAGGAAGCGATTGCGATTGAAGAAGCAAAGCGGCTCGGCATTCCAGTCGTTGCAATTCTTGATACCAATTGCGACCCGGACAAGGTCGATTACCCCATTCCAGGTAATGACGATGCAGCGCGTGCAATTTCGCTTTACTGCGATTTGATGGCTCGTGCGTGCATCGATGGGATCGCACGTCAGCAAGGCTCTTCAGGCATCGACATCGGTGCGTCTGAGGAAACCCCTGTTGAAGCTGCTGTTCTTGAAGCAGCACCTGCGGAAGCTGAAGCTCCAGCGGCTGACAAGTCCTGATCTTATTCTTTGGCGGCGCTAAACAAGCGCCGCTGTCTTCAAAGTGTCATCGATGGCATGCCTAGGCGTGGCCATCCCGCGGCTTTTCACACGTCGCGAAATCATCGAGGATGAAAAAAATGGCAGAAATTACTGCTGCACTCGTAAAGCAGCTCCGCGAGCAATCCGGTGCTGGCATGATGGACTGCAAAAAAGCCCTGCAGGAAAATGACGGCGATGTTGAAGCCGCGATGGATTGGCTTCGCAAGAAGGGCATCTCCAAGGCTGAAAAGAAGGCTGGCCGCACGGCTGCTGAAGGCTTGGTTGGTGTAACAGCCGACGGCACGGATGCTGTCGTTGTCGAAATCAACTCAGAGACCGACTTCGTTGCACGGAATACCGAGTTCCAGAAGCTCGTCGGCGATATCGCGGGCGTAGCGGTGGGCACGGACGGTTCTGTCGACGCAATTCTGGCCGCTGACATGGGCGGCAAGTCGGTAGATCAGGCGATCAAGGACGCGGTTGCGACCATCGGTGAAAACATGAACCTACGCCGGGCGTCAAAACTTTCCGTCGGTTCGGGTGCCGTCGCACGCTATGTGCACAACGCCGCATCCACCGACATGGGCAAAATGGGCGTACTCGTCGCGATTGAGACGACGGGCGATGCCGAAGCTGCCGGTGCCATCGGACGCCAGATCGCCATGCACGTTGCTGCAACCAACCCGCTTGCCATCGACACCGACGATCTTGACCCGGCGGTGGTTGAGAAAGAGCGGGTTATCTTTGCTGATCAGGCCAAAGCTTCCGGCAAGCCTGAAAACATCATCGAGAAGATGGTCGAAGGTCGTTTGCGCAAGTTGTACGAAGAGGTTTGCCTCATGAAGCAATCCTTCGTGATCAACCCGGACGTTACTGTCGAAGCTGCTCTGAAAGAAGCTGAGAAAGATATCGGTGCGCCGGCAAAAGTGACAGCGATGGTTCGCTTCGCTCTTGGTGAGGGCGTTGAGAAAGAAGAAAGCGATTTCGCTGCCGAAGTTGCTGCAGCCGCTAAGGGTTAATCCTTTTTGCAGCACTGTTTTCAATCTGTGGCCATCGGGTGACATCCCGGTGGCCTTGTTGTATCCCGAAACGGTCGAATCGAGCGCAATCAATGTCCCCCAAGCCGCACTATAAACGCGTTTTGTTAAAGGCCTCCGGCGAAGCGTTGATGGGAAATCAGGGTTTCGGTATCGACGTTTCCATTGCAGATCAGATCGCTTCAGACGTGAAAGAAGCTGTCGATATGGGTGTCGAAGTCGGCATCGTTATTGGCGGCGGTAATATCTTTCGCGGCGTGGCAGTGGCTTCGCGCGGGGGCGACCGGGTTACCGGCGATCACATGGGCATGTTGGCCACCGTGATTAATTCGCTGGCATTGCGCACCTCACTTGTTAAGCACGGCCTAGATGCCGTTGTTCTATCAGCGATTTCCATGCCAGAGTTTTGTGAGAGTTTTTCTCAACGCAAGGCAATGAGCCATTTTCAGCGCGGCAAGGTGGTGATCTTCGCCGGAGGCACCGGAAATCCGTATTTCACCACCGACACCGCAGCCGCTCTGCGCGCTGCTGAAATCGGTGCTGATGCGCTCTTCAAGGGTACGCAGGTGGACGGAATATACACCGCCGACCCAAAAACTGATCCCGATGCCGAGCGGTTTGAACGAATTAGTTACGATGAATTGTTAAGCCGTGGGTTGGCAGTGATGGATACCGCTGCTGTTGCGCTCACCCGCGAGAACAATGTTCCTATTCTCGTCTTTTCCATTCATGAAAAAGGCGGATTTGCCGATATTTTACGCGGCGGTGGTCGGGCGACGACCGTTTATAACGCAGACACTTGATACGTCCGGGGGCCGGGCAGGGGTATTTTGAATTATGAGTGCGGACTACGATCTTGAAGATTTGAAGCGGCGCATGGATGGCGCTCTAAACGTGCTCAAGCAAGAATTGGCTGGCCTGCGCACAGGTCGCGCATCCACTGCGTTGCTTGAGCCAATCACGATTGAAGCCTATGGCGCACCGACGCCGCTCAACCAAGTGGCCAACGTCACCGTTCCGGAGCCGCGCATGCTCGCGGTGAATGTCTGGGACAAGTCCATGGTTTCTGCGGTGGAGAAGGCGATCCGTGAATCGTCACTTGGCTTGAACCCCATGACCGATGGCACGACTGTTCGCGTACCACTTCCCGAACTCAATGAAGAGCGTCGTCGCGAACTCGTCAAAGTTGCTAATCAGTATGCAGAAAGCGCTCGGATTGCTGTTCGTCACGTGCGCCGCGATGGGATGGACGCGCTGAAAAAGCACGAGAAGGACGGCGACATCAGCGAAGACGATGCCCGAAAAGAGGCCGAGTCAGTGCAAAAACTTACAGACAAACTGATTTCCGATGTCGACGGTGTTGTCGCTGAAAAGGAAACAGAAATAATGGCCGTGTAGGCTCTTTTCTCCGTGGTCGCCGGCTATGCTTGCTGATTGGCCAATCTCATGAATGGTACGCAAGGAAATTGGAGACTGTGATGCGGGATATGGGCGCGACTTCGCCGCAGCACGTCGCAATCATCATGGATGGCAATGGCCGGTGGGCACGGATGAGGGGAATGCCCCGAACGCTGGGTCACAAGGCTGGTTTGGAAGCGGTACGGCGCGTTGTACGCTGTGCAGGTGATTGTGGGATAACGACGCTCACACTGTATGCGTTTTCTTCTGAAAACTGGGCTCGGCCACCACAAGAAGTGCGCGAACTGATGGCGTTACTTCGACTTTTCATCCGTAAGGATTTGGCGGAGTTGGAGGCCAACGGCATACACGTCAAGATTCTCGGTCGTCGCGACAATCTTCAGGCCGACATTAAGCGGTTGGTTCAGGAAGCCGAGGATCGCACCAAGCATAATGATCGGCTTACGCTGAATGTCGCCTTCAATTATGGTGGTCGTGACGAGATCGCTCGCGCGGTCGATGTGCTGATACGGCAGCGTTTGGCGGAGCCAGCGAAGCTCGGCCATGGTGTCACGCCCGAAGAGATTTCCAACGTTCTTGATACCCGCGGACAATCGGACCCTGACCTTGTCATCCGGACCAGCGGTGAAAAGCGGCTTTCGAACTTTCTCACGTGGCAGTGTGCGTACAGCGAATTCGTATTTCAGGATGTTTACTGGCCTGATTATGACGAAACGCACCTACGTGACGCCATAGCCGAGTACATGGATCGTGATCGGCGATTTGGCGGTCTGTCTGCCGTTGAAAAGGCTGACATCGCCCTATGAGTAATTTGGCCCGATGAGTAATCTACAGCTCAGGATTATTTCTGCGCTTGTTTTGGTCGCGATAACACTGCCTGCTTTGATCTTTGGCGGTTTCTTTTTCGCCTTCGTCGCCACGATCTTCTGTTGCTTTGTTTGGTATGAGTGGCTCGCGATGAATGTGCCTGGTCACGATGATCGGGCTCTGCTGATTAATGCCGGTTTTCTGGCACTGACTGCTATCGCGCTGGTCGCGTTCTCGGGCTCTTTAGCGATTGGCTTGGCGGTCGCTCTTTGGATGATTGGAAGTTATGCCGCGGTGCTGCTTGGTCTCGGCCGTCCAGGTTTGAGCGGTTACACGTACTGCTGGGCGGCGCTGACAGCGCTGATTCACTTGCGCGGCGATGGGGATAATGGCGCTGGTTTCGCCGTCGTTGTGTTTGTTGTTTTGCTTGTGTGTTTTACTGATATCGCAGCCTATTTTGTTGGGCGAGCAATCGGTGGACCGAAACTGGCTCCCAAAATATCACCGGGAAAAACGATCTCGGGCGCGATTGGCGGCCTGATTGGCGCAATCATCGCGACCATCATATCGCGCTTTCTTTTTGAGCCTTCCATGGCTGCAATTGGGATGTTTGCTCTCGCTGTTGTTGCGTCTACGAGCTCTCAGCTTGGCGACCTTTATGAAAGTTCGTTGAAAAGAAAGGCGGGCGTGAAGGACTCCAGCGCGATCATTCCGGGTCACGGAGGCTTTATGGACCGCCTCGACGGAATGGTTTTTGCCGCGGTTGTTGTTTGGGTCGCCTCGGTCGCTATCTCTGGGGTAGAAACCCCGGCGACTGCCTTATTCTGGGACCAGAATTTTTGAAGAGATGATCGCTACCGGCGATCCAATTGGTGTACCATGACGACAATTCTCGCATTCCTTTTCGTGCTATCCTTGGTCGTGTTTATACACGAGTTGGGCCATTACCTTGTGGGTCGGTGGTGCGGTATCGGCGCGACGGCGTTCTCGGTCGGTTTCGGACCCGAAATCGTTGGCTTCACCGATGGGCGGGGCACGCGATGGAAAATTTCGGCCATTCCACTGGGCGGATATGTTCGGTTTGTAGGCGATATGAATGCGGCTTCTGCGGGCAATTCCGAAGAGGCTGATGCGGAATTGAGCGAGGAAGAACGTAAACAGGCGTTCCATAACAAGTCAGTGCTGCGGCGCGCTGCGACGGTGTTTGCCGGCCCATTCGCGAACTATCTGCTCACTATTGTAATCCTCACGATGATCTTCGTCCTTTCCGGTAGAACGACGATTGAGCCGTTGGTCGGCGATGTGCGTGAGGGGTCAGTTGCAGCGGAAGCTGGGATACAAACGGGAGATGTGTTTGTCTCGATCGATGGCCGGCGGATGAAATCGTTTGCCACTGTCCAGCGCTACGTGTCGCCTCGTGCAGATCGCGAGATTGAGGCAACGCTTTCACGAAACGGGACCGAATATACGGTCACGATC
>JBCDLI010000089.1:0-5394 GCA_038745535.1 Pseudomonadota bacterium | reverse complement strand
CTTCGTCACCAATCGGCGTTTCAAGGCTGATGGGTTCCTTGGCGATCTTGAGCACTTTGCGCACTTTTTCCAGCGGCATAGCCAGCTTTTCAGACAGCTCTTCCGGCGTCGGCTCGCGACCAATTTCGTGCAACATCTGGCGGCTGGTGCGAACGATCTTGTTGATCGTCTCAATCATGTGAACCGGAATACGGATCGTGCGCGCTTGGTCGGCAATTGAACGCGTGATCGCCTGACGGATCCACCACGTGGCATAGGTCGAGAACTTATAGCCGCGCCGATACTCGAATTTATCGACCGCTTTCATGAGGCCGATATTGCCTTCTTGAATGAGATCGAGGAATTGCAGGCCGCGATTAGTGTATTTCTTCGCGATCGAAATGACGAGGCGCAGGTTGGCCTCCACCATCTCCTTCTTCGCGATCCGCGCTTCGCGTTCGCCCTTTTGCACCTGATGCACGATGCGACGAAACTCCGTCATCGCGATGCCGGTCGCTGCGGCGATTTCTTGAATTTCAGACCGCAGCTCGTCCACCATTCGGGCATCACCTTTGGCGAAGGCTGTCCACGCCTTGGAGTCAAGCGATGCAATGCGCTGCAGCCACTCGGGGTCGAGCTCGTGGCCTTGATATTCCTTCAAAAACTCTTCGCGACCCACGCCATAGCTTTCTGCCAAGCGTAGCAGCCGACCCTCGCGCTGGATGAGGTCTTTGTTGATTGTGTAAAGCTGCTCGACCAGCTGATCGATACGCTGATTGTTCAGAGACATCAGCTTGACCTGCTTCACAAGGTCTTCGCGCAGTTGCTTGTAGCGCGTCTTCTGAGATGGCGTCAGTTCGCCGGTACCATCCAGCGCGCCTTCCATATGCTGATCCTGCAGCTTGCGCAGCTTCATGTACGTCTTCGCGATGTCGTCAAAGGACTTCATCACGTCTTCGCGCAGCTCTTCTTCCATCGCGGCCAGCGACAGATTTTGTTCGTCTTCCTCGTCGTCTTCCTCAGGCTGGCCGTTGGGGCCAACATCGGTCACGTCATCATGGTTACGCG
This sequence comes from Pseudomonadota bacterium, assembly GCA_038745535.1. GTDB lineage: Bacteria > Pseudomonadota > Alphaproteobacteria > Rhizobiales > Rhizobiaceae > JBCDLI01. The sequence continues at coordinate 4,347 of JBCDLI010000089.1, read as the reverse complement.
GACGACGGAGCGCACGCTCTTTTTCCTCCCGCTCGCGACGGGCCTGCTCAATCTCTTCCGGTGTTGGAACCTTCGGCGCCTGCTTGGCTTCGGGGCCAGCGTATGTAGTTTCCAAATCGATGATGTCGCGAAGCAGAATGTTGCCTTCCAGCAATTCATCGCGCCAAATGATGATCGCCTGAAATGTAAGCGGGCTCTCACACAATCCCGCAATCATTGTTTCGCGCCCCGCTTCAATGCGCTTGGCAATTGCAATCTCGCCTTCGCGGGACAAAAGCTCCACCTGGCCCATTTCGCGCAAGTACATGCGGACGGGGTCGTCGGTGCGGTCGGTGGGTTCTTTCTTTTTGGTGGTCGTCGCAACAGCGGTACCATTGGTGGTCGCGACTTCCTTCTTCGCGCTTTCCTCACCCTCGGTTAGCTGTTCGGCCTCCTCTTCCTCAATAACATTGATACCCATGTCATTGAGCATGACCATAATGTCTTCGATCTGTTCGGAGTTGACTTCCTGAGACGGCAAAACAGCGTTCAGCTGGTCCATGGTGACCCAGCCGCGTTTCTTAGCAGCGCGGATGAACTTTTTGACGTTATCAGCAGAAAGATCGAGCAACGGGCTGTCGCCTGCATCCTCGGTAGCTGCTGTCTTTTCCATCGTCGCTTTTTTAGCCATTCAAACCATTCCCGGGCCTGCCCGACAGACCGCAAAATTTCCGCTTGCTCGCTCACGCAGTACGGTGCCCGCTTGAATTAAACATTCAGCGTTTAATCATCGTTAACCGTAAATAGGTGCCCACCTAAGAGCGCCAAGCGCGAAGTACGTGTCCAACTGTTTCCAAAAAGCGCAGCAATAGCGCAGTGTTCCCCAGATAAGCGCGTTTCCCGTGATTCACAGGGGAGTCAAGTGATTCAACGATATTTGTCGCTATTGATGCGTGCGATGTGGCTAAAATGACGTGTTTGGACGGCCTGAGGCTATGCCAAAGCCTTCTATCAGCGCCTCCATCGACTGCATCTCGTCCATTTGGCGACGAATATCGATGAGGCGCTCCAAGTTTCCGTCGCTCGACTCGTCGGCCAATGCACGTTCGGCGGCATTCAACTCACTGGCTAAGGAGCTCTCTTTTATGTGCAGCTTAACGGCTTGAGCAAAGGCCTCGCGGGCATCATCCAGCGCTGCTTCACGGGTGCAAACCCACAGCCGCGCGCGTTTTACGGTCTCGTCTACGCGATCAATTGTTGGCTTTTGCGCCTTCATTGCACCGTGCTCCATCAAAGTGTCGCGATCACGGGCAGGATAGTCCGTATACGCTTTAAGGATCGCAGAACGTAGTTGGCGCAGTGCTGGAGATTGAACCTGCATCGCGCAGAACATGTCGAAATTCTCTGCAAGCAAGTCCGGGTGGCAGAGAACAGCGCTAATAAGTGCTGCTTCGCGCACAGGCAGAGCGTCCGAAACCAATCCCGAAACGAGCGAGGTATTTGCCAATCGCGCGCTAGCCGTCACCTTGCTTCGCGCGTTGCCGGTCGGTCTCTGGTAAGTGCCCTTCCCTTTTTGAGCTGCTGGCACAGTGCCAAAAAACGCGTTCGTGCGCTCGCGCATCTCCTGCTGGTAGTGGCGGCGAACGCTTGTGTCTTCAATGCCACCGGTAATCTCGCGAAAAGCTGCTTCCAGCGCGGCACGGCGTTCCGGCGTTTCAAATGTTTTGCCGCCGGTTTCGCGCTGCCACAGCATTTCAGCCGCAGACCGCGCCTTTGTGATGACCTCTGCAAAGGCATCACGACCATTCTCACGAACCAGATCATCGGGATCCTGACCGTCTGGCAACAGCGCAAAACGTACTGACCGCCCAGCCTTTAGTTGAGGCATCGCCATATCGAGCGAGCGATACGCGGCGCGCAGACCCGCCTTATCGCCATCGAAACAGAGTACGGGTTCGCCCGTGACGCGCCAAATCATCTGTAATTGGCGTTCGGTGAGCGCAGTTCCCAGCGGCGCCACGGCATTGGCAACGCCCGCCTGATCGAGCGCGATGACGTCCATGTAACCCTCTACCGTGATCAGCGTGGAGCCGACGGGATCATCCTTGGCTTTGGCCGCTGCGGCGCGGGCGCGCTTCAAATTGAAAAGCACGTCGGATTTGTGGAAAAGCTCGGTTTCCGGCGAGTTCAGATATTTAGCGGGCGCTTTTGGGTCCATGGCGCGGCCACCAAAGGCGATGACGCGGCCCTGCGCGTCCTCAATAGGAAACATGATGCGGTCGCGGAACCGGTCATATGAGACCGGGATATCCTCGCCGTGGATGACCATGCCCGAGGCTTCGATCTGCTCTTTTGTTGCGCCTTGGCTCGCCAGAAACTCTTTGAGTTGGTTGCGGCTGTTGGGTGCAAAGCCAAGCCGAAACTTTGCGATGGTTGCTTCGCTGAGCCCGCGCTGGCGTAGATAGGCCCGCGCTGCTGCGCCGCTCTCCACCTGCAGATTGCGCTCAAACCATTTGGTCGCCCACTCCATCACGTCATAGAGCGTACGGCGCACCTCATCGCGCTTTTTCTCTTCGGGATCGTAGGCAGGCATTGGAACGCCCGCCATGTTCGCAACCCGCTCCACTGCCTCGGGGAAGCTCATGGCCGCCACCTTGGTCAAAAACGTGAAGTGGTCGCCGGACTCACCGCTGGAAAAACACTTGTAAAAACCCTTGGGGTCAACGCAGTGGAAGCTCGGCGTCTTCTCACTCACAAATGGGCTGCACGCCCAGTAGTCGCCACGCGTGGTGTTGGTCTTGCGCTTATCCCACGTCACATAGTTGCCGATCACGTCGGAAATCGGAACGCGGTCGCGGATTTCATCCATGAAAGTTTGGGTAAAACGCATGGGTTAGAGTTAGCAGTGAGCACAGGGAAAGGTAAGGGCTGGACTTAGGATTTCGGATTTTGCCACGCCCAAGTGAGGTGAATTTTCGCTGATCACAGATCGTCAGCAGTTTTGACCCATCTTGACGGCCTGCATTTCGGTGTTCCTTACAAAGAAGTTTCGGCCCTCACCGAAACCGCATCTTGGCTTCCCGCACACGGCCAAAGGCAGTGAGCCAGAAGATGACGCCGATAAAGCTGCCGAAGATGATGCTGAAGAGAAGACTGATTAAGCTTGGCACCCAGATCATGAGCGGGAACGCGAACACTGCAATCGCGATGAGGATTGCCGTTTTCCAGCTAACCCGCTTATTTTTCCAAGCCAGTGCGGCCCAAATGATGACCACGATGAAGGTGTAAAGCGCACCAACCACGAAGCCCACATAGGCGAAAAGAGCGACCTCCAGCTTATCAAACGTGATTTCGCCTGTGCCCATGTATCGATCGGCAACGGAAAATACGACGAAGTAAAAGACCCCCGCAACGTAGGAGCAGAAGCAGCCGAGCAGAACGCGGAAAATCTGCATCCCGCGCGCTTAGAACTCGTAGTCTTGGAGCGGTCGAACTTCCAGCCTGCCTTTGGCGAGCGCTTCGATGGCTTCGCCTACGGCTACAGCTCCGGCGACGGTCGTGAAATACGGCAGCTTGTTTTCCAGTGCCGCGCGGCGCAGCGCTTTGGAGTCCGAAATCGCCTTGCCGGTCGACGTCGTATTGATGACGAGCTGAACCTTGCGGTTGCGGATTTCGTCTTCAATGTTGGGCCGCGTTTCCTTTACCTTATTCACCTTGGCGGACTTCACGCCGTTTTCTTCAAGATAAATCTGCGTGCCACCTGTAGCGACGATCTCGAAGCCAAGCGTTTCAAAACGCCGCGCGGTATCCAGCACGCCGTCCTTGTCCTCATCGCGTATGGAGATGAAGACCGTGCCACCCTTCGGCAGCTCCACGCCCGCGCCAAGCTGCGCCTTGGCGAACGCAATTGCGTAATCGGTATCGAGGCCCATGACCTCGCCGGTGGACCGCATTTCTGGCCCGAGCAGCGTGTCCACGCCCGGAAATTTGTTAAACGGGAAGACCGCTTCTTTCACTGCGATATGGCCGAGATCGGCTGCGTCGACTTCTGAACCGTAATGGGAAATGGCGCTTTCCAGGCTCTCGCCCGCCATAATGCGCACGGCAATTTTCGCGATCGGCAGTCCGATGGTTTTGGCCACAAACGGTACTGTGCGCGACGCGCGGGGGTTGACCTCGAGGATATAGATCACGTCATCCTTGATGGCGTATTGCACATTCATCAGGCCGCCGACGTTGAGCGCCTTCGCGAGTGCTGCTGTCTGCTCTTTCAGTTGCGCAATGATTGCATCGGAAAGCGAATGGACGGGCAGCGAACATGCGGAGTCGCCGGAGTGAATGCCAGCCTCCTCAATGTGTTCCATGATG
>JBCDLI010000088.1:0-5571 GCA_038745535.1 Pseudomonadota bacterium | reverse complement strand
TGCGTGTAGGATCTGGACTGAACGGTTGGACTCACTCGACAAAAAAATTCTGCGGCTTCTGCAAGAAGATACGACGCTTTCTGTGGCTGACATTGCGAAACGTGTCGGTCTATCGACGACCCCATGCTGGCGGCGTATCCAGAAGCTTGAAGAAGACGGCGTGATCCGATCACGCGTTGCTGTTCTCGATCCCGAAAAGGTAAATGCGCGGGTGAACGTATTCGTGTCGATCCGCACGAGCATGCACACTAAGGAATGGCTTTTGCGGTTTTCCGAAGTCATCGCCGAGTTTCCAGAGGTCGTGGAATTTTACCGCATGAGCGGCGACGTGGATTACTTGCTGCGCGTGGTCGTTCCAGACATCACGGCTTACGATGCCTTTTACAAACGGCTGATCGAGAAGATTGAAATCAAGGACGTGTCGTCCGTCTTTGCGATGGAGCAGATCAAAAACACCCCGGCCTTACCGCTTGATTATCTGGTGTTGGAAAAGGGCAAGGCCGACAACTCTAGCTGAGCGCTTTCAGTCGCGCGAGGAGTGAAGACGTGTCCCACCGACCGCCGCCCATAGCCTGAATGTCTTTGTAGAATTGATCAACGAGCCCTGTAATGGGCAGAGGAGTGGCGTTGCTGTCTGCCTCGTTGAGTACGATTGCGAGATCCTTGCGCATCCAATCGACTGCGAAGCCGTGATTATACTCGCCGTCAATCATGGTCTTGTGGCGGTTTTCCATCTGCCATGATCCGGCCGCGCCTTTGGAAATTACGTCGATGACTTGTTCCGCATCCAGCCCGGCTTTTTCTGCGAACAAGAGTGCTTCTGATAGGCCCTGAACCAGTCCCGCGATGCAGATTTGGTTGACCATCTTGGTGAGCTGGCCATTGCCCGCTGGTCCCATAAGCCCAACCATTTTGGCGAAGCTCTCGATGATCGGTTTTGCTTTGGCAAAAGTTGCCTCATCGCCACCGCACATGACGGTCAAAACGCCGTTGATTGCACCTGCTTCGCCGCCGGAAACTGGCGCATCCATAAAGCCCATGCCGCGTTCTTTCGTGGCGTTGTCCAGCATGCGCGCAGCGTTGGCTGAGGCCGTGGTATTATCGATGAGGATTGCGCCTTGTTTCATGCCGTCAAGCGCGCCATCGGATGCAATTGTCACCGAGTGCAGGTCATCGTCATTGCCGACGCAGGTGAACACGAAGTCGGCATTTTTGGCTGCGAGTGTTGGGCTTTCTGCTGATACACCGCCGAACTCAGCGACCCAATTATCAGCCTTTGAGGCGGTGCGGTTGTAAACCGTGACGTCGTGCCCGCCTTTGTTTTTCAGGTGTCCGGCCATGTGGTAGCCCATGACGCCCAACCCGATGAATGCACATTTTGCCATTTCAATTCCCTCTTGTTCGAGCGCACCTAGCGTGGCTGACGCTGATGGAAAAGGGACGTGCAACGGACACCGCACCCGAAGGAGGCATCCATAGGGTCAATTCACAGAATAGTTTTGCAGTTCTCGCGAAAGCCAATCGACTTCGTCGAGTATCGCCTCGGATTCCTGCCGTTTGATCTGGCCATCATTGGGCGATCTGAGCCGGGCGCCCGGCGGTAAGCCTGGCCTGAGAGGTGGCAATGGTACCGTATCTCGCGCAGCTTTCTCAGTTCTTTCACCGGCGAGCCAATGTTGCCTCGCCTGAAGCAGCTTTGTCATGCGGCGGGCTTCGCCTGGTAAATTATCTAGAGTGTGTTTGAGCGAAGCAATGCGTTTGATGAGACCGGAAGCGGACACGGGCTTGGTATCGGCTTTGTCCATGTGCGCTCCAACGTGATGACCTGTCTCGCAAGGCTCCTCACAAAAAAGGTCGCTGAAGTTCTTGCGTGGATCACGGAGTGGGAAAAGTCTGTTCCGCAACGGCGACTGGTCGTCTACCATGTGAATGCGCGATTTGTTAGTGTCTTCTAACCTACCGGTACTTTCATTGCCTGACGACGATAGCAAATGCGGGCCCTGCGTTCTCATTGCGATGATAAAGATTAAACGCCGCACCGCGCTTTCAGCGGGACGAAGAATACCAAACAATTCATCGCGCATTCGGCGCGGAATTTTTATCTCCCGTGCAGTCGTCCTGCCTGTCATCGAAAACAGGAATGCGATGATCCGGCTAATGAGCCGGATGTTTTTGTCAATCGCTCCTGTCCAATCGAAATCTGTCATGGAGCAAGAATAGAAGCGCTTCTTGCGCCGTGGATAAGTCTTTCCGCAAAAACGAGTACGCCTATTCGTCGACCGTTATTGTGATCTGCTCCGACATGACGATCGGATCGTGCGGAATGTGGGCGAGGTCACCGAGCAACAATTGCAGCGTATGTGTGCCTGGCGGAAGCTCGATGCTCGCTTCCGTTTGACCGCCGCCAAAGTGGCGATGGTTTTCATCTGCGTAAATCCCATTTTCATTCATATCATCATCTTCCGGGCCTTCGCCAAATGGGGCGCGGTTGATGAGAAGGTGGTGGTGGCCGGTGTTTTCCACATCTGTGCCAACGGGCGCGATGCCCATCCCAGACAAGCCCATTTGAATGAACACGGGGCTTTCGACGGTCGCGCCGTCTTCCAGATTGATGAAATAAACCCGCGCGTCAGGCGGGGAGGGTGTTTCTCCGGCCTGTGCGAAGGTCGTTGGTAGAAGCATGGCGGCTGCGACGGCCGCAGTGACTAGAGTTCTCATCGGTTTCCTCCCTGATGTTACGCATATGGAGGTGGTGCGACCGCAAGCGGCGTCCAATCACAATTGACCAGAGACGATACCTTCGTCGGTGATTTACAAACATTTCAACATATGTTTAATTGTTTGTAATGAATACGGATGATCTTCAAACCGACCATATGATCGAATTGGCGGAGACCTTTGGCCTCCTGTCAGATCCAACGCGATTGTCCATTGTGGTTGCCTGCATGGAACAGGAGCGTGCTGCCGGTGACGTGGCCGAAAAGCTTGGCCTGTCGCCTTCGCTGACAAGCCACCATCTGCGGTTGTTGCGTTCGGCGCGAATTTTGAAATCCGAGCGGCGCGGCAAGCAGGTGTTTTACGCAATGGCGGATGCTTGTGTGGATCGGGTTTTGAATATCATGATCGACCACATTTTTACCCACGGTGCTGAGAGCACCGACAACTGAAGAAAGGCTGAAAATGACCACAGTCACCCAACAAAAATGCGCATGTGATGACTGCGTGTGCATTGTCGAAATAGATGACGCTGTGAAGAAAGACGACCGCAATTACTGCAGCGAAGCCTGTGCCGAAGGTCATCCTGACGGCACCGCAGGGTGCGGCCACTCCGGTTGCGATTGCGACGGGTAATTTTAGTTTGAGCCAGTTTATTGGGGGCGGGCGAGACCTGCCTTCATGGTTTTCGCGTGACTTTTTTAAAAAAGGCACTTGTTATTTTATAACATGACAATTTCTGATCGGTCGCCTATTCACACCTGAGATTTGGAACAGCGTGGAGCCTGGAGTTCCAACGCTGATGCGGTTCAAGGGTTAGTGAAGACGATGAAGAAGCTGAAGAAAACTAAGAAGATTCCAGTGACCGTGCTGAGCGGCTTTCTCGGCGGTGGTAAGACCACAACGATCAATCACATCATCGAAACAAAACGCGCGCAGAGCGTCGCGATCATCGTCAACGATATTGCCGAAGTGAACATCGACGGGAAGCAGATCGGCGATAAGATTTTGCAGACCGAAGAAAAGCTGGTGGAGCTACAGAACGGCTGCCTCTGCTGCACGCTGCGCGGTGACCTGTTTGACGAGACGATGAAGCTCGCGCTTGAGGGCAAGTACGATTACCTGATCATCGAGGCGAGCGGCGTGTCAGAGCCGCTGCCGATTGCGGCGACGTTCACGTTCCCGATGGACGATGGCAAGTCGCTTAAGGACATCGCCAAGCTCGATACGATGGTGACGGTCGTTGATGCGTTTAACTTCATCGACCAGTTTAACTCCGAGGAAATGGAGATCAAAGAACGCAAGACGCGCCTGCAAAGCCACGACCAGACGTCAGTTGTCGAATTGATGATCGACCAGTTGGAATTCGCTAATGTTGTACTCGTGAATAAATCCAGTTTGGTGAGTGCGGAGCAGTTGGCAAAAATCCATCAGATGATCCGTGCGATCAATGCCGAAGCCAAGATCATCGATACCGATCATGGGAAGGTTGATCTCTCGGAAATCATGAACACGGACTCCTTCGACTTCGAAAAGGCGGAAGAATATCCGACATGGTTCAAGGAGATGGAGCGGAAGAACGAGCCGGTTCAAAACAGTGACGGTTCGCACAGCCACGGTGAAGGCCACAATCTCATGCACAGCCATAGTCATGAATTTGGGCTGACAGCATTTGTGTACCGCGCTCGAAAACCGTTTGTGCCGATGCGCTTTATGGATTTTATCAACGCGCCGGTTCCGGGTCTGATCCGGTCCAAAGGGTTTTTCTGGCTCTGCACCCGGATGGATCAGGTGGGCGATTTCCAACTTGCCGGCAAGCTCAAAGACCACAAGATGGTGGGCCATTGGTACTCCACGGTGCCAAAAGAGCAGTGGACGAAGGAAATGCGGGATTTCATTGCCGATGAATGGGTGGAACCTTTTGGCGACCGTCGTCAAGAACTCGTGTTTATCGGTAGCGACGATGAGCTTGATCAAGCCGAAATCGTCCGTAAGCTGGATGCCTGCCTAACGACCGACAAAGAACTGGATATGGATTACAGCCGGTTCTACGACCCGTTCCCGCGCTGGCAGTAGAGTTGGTTTTATCGGATGAGATGCCGGGTGAGACGTTTTTCGAGCCAGTTCCAGACGTTTCGCAGGGTTTCGACCACGATCAGGTATAAGATTGCGGCGTAGATATAGGTCTGAAAATCGAAGGTGCGCGAGAAGGCGCGGCGGGTTTCGCCCATCAGATCAAAGACGGTGATCAGCGCGACGATTGCTGATCCTTTGATCATCAAAATGATTTCGTTGCCGTAGGGCCGTAGCGCAACAATCATTGCCTGCGGTACAATGATTTTCCGAAAAGCTTGCAGTTTTGAGACGCCGAGCGCGGCAGCGCCCTCCCATTGGCCTTTTGGCACCGAATGGACAGCTCCACGCACGATTTCTGCCTGATAGGCAGCGGTGTTCAGCGTGAACGCAAAGAGCGCGCAGTTCCACGCATCGCGGAAGAACAGCCAAAGTCCAACCGCTTCAAGCTGTTCGCGAAATGTGCCGAGGCCGTAGTAGATGAGGAAGAGTTGCGCGAGCAGTGGCGTGCCCCGGAAAAGATACACGTAGCCGAATGACAGTGCGGAAAGAACCCGGTTGTTTGACATCCGCGCAAACGCAATCGGCAGTGACAGAACCGCGCCAATGACGATGGAAATAGAGACCAGCGTCAGCGTTGTGATGATGCCGTTGAGGTAGCGCGGTGCGTAACGCTCAATCTTGACCGGGTCCCAAGACCCGTAAAGCCACAGAGCGGTCGCTACTGCCATGGTCACCCAGAGGCCGAGCAGCGCGTAGCCCCAGATACGAGCGGCGTTCCAT
>JBCDLI010000087.1:0-5762 GCA_038745535.1 Pseudomonadota bacterium | reverse complement strand
CGGCATGCTTGGAGCAATCTGGGCCGGTTGGGGGCTTTCCGGTCTGCCGATTGCGTCCACCGGTTATGTGAATTGGATAGGTGTTGCCTTCGTCATCCCGATCACGATTTTCGTCGCGCCCTATGGTGCGGCGGTCGCCCACCGTTTGCCAAAGCGAACGTTGGAACTCGCGTTTGGCGTGTTCCTGCTGACGGTCGCCGCGCGCTTTTTCTGGTCAGTTGCGTAATACCATGCGGTCGGCGCGCACGTCGTATCCCGACAGGGTGTTCAAAAAATTCATGCCCAGAAGGTTTTCGAACAGCGCACCGTCTTGTGCGACAAGCGCTTGAATATTGCGCCGCTCAATTCCGCCGATGGCTAACGTTTCAAGGCGAACACTTGCTGCTTGAGCCACACCGTTTGCGGTACCGACCGGGATGGTGAAGCTGAGGTTATCGATATTGATCCCGATATCGCGAGCCGTCCTGCTGGTCAGTACAACCGTTGTCGCGCCGGTATCGACGATAAAGCGACCGGGTTCGCCATTGATTTCGGCGTTTGTGACAAATGAATTTCCAGCGCGGCGAAGTTCAACGACCTGATTGCCCTCGGAATCGCGGGCCGTAATCGCCACGCCGGGTATCGCACCGGCGGTCACACGGCTCGCCACGTTTTGCAGTTCGAAGCGGTATTCGTAGCCGACCATCAGCGCCAACACGATTGCGATCCATGCGATGGCCTGTTTTGCCATGCTGCCCGCGCTTTGCCTGCTTGCGATGAAACCAGAAGCGACAAGCGTGCCGATGAGAACGAGTGAGACGAGTGCGGCGATGCCGTCACCATCGAGGCCGGCAAGGTCGGTCTCACCGCCTGACACGAAGAGAAAGATGAGCGTCGCGATGATCGCGATAAGTGCAAACCAGAACATGCCCTCAAGATAGTGACGAATTCAGCCGGGAGAATGGGCAGTGTCGTGAGAGGTATTCGTACTTGCGTTTCTGCCGTCATTTCGCGGCGGCATTTTCGCCAAGCGTTCAGGCAGACGCTCCATGAGATTGAGGCGCTCTTCGCGCGTGTACGTGGTCCAGAATGCGATCTCCTCGCCAGACCGACCGCAGCCGTGGCACCAGCCGGTGGACGGCTCAATCGCGCACTGCAATTTGCAAGGTGATTCCATCTGACAAACTCCTCACTGGCAAAGTGTAATTTCACACTGTCATTGCAAGTGCGCACATTAGCGCTGCAAGCGAGAGTTGTTGAGACGCGCCGATGGTGTCGCCCGTGTGGCCTCCCAATAGTTTTAGTGTCAGGCGAGAGAAGGATTTGGAGATCGCCGCGCCGATCAACGTGGCGATGATCAAAGGCAGAAGTGCGAATTGGGTGGCGACGCCGATAAGGAGTGCTGTGAGTGGCCCGCCGGTTACTAAGGCATACCAAGCGCCTTTCGCAGACGGCTGCCCTGCTTGGCTGGCAACACCTTCGCCCTTCGCTGCCGGAAGTGCGTGCCAGTGCCAGACCATGATGGATCTTGAAGCCACGTGCACGGCGATGAAGATTGTTCCTGCCGCAGCGCCGCTTGTGCCGATCAGATGCGCGGTAGAGGTTGCGATAACCAAGAACCCGATGATCAAAGCCAGAGCGCCGTAAGTTCCGATGCTCGAATCTTTCATAATTTCCAGTCTGCGCTCCTTTTTGCTACCACCGCCGAACCCATCGGCCACGTCTGCCAGCCCGTCTTCATGCAAGGCGCCGGTCAAAAGCATGGTGAAAGCGCAGGCCAAAACAGAGACAGGCAACGCTGGCAGGTCGAATGCCGCAGCGAGCCAAAAGATACTTGCTCCCGGCAAAGCGAGGATAAATCCGGTCAGCGGAAATGCCCAAGCATCATCCGCGACGCTCCAATTTTGTGGGAGATTATCGAACGGGCGGTTTCCCACTGGCAGACGGCTTAAAAAGCTCAAGGATCGCAATATGGCCCAGTACCAAGACATCAATTTCGACCTGCCAGATCGCTGCTGCTTTTTTTGCCACGGTTTACTTGAACGAACCGTTCGTTCATTGGCTGGACCAACGCCCGCAAATCCGTTTGTAAAAACAGCATCCTAATCCCGCAGATTAAAAAGTGACCCTATGACGACTGGACTTCCTTTCGACGACTTTCGCGAACTGATCAACAATCTTCCCGGTCCGAACAAAGATGCGGTCGCGCTCGTTCGGCAGCGCGATGCGCAATTGACCAAGCCACCCGGGTCTCTCGGTCGAATCGAAGAGATCGCGGAATGGTTGGCAGCTTGGACAGGCCGCTCGCCCGCGGTGACACGACCCATGGTGGCAGTCTTTGCCGGAAATCACGGGGTGGTGGACCGGGGGGTCTCGCCTTATCCGCAGAGCGTCACTGCCGCGATGGTGGAAAACTTTGCTGCCGGAGGCGCGGCGATCAATCAGATCTGCATCGCCCACGACCTTGGCCTGAAAATATTTGATCTGGCGTTGGAAGTACCAACCGAAGACATCGCGTCTGACGCGGCGATGGACGAGCGGACGTGTGCGGCGACCATGGCGTTTGGGATGGAATGCATTGCGGGCGGCACAGACCTTTTGTGCCTTGGTGAGATGGGCATTGGGAACACGACCGTGGCCGCAGCGATTTATTGCGCGCTCTACGGCGGCGAGCCTGACGACTGGGTCGGGCCGGGCACCGGTCACGATGAGAGCGGTGTGAAATTGAAGGCAGATGTGGTCCGCCAAGCGATTGAATTGAACGAGGGAAACCTTTCTGATCCGCTGGAAGTCCTGCGTCGTCTCGGTGGCCGTGAAATTGCTGCGATGGCGGGGGCAATTCTCGCTGCCCGCATGCAGCAGATACCGGTTCTCATTGACGGGTTTGTCGCGACCGCTGCGGCGGCGGTGCTGCATAAAATCAATCCGTCTTCGCTCGATCATTGCATGATTGCGCATGTGTCTGCCGAACCGGGCCATATGCGTGCGATCCAGCAAATCGGGAAAGCACCGCTTTTAAGCCTTGGCATGCGGTTGGGCGAGGGGACCGGTGCCGCACTTGCCGCTGGTATCGTGAAAGCCGCTGCACTTTGCCACTCGGGCATGGCGACGTTTGAACAGGCAGGTGTGTCCAACCGTGACTCTTGAAGCTAAGCGGCATCCCGATGGTCGTCGGTCGCGGCAGAAACCGGCTTGTGAACGACCGTCGATTGAAGTGTGCGATGGGGCGGCAGCAAAGCGATAGCGGTCGTGCCTTTGCGTAGTTCAGATTCCAGCCTGAATTTTCCACCATGGAGTTCAACCAAGGCTTGGACGATTGGCAAGCCAAGGCCGGTTCCTTGCTCCGCGCTTTTAATCGCGATGGAGCCTTGCCCGAAGGCGGATAAGACCACGCTGATTTCGTCTTCCGGGATGCCTGGCCCGGTGTCACGCACCTGAACATACTGGCCGCCTGAAGACGTCCAGCCAATGGCGACGGTCACTTCACCCTTCTGCGGCGTGGATTTGATGGCGTTGGACAGGAGATTGAGCACCAACTGCCTCATCGCTTTCGCATCAGCTTCCACGAGTGGCAGATTGGGTTCGGCGTCCACACGAAGGGAAATGGACTTCTTTTGGGCCCGCAGTCTCACCAATGAAGCGCATTCCTCTGCGATTTGCGACAAGCTCAAAGGCTCGGGATGCATTTCGTATTTGCCGGCTTCAATGCGGCTGAGGTCCAGTATCTCGTTGATGATTTTGAGCAGATGATCGCCGGACTGATGGATATTGCCCGCATATTCGGTGTACTGAGGCGAGCCCAGCGGACCCATCATCTCGTCTTTCATAATCTCGGAGAACCCGAGAATAGCGTTCAGCGGTGTTCGCAGTTCGTGGCTCATTGATGCTAAAAAACGAGATTTCGCGAGGTTGGCCTCCTCTGCGCGTTGGCGCGCGCCTTCGGAGTTTGTTTTCTCGACTTCGAGTTCGGCGATGAGCGCGGAGTTCCTATAGCGGATGCTGGCCTGTTCTTTGCTCGCGCTGCGCAGCCGACTGGACACAAGCGTGAAGAAAACGAGTGCTATCACCAAAACGGCCAGTAAGAGCTGTTCGCTATTGGACGCATTTGGACCGTAAAGCAGCACCAAAAGCGCTGTTGGCAGGCCAAGGCTAGCGAAGTTTGCCCACCGCATTGAGAAGCAGATCGTGCCCGTTGCTGCGGTAGCGACCATAAGCACGAGCGTTTTCAGCAAAATCGCGTCAGACGGTGCGCACGCTTCGCAAGGCAAGGTAACCCACACGAGCCATATAATCGCTGCTAAGCCATGACCGGCGTAGAACCATGCAGTCCATTTGCGAAGCGTGCTGGGATCTTCATCATCTCGGGTGTCGACGTGTCGGGTGCTCAGCCAGAGGGCTGCGTAAACGCAAAAACCGATGAGTGCCCAAAGAAGGCTGTCGAAGCCGAAACCGGTTTGAAGTGCGACAGCGGCTGCGACCGCAATTACGCTCGGGAACACGATGCACGCGGTTCGAATGCCTTGGACATGCTGGGTCAGCATCGAATTCGTGAGCAGCGGATCGGCATGCTCGTTATCGGTGAGTTTCCGCCGTGTGCTGCTGATTGCTTTGCGCAGTTCCGCGTTGTGCGCAGGGCCGCTGCGGTCGACAATCGTTTTGTCCGGCAATGCACGCTGGATCATGGCGCCCAAAACAGTATTTGCTTCGTTACTCGGGTTTGAATGATTATTTCCAAGGCGTTAACATCTTCCTTCACATTGGGGCGGACGAGTGTCCGAACTTGGTTTGAGATATCGTCGTGGAAGACGAAAATTCAGAGACTATGCGACGGCCTTTCTCCTGCTTGTGGGCGTCGCAACGGCAGCTGCTTTTTTGGACGCCCGCAACACGCAGTCTTTTGAGGGCAGCTTCGTTGCGGTCGATGGTGATAGTCTGCAGCGGGCCGGCCAGCGTTTTCGCCTTTTTGGCATTGACGCGCCCGAGCTGCGCCAGACCTGTCGGCGCGATGGCACAAAGTGGCGGTGCGGAGTGGCGGCACGTGATGCTCTTCGCAAGGCGATGGGCGAAGAGGGCGCGGTATGTCGGGGCTCGCAGGCGGACCGCTTCGGTCGGCTTTTGGTGCGTTGTGAAAGTGGATACGGAAGCATCAACGCGCGGATGGTGGCGAACGGCATGGCGGTTTCCTTCGGCGCATACGAGCGTGAGGAAAGCCTCGCGAGAGATGCGCGTCGGGGCATCTGGGCGACCGATTTTTCGCGTCCTCGAGATTGGCGGGAAGCGAACCGCGAAGCCGCACGTTTAAGAAGTGACATGGCGGAAACTATCCACAGCGCGACGCCTAGCGAGACAATACGCGACTGGATTTCATGGGCGCGCGACTTCATCTTTGAATGATGCAAACGACTAGTATTTCCGACATCTCGAATCGTATTGCTGCATGCCGTTTTTGCTGCGATGTGCCGGGGACCCGTCCACTGCCGCACGAGCCGCGCCCGGTCGTCGTGCTGTCGGCAACCGCGAGGATTGCGATTTGCGGCCAAGCACCGGGAACACGTGTTCATGCATCGGGACGGCCATTTACAGACCCATCGGGTGATCGACTTCGGGACTGGCTGAGTGTCAGCGAGGAGCAGTTTTATGATCCGTCCCTCTTTGCGATTGTGCCGATGGGCTTTTGTTTTCCAGGCCTTGACGCCAAGGGTGGCGACCTGCCGCCGCGCCGGGAGTGCGCGAAGCGCTGGCACCATCAGGTGTTTCGCGCCATGCCTCAGGTCCAAATCGTG
>JBCDLI010000086.1:0-5768 GCA_038745535.1 Pseudomonadota bacterium | reverse complement strand
TGCACAAGCGTCGCAAAAATCCGATGGCCTCCAAGGTGCGCGAAACTGTTCAACTTGGCTTCGATGTCGCAATCCAGTCGCGCAATATCGGCATAAATCGGCACGCCGTCGCGCGCGATTGACCATTCATCGCGGAGAAGGCCATTGCGGACCGTCTCACCCATCGCCTGCCTTCCAAGCATAACCGCTTCTAGCCCGGTGAACCCAGCACCCGCAGCAAGACTAACGCTGAGTTTTCGGTTTAACCGCCCGGCATCAAACAGGATCGTTTCCTGGGGCAACCAAACCGCATGCGCGCCAGCAGCAACATAAATTTCGTTCGTTACTTCCGCAGGCGTTTCATCAATCGCCTTGTAGATGCGCTCGCAAGCTTGCGTGGAGAAAACGACGCTCGTTTCGCGTCCGGCATTGATCTCCACACCGAGCGTATCGCCGCCCGTCAGCCCACCGGCGGTATTGATAAACACAGCTTCCAGGCTTTGACCGTAGGTCTTCGGAATGCGGAATTTCGCATTTGCCAGTTGGTAAAGGTCGTCGATAACGGTGGCACCGCCTCGCGACTTTAAAGCGATCCGCGCACGGCCGTGAGACCTTTGCCGCGGTGTCTTAGCCCGCTCTGCGCTCAAGTTTGCGTCCAACGTGACGTTCCCCGCGCGAACGCGCCAATTCCACTTGCCGTTGCCGTTCAGCGAAGCGCTGGCGGTCACGCTCGGTCGATTTCTCAAAACAGTGCGGGCAACTCACGCCGCTCTCGAACTGATCGGACTTCAAGTGTTCCGGCGATAAAGGCATCCGGCACGCGCGGCACAGCGAGTGGGTACCCACCTGCAGGCCGTGCTCCACAGACACGCGTTCGTCGAAAACAAAGCACTCGCCCTGCCATTTGCTTTCACCGCGAGGCACATTCTCAAGATACTTTAAGATTCCGCCTTTCAGGTGAAAGACCTGATCGTGGCCAAGTTGCTTTACGTAAGCAGTTGCTTTCTCACACCGAATGCCGCCCGTGCAAAACATCGCGATCTTCTTGCCTTTCAAGCGGTTCTCGTTGCGATGAACCCAGTCTGGAAAATCCCGAAAGCTCTTGGTTTCGGGATCAACCGCATTTTCAAACGTACCAATGGCGAACTCAAAATCGTTTCGTGTATCCACCACCACCGTATCGGGATCGCTGATCAGATCATTCCAGTCTTGCGGCTCCACGTAGGTGCCAACGATCTCATTTGGATTGATCGCTGGAACGCCCATGGTAACGATTTCTTTCTTCACCCGCACCTTCAACCGGTAGAACGGCAGCTTTTCAGAAGAACTTTCCTTGTGCTCCAGCGCAGCAAATTCCGGCTGGGCGTGCAGAAAAGCAATCAGCTGATCAATGGCATCGCGTGACCCAGCAACTGTTCCGTTAATGCCTTCTGAGGCAAGCAACAGCGTACCCGTGATTGAAGCGCCCTCGCAAAGGCTCTTCAATTCCGCTTGCAGTTCCACTGCTCGATTGACCCGAGCGAAGTGATAAAGCGCAGCAATTACGTATGTTGGGCCCAACACCATGGAGCCCTCTTAGCGCCAAACCGGCAAAGAGCAAAAAGCCGAATTTGCGAAAATAGTCGCAAATTTATCCACCCCCGCCCCGTCGCGCCGATCATCAATCGCACCAAGAAACGCGAGACATGACCATGGCAAGACTCAAACCAAGCGACATTACGGGAATATGCGACATCGCTGACAAGAACGGCATTGAACCGGCAGCACTCCTCGCGGTCGTTCACGTGGAAAGCGGGGGGCGGACGGGCGCAACCGTAAACGGCAAATTTGAACCATTGATCCGGTTTGAGGGCCACTATTTCGACCGACGCCTGTCGGGCAAAAAACGTGAACGCGCACGCAGCCAAGACCTCGCCTCACCGTCTGCGGGCGTGGTCAAAAATCCAGCGTCCCAATCAGCACGCTTTGCGATGCTGGATCGGGCCTCAGCCATCGACGTAAACGCTGCGATGGAATCTTGCTCTTGGGGTGTTGGCCAGGTGATGGGTGCCCACTGGAAGTCGCTCGGCTTCGACAGCGTAAAAGACATGGTCAATCTGGCACGTCGGGACCTCGAAGGTCAGGTCGAGTTGATGGTGCGGTTCATCGAGAAAAACGGCCTGATAAATTACCTTAAAAGCCGCAACTGGATTGCATTTGCACGTCGTTACAATGGCCCGGCGTTTCACAAAAACCGATATGACGAGAAGATCGCGCGCGCCTACTCGCAGTATCGTGCGACGTTGCAAGCAGACCGTATCGCCCAACCGACACCGCGAACGAATGTGCTGCAATTCGGCCATCGAGGGCCGCGCGTTCAGTCAATGCAAGAGAAGCTGAACAAGCTCGGTTACAAACTCACCGTCGACGGCATTTTTGGCTCGAAAACACGGATCGCAGTCCAGCAATTTCAGGTCGTGAACGGGTTGGTCGCCGACGCAAAGTGTGGACCCAACACCCTACGAGCCCTTGATCAGGCGATTAAGACCAAACCGAAGAACCAAACGGTGGACCGCATTTCACGGCTGCTGAAGTGGATTGCGCGGCTCCTGAAAATCGTTCCCAAAGGCCTATTTGCCGCAAAAAGGTGACCCAGAAAACGGCACTCCAAGAAGCAAAAAGCCCGGCGTTTCCACCGCGCTTTTCGTTCGTAGTATCTGAAAAATCAGAGTTTGCCTGCACGCTGTTGGAGCATGAGGAATGTGTCGAAGTTGTACTCTGACAACTGGAACCACAGGTAGCCATCGCGACGGTAGCCCATGTAGGAATCGTGCAGCGTCTTGAAGTCTTCGTTTTCTGCAGCGATTTCCGCGTAGGTCTCAGTGGCTGCATCAAAGCAGGCTTCGAGGATTTCTTGGCTGTATGGACGAAGCTGGGTACCGGAAGCGGCCAACTGCTTGAGCGCTGTTGGGTTCAGCGTGTCGTAACGTGCCATCATGACATTGTTTGCAACCGCAGACGCATTCTTGATGATGCCCTGGTAGTTCGATGGAAGTGCGTTCCACGCATCAAGGTTGATCATGTTAAGAAGCGTCACGCCGCCTTCCCACCAACCTGGGTAGTAGAAGTAGTCAGCGACCTTGTTGAAGCCGAGCTTGGAATCGTCATACGGACCAACGAATTCAGCACCGTCAATCGTGCCTTTTTCAAGCGCTGGGTAGATGTCCGAACCAGGCAGACCCTGTGGAACAACGCCGATTTTCTCCATCACACGGCCACCGAAACCACCGATACGGAACTTGAGGCCCTGCATATCTTCCAGCGTATTGATCTCTTTGCGGAACCAGCCGCCCATCTGCGCGCCCGTGTTACCGGCCGGGAACGAAATCATGTTCTGCTTGGCATAAAAGTTGTTGAGCAGATCGAGGCCACCACCTTCATAGAGCCACGCATTTGTCATACGCTGGTTGAGGCCAAACGGTACGCCTGTGCCAAACGCGTATGAAGGGTCTTTGCCCCAGAAATAGTATGACGCCGTGTGCGCCATTTCGATTGTTCCGGCAGTGACGGCATCCGCGCCTTCAAGTGCGCCAACGATCTCACCCGATGCAAACACTTGGATGTTGAACGCACCGTCGGTTGCTTCGCGGACCGCATCGGCAAATACTTCCGCGGCACCGTAAATCGTGTCGAGGGCTTTCGGGAAGCCCGACGAACAACGCCATGTGATTTGTGGGTTTGATTGTGCGATTGCTGGAGCTGCAAGAGTTGTCGCGGCCGCAGCGCCCGCACCGGCTACGCCGGCTTTTTTGAAAAATTGACGACGATCCATTTAGAACCTCCCAGTGAAAATGATGGCGGACTTAAACTTTTGGCCTGCCACTTTCGGCTGATTGCATGTTTGCTATCGGGTAGCAACCCAATCCTATCGCAATCCGCTTGATTGGCGCGAATGTGATGAACCCGATTTGGACGGGCATTTTTTCGAGCCATTTTCCGAACCTTGGCAACGACAATTTAAAGCCCCCGCGATAAGCGATGGGGAAACTATTTCCGAAGCAGGAACGCATAATGATTGAGATCACCTCTCCCGCACGCGTCGATCAAAAACCGGGCACGTCCGGTCTTCGAAAAAAGACCCGCCACTTCCAAGAGCCTCAATTCTTAGAGCGCTTTGTTCAGGCGATCTTCGAGGCCATTGGCGGCGCTGAAGGCAAAACATTCGTTGTCGGAGGCGACGGGCGTGAGTGGTCTTTAGACGCCACAAAAATCATTATCCGTATCGCAGCAGCCAATGGCGCGAAGAAGCTCATCATCGGACAAAACGCGTTGCTTTCGACGCCCGCTGCCTCAAACGTGATCCGCAAGTATAAAACCGATGGCGGCATAATTCTTTCAGCGAGCCACAACCCGGGCGGGATCGATGGCGACTTCGGTGTCAAGTTCAACGGACCAAACGGCGGACCCGCACCCGAAAAAGTCACCGACGCGATTTTCGACCTCACGAAATCCGATGTCACCTACCGAATGATTGAAGCAGATGCACCCAACGTCAACAAAGTCGGACCCTCCACATTTGAAGGCATGGAAATCGACGTTATCGATCCCGTCGAAGACTATGTCGAACTCATGGAGAGCCTCTTCGATTTCGACGCGATTGGAAAGATGGTGGCCAACGGGAGGACACTGCGGTTCGACGCGATGCACGCAATTACCGGACCCTATGCAAAGGCGATCCTTGAAGACCGTATTGGCAGCCCTGCTGGCACGGTCATCAACGAAGTACCATTGCCGGACTTTGGCAAAGGCCACCCGGATCCAAATCCGACGTGGGCTAACGTGCTCTTTGATGCCGTTGTAAAGCGGGGTGAAGCTGACATAGCGGCAGCATCCGACGGTGACGGCGATCGAAATATGATCGTCGGCGCAGACATCTACGTCACACCGTCGGATTCACTCGCGATCATCTGTGAACATGCGCAGAAAATTCCAGCCTACGCGGAAGGGCTTGATGGCATTGCGCGATCCATGCCGACCTCAGGCGCGGTTGATCGCGTCGCGGCAGAACTCGGCATTGAATGCTTCGTGACGCCCACGGGCTGGAAATTCTTCGGCAATCTCATGGACGCCGGGCGCATCACGATCTGCGGCGAGGAAAGCTTCGGCACAGGCTCGACCCACGTTCGTGAGAAGGACGGGCTATGGGCATACCTCTGCTGGCTCAACATCATGGCTGCGACCGGTAAGACCGCGCGTGAACTGGTCGACGATCACTGGAAGCGTTTCGGGCGCACGTTCTATTCCCGCCATGACTATGAGGAAGTTCCGCAAGAATTGGCCGACAAGGTCGTCGCCGCTGCAACCGAGGCCGTGAAAGCAGGATCGGACGAATTGGCGAAGGCGGAAATCTTCGCCTATGACGATCCAATCGACGGGTCGCATAGCGCCAACCAAGGCTTCCGCTTTGAATTCCCGAACGGCTCCAAAGCAATCATGAGGCTGTCAGGCACGGGCACCGTGGGCGCGACCATCCGGCTCTACTTCGAAAAGCACGAGGCCGATGAAGCCCGCTTTGGCGACGACGCCCAAGACGCGCTCGCTGAGGTCATCGCGAAGACCGAAACACTTCTGGGCGTGCAGGCAAAGACCGGTAAGACCGGACCAGACGTCATCACCTGAGAACAAATCGAAGGGCGCAACCTAGCGCCTTTCATCATCACATAGAAAAACCGCCGATCTTTCGACCGGCGGTTTTCTCAGTGGCGATTTGCAGTTGATCAGCGGGTGTAAAACGCCTTGGAAAACTGCAG
>JBCDLI010000085.1:0-5829 GCA_038745535.1 Pseudomonadota bacterium | reverse complement strand
GGTCCCGATAAGGCCCAGGAAACCATCCGAACCGCGCTGGCGATGGGCGCAGATCGTGGAATTCTGGTCAAGCACGATGATTTGATCGAGCCACTCGCGGTCGCAAAAATTCTGAAAGCAATCGTTGATGAGGAGCAGCCGAAACTGGTGATCCTTGGCAAGCAGGCGATTGACGATGATTGCAATCAGACCGGTCAAATGCTGTCTGCACTTCTTGGTTGGAGCCAAGGCACTTTTGCGTCTGACATGCAGATCGACGGTGATACTGCAACTGTCACCCGCGAAGTCGATGGTGGGCTTCAAACAATCGAAATCAAAATGCCTGCAATTGTCACGGTCGACCTGCGGTTGAACGAACCGCGCTACGCTTCGCTTCCAAACATTATGAAGGCGAAGAAGAAGCCAATCGATATGAAGACGCCTGCAGATTACGGTGTGGAGACCGCCAACCGTTTGACGGTGCTGAAAACCGAAGAGCCGTCCGGTCGTCAGGCGGGCGTGAAAGTTGGTTCCGTCGGGGAGCTTGTGGAAAAGCTGAAAGCCGAAGCCGGCGTTTTGAACTGAGGAGGGAAGACCATGGCGATACTGCTGATCGCAGAACACGATA
This sequence comes from Pseudomonadota bacterium, assembly GCA_038745535.1. Lineage (GTDB taxonomy): Bacteria > Pseudomonadota > Alphaproteobacteria > Rhizobiales > Rhizobiaceae > JBCDLI01. Next base: position 5,222 of record JBCDLI010000085.1, on the reverse strand, counting down.
ACGTCGGCCTTTCCGATCAGACCGCGAAGGCGCTGACAGCCGCGAGGGAAATCGGCGGCGATGTTGATATTCTGGTCGCAGGTTCGGCGTCGGGGTCTGTTGCCGAAGAGGCTGCGAAACTCGATGGTGTTTCAAAGGTATTGCATGTTGATCACGAAGTGCTTGCCAATCAGTTGGCTGAGCCAATGGCTGCTCTGATCCATAGCTTGGCTGACGGCTATGACGTGATTATCGCGGCTGCGACGACGAGTGGCAAAAACATACTTCCCCGCGTCGCTGCGCTTTTGGATGTGATGCAGATTTCTGACATCATGGAAGTGGTGTCAGCGGACGCGTTCAAGCGGCCGATTTATGCCGGCAACGCTGTGCAGACCGTTCAGTCATCCGATCCAAAAAAAGTGATCACGGTGCGCACCGCTTCGTTTGCGGCGACGGGCGAGGGTGGTTCTGCGTCAGTTGAGGCTGTCGACTTCGACGGACCGTCTGATCTTTCCAAATACGTGTCGTCTGAATTGTCGGGCGATGAGCGTCCTGAACTTTCTTCGGCCAAGGTGATCATATCCGGCGGGCGCGCGCTTGGTTCATCGGAGAAGTTCGACGAAGTGATTTTGCCAGTCGCCGACAAGTTGGGCGCTGCCGTTGGTGCATCCCGCGCTGCGGTCGACGCCGGTTATGCGCCCAATGACTGGCAAGTTGGTCAGACCGGAAAGATTGTTGCGCCGGAACTTTATATTGCGGCTGGAATTTCTGGCGCGATCCAGCACCTGGCCGGCATGAAGGATTCCAAGGTCATCGTCGCAATCAACAAAGATGAAGACGCGCCGATTTTCCAAGTCGCCGATTATGGTCTGGTTGCCGACCTCTTCGACGTGCTGCCGGAATTGGAAAAAGAGCTTTAGAGCACCGTTTCGTTACTAACGGACGCCGCTTTTCGTTTACGGATCGCAATTCTTGATGTTTGGTCGTCATATGGCGATTGCAGACGTGACATCATCAAAAACATTTTGTCCGCAAAAGCGCCGCCGCTTCGTATTGATCGCCGCAATCCTCGCGAGCGCAATGGGCTTTATTGACGGCTCGGTTGTGGCGATCGCGATGCCGTCGCTGATGAGTGACATGAATGCGTTGATCCATGACGCGATCTGGATAAACAACGGTTACCTGCTTCCTCTCTCAGCCCTCATCTTAGTCGGTGGTGCGCTCGGTGATGTTTACGGTCAGCGGCGAAGTTTCATCGGCGGAATTTTGGTTTTTGTCATCGCGTCGATCTTCTGCGCGATTGCGCCCTCGACAGATGTGTTGATTATTTCCCGTGTCGTGCAAGGCGTTGGTGCCGCGATCATGGTGCCAGGAAGCCTCGCGATTTTGGCGAAGGCCTATCCGAAAGAAGAGCGCGGGGCGGCAATCGGAAAGTGGGCTGCCGCATCGGCGGTCACAACTGCACTCGGACCGTTGCTTGGCGGCGTGGTTTTGCAATCGCTTGGAGACAGCGCTTGGCGGTTGATCTTTGCGATAAATCTGCCGATCGGGGCGGTCGCGCTGTTTCTTCTTTGGAAGATGGTCCCGCCGGACGTCGCCGAGAAGAAAAAGACGCCTGATTGGATTGGCGCGCTGCTGATATCAGCAGCGCTTCTCGCTCTGGCCTATGGCCTCGCCGCACCGGAAGGCGGCGAGGGCGGTGGTCTGCCCTCGCTTGAACAGATCGTCGTGTTTGTTGGTGTCGCCATCGGCGCACTTGGGGCATTTATTTGGTGGGAAAGCCGCACGCGCTCACCGATGGTGCCGCTGCGATTGTTTGCATCTTCGACGTTTTCAGGTGCGAATGTGCTGACCTTCAGTCTTTATTTTGGACTTTCGGCAGTGCTATTCTTTCTGCCAGTGACTTTGATTGATGGGTGGTCGATCCCGCAAGGACAGGTCGCCCTCGTGTTTTTGCCGATTTCAATCGCGATTGGGCTTTTGTCCAGCCATGTAGGTAAGCTCGCGGACCGATACGGCCCGGGTTCAATTATTGCGTCTGGCTCGCTTCTTGTAGCGATTTCCTATGGCATGATGGTCCTGTTAGCCGATTACCAATCCTATTGGCTGTCCGTGATGCCGTTTATGATTTTGAGCGCTATTGGGATGGCCGGTGTGGTGTCACCGCTTTCTGCTGCCGTGATGACATCCGTTGACGACGATAACACGGGCACCGCATCGGGCGTGAACAATGCGGTTTCACGCGTTGCCGGACTTCTCGCAGTGGCGTTGATGGGTTTGCTGGCGGCTGGAACTTATAATTCGGTGCCCGGTGCTGACATCGGCAATTTCGGTTTGACTGAAAGTGCGACTGACGCGGTAATCCATTCGAACGCAATGACCGAGGCCTACCAATCGGTGCTCACGGTCGCTGCGCTGTTGTCGCTTGTTTCGGCTTTGGTTGCCTGGCGAACGATCCACCGGGCGGCGCTACCAGCCGAAGACGCTTAGAGTGACGCCACCGTTTCGCTATTGTCCTCATCCTGCAAAAGCGCGTCGATCCGGTCGCGTTCACGCTTGAACGCTTCGAGGTCATCGCCGGAAAGCGTGATCCCTTTAGGCAGGCGTACCCGCATCGGATCAACGCGTTTGTTGTTGATCCGCATTTCATAGTGAAGGTGCGGTCCGGTTGAGAGACCAGTGTTTCCAACGCGCGCGATCACCTGACCCTGGCGGACCCGCACACCGGGTTGGATGCCTTTCGCAAACCCTGCGAGGTGAGCATACATTGTTTCGTAGCCGTTTGGATGCCGGACGACCAATGTGCGACCGTATCCACCGGCCCAGTGGGTCTTTTCAACGACGCCATTGGCCGGTGCAATTATTGGCGTGCCGCGCGGTGCCGCCCAGTCGACACCCCAGTGCATTTTTCTATAGCGATGGATTGGGTGAATGCGCATGCCATAGCCGGATGTGAAACGTCCGTTCGGAACCGGATTGCGAAGCATGAACTGGCGCGCGCTGCGGCCTTCGCGGTCAAAGAAGTTCGTCTCACCCTTGGAATTGGTGAAGCGATAAAAGTTGCGCTCCGTATCGCCAAATCGTGACGAAACATAAAGAAGCTGGCTCTCTTGTTCGTCGGCACCTTCCTCTGGCACGGAATAAAAGAGTTCCAATCCATCGTTGAGGCGGATGCGCGAGCGGAAATCGACGTCAGCGGCAACCATGCGGACGATCTTGCCCGCCATTTCGGCGTCTAGCCCGTGGGCCAGCACGCCCCGATAGATTGCATTATAGGCGTTGGGCAGATCGCGCTCGGCGAGGAGGACGATCTCGTTGATCTCTTCGTCATCGGCCGCGAGGTCGCGCATAACGCCGAGGTCAACGGGCTCATCGCCCGGCACATATTGGTCTCGGTCATTGAGCGCTATGGTCTGAATATGGTTTGAGCCCTCATATAAGGACGCCCGTACAATGGACTTCGTATCCTTCTCGACTTTAAATGCGAGACGAAGCACATGGCCTGCATCCACCTCATCGGTATCGAGAAGCGTTGAAAAAGCACGCGCCATGCCTTCCTGACCCGCGAAGGTGTCATTATCAAAGAGGTTTGCATCCAAGAGGTTTGCAATTTTGGTCGGTGACGCGACTTCGATCGCGGTCTCGTCGAAGCCGATGCCGGTCAGACTTTGCTGCTGCGGCGCGACCGAAATGTTTTGCGCCATGATAGTGGCTGTGTTGCCGATGGATGTGGCTGCAATAACCGGATCTTCGGCACCAAACCGCAGCGGGTCAACATAGCTGAGCGATGCGACTTCTATATCCCCGTCTGCTAAAAGCGGAGCTGTTGCGCGAACAAGGCTTTCGACTTCATCATCGGTGAGGTCAAAACGCGCGTCGGCCATTTGAGCATCGGGTTGAAAATCGTAGATGCGAATGCTCGCTTCGCTATCGACGGCGGCTCCATAGATCGCTGTGGCTTCAATCGCGGCCTCACTGGCGTCTTCATCTATAAAGATTTTGAGCGGATCAAAGGGCGGGTAGGACCGGTCGGTGTCGTTTGGCGCGGCGAGCGCGATCTTTAAGTGTTCGAACGGCTGGGTGCGAACCACGTCGGCATCGCCATCGCGGCTGAGCATGGATACGCTTAAACGGCGCCGCTCGGGATCGGAGGGTGGCGTGACCGAACGGGGCAGGGCGATCCGTTCCGTCTTCGACGCATCCTCTTGGCGTGTTTCGGCCAGGGCGCGCGCGGAGATGATTTCCGGCGGGATTGCTAAAAGCTGCCGACCGTCCAAAGCGACAAATAAAGCCGCGCCCATTAAAGAGACAGATGTCACGCCGGTGACGACCGAGCCAAACAGCCAGCGCATTGACACTTCTCGGCTGTCGGGTGCGAGTTTATCAGCGGCAGCTGATATCGGCGCATCGTCGCCTATAACGCCGAATTTCGAAGTTCCTGATCCCATATATAATAGGTACACTTCTTTTAGCGGTGCCTTCAAGCACGACGCTTGGGGTGATTTTGCGACAATTTTGTGAGCCCAATAACGCCTCACCAAGGCGGCCCCTACGTAAGCTCGCTTCGGCGGGCTGTGGAAAGAAATTGGAGAAAATCAGTCGGGTGAAATAAAGTGAATTTTTCTGAAATTAGGGGTTTACAATGCGAAGCGTCGGAGACTATATGCGCTCCACCGACGAGAGCAGCGGCCTTCGCGGCCCACTAAGGCGCTCAACGGTAACACTTACAGAGAGCCGCATAAGCGACCCTCAAATACGGTTCAAGCCAATGGTTGGGACCGGGACGAAACGCTTCGTCTGATCTTTGACAATTGAATACGAGAAGAAAGAGAAACGTGGCCGGCGGTCTCCTGCATAGCCAGCTTAGGCTGGTTTAAGAGACAATGGGTGTCGTGACACGTTTCTGTATGAGAACTAACCAGTTGTGAAAACAACGGTGTATAATGTACAAATCAAGTTCTCGTCAATTCATGAACATGAACAACAAACGTGTCGATAGCGACAGCCAGCAAATTCTCATTCAACTTGAGAGTTTGATCCTGGCTCAGAACGAACGCTGGCGGCAGGCTTAACACATGCAAGTCGAGCGCCCTGCTTGCAGGGAGCGGCAGACGGGTGAGTAACGCGTGGGAATATACCTAGCTCTACGGAATAACTGAGGGAAACTTCAGCTAATACCGTATACGTCCTTCGGGAGAAAGATTTATCGGAGTTAGATTAGCCCGCGTTGGATTAGCTAGTTG
>JBCDLI010000084.1:0-6003 GCA_038745535.1 Pseudomonadota bacterium | reverse complement strand
GCGCAAAGAAGCGCTTCATCGCCAACCCGAAAGCGGAAACGAATTCCAGCAACAAAAGTGATTTAGCAGCCTGTGCAATCGTGCTCATCGGTTTTCCGTAGCCTTTACGCCCAACCAGTGATTTTCAAGAACCCGGCCGTCCCGACGACCATGAATAAAGAGATAGGCAGGAACACTTTCCAGCCCAAGCGCATCAGCTGGTCGTAGCGATAGCGCGGTACGATGGTCTTTACGATTGAGAACATGAAGAACACCAGACACAGCTTGAATACGAACCAAAAGACGCCCGGCACCCAGGTGAACGGTGCAAAGTCGAACGGTGGAAGCCAACCGCCCATGAACAGGATGACCGTTAGCGCGCACATCAGCAAAATAGCGATGTATTCGCCCAACATGAACATCATGTAAGGCGTGGATGAATACTCGATCATGTGACCCGCAACGAGTTCGGATTCCGCTTCAACCAAATCGAACGGCGGCCGGTTTGTCTCTGCCAGTGCCGAGATGAAGAAGATCACAAACATCGGAAACAGGCCGAGCCAGTGCCAATCGAGGAACGAGTTCGGCAACCCAATCCAAGTGCCGATGCCGTCTTTTTGCGAAAGCACGATTTCAGTGAGCGAAAGAGAGCCGACGAGCAGCAACACCGTGACGATCACAAAACCGATGGACACCTCATAGGACACCATTTGCGCCGCTGAGCGAAGAGCACCTAGAAATGGGTATTTTGAGTTGGATGCCCAACCCGCCATGATCACGCCGTACACTTCGAGCGAAGAAATTGCGAAAACGTACAGGATGCCAACGTTGATCGAAGCGACCGCCCAGCCTTCGCTGACCGGAATCACGGCCCAAGCGGCAAGCGCGAGAACGGCGGAAATGAGCGGCGCGAGCAGGAAAATGCCCTTTGAGGAGCCAGACGGAATGATCGGCTCTTTGATCGCGAACTTCATCAAATCCGCGAACGACTGAAGCAAGCCGAATGGGCCAACAACGTTCGGGCCTTTGCGGCTCATGACAGCCGCCCAGATCTTGCGGTCGGCGTACAAAATGAAGGCTGTAAAGACCAACAACAGCACCAGCAGCGCGAGCGAGTGCGCGACGATGATCAGACCAGGCCAGACAATGGTTTCGAACACGGATCGTCTGCCTTTCTATTCGGCTGCCACCGGCAGTGCACGATCTCGGGCGAGCTGCGAGCACTCAGCCATCACCTTCGAGGCACGTGCAATTGGGTTTGTTAGATAAAAGTCTGTGACCGGCGAAGCGAAGACTGAGCTCTCCATTTTGCCGGCTTGCTTCGTCAGTGCGCGCACATCATCGGCCTGCACTTCGGCAACTTCATCAAGCTGCGCGAGATGCGGCACTTGTTCATACATCGCCGCGCGAAGCTGATTGAGGGAGTCGTATGGAAGCTTGTGGCCCAAAACGTCGGACAGCGCGCGGATAATTGCCCAATCTTCTTTCGCATCACCGGGCGCAAAGCCTGCACGCGTGGTCATCTGCACGCGACCTTCGGTATTCACGTAAGTCGCTGACTTCTCCGTGTAGGTGCTCGCTGGCAAAATGATGTCAGCTGCATGCGCTCCCGCATCGCCGTGCGTGCCTATGTAGATCGTCGTTGCTCCCGACTTGCGTTGGTCGAGTGGTATCTCGTCGGCGCCGAGCAGCAACAGAACGTCGCTCCTGCTGACCATGGTCGGCGCATCTACGGCACCCTCACCGGGAACGAAACCAATGTCCAATCCGCCCACGCGGGACGCCGCGGTATGCAGCACGGCAAAGCCATTCCAATCATCGGTCACAGCGCCGCATTGGTCCGCAAGTTTAGCGGCATTACCCAACACCGCCGCACCGTCTTTGCGCGCCAATGCGCCCTGCCCTAAAATGATCATCGGGCGTTGGGCACCTTTGAGAACTTTCGCAAAGCTCGATTTGCCGCTGACCAACTGCTTCAGCGTCTCAGTGCCGGCCCCAAGGTAATCATAGTCGTAGCGCAGATCGCCAAGATCTTCGCCAATCGCAGCAATAGGTAAGGGGTTTGCGCGCCAAGCCTTGCGAATGCGTGAGTTTAGCACCGACGCCTCAAAGCGCGGATTTGACCCTATGATGAGGATTGCGTCGGCGTCCTCAATTCCATTGATGGTCGGGTTGAAAGTGTAGGTCGCGCGCCCAAGTGACGGATCGAGTTTGCTGCCATCTTGGCGGCAATCAACATTGCTCGATCCAAGCGCGCTCATCAGTTGCTTGAGCGCAAACATTTCTTCAACGCCCGCCAGATCGCCCGCAATTGCACCGATTTGCTCGCCGGATGTGCCAGAAATTGCAGCCTTTACCGCTTGGAATGCCTCGCCCCAAGAGGCAGGCTTCAGTCGCCCATGGGCATCTTTCACGTATGGCCTATCGAGCCGCTGTGTACGGAGACCATCCCAGATGAAGCGCGTTTTGTCGGATATCCATTCCTCGTTCACGTCTTCGTTGATGCGCGGCATGATGCGCATCACTTCGCGCCCGCGCGTATCAACGCGGATCGCCGAGCCAACCGCATCCATCACGTCGATGCTCTCGGTTTTGGTCAGCTCCCATGGCCGCGCCTGAAATGCGTATGGCCGAGACGTGAGAGCACCGACTGGGCACAGGTCGATCACATTGCCCTGCAGTTCCGACGACATCGCCTCTTCTAAGTATGTCGTGATTTCGGCGTCTTCTCCGCGCCCAATAAGGCCGAGCTCCGAAATGCCAGCAACTTCAGTGGTGAATCGAACGCAGCGTGTGCAGTGGATGCACCGCGTCATGATCGTTTTTACGAGTGGGCCGATATATTTGTCTTCAACGGCGCGTTTGTTTTCCTGATAGCGCGACGAATCGATGCCATAGGCCATCGCCTGATCCTGCAGATCACACTCACCGCCCTGGTCGCAAATCGGACAATCAAGCGGATGGTTGATAAGCAGGAACTCCATCACACCTTCGCGCGCCTTTTTGACCATGGGCGTATTGGTGAAAATTTCGGGTGGCTGACCTTCTGGTCCGGGCCGGAGGTCGCCGACGCCCATCGCGCAGGACGCCGCTGGTTTTGGCGGCCCGCCTTTTACCTCAACGAGACACATCCGACAGTTGCCTGCTATCGACAGGCGGTCGTGATAGCAAAACCTCGGGATTTCAGCGCCTGCCTCTTCGCACGCCTGAAGCAGTGTGAAGTGATTTGGAACTTCGATTTCTTTGCCATCAACTTTGATGTTTGCCATCTTCGTTCAAATCCTACATCAGCTTCTTGCAACGCTTACGGCTTCTGCCACGTTACTCGATCCCCTACAGGCACGACTCCGCATCGCTTGTCCTGTAATGCCATGTGGCGGCAGATATTCAAGGCTCTGTTTCTACATCGGAATATAGCGCAAGCGCGATCTACATTCCACCGGATCGCGAAGACCGTTTCCAGCACTCGCGTGCAGGCGATTTGGCAGCGTTTTGACGCTTTAACGCGGTTCTTTGCCGAAAACCCGGATGTATTCTTCGCGTCCACCGCGCGAAAGTGCCGCAGCCTGCGCGACCCAGTCTTCGCGTTCAATCCTACCCGAAAAGCGCAGATGCTCATCGACCCACGCGATTGCGTCGGAGTCCCATGAAGCAATTTGCTCAAAATGCCAAATCCCCAGGTCGTGCAAGGTTTGCTCAAGCTTGGGCCCAACTCCGGCAATCAATTGCAGATCATCACCCTTGCCATCAAAAGGACCCTCCACCGCCCCGGGTGCTCGGCCCGGTGTTTCGGTGGAAACTTGTGTGCTTGCGGAAAGCGGAACCACATTGGTTTGTTCGTCAGGCATGCCGATTAGACGCGCAACCGCGGGCGTTTTGATCTTCGCTGCAGTGTCAATCTCATCAGAATTCGGGGTAGACGATTTTTTTGTGAGGGGACGCGCTTTGAGTGCTTTCTTGCCGGCCGCATGTTTCGCCAGTTTCTTCACAGCTTTCAGCGCTTGGCGACGCCGCTTCTTGGCCTTTTTGTTCGACTTTCCCTCTTTAGCGAGGCTTTCGATCGCTCCGAGCGCAGTCGCGTAACCCGTCCACAGGGCAGGTTTCGCCGCGCCGTCAACGACCGCGTCAAAACCCTCCACTTTCGACAGTGGCTTCTTGAATTTCTTGAACTTCGACTTTGCCATGCCCTACTCCCGCACAAAAAAACATGGCGCACGCTGAGCGCACGCCGTGTCATGATACTGGCAATTGCTGGAAAAGCGAGGCTTTCGCTCAACGCGTCTCCGACAAGGTTACCGTGGCTCTTTACCGAAGCGTTTGACGTATTCGTCGCGACCACCGGCTGCGAGCGCGTCAGCTTGTGCGATCCAATCGTCACGGTCGATGCGACCCTTAAATTGAAGATAGTCATCAACCCAAGCCACTTCGCTCGCTGTCCATTTCGAGATTTGCGCAAATGTCCAGATACCCAGACCGTTGAGCACTTTTTCGAGCTTTGGACCGACGCCTGCGATCAATTTCAGATCGTCTGGAGTGCCGGGCTTATCGACGCCTTTTGGCTTTACGAAGTCCTCTGGCATCACGACCGGAGCAGCGGCTGCGGCCACTGGCTCAGCGACGGGCGCTGGCTTTACGACTGGTGCAGGCGCTGGTGCTGGTTCAGCTTTTGAAACTGGCACTTTCTTTGCCACAGGCGCTGGTTTGGCGACAGGTGCAGGTGCCGCTTTTGGCGCTGGCTTCGGCTTGGCAGCGACTGTTTTAGGTGCGGCGACTTTTGGCTTCGCAGGCGCAGCTTTCTTCGCGGGTGCTGCGGCACCGCCGAAGTCAAACCACTCAAACTTTGCGAAATTGAACGAAGGCGCCTTTGCTTTGCCAAGGCCCCACTCGAACTTCAGCGGGTTCATACCGTCGATTGCCATTGGCGCGAATACGGAAGAGCCTTTGGTGGCCTTTTGTGCTTTCATCGCGCCGTCGACCATTGCGGTCATCCAGCCGAACCATGTGCCAACCGCCGCTGATGCGACGCCAACGCCAACCGCAGAGGTTGCTGCGCTTGCTGCCATCGGGTGAGCAGCGAGGTTGCCGAAGTTGCCAACGGGTGTCGCCGGGAAGAACTTGCCGAAGTCTTCCATCTTGCCTTGGAACATCTGAAGGCCGGGAAGCTCAGGCAACTCGCCAAGCTTCGGCATTTCGAACGCCGGGAACTCAGGCATTTTGAATGCGTCCATAGAGGGCACTTCAAATGGCTTGAACGCAGGCATGTCCACGGGAAGCTTAAACGCATCCATCATGGATTTCGTGTTCTTTTGCATTTCTTCGGCCATTGGCATCATGGCCGCAAACGGGTTCGACTTCGTGAACGCCTTTTGCATTTCCTCATACGCTTGCATCATTGGACGGGTTCTCCTTTTCAACCGCCTTACGGACCGGTGGGCGCGGTTGACTTGTGCAGCGCACACCATCTTTGTGCAATGCAGCATATTTAAAGAAAAAAAGCTAGTGGTTAATTTAAAAAGACCAAATGCTTTCGTCTCAAACGCAAAACGCGCCGCATAATGCGACGCGTCTTTCATCAGTATTCGACAGTTTTACTCTGCGGCCTGCAAAACCGGCTGTGTCTCGTGGGCATTGCGTGAGAACTCATCGATGCGGCGTTCGATCTCTGGGCGGAAGTGGCGGATCAGGCCTTGAATTGGCCATGCAGCAGCATCGCCAAGCGCGCAAATGGTGTGGCCTTCGACCTGTTTGGTCACTTCAAGCAACATGTCGATTTCACGCTTCTGGGCATTGCCAGTCACCATGCGCTCCATGACACGCCACATCCAGCCGGTGCCCTCACGGCATGGCGTGCACTGCCCGCAGCTCTCATGCTTGTAGAAGTAAGCCAGCCGCGCGATGGCTTTGACGACATCTGTCGACCTATCCATCACGATGACAGCTGCAGTGCCGAGGCCGGATTGCAGCGCGCGCAGGGAATCGAAATCCATGGGCGTATCGATGATCTCTTCAGCTGGCACCATCGGC
>JBCDLI010000083.1:0-6014 GCA_038745535.1 Pseudomonadota bacterium | reverse complement strand
GCTTTCGCCACTTCCATTTTGTGTGTCATCTTGGTCATATTCGCTGGTGCTTCGGCAACCGTTTGCTTGGCACTGCTCCAACCACAAGCAGAGGCGGCTGATGCGCTGACAGCAAAAGCGGCTGCCAGGGTCAAAGTTGTCATGCGCATGGGAAAGGCTCCTTTGGCGTTTCTCTTTTCCGACAGTTGTCTGCCAGGCGAGAAAGCGTACCCCGAAATTCAGATTTGACCAGTGCTGGCCTCTCGCCGCGTCAATTTGACGTTATCGAGGTCCTATTCGATTGCGGTGATCTTAAAGCCTGCTTCGGCGAACAGTTTGGCAAGTCCCAGCTCGCCGGGAAGATGAAGCGCACCCACCGCGATGAAGGCACCGCCTTGTTCTAAAAGCGCGAGTGAACGGTCAAACATAGTTTTGTTGCGCGCATCAATCAGCACTTCTTCAAACCGCCGATGGTTCTCATCGGGCTGAACTTCCTCGCCGCTCATCTCCAAAGCGAGGTGACGAAGTACAGGCCATATGGTTGAGATGTCACCGGCCAGATAAAGCTGGATCATCGTTTCAAGCGCATCGTTTATTTGATCACCCATCTGCAGTGTCTCGACTAGACCGTCGATGTGCTGTTCCATGGGCAGCGACGCCATCGCACCAAGCTGTTCTTCAAGGGTTTCGAGGCCGACGAGTTCTTTACCAGTGTTTTGCGCAAGGACTGCAATCTGCGCGTCCAGCACCTGTGACCCACTGGCCTTACGCTCATTCTCGCACGCAGGAAGGGCAAGCATGCCGCTGATCAGCCAGGGCTTCATCCGGTCCACGAGCGCTAACCGCATGCCGCGTTCAGCGAGGCCGTCTTCCACGATCTGGCGCTGTTCATCATCCATGAAGTCGCTCAACCGTGTGCCGTCGATAAACATGGAAAGTTCCGGCTGTGACAGAAGCTTTGCCTGAACTGCCGCCTCATCCAAGATGTCCGTGGTTTCAATCGCGACAGTCTGGGTTGCGTAAATGGCATCTGCTGCAGCCGGTGTCAGGTTTGTGACGCGCGGGTCTGTCAGATGCATCGTGCCAAAAAGGTATGATGGCGCAACGCCATCCTTTTCGAGCTTGAACAGCCGCGCATTGCCGTAAACCGTTTCGTCTGCCTGCGATTTGATGAGTGCAGCGGCTGCAGCGTCTCTCTTTTGCAAGTCTTCCCAAAGGTTGATGCCCTCGCACCGTGCGATGTCTTGCGCACTCGCACCAAGGGTAGACGCCCCGAGCGCGGCAGCGACAAGAAAGCTAATTAGGAAAGCGGTATGCAACGCGCCGAGAAACGCTAACGTATTGCGTTCCAGCACTTCAACGAGAGAATTCGATGGCGATGGGGCGGAGTAGATGTTTTTGATCATGCGCGGATTTTACACCGCAAAAGCGCATTTTCAGTAAACCAGATCGCGTCAATTCGCTCGCGGGTGGGCCGCTTGGTAGCTTTCCAGAAGGCGCGCGGCATCAACGCTGGTGTAAATCTGCGTTGTAGAAAGGCTGGCGTGGCCGAGCAGCTCCTGGATCGTGCGTAGATCGCCGCCATTTCCCAAAAGGTGTGTTGCAAAGGAGTGACGCATCGCATGGGGCGTCGCGGTATCGGGTAAATTTAAGGCCGACCGCATCCGCCGCATATCTCGCTGCAGGACTGCGGCTTGAAGCCTTTTACCCCGTATCCCGACAAACAAAGGGCCATCATTTTTAAGATGGAACGGGCATTGTGCGCGGTATGCATTCAGCGCCTCATGAACCACCGGCAGAATTGGCAACAGCCGGATCTTTCCGCCCTTGCCCTCAATGCGAAGTGTTTTCTCGTTTTTGTTGCGAAGGTCTGCGCCTCGAAGTGAAAGTGCCTCTCCAATCCGCAACCCGCATCCGTACAAAAGCGCCATGATCGCAGCGTTGCGTGCATTAACCCAGCTTTCTTCGTGCAGATGCGCCGTAGGGTCGGCGAGGAAAGTTGCATCAACCGCAGTCAGTGGCTTCGGTAGAGATTTTGGCTGTTTCGGCGTTCCGAGCGCATTGGCGGCAGTCGCGTTTGCGAGCCCCTCCCGCTCTAGAAAGTTCAAAAATGAGCGGACGCCGGCGAAATTGCGCCCGAGGGTACGAGCACTTCGGTCGCTGGACCGACGCCACGCGAGAAACGCGCGGAGATCAATCGCGCTTAGATCTTCAACATCGCCAATCTCGAGTTTCTTACCGAAGTGGTCGGACATGAATGCCAGAAACTGACGGCTGTCGCGTTCGTAGGCTTCTACGGTTTTCGGCGACAAGCGCCGGATATTTTGCAGCTCGGTGAGCCAGCATTTCCTTTGCTCAAGCAGTTCGTGTGAGGTGATCATCGTCATGTCGGTCATCAACATCACAATTGCTGAGATGCCTTGATGATTGCTTACCGTCCGGTTTCTTGGCACATCGCGGCCATGAAATCTGATGACCTGGTATTGATGGGCAAAATCGGCGCGCCGCACGGCGTGCGCGGTGATTTGCGGGTAAAGGCATTTACCGATGACCCGCTGGCGATCGGCGATTACGGGCCCCTTCAGGACGCAGAGGGTAATCCATTTGACGTGTTGAGAGTGCAGCCCGCGAAAACCGTCGTGGTCGTTCGGTTTAAGCAGGTCACGTCGCGAGCAAAGGCGGAAGCGCTCAATGGCACTGAGCTTTTTGTCGAGCGGTCACGGCTACCCGACGGTGAACTGGATGAAGATGAGTTTTTCATCACTGATCTGATTGGAATGGCATGCGTTTCTTCTAAAAACGAACGTCTTGGCGACGTGTCAGCGGTGGAGAACTTCGGCGCCGGCGACATCATCGAAATCAAGTTCGATGAGACGGGAAAGCGCGAACTTTTTGCGTTTGACGTACAGACGTTCCCAGATATTGACGTCGAAAATCGAAACCTCGTCTTTGTCCGTCCAGGAGAAATTCTGGCGCGGGAAGAGGCTGACGACTGATGGCTTTCCGCGCCGACGTACTCACACTTTATCCCGACATGTTTCCAGGTACGCTTGGCAAGGCGCTCGCGGGCAAAGCTCTCAAGCGAGGCGATTGGACCATTAACGTCACCCAAATTCGCGACTTCGCGACCGATAAGCATCGCTCGGTCGATGACACGCCTGCGGGGGGCGGTGCGGGCATGGTGCTCCGTGCAGATATTCTTGCCCACGCGATTGATCATGTGTCGCCTAAGGAAGATCAACGCTCGCGCCTTTTGATGAGCCCGCGTGGTAAGCCGCTCGACCAGAAGATGGTTCGCGATTTGGCTGAGGGTCCGGGCGCTGTGATCGTGTGCGGTCGGTTCGAAGGGGTGGATGAGCGCGTGATCGAAGCGCGCAATTTGATAGAGGTTTCTATCGGCGACTATGTTTTGTCGGGCGGCGAGGTTGCGGCGCAGGTGATGCTGGATGCCGTTATTCGCTTGCTGCCGGGTGTCATGGGGAATGCCTCAAGCGGGACGCACGAAAGCTTTGAGAACGGGTATTTGGAACATCCGCATTACACGCGGCCTGCGATCTGGGAAGGGCGCGAAATCCCAGAGGTGCTGACATCCGGCAATCACGCGAAGGTGGAAGAATGGCGGCACGAACAGTCCCAAAAACTGACCGCAGAGCGGCGGCCTGATTTGCTTCACCACACTTCTAGGACGGCATCGTGAGCAAAAAGCTTCATGTCCGCGGGTCTTGTCACTGCGGTGGCGTTAAGTTTGAAGCCGATCTCGTTGACGGATACGAGACGGCTCGCCGCTGTGACTGTTCGATTTGCCGAATGCGCGGTGCAATTGCGGTGAGCGCAAATGTGTCGGAGTTTACGATCTTGAAGGGCGGCGAACTTCTTTCGCTTTATCAATTCAACACCAAACAGGCCGAGCATTATTTTTGCTCGGTCTGTGGAATTTACACCCATCACAAGCGGCGGTCCAAGCCGCATGAATACGGAATCAACGTTGCCTGTATTGACGACAAGAGCCCATTTGATTTCGAAACCGTGCCGGTGATGGATGGGCAGTCCCATCCCAAAGATGGTGCGAAGGCTAGAGTTGCGGGACATCTGAATTTCGAAGCGACTGTAGAGACCAAAAAGTGATCGCCGGCAGGTGACATCCCGCACACTTTCATGTATCGCGCCCGCGCAGCGGATGGAAAAGCCGCGCAATCAGCAATTACGAGCATGATTATCGCTCTGGTATTTGAGACCGGGTCAGGCGGCTTAAGCTTCCGGCCTTCGTGAGCGCTCTGGCGGTTCAAAAGAACATGAGAAGGATATTTCAGATGGACATCATCCGTCAGCTTGAGGCCGAGCAGGTCGCAAAAATCAGTGAAAAGCGCACATTCCCGGATTTTTCACCGGGCGATACGCTGCGCGTTCAGGTCCGCGTCACCGAAGGTAAGCGCACCCGTTTGCAGGCCTATGAAGGCGTTTGCATTGCGCGCTCCGGTGCCGGTCTCCACGAAAATTTCACAGTGCGCAAAATCTCCTATGGTGAAGGCGTGGAACGTGTGTTCCCGATGTACTCGCCTCTGGTTGAGGAAGTTACCGTCGTGCGTCGCGGTAAGGTGCGCCGCGCTAAGCTTTATTACATGCGCAACTTGCGCGGTAAGAAAGCGCGTATTGCGGAGAACACTGGCGTTCGCGCGAAACGCTTGAACGACCTTACGCGTCAGGCTCTGGCTGACGAAAAGGCGGCCATCGAAGCCGAAAAGCAGGCTGCAGCACAGGCGCTTGCCGCAGAACAGGCTGCTAAGGAAGCAGCAGAAGCCGCAGAGGCCGCAAATACCGAAGCGAAGGCTGATTAAGCTTACGTTTCTCAGATTGAATTTGAAGTGGCGGGCCTTGGCTCGCCATTTTTGTTTTTAGGCTGGTCAGCGCATGAAAATGAAGGCTGAACCCACGACCACCAGAACCGCCCCAACCCACGCTCCTGCGGCTGGCATCTCTTTCGTTCGCCACCACAAAATCGGCAAAACCATCACAGGCGTTGTGGCTGACAAAGTGGTGACAATGCCGACTTTACCGCCGGATAGCGCGAAGAGAATGAGCGTCATGCCAAGGCCCATCGCAAGAAAACCGGAGAGAGCCACGCGCCAGAACATGGATAGGGTCATCGCCGTTTTCTGACGCACGGCATCAATTGGCAAAGCTCCCGCGACGATCAGTGCGAGCGCGGAAATCCCGACGCGCACTGCAGAAGCTGCAACCGGGTCTGCGCCTGCTTCCATGACCGGACGAACGATTAAAGCGCCTAGCGCTTGGCCGAGGGCTGCCACGAAGCCCAATGAAATTCCCGCCCACAAGGGCCCGTCTATTTTTTCCCAGCGATGGACTTGCTCGCGGCGCTTTCCGTAGATGATGGCAAGGGTCACGCCGCCGAAGATGATCGCGATGCCCGCCATTGCGCTCAAGGAGAGTGTTTCGTTGAGAAACATCCATGCAAGGACAACTGAAATTGGCGCGTTCAGGGAGAATATGACGGCGGTTCGCCGCGGTCCGAGGCGGTTCATTGTCTGGAACAGCGCAACGTCGCCGATGAAGATGCCAATGAAACCGGAAAGTGCGAGCGCGAGGGTCCAATCGGCGTTCAGCGTATTCCAGCCGCCAAAAAGCGTTGTCCATGCGGCCAGCATGAGGAACACCATCGTCATGCGCCACCGGCTGAAAGCCAATGCACCGAGCGCTTTTGAGGGGTCTGCTGATATTATGCCGGTGAACGCCCAAGCAAAAGCGGCCGCAAGAGCCGCTGCTTCATAGATGGTCATGTAGACACACGGTCAGGCATGCGTCGTCGTTAGCGGACAATGATTTCCGTTCCAGAAGGTACACGACTGTGAAGATCGATGATGTCTTGGTTCATCAATCGAACGCAACCCGATGACACGGACTTGCCGATGGACCACCATTCCGGTGAGCCGTGTAGGCGATAGAGCGTGTCGACACCGTCTTGATATATGTAAAGTGCGCGGGCACCGAGCGGGTTGGTGAGGCCCGGGTCCATTCCG
>JBCDLI010000082.1:0-6033 GCA_038745535.1 Pseudomonadota bacterium | reverse complement strand
AAGAAGTGGATGCCCTCGCGAGCGATAATCCGCTCGAAGTCGGGTGTTTCGGATAAAAAGCGCTGGTGTTGTTCCGGAGTGCAGAAACCCATCACTGGCTCAACGCCGCCGCGATTATACCAGGACCGATCAAAGATGACCATCTCGCCGTCGGTCGGGAAGTGCTTCACGTATCGCTGATAATACCACTCTCCGCGCTCACGATCGGATGGTTTAGGAAGAGCAACAACCCGCGTAGATCGCGGATTTAGGTAGGCAGTCAGCCGCTTGATCGTCCCACCCTTGCCAGCTGCATCGCGTCCTTCAAATACGATGATAACACGCTCGCCCGTGGCCTGTAGGTGCTCTTGCAGTTCAACGAGTTCAATTTGAAGCGCTTCGAGGCGGTCTTCGTAATCACCGCGCTTCATCTTCTTTGGGTAGGGATAGTCACCTGCTGAGAGCACGTTGTCTTCAACCCAATCGGGCAGCGCTGGATCGTCGATATCGAAGCGGCGGCTTGTGCCATTCATATCCAACTCGAGCGCGTCTTCCGTTTCGCTTGGTTTTGTCATCTCAGTGTCGTTTTCGGTCAGCAGTGATGGGGATCGAACAGATCGACCTGCCGCTGATGATTCTATAAGAAAGCTGCGATGTCCATTACAAACGAAGACAAATCCGACGTGAAATCGGCAGACCAGCAGGCTTTAAGTCTTGCGACCCGGCTGTCGGGTAAGTGGGGCGTTTTGGTCGTGTGCTTTATCACGGTCGCGGGGCTCTGGTTCAGCGGACAAATGACGTTGAGCGCGGCATTTGTCGCTTACGCACTTGTGCTCGCGGCTTCGTTGCTGGTCGGTGGAACCAGTGACGTTGAAACGCAGGCCGACCCAATCCCGGCGCCGTCCACCGACATTATTCCCGGTTCGTCTGAACTGCCCCGGACCGATCAAATCACCGAGGACTTCGGGCTCGTGATCGATACGTTACCGGAGCCTGCTGTGTTAATCGACGGCACGGCGGCCATTCTTCACTTCAATGCATCTTTTGCAGCCACATTTCCGAACACGACAGCAGATACATCCGCACTGGTGAAGTTTCGCGCACCGGAAGTGCAAAACGCGGTCCGTAACGGCATTACATTTCGCAAGCCTTCAAAGATCGAGTTCTCATCGCGCAGCGCCGGTCAGGAAAATCGGTTCTCTGTTAGCGTGGTTCCGGTTGGCTCAGATGCGCTTTGCATGATGCATTTCCGTGACTTGAGCGAAGCAAGGCGTCTTGAGAAGATGCGCTCGGACTTCGTTGGCAATGCCAGCCACGAGCTTCGAACGCCGCTGACTTCACTCAAGGGCTATCTGGAGACGTTGTCCGGTGCAGCCCGAAATGATCCCGAGGCACGTGAGCGCTTTATTGCGATCATGCTCGAGCAGGCAGACCGCATGGATCGGCTGATATCGGATTTGCTTTCGCTTAGCCGCATGGAAACGGCATCCGGCCGCTCAAGTTTTGGGCCGGTCAATCTTGCCGACGTCCTCTTCCACGTTCGCAGCGCGTTAAACCCGACAGCTCAAAAACGTGGTGTCACACTTAATTTCGACGACGAGCAACTTCTCAGCGCATCGCTTCGCGTTAGCGGGGACTCCGATGAACTCATTCAAGTCTTTGAGAACCTCATTGAAAACGGCATCAAGTACGGCCGGAAAGACGGGCAGGTTGATGTGCTGATTGAGCCCGATGTCAAAGAATACGGCCGCATGTGCGTTCGTGTTTCGGTTAAAGACGACGGTGAAGGTATTAAACCCGAGCATATTCCGCGTCTGACCGAGCGGTTTTACCGCGTTGATGTTCAAACAAGCCGTGAATTGCAGGGAACGGGCCTGGGATTGGCGATTGTGAAGCACATTCTTTGGCGCCACGACGGCGACATGACCATCACGAGTAAGCTCGGTTTCGGATCGACTTTTACAATCACGCTTCCGCTTATTCCGGAAATGTCAGAAAAAGTACAAAAAACAGAAGCTTGACCTGTCATAAAAGCGTTATGTCACTGTCATAAACCTCTCACACGTGACCGTTAGGCGGTGCTCAGGGCGCGACAGGGGTCACGTCTTCAATACTAAATCTCTCCGGGAGTATCCCATGAAATCTTTGAAATTAGCGCTTGTCGCTGCTGTTAGCGCGACTGCGCTCACCACTGTTGCGCATGCACGTGATCAGGTACAGGTCGCTGGTTCATCCACTGTACTGCCATACGCTTCAATCGTTGCAGAAGCTTTTGGCGACAACACCGATTTCCCAACACCAGTGGTTGAGTCCGGCGGTTCGTCGTCCGGTCTCAAGCGTTTCTGCGAAGGCGTTGGCGTTAACACAATCGACGTTGCAAACGCATCCCGCGCAATTCGTGAAAGCGAAGTCGAAGCATGTGCCGAAAACGGCGTTACCGACATCATCGAAGTACGCATTGGTTACGACGGCATCGTCTTTGCCTCGCAAATCGATGGTCCTGCGTTCACTGCTTTCTCACCATCCGACATGTTCAACGCGCTCGCGCCAAAGGTTATGGTCAACGGCGAACTCGTAGACAACCCACACACCATGTGGTCCGATTTCAATTCTGATCTTCCAGAAGCTGAAATCCTTGCGTTCATTCCGGGCACAAAGCACGGCACACGTGAAGTGTTTGAGGAAAAGGTTATCGCAGCTGGCTGTGAAGCAACTGGTGCAATGGAAGCCATGATGGCTGCTGGCATGAGCGAAGACGATGCAGAAGATGCATGTCTTGAAGTTCGTACCGACGGTCGTTCAGTCGACATTGACGGCGACTACACAGAAACACTTGCTTCAATCGATGCAAACGAGAACGCAATCGGCGTGTTCGGTCTCGCATTCTACGAGAACAACACCGACAAGCTGAAAGTTGCCACCATGGGTGGCGTGGCTCCATCAACGGAAACGATCGCGTCCGGTGAGTACCCCGTTTCTCGTCCGCTGTTCTTCTACATCAAGAAGGCGCACATCGGAGTGATCCCAGGTCTTCAGGAATACGCTTCATTCTTCGTTTCCGACGAAATGGCTGGTGCTGATAGCCCGCTCGCAAACTACGGTCTCGTTTCTGACCCTGAACTTGCAGCGACACAAGCTGCTGTTGCTGCCGGTCAGGTCATGAACTGATCAAAATTTTGGTAGGCGGGGTGGCGATAGCTACCCCGTTTCCTTTTACCTCTTTCTGATTTTCGACGGGAGTTTTCGATGCCGCTTCCTTGGCTTTTGGCCATCATCGCATCAATTGCGGCGATAGGTTACTTTCTCGGTCGATCAAAAGCGCTGGCTGCGGTTGGCGGAGATCAGAAGGAACTGCATTCCTTGCCGTCTTACTACGGTACAAACGTCGCGATGAAAGCGGCTGTCCCTACTTTCTTTCTCCTCGTTGCGTGGCTAATCGCCCAGCCCATCGTGGTTGGAAACCAAGTGTCCTCGCTCATCCCCGAGGCCTCCATTGCAGAAGGTTCGACCCGTGGTCTGGTGCTCGCTGAAGTGCGACGCACAGCGGAAGGTCTCGACCAAGCGGTGGAAAACGGAGCGATGACCGAGGAGTTTGCCCGTAACGCTCGCGCAGACTTCACAGATGTAACCGAGCGGCTTCGGTCTGCTGGTGCTATAGTTACATCCCAACTCACCCAGCCTGTGATCCGCGCAGCCCAATCCTATCGCACCATGAACGCAACCGGCTCGCTGTTGATGACCGTCGTCGCACTGGTGGTCGCCTTGGCAGGCGCGTTTTGGGGCTGGCGTGAAATTCATGGGCGCTTTCGTGCGCGAAACGTCGTCGAGAAGGGAGTGCGCGCATTGCTCGTTGCTGCCGCCTCCATCGCTATTTTAACGACGGTCGGGATTGTCTTTTCGCTGGTCTTCAATACTCTCGAATTCTTCCGGCTTTACCCCGCTTGGGATTTCTTCTTCGGCACCGAATGGGCGCCGAGCTTTTCGGGTCGTGGTGGTGCGTCGGAGCTCGGCGTTGTGCCGCTCTTGTGGGGCACATTCTACATTTCGCTTGTCGCGCTGGCGGTTGCTGTCCCCATCGGTTTGTTCTCAGCGATCTACTTGTCTGAATATGCATCGCCACGCGTACGTGCCGTTGTGAAGCCGCTTTTGGAGGTGCTCGCCGGCATCCCCACCATCGTTTACGGGCTGTTTGCACTTCTCACAGTCGGACCGTTTCTCGTCAGCATTTTTGGCGACGGCGGCCCGCTCGGCGTTGACTGGCAGGGCGGCGGACGCGCTGTCATGACGGCAGGATTGGTCATGGGCATCATGCTCATCCCGTTTGTAAGCTCGCTATCAGACGACATTATCAATGCCGTGCCTCAAGCTCTGCGAAACGGTTCCTACGGTCTCGGCGCAACAAAATCTGAAACGATAAAGCAGGTCATCTTGCCGGCCGCATTGCCTGGCATTGTGGGTGCTATTCTTCTCGCGGCCTCTCGCGCCATCGGCGAAACGATGATCGTGGTCCTCGGCGCTGGGGCAGCAGCACGCCTAAGCCTCAATCCGTTCGAAGCTATGACGACCGTCACCGCAAAGATTGTATCGCAGCTAACAGGTGACAGTGACTTTGCTTCGCCCGAAGCGCTTGTCGCCTTTGCCCTCGGCATCACCTTGTTTGTGATGACGCTCGGGCTCAACGTTATCGCGCTCTACATCGTCCGCAAATACCGGGAGCAGTATGAATAATGGCTGACACGTCATTCGACGCCGGGCTCACAAACGCGTCCGGCAATTTAGAAACCGAGATTTCAAAGCGCACAAAGCGCCGCAACGCAGCCGAAACGCGTTTCCGCTGGTACGGCATTATCGCAATGTCCATTGGCGTGCTGTTTCTTGTGGTGCTCGCGACGTCCATTATTCGCTCTGGCATTCCCGCGTTCACGCACACGATTGTCGATATTGACTTCACAATCTCTCAGGAACAGTTCGACGACGCTGAAAGCCAAGTCCTTAAGACACGCGCCTACGAAGCACTGCTGAATGAAGCCTTGTCTCAGAAGATGGCGGAAGGCGGCGCTGAGATTGAATTTGATACCGGCGCAATCGAGAGAATTCTCGGCAAGACCGGCGGCATCATTCGCGATCAGTACCGGTCAGACCCGTCGCTCGTTGGACAGTCTGTCTCATTTGAGCTTCCGGCATCATCCCGCGTGGACGGGTATTTCAAAGGCCGGCTTACGCGTGACAACATGGTGGACAGTCGGTTCCTGCAGGCCACCGACCTTGACCTCGTTGATGTGATGCGTGATGCGGGCGTTATCCGCACGGCATTTAACTGGAATTTCCTAACCGGTGCAGACAGCGGCGTGGATAATCCCGGAGGCGCCGGCATTGGCGCATCTGCCGTCGGCTCATTCTTCATGATGCTTGTGGTGTTGGTGCTCTCACTACCGATCGGCGTTGCAGCCTCAATCTATCTTGAAGAGTTTGCGCCAAAGAACTGGTTTACCGATCTCATTGAGGTCAATATTTCTAACCTCGCCGCGGTTCCTTCCATCGTGTTCGGCATTCTCGGTCTCGCGGTATTCATCCAGTTTATGCACCTGCCGCAATCTGCTCCCATTGTGGGCGGTCTTGTGCTGACGCTGATGACGCTACCGACGATCATCATCTCGACGCGCGCATCACTAAAGGCGGTACCTCCATCAATCAGAGCTGCTGCGCTTGGCGTCGGCGCTTCAAAAATGCAGGCTGTATTCCATCACGTGTTGCCACTCGCGGCACCTGGAATTTTGACCGGGACAATCATCGGCCTTGCACAGGCTCTTGGTGAAACTGCACCATTGCTGCTTATCGGAATGGTTGGTTTCGTCGCGCGCGGCTATCCCGATGGCATTGTCGCCGGCTTCACCGATCCAAACTCAGCCATGCCCGCGCAAATTTACACGTGGGCATCACGCGCCGAATTTGGATTTTACGAAAAAGCGTGGGGTGGAATTATTGTCCTTCTGATATTCCTGCTAGCAATGAATTCACTGGCGATCTTCTTGCGCCGCCGATTTGAACGCCGTT
>JBCDLI010000081.1:0-6065 GCA_038745535.1 Pseudomonadota bacterium | reverse complement strand
CCGGAAAGCGCCAGCGCTAGTGTCCAATCGGCGTTCAGCGTTTTCCAGCCGCCAAATACCGTTGTCCATGCGGCCAGCATGAGGAACACCATCGTCATGCGCCACCGGCTGAATGCAAGTGCACCGAGCGCTTTTGAGGGGTCTGCTGATATTATGCCGGTGAACGCCCAAGCAAAAGCGGCTGCAAGAGCCGCTGCTTCATAGATGGTCATGCAGACCTACGGTCGGGCATGCGTAGTCGTTAGCGGACAATGATTTCCGTTCCAGAAGGTACACGACTGTGGAGATCGATGATGTCCTGGTTCATCAAACGAACGCAACCCGATGATACGGACTTGCCGATGGACCACCATTCCGGTGAGCCGTGTAGGCGATAAAGCGTGTCGACACCGTCTTGATATATGTAAAGTGCGCGGGCACCGAGCGGGTTCGTGAGGCCCGGGTCCATTCCGCCTTCCCACGTATCTGTGGCGGCGTTGTATGTTGTGCGGAACTCTTCCAGTTCCGGCTCACGGTCGATCATTTCGGCTGGTGGATGCCACCGGGGCCATTCGGCCTTGCGTTTTACTTCGCCGCGACCGGACCATTCAAAGCCTTCGCGACCCAAGCCGACGCCATAGCGCATCGCGCGTCCGCGGGGCAGCGTGTAGTAGAGGAAGTGATCTCCTGTCTGGACGATCAGCTTTCCGGCGCCTTCGCCTGTGGTGTTTCGAACTTCTTGTCGGCGGAACCGTTCGGGCACCTTGTCAAATGGGATTGCAGGCAGCGCGTAGCCCGCGTCGTTTCTCCCGGAATAGGCTTGCGCCCAATTGATGTTGGACAACGGTGCAGGTGATGGCGTCGGAACAACTCGTGGTGCTGGCGCCGTTGTGGGGGTCGTGCAGCCTGCGAGCATCGCTCCGGCGGTGGAGACCAAACCCAATTCCAACAGGCGTCGTCGGCTGATCATTTCATTTTTCATGGCGAGAATTCGTCCGTTTGAGTTTTAGCGCAAATGTCCCTGCAGCATTCGCAATTCACTACCAACGCGAAAGGTTCAAGATCGGGAAGTGAACTGGAATAACAATCTCGTTATGTGTGCCCTGATAAGCACGCAGGAATTCATTAACCACGTTTTGTTGCTGAATCGATAACGCATCATCCCAGCGTTTACTTGACGCGGTATCGAGCCGGTCGTTATGCGCCGTCAGGTTTTGATGACGGGATGGTAAGCATAGATGTCGACGGGAAAGCGTATTGAGTGGAATGGTGCGGTTCAGCCTGAATCCATGGAGATTCTAAGTGGTGACGGCGGCGCGATCGTTAGCCCCACAAAGGTCGGCTACATCATCATGACGTCGGATGCTGCGGGTCTTGAACGGAAGTTTCAGGCCAAGGAGCGTAAGCGCAACAAACCTGGCGTGGTTCTGTGCGGTTCCATGGAGCAGCTTCGCGAGTTAGCGGAGATGAACGCGGAGATCGACGCGTTTTACCAAGCCCATTGGGACCAAGATATTCTGCTGGGCTGCATTCTGCCGTGGCAGGAATCCGGTAAGGCTTACATTCCAGACGATGGCAGTAGCGAACTTATGATGGACGGGCGCGGTACATCCTGCTTCGTCATTAAATTTGGTGTGCCCTCGGAGCTTGTCGCCCGTGAGCTTTGGGAAAAGCACAAAAAGCTCGTGTTTGCGAGTTCGGCGAATCCGTCAGGCAAGGGCAATCGCGGTCTTGTTGAAGGCATTGGTGACCGCATCGAAAACGAGGTTGATCTGATCGTCGGTGCGAACGACTATGTTGCTTCTATCCAGCCCAACGCGGACGAAAGAAGCCGCTACGAGCAGGGCGTGATGGTGTCCATGGTCGATGCTGACGGTAAGCTTGTGCCGCTTCAAAATAATAACCGCGACGTGTCGCCGGGCCCGGTACTTATCCGTAAGGGCCTTGCCTGTGATGAGATCATGTCGGAACTCAGCAATCATTTCATCAGCTGGGATTACCGCCACGGGCATTATTACTGATCTGTCGGCGGCGGCTTCTGCTGCGCTTAGGTCACATCTTGCCGCAGCAGATTTTCGCTGATTTTCAACTCGGCAACGAATTGACTATATAGCGCTTATCGAAATGTAACGATTGAGCCTGGTGGCGCCTTTCCATGTCTGACGCGCGCACATTGTATGATAAGCTCTGGGATGACCATGTCGTCGAAACCGACGCGAATGGCTCGAGCCTGATCTATATCGACCGTCACCTCGTGCATGAGGTGACGAGCGCTCAGGCGTTCGAAGGCTTGCGCGTTGCGGGACGCCCTGTTCGTTCACCGGAGCGGACCCTTGCGGTGGTCGACCATAATGTGCCGACGTCACCTGATCGTCACCTCGGGATCAAAAACGAAGAGAGCCGCATTCAGGTCGAAACGCTGGAGCGTAACACCGAAGAGTTCGGCATTGAGTATTTCTCGCAAGTCGATATCCGGCAGGGCATCGTCCACATTGTCGGCCCGGAGCAGGGTTTTACGCTTCCTGGCCTCACCATTGTCTGTGGTGACAGTCACACATCGACCCACGGTGCATTCGGCGCACTTGCCCACGGCATTGGTACATCAGAGGTCGAGCATGTGCTCGCGACCCAAACGCTGATTCAGAACAAAGCGAAAAATATGCTCGTCGAGGTGGATGGTGAGGTTCCACCTGGCGTTACGGCAAAAGACATTATTCTGTCGATCATCGGTGAAATCGGAACTGGAGGTGGCACGGGCCATGTGATCGAATATGCCGGAAGTGCTATTCGGTCGCTTTCGATGGAAGGCCGTATGACGGTCTGCAATATGAGCATTGAGGCGGGTGCCCGCGCTGGCATGATCGCGCCGGATGAGACCACATTCGAATATATCAAAGGGCGCCCGCGCGCACCGAAGGGCGACGCATGGGATCAGGCGGTTGAATATTGGCGGACGCTGAAATCGGATGACGGCGCGCATTTTGACCGTCGTGTGACGTTGGATGCAGCCAATCTGCCGCCCATCGTGTCGTGGGGCTCATCGCCCGAAGACGTGACGTCGATCCGTGGTGTTGTACCCAACCCCGATGAAATAGAAGATGAGAGCAAGCGCGCATCGAAGTGGCGGGCACTGGAATATATGGGCTTAAAGCCCGGCACGGCGATGACGGACATCGAGATTGACCGCGTGTTCATTGGTTCGTGCACAAACGGCCGGATCGAGGATTTGCGGGCTGCGGCAGGCGTGGTCACCGGAAAGCGGGTCGCTGAACGGGTAAATGCTATGATCGTGCCGGGCTCTGGTGTCGTGAAAGCCATGGCCGAAGCCGAAGGTCTGGACAAAGTCTTCAAGGACGCCGGGTTTGATTGGCGCGAGCCCGGCTGTTCCATGTGTTTGGCGATGAATGATGACCGCTTGAGCCCTGAAGAACGCTGCGCGTCCACATCGAACCGGAACTTCGAGGGCCGTCAGGGCTTTAAGGGTCGTACGCATCTTGTGTCGCCGGCCATGGCAGCAGCCGCAGCAGTTGCCGGACGGTTTGTAGACGTGCGTGACGTCTGATCAGAAGCTCAGTTGCAAGATATAAAGCCAGCTGCTCACCGTTACCATGGCGAGAGCGGTGGCGATGAGCAGTGCCGAGGCGGCCAAGCCAACCGCGCGGTCATAGAGTGCCGCGAACACATAGATGTTCACGCCGGGCGGCATAGCGGCCACTGTAACGATGGCTAAGACGGTCGGTTCGGGCAGATCGAAAATCACATGCGATAACAAGAACGCAATGGCTGGGTGTATGACCAGAGAAAATGCGCTGACCACACCGATCTCCGGCAGGTCAGCTGTTACCTGATAGCGCGTGAGAGCCGCGCCCATGCCCACAAGTGCAGCCGGAATAGCCGCGCTCGCCAGCATCTGGATTGGGACGTTGACAGGCTCCGGCACGTTGATGCCACTCACATTGACCAGTAATCCAAAAGTGATGCCAACGATGAGCGGATTTGCAATGATCGACCTCGCGGCGTCCTGCGCAGTTTGCGTAAACGTTTTCCCATCGCGACGCATAATTTCCATTGTCACCATGCCGATTGTGTAAAGGATTGGCGCGTGAACCGCGATCACACCGAACGCAAACATCAAGGCGTCATCGCCGTGGGCACGTTCGACAATTGGGACACCAAGCAGCAGCGAATTTGAAAATGTGGCTGCGAAACCCACGGAAGCAGCTTCACCAGGGCGACGTTTGAAGACGGTGCGTGCAATCAAAATCGCGGACACAAAGCAGACCACTGCGCCAACATAGAAGGAGATCAGAATTTGCCACGAGAATGCAGATGCGAAATTAATCCTGATCATCGCGGTGAAAAGGAGGCACGGCACCGCGAGTTTGATCGCAAAGCCGCTCAAGGCATCGGCAATCGCAACGGGCAAATATCTCAACAATACGGCGAGATATCCGGCTGCGATCAACAAGAAGACCGGCAAGACGATCAAAACGATCTGCAGCATTTATATTCATCCCTAGGAAATGCGGCTGTTGTGATTGATGGAATTTCCGTTGGCAACTGCGTTGCAAATCGATTGTGCCGTCAATAAACCGCCGGAATGCGAATTCGTTCACCACGCCTCTCACGCGCCTTTGGCGTTTTGTGCATCACCGTGTGTATGTCCGCTTGCGTCGAAAGCGACGTTTCATTCAGGTCGGGTGATGGTCGCTCTTCGCTGCCGCGCACATCGTCATGGAGCTGTACCGAAGGGGTGCGTTTAACGGTTCTAAACGAAGGCTCAATGGTGCGAATTCAAGACAGTCGTGGCGTCGAGACCGACCTGCCACAAGACCCTCCCGGACAGCGTGTCCGCTATGCGAAAACCGGCTTTGCGCTGGTCATAGATGGCCGCACTGCAAGCTGGTTTGCATCAGGTAAACGGCCCACGGATTGCCGTCGCTGAAAAACTCAACGCCGAGCTTATCCAAAATATTTCCTGACAAAATCAGTTAGTTACCAGCATCTGCTCGTATCGTGCTGTAATCGGACAGAAATTATGCTGCAGCGCACCAAACAGTTTCTTGAGATTGGGCGAAAGGTGTCACTCACTTGCTACTTAATAGCAACAAAACGGCGACGATGTGCGCCATTCGTGGAGTTGCACGCCGATATTGAGTGTGCGATTTAAAGCATATAGGAGCATTGTTGGACGTGACATTAGCTAGGAATAGCAATCGGCCTTTGTCGCCGCATCTGCAAATTTACAAATTCATACCCACCATGATCATGTCTGTGCTGCATCGCGCAACGGGCGTGGCTTTGTATGGTGGGACGGTCCTGGTCGCAGTTTGGCTGATCGCTGCTGCGTCAGGAGAGCGGTACTATGACTTCGCGGCGTGGGCTTTCAGTTCATGGCTCGGGTTGGTCGTTTTGTTTGGCTACACATGGGTGCTGATGCATCACATGCTCGGCGGACTTCGGCACTTTGTTTGGGACCTCGGTCACCTGTTTGCAAAAGAGCAGTCAACCAAGCTGGCCTACCTCACAGGTGTGGGTTCGGTGACACTGACAGCGCTGCTTTGGGGTGGCGTGTTCGGTTATAGATTTTTGGTATCAGCATGAGCTTAGCGACACCTTTCAAGCGCGTGCAGGGTCTCGGCTCTGCGAAAGAAGGCACAGATCACTTCTGGAAGCAGCGGCTAACTGCTGTTGCCAATGTTCCATTGATGTTTGCCTTCATTGCTATTGTCGTCAGCATGATAGGCGCGAGCTACGAAGAAGCGCTGGCAACGTTGGGGAACCCATTTGTCGCAGTTATACTGCTGTTAATGATCATATCTGGTATGTATCACGCCAAGCTTGGCATGCAGGTGGTTATTGAAGACTACATTCACGGTGAAGGGCTAAAGCTGGCTCTCGTGATTGCCAATATTTTCTTCACTTTCATCGTCGGAGCCGTGGCGGTTTTTGCGATTTTGAAACTAGGTTTTGGGACATAGCGCCATGAATATCCATGACCCCGATATTACCAAGACAGGCACTGCGGGCGTTAACGGTCGCGCGTACCAGTTTGAGGACCATAAATACGACGTGATCGTCGTGGG
>JBCDLI010000080.1:0-6130 GCA_038745535.1 Pseudomonadota bacterium | reverse complement strand
GGACTTTAAGATAATGACGGCGCCCGTAGATGCTCCACAACAGGCAAATTGGCAGGAGTACATACCTCATGAGGCCGGTCGCCTGATCATCAACCACTCGGCTTATGCGCGCCACCTGGTCTGGCTTGAACGTCGAAACGCGCTGCCCCGCATCGTCATCAAAGATCGGGAAACCGGCGAAGAGCATGCCATCGCGTTTGAAGAAGAGGCCTATTCGCTTGGGCTACAGGGTTCGTATGAGTACGATACTGACGTTATCCGCTTTTCATATTCGTCCATGACGACGCCCGGCCAAGTGTTTGATTACAATATGGCGACCCGCGAGCGGACGCTCCTGAAAACGCAGGAAGTGCCGAGCGGCCACAACATCGAAAACTACGAAACACGGCGGATAACAACCACCTCACACGATGGGGCAGAGGTGCCGGTTTCGCTCGTGATGCGCAAAGGCACCAAGCTGAATGGCAAGTCACCGTGTCTCCTTTACGGCTATGGCTCCTACGGAATTTCAATTCCAGCGTCCTTCAACACGAACTGCTTGTCGCTCGTGGACCGTGGTTTCATCTATGCGATTGCACATATTCGCGGCGGCATGGACAAGGGCTATGGCTGGTATGAAGACGGCAAGGCGAAGAAAAAGAAGAACACTTTCAGCGACTTCATCGCTGTGGCTGAGCATCTGATTCAAGAGGGATATACTTCGGCTGACCGAATGGTCGCCCAGGGTGGAAGCGCTGGCGGCATGTTGATGGGTGCAGTTGCCAATATGGGGCATGAGCATTTCGCTGGATTCTTGGCCGAAGTTCCTTTCGTGGATGTGCTCAACACGATGCTGGACGACACCCTTCCTCTCACCCCGCCGGAGTGGCCGGAATGGGGCAATCCAATCGAAAGCAAGGAGGCCTACCAATACATTGCGTCGTATTCGCCCTACGACAATGTCAGCGACGCTCCCTATCCGCCCATCATCGCGATTGGTGGCCTCACTGACCCACGCGTTACCTATTGGGAGCCCGCAAAATGGGTGGCTAAGCTCCGCGAGGTCGCACCAAAGGGTGGGCCCTACCTGCTGAAAACCAATATGGGAGCAGGCCACGGCGGGGCATCGGGCCGTTTTTCTCGCCTGGAAGAAGTGGCTTTCAACTACGCATTTGCGATCAAAGCGACGAGCGGCGATTTCAAAAAGGCAGTTTGAGTGAACGGTGCGTTCGGAAGAACTGGAATAGGCAAGCGGACCGGTCTCGCTAAGTTGACGGGTGTTTTTTACTCACCCCAACCGGAGACCATCAATGACACTTTCCAAGCGCATCACATCTGCCCTCGCCGCCTCCAGCCTTCTCTTCGCTGGCGGTTTCACCACGGCATCAAACGCTACCAAGTGGAAGCTCGACGCCAGCCACAGCCAAATCATCTTTTCCTATAATCATCTCGGCTACTCCACGACATACGGCAGGTTCTCAGGCTTCGATGGAACCATCAATTTCGATCCTGAAAACCCAACGGCTGCCTCTGTAAATGTTGAGATCCCTACCGAGTCACTCATCACCGGCTGGCCACAGCGTGACACGCACTTTCTTACCGCGGATTTCTTCGACAAGGACGCTGCGCCAGCAATTACCTTCACGTCCACAGAAATCGAAGTCACCGGCGACAACACAGCTAACATCACCGGTGACCTGACGATGAACAATGTGACCAAGCCGGTCGTGCTTGAGACAACTTTCAACGGCGCAAGCGAGCATCCAATGCAGAACAAGCCGTGGGCGGGATTTGACGCAAAGACTACGATCTTGCGCTCTGACTGGGACATGGGCCAGTTCGCACCGTTCGTATCCGACGAGGTAGAAATCCGAATTTCGATTGAAGCTGAGGCGGCTGCTTCAAGCTAAAAGCGCCAGCCTGACACAAGAAAAAGCCGCCGTAAGATCAGAGTCTTGCGGCGGCCTTTTCGTTTTGTGATTCAGGGTTAGTTGGCCAACACAGACCCCGGTGCAGTGTCGGCACCTGCCCTATTGGCGTTGAGTTCGATATCAATACCAACGGCGAAGCCAACCGAGTCTTCGCTCCCGTAATTTGCCGCTCCAACACCGAAATCCATCCGGTTGAGTTCCACGGTCGAAGTCATCTGCGCGTTGTCATCAGAGATGATGAGCGAAAATGGCAATTCAAACTCTGCGGTCTGATCGCGGATGGTTAGTTCACCTCTCGCAACGAACTCCGTTTCAGACGTCTTTTCGAAAGTGTCCGCCTCGAAAGTTGCGATCGGAAACTCCGATGCGGCGAGGAAGTCGCTTCCCGTCGCCTGACCGGATACGGTTCCGAGCGTTAGACTTCCGGTGTCGATTTGCACGCTGACGCGCGATTGGTCGAGTTGGTCGGGATCAAAGCGAATATCGGCCTGCCAATTGGCGAATGCGCCGGTTACCGGTGATCCGAGCTGCGTCGCGGTTACGCCCAATGTGCTTTGTTCCATGTCAACGAGCCAGTTTGCCAGGGCCGACGCCTCATTCTCCTCCGCGCTTGGAATTGACACCGTCAGAGATACCGCTTCCGGGCGCTGTGCAAGTTGTGTCGCGTAGCCGTATCCGCCACCTGCTGCGACGGTGATCAGCAGCCCGGCGATTGATGCTGTTGCGAAACCCTGGCCGCGCCCATGGTTTGATGCAATTGGCATCGAGATCACTTCGTCGGGTCCGCATACCATTCGTGTAACGGTTTTGTCTTTATCCACAAAGGAGTGCTTCAGCGCACCTGCGATGTGAGCAATCACAGACGCCGTAATCATCACAGCCGCCGCGAAGTGGAGATATTTGAAAAGGGTAGCCAGACCTTCATCCTGGGGAATGAACGAGACAGTCTGAGCAAACGGCCACCAGATTGGCGCGAAACCAGTCGTTGCGAAATGATGCACCAAACCGGTCACCGGCGCGAGGATTATACCGGCATATAAGAGCCAGTGGACTGTTTCAGCAGCGAAGGTTTCCCATTCGCGCTCGGGGTGTAGTGGTGCTGGTTTCGGGTTTGCGACAGCCCACGCAATCCGCGCGATCGCGATTGTAAGAAGCGCAACGCCAAGTGTTTTGTGCAGCGAGTAAAGCCACACCTTTTGCGCGACCTCTTCGTTCGTGCCCACGGGCAACCAAACCATGTAAACGCCAAGCGGTATAAGCAATAAAATAAGGCTTGCCGTTGACCAGTGAAACGCTTGGGCAACGCGGCCATATCTCTCGCGTGTGTTCGTCAGGCTCATCTCTTTATCACCGAATTAGCTCCATCCAATGCCGAAGATAGCTGGTCCAGACCTAGAGACAACCAGTGGTGTTGATACGCAGTGTTCACAAAAAAGCCCGGCGCGTGGCCGGGCTCTTAAAGATCACTGTCGCAGAGGACCAATCAGGTTGCGGCTTCGTAAAGCTCCAACACGTGATCCCAGTTGATGAGGTTATCGATAAAGGCCTCAAGATACTTTGGACGCGCATTGCGGTAGTCGATGTAGTAGGAGTGTTCCCACACATCGCAGCCGAGGATCGGCTTTGCGCCATGCATCAGCGGATTTTCGCCGTTTGGCGTCTTCATGATTTCGACCTTACCGTCCTTGACGGCCAGCCACGCCCAGCCTGAACCGAACTGGCCAACGCCAGCGGCGATGAAGTCGGCGCGAAATTTGTCGTAACCACCAAGGTCGGAATCGATAGCTGACTGAAGAGCGCCCGGAAGTTTTGTTCCGCCGCCATCTTTCTTCATCCACTGCCAGAAGTGGATGTGGTTGTAATGCTGGCCAACATTGTTGATGAGCCCGGCATTACCTTCAGCGTAGGCCGCTGCGCAGATTTCCTCGATGGACTTGTCGGCGTGTGCAGTACCTTCGAGAAGATCGTTGCCTTTGCCCACATAGGCATTGTGGTGCTTGTCGTGGTGAAACTCCAACGTCTCACGCGACATATAAGGCGCCAGATCGTCGTAGTCATAAGGAAGTGGTGGCAGTTCGAGGGCCATGAGATCGTCTCCCGCTGTTGGATTTCTTAATATCGAATTAGACGCTCACACCTGTGGTGCAAGCTCTGCCAAAAAGAAAGTGCTTTCAGCGCAATAATGTAGGGGGCGCGATCAAGCCGATTTCGCCCACTCCCAATAGAGATCACGCGCTTTCTTCGCGACCGGGCCTGGTTGAAGTTCGCGGTCTTCAATTCGGATGATTGGCACGACCTTTGAATGGTTACCGGTGGAGAAAATCTCATCGGCGTCCATCAGTTCGTCCATGGTCACCGTCTTCTCAATCGTCGGCATGCCCGCGTGGTCGAGAAGTCCCATGATGCGCTTGCGCGTGATACCGGTCAGGAAACAGCCGTTCGCCGCCGGCGTGATCAACTGCCCGTCTTTGACGAAAAAGATGTTTGATGTGCCCGTTTCGCAGACGTTGCCGAGCATGTCGCGTGTTATGCAATTATCGAACCCGCGTGACTTCGCTTCGAGAATTGCGCGGCCATTTTGCGGATAAAGGCACCCAGCTTTCGCCTCGGTCGGCATGGTTTCCGGCGTTGGGCGACGGAAGGGTGAGAAGCCAACGGAAAACCCTTGTGGCGCAATCATCGGGCTTTCGAAAAGGGTGAGTGCAAAACGGGTAGAATCTGGGTCAGCAGGAACGGCCATGTATCCGCCGTCCTCGGCCCAATAGGACGGACGGATATAGACGGCGGTGTTACCGTCGAAGCGTTTCAGCCCCTGATGAGTTAGGTCCACCATTTCATCGGCATCGACCGTTGGCTTAAGTCCAAGCGCCACTGCTGAGCGGTTCACACGCTTGCAGTGGAGGTCTAGGTCTGGTGCTACGCCTTCAAACCATCGAGCGCCATCAAAGACTGTAGAACCTAACCACACGGCATGGGTTCGCGCTCCAAACAACGGCACATTTCCTTCGTGCCAATCGCCATCGACAAATGTCCACGTTTGAGAACTGGTTTCTTTTTTAACTGTCACGCGCGCGGCTCCCGTTTTGGTCATCAAACGATCCGTGATTGATACGTCAAGAGGTTGAAATTTGACCTCTTCGAGCTTGACGCCGCATGTGAGCAGCCACACGCTATCGCAATGGAAAACACACAGCCGTCCGTCTTCGTTTTTGACGCCTATGGAACACTCTTTGATGTTCATTCGGCGGTGCAGGAGCGTGGTTCAGCACTTGGCGACAAGGCTGCCGACGTTTCAGAAACTTGGCGCGCAAAGCAGCTTGAATACTCATGGGTGCGCTCGCTTATGGGGTCATATGCCGACTTTTGGACATTGACCAAAGATGCGCTCGATTTTGCGCTTCGCAAACACGGTTTCGATGCCTTTGACAAAGCAGTGACACAGCCTTTGTTGGACGCCTACTTAGAGCTCAAAATCTATTCCGACGCTTTTGACGCGCTCAAAGCTCTCAAAAAGCAGGGAGTGAAGACAGCGATCTTAACAAATGGGTCGCCGGATATGATCACGACTGCTGTGGACAGTGCTGGGATCGCAGATTTGCTGGATGAGATTTTCTGCGTTGATGCGGTCAAGACGTTCAAAACGAGCGCAGCGACTTACCGGATGGTGACCGACACTTGGGAGATCGTACCAAAGCAGGTGCAATTCTTTTCTTCAAACCGGTGGGACATCGCCGGTGCAACGAAATTTGGTTTCCACACGACTTGGGTTAATCGATCAAATGCGCCTGATGAATATGCAAAATATGCGCCTGAGAACGTCGTGTCAGATTTAAGCGCGTTATGACGTTCGCCACGAAAGCTTAGTGCAGAAAAACAACACCGGCACTTTTACGGCTAGAGTCCGCATAAAACGGTTTTTGGACAGGACGCTTAGCCTGTAATTGGTTCCTATAGAGGAACGCACAATGATTACCCGCAGATTTTTGACCCAATCGGCACTGGCGATTTCCGCCTCCGCACTCGCGGGATGTGTAACAACTGAGCCTGAGCAAGCCGACGGAACGAAGCCCAAGCCCCCTCGCCTGCCATTTGGCCCAGAACCCGACTTCCCATCCTTCGAAGAGATGTATGCGGCAAAAACCGACAGTGGCTTCAATATTCCAGCGGTCCCCTATCAGCAGATCGACGAACGCTACCTGCGTCAGGTCGTAAGAGATCCG
>JBCDLI010000079.1:0-6746 GCA_038745535.1 Pseudomonadota bacterium | reverse complement strand
GATGAAGACCAAGTTTTCGCTCGCACTGTTTCATCAGGCGGTGGAGCGATTATCGGTTTGCGATCACGTTTACATCGCCGTGCCGCGCGGAACAGGCGCTGGTTTCTGGAAGTCGCTGAAATCGAATACGAAGCTTTGCCGACGTTTAGGGCTGGGCCTTATCACGGTACGTTTGCGTGACGAATTTGCCGAAGTGCACTGCGATCCGGTCCCCTATTCGCCGCGGAAGAATAAACGGAAATCGGCTGCACTACTGCGCGAGTTTCAAAAGCGCGTGGGCGACCCGAATATCGGCGGGGTGCGTCAGACGACGATTGTCACGGCTTACCGGCAAGACGCCGAAAACATACGAGCGTTCTTGATCGAGAATGGGCCCACAAAAGCATCAGTAGTTGCCAAAGCAACAGGTGTAGATCGCGCCCGCCAAATTATGGCCGACAATCATTACGGCTGGTTCGAAAGGGTTGAGCGAGGTGTTTATCGGACGAAAAATACAGCCGATGAGTAGTGTCTCCGCCTCATGTCTGGCGGAGACGAACGCTATCAGAGCATTTCTGTGGCGAGTGTTGTTGGGATTTCCGGTAATTGTTCCACAATGCCATACTCCAACATCAGTTCGGCAGCGCGTGTGTAGGCTTCCGTGTCGATCTGGCCGATCGTGTCCGGCGTCAGTCCGAGCGCCACGTAGTCTTTCACGAGTTCCAATGACGCGGTCTGATAGGCCACATCGGTATATTTGCTTCCGGGGATCGCGTACTTTGTCGAAACAAGCTCTGCTGTACCAGCGACGTCGGCAAGCGCGATGCGCCATCCATCGAAGGTTGCTTTCAAAAATGCGCTTACGAGCGCCGGTTCGGCTTCAATCATTGCATCCGAAGCTACAATCGTTTGGGCGGTAGACCTAAACCCTGCGTCGCTCAGCCGGAACACGTTAGGCACCACCTGATAGGTTCCAGCGACACCGACAGGTTCGTCCACGGTGTAGCATTGAACAGCGTAAAGTTCTCCGGACAGCGCTTTGTCGAATTTGCCCTCGTAGTCGATTTCCACGATCTCGATTTCGTCTTCGGCAATACCGTTCACGCCCATGACAAGCGCCATGACTTTCACGCCGTCGACGTGAACGCCGATGGACTTTCCTTTGAGATCTTCGAGGGACGATAGCGGTGTGTCGGGTCCCGTCATCAAGCCATAGGGCGACGCTTGAAACATGGTGGCGAGCGTCTTGACGGGTTTGCCCTCGGCCTGCGCGGCAATAATCAGATTTTGCTCGGCACAAGCGAAAACGTTTTCGCTCCCAGCAGCGGTATCAACGACATTGATGCCGTTTTCCCATTCACGGAAGGTAACATCAATGCCTGCTTGCTCGAAAAGGCCAGCTTCTTTTGCAGCAAACAATCCTGCGAATTGCACGTTGAACTTCCAGTCGAACTGCATTGTTACCGGTGTCATTGCCCGTGCGCGGCTGGTGAACACGGTCGGCATCGCCAGTGCGGATGCTGAAACAGCACCGATTTTAAGCAATTGGCGGCGATTTGGTCGTTTCGAAATCAAAGACATGGTATTTTCCTTTCAAACGCGGCCCAAAAAGTAGGACGCAAAGGAAAGCGCAAACGGCATGCCAACGTATTAGATTGACGCGGTTTAAGATGTCGCGGAATGTCACTTTGAAGCGACGATCATCTCGTAAAACCGCTTGAAGAGGTAGTGGCTGTCCTGCGGGCCGGGCGATGCTTCCGGGTGGTGCTGTACCGAGAAGACAGGTTTGTCTTTGAGGGCGATGCCGCAATTGGTGCCGTCAAAAAGCGATACGTGCGTCTCTTCGACGTCGTCAGGCAGGCTTTCGCGATCCACAGCAAAGCCGTGATTCATGGACACGATCTCTACCTTACCGGTCGTGAAGTCCTTCACGGGATGGTTCGCGCCGTGGTGTCCTTGGTGCATTTTGGTTGTGTTCGCGCCGAGAGCCAGCGCCAACAATTGGTGTCCAAGACAAATGCCGAACACAGGAACACCGCTCTCTATCAGCGCTTTGATCGTTGGTACGGCATATTCGCCGGTCGCAGCAGGGTCGCCAGGGCCGTTTGACAGGAAAACGCCGTCCGGTTTTGCTGCGAGAACATCTTCCGCGCTCGTCGTGGCAGGCATGACCGTAACCTTCGCGCCAAGGCCGGAGAGAAGCCGCAGGATGTTGCGCTTCACGCCAAAATCGAGCGCCACGATGTGGACATCCGCCGCTTCGTTCATGCCAAAGCCTTCATCCCAGACCCACGGCTTTTCAGACCACGGCTTGGCAGCTTCTGACGTAACCCCTTTCGCCATATCGGCACCTTCGACGCCCGCCCAGCTCCGCGCTTGCTCCACCAGAGCATCAATGTCGAACACTCCGCTCGGATTGTGCGCGATAACTGCATTTGCCAAACCATTGTCGCGGATGTGAGCGGTCAATGCGCGGGTGTCAACGCTGCTCATCGCGATCACGCCACGAAACTGCAGCCACTCATTCAGATGGCGTTGCTGACGATAATTAGAGGGTGTGGTGATGGGCGCTTTGAAGATCGCACCCACTGCTCCGGCACTTTTGCCGGGGTGCAAATCTTCAATGTCATCCTCGTTCACGCCGACATTGCCGATATGTGGGAACGTAAACGTGACGATCTGGCCTTCGTAGGACGGGTCTGTGAGTATCTCCTGGTAGCCAGTAAGCGCAGTGTTGAAGCAGACTTCGGCCTCGACTGCTCCTGTGGCGCCGTGACCAGTGCCATAGAGGACGGTCCCATCGGCCAGCGCTAACACCGCGGTGTGTTTCGTCTGGCTCCAGGGCTCGGGCGATTGCGTTGTCGCAGCGCTATGCGTTTGCGTCATGGCACGTCTCTTTTCCGGCATGAGTGGTGAATTGTGTTTGGGTGTGGAAACACTATATGCGGCGCAAAAGCAACTGATGCGTGCTTGACGCACAGCACAACTCACTTGATTTTCGCATAACCAAATCACCCCAGTGGAGAATATGATGCGCGATGCCATTCAGGGCGCACTCACCGACGCTCAGAAATCACAAGATAAGTGCCGGACATCGACCTTGCGCCTTGTTTGCGCAGCGATGAAGGATCGGGATATTGCCCAACGCACGGCCGGTAAATCGCCCCTATCCAACGCAGAAATCCTCGAACTTTTGCAGAAAATGGTCAAGCAACGCGAAGAAAGCGCGATCACCTATGAAAATGCCGGCCGGTTGGAATTGGCCGATCAGGAGCGCCGTGAGATTGAAGTTATCCGCGATTTTCTGCCCCAGCCGCTCGCAGATGACGCTGTCCGCGATGCCGTCGCGGACGTCATCAGAGAAACTTCGGCCGCAAGCGTTCGCGACATGGGCAAGTGCATGGCTGCACTCAAATCAAAGTATCCGGGCCAAATGGATTTCGGCAAGGCGTCGGGCGTGGTGAAGGAAATGCTGGGGTAATTACTTACCCCACCAGCCAAACCCAGATGAGCGGCAGCAGTATCGCGGTAGCAATGGCGTTGAGGCCCATCGCTATGCCTGCAAAGGCGCCTGCCGTTTCATCCACCTGTAAGGCTCGCGCTGTTCCGATGCCGTGAGACGCGGTGCCCATTGCAAAGCCGCGTGCCGCCCAGTCCCTAATTCTGAACAGGTTCATCACGACGGGGCCAAGTGCAGCGCCGATAATTCCAGTCAAAATCACCAGCACGGCTGTGAGTGACGGCAAACCGCCGAATTGCTCGGTGATACCCATAGCAATGGGCGCGGTGACGGATTTGGGCGCAATCGCAACAACCAAATCCTGTGATGCGCCGAGCACTCGAGCAATCAGAACTGCGGACACAGCTGCGAACAGCGATCCGCTGATGAGGCTGACAGCAATGGCCAACAGATTATCGCGCACCTTTTGAAACTGACGATAGAGCGGGACGGCCAAACAGACTGTCGCGGGGCCAAGCAGAAAGTGAACGAACTGGGCGCCTTCGAAGAAATCGGTATAGTCGGTATTCGTCGCCCAGAGCATCGTGACGAGCAGTGCCACCGCGATCATGACCGGATTTAACAGCGGATTGCGGTTGAACTTTTGATAGGCGAAATCGCCGATCTGGTAAGCGATCAACGTCAGCGTGAGGTGCAGCAACGGCGTCGCGGACAGATAGACCCAAATATCGCGCAGGTTCTCTGTTGGTTCAGCCATTGTCGCCTGCTTCCGTTGGCGGTTCGCCGCGGCGCATGAGGAGTTGCATCATCCAGCCAGTCACCACGACGGTTGCCAGTGTGGACAAAACAAGCGCGATGGAGACTGGAATGGCGTCATCACGCAGTAGCGGCAGGTGCACGATTATGCCTGTGCCTGCGGGCACGAAGAGCAGCGAAAGGTGACTAAGAAGACCGCTTGATACGGTGCCAAGTTCTTTTGGGACAGACTTGATTGCGGCCAGACCGCAAAACAGCAACACCATCCCTGCAACGGGTCCCGGCACCGGCAGTGCGCCGAGACGCACGAGCGTTTCGCCCGCCAATTGGCAGCAGAATATGATCGTAATCCATTTCAGCATGGCGGTCTCCGATGTTTCAGAATTCAATAGTCAGAGGAGCAAGGAATGTCGAAGCCCTTCCCAAATCAGCCATACTGAAGTATCAAATCCAAACGGTTCTGGCGTTTTCCGCGCGGGAGCCGTTTTATTTTGGCGAATTGCGAAGCATGAAAGACCGATCCGATGGACAAGGTACCGCTGACACAGGGTGGATATGACGCGTTGATTGAAGAGTTGCGCGTCCGCTCGCAGGAAGAGCGTCCGCGTATTATCAATGCAATTGCAGAAGCACGTGCACACGGTGATTTGTCTGAGAACGCTGAGTATCACGCCGCGAAGGAAGCGCAGGCGCTGAACGAAGGCCGCATCACCGAGTTGGAAAGCGTGACTGGCCGTGCAGAAGTGATCAACGTGGCAAACATGTCGGGTGACACGGTTCGTTTTGGCGCGACGGTGACGCTGATCGATGAGGACACGGAGGAAGAGAAAACGTGGCAAATCGTCGGCGACCAAGAGGCCGATGTTAAGCTGAGCAAAATCTCGTTGTCCTCCCCCATCGCACGCGCACTCATCGGCAAGACGATCGGGGATTCCGTCGAAGTGAAAGCACCGGGCGGATCACGGACCTATGAAATCGACGACGTGAAGTTCGTTTGATCTGTTTGCGCCATGGCGCGTTTTAACGACTTCGATCGGCTGCAGGCCATTGCACCAAACTTCAAGCAGCGCCTTTCCGGCGTGACCAGCACCATTGTTCAATTGGTGCCAGAGCAACAGCGTCAAGGCTTGGTGATCGCAACGCTCGGTCCGGGGTTGCCGGCTCATTTCCCGCAGATGCGTTTTCGCGATCTTTGGAGGCTTTGGAAGAGACCCGTAAGCGGAAATGCACGAATTTGGCACGCTCGC
Source organism: Pseudomonadota bacterium (assembly GCA_038745535.1). GTDB lineage: Bacteria > Pseudomonadota > Alphaproteobacteria > Rhizobiales > Rhizobiaceae > JBCDLI01. The sequence goes on along the minus strand of JBCDLI010000079.1, from coordinate 1,304 downwards.
CGCAATGTGGAGATGATCGCGGGTATCGCGCTACGCTCCGTGCTGCGCATGCCGCTGAAGCTTGTGTTCACTTCGGCGGCGCAGCGGGACCACAAACCGCTTACGAAATGGCTCATTCGACGGATGGATGGGGTGATCGCGACAAGTACCAAAAGCGGTTCCTTTCTTCATGTGCCACACACGGTCATCATGCATGGCATAGACACAGAGCGCTTTGTGCCACCCGCTGATAAAGCGGCGGCGAAACGGGCGGTGGGGCTTGATCCTGAACGTCGGGTTATCGGTTGCACAGGCCGCATCCGGCATTCGAAGGGCACAGATTTGTTCGTGGATGCGATGATAAAGTTGCTGCCCGATCACCCTGAGTGGGAAGCAATTATCACGGGCCGCGCGACGTCCGAAAACGAGGCTTTCAAACGGAAGCTGGAACAGCGGATTGCCGACGCCGCCTTGTCTGACCGCATTCGGTTTGTTGGCGAAGTTGATGACATCGTGCCTTGGTATCAGGGGTTTGACTTGTTTGTTGCGCCGTCGCGACAAGAGGGCTTTGGCCTGACCCCGCTTGAAGCCATGGCCTGCGGCGTGCCGTGCGTGACGAGCGATGCAGGGAGCTACTCAGACATGATCGATGATGGAGTAAATGGTTTTTGTATTCCTGCCGACGATGGAAGTGGATTGACAATAGCGATCGGGCAAGGCGTTGAAATAACTGCTAATAACGGCTTCGAACATGATGCAATCCGCAAACACGTTTTGTCGAAATTTACGCTGAAAAATGAGGCTTCGGCAGTCAATCGTGTCTATCGCGAAATCTTGGGCAGGCGGGCCGCATGACCAGAACGATCAAACTTCCAGACTTCATCTCGAAGGTCATCGTGATCCATCTCAATCGCGCGACGGATCGCAAGCCGCATTTGGAGAAGCTGGCAGAACTTTTCGCAAATTACGATTTCGAGGTATTTCCAGCAGTGGATGCCCGGGAGCTGACTGAACACGAGAAGGGCGAAAGGTACATACGTAATCTCTTCGATCCACGCTATCCTTTCCCTCTCTCGGATACGGAGATCGCCTGCTTTTTCAGTCATCGTACGGTATGGGAAGTAATTCGATCAGAAGTAAACGGCGCTACGCTTGTGTTGGAAGACGACGTGGATTTCGAAACCGCGAAGTTTTCCAACGCAATCGCGGCGCTAACGGAAGGAAGTATCAAGGAAACCTATATTCGGTTGCCTTGCAAAAAACCGGCTACGCTGCCGAAAACAGCAAGTGCTGAATTGCGTACTCCAAAAGAGGTCGGCCTTGGT
>JBCDLI010000078.1:0-6812 GCA_038745535.1 Pseudomonadota bacterium | reverse complement strand
GTCGATCCAGTGTATGAAGCAGGCGGCGATATCGCTCGTTCTGCCGTTTTCGAAGCTGGCTATGCGACCGAGGCGCCCGGCATGCAAATTAACCGGTTCTGCGCGTCCGGCCTCGACGCAGTTAACTTTGGCGCAGCGAAAATTGCTCAGGGCGCAGATGATATCGTAATCGCTGGCGGCGTTGAAAGCATGAGCCGTGTTGGCATGGGCGCGTCCGGCGGCGCTTGGTACATGGACCCATCTGTCAACATCCCAGCGTATTTCATGCCTCAGGGTGTTTCTGCTGATCTGATCGCCACGAAATACGGCTTTTCGCGCGACGACTGTGACGCGTATGCCGTTGAGAGCCAGAAGCGCTCGGCAGCAAGTTGGGAAGCGGGTAACTTCAAGAATTCTGTCATCGAGATCAAAGACCAAAACGGTCTGAAAATCCTTGATCGTGACGAACACATGCGACCTGAGACCGATATGCAGTCGCTTGGTTCCCTCGATCCATCCTTCGTGATGCACGGCCAGATGGGCGGTTTTGAAGCGGTGGGGATCTCAGGTCACCCGGAAATTGAGGCCATCAACTACGTTCACCACGCCGGTAATTCATCGGGCATCGTAGACGGAGCGGCGGGCGTCCTGCTCGGCTCCAAGAAGGCCGCAAAGGTGATCGGCAAAGCGCCGCGTGCCAAAATCAAGGCGTTCGCCAATATCGGCTCCGACCCGACACTTATGCTCACTGGCCCCGTCGATGTGACGGAGAAGCTTTTGAAGAAAGCCAAGATGGAGCTTTCTGACATTGACTTGTTTGAACTGAACGAAGCTTTTGCATCGGTCGTCCTTCGTTACATGCAGGCGTTTGAAATCGATCATTCGAAGATCAACGTGGCAGGCGGTGCAATCGCCATGGGCCATCCACTTGGTGCCACCGGTGCGATGATCTTTGGCACCGTTCTCGATGAGCTTGAACGCCGCGACCTTAACACAGCACTGGTTACGCTCTGCATTGGTGCAGGCATGGGCACGGCAACGATCATCGAGCGGGTTTAAAGAGGAAACACCGATGGGTTTAGCTGCCAAGTCATGTCTCGCAGGCTTTTTGGGCTTAACGCTTACCGGATGCACCGGACTGAGTGGGCCGGTTGGCCAAGCATCGTGTGCCGCATCTGCAGCGGGGCAATGTGATTGGCTGAATGATAAAACCATATACAGGGTCGGCTTCGATCTTCGTTACTATCACCCCAGCGGCAGACTCTATCGCCTACAAACCACGGAAGTCTCGGTGAATGAATGGCAGGTCGACAGCACCGGGCAAAACGTCTTTGTGTACATGTCTCCCGCTGGAAAAATGGGGCCAGCCGAAAAATCATGGCTATTGCAGAACGCAGAGGTTCTTGACGGCGACCCCGCAGGACTAACGGTTAACAAGCGCGGCCATTTCATCGCGCGCAATGACGAACGATCACTGTCTCAAATTATCGAAGACGTAAGAGCACGATAGTTCTGAAAGCACGCTTGGGAGGAACACATGACATACACAAATTACACCATCGAAACCGACGCTGACGGCATTGCGGTTGTCACGTGGGACATGCCCGACAAGTCCATGAATGTCTTTACCGTTGAGGCGATGACGGAGCTTGACGGGATTTGCGATCAGCTCACTGCCGACGCCGCGGTAAAAGGCGTTGTGTTCACATCAGGCAAAAAGAACTCGTTTTCCGGCGGCGCGGACATGACCATGCTGAAAGCGATGTTCGATGCCTATGAAGCCGAGAAAGCGCGCAATCGGGAAGCTGCAACCCAACTGCTCTTCGACAACGCTGGCAAGATGAGCCAGGTTTTCCGCAAGATCGAAACATCCGGAAAGCCATGGGTTTCTGCGATCAACGGCGTGTGCATGGGCGGAGCGACAGAGCTTTCGCTGGCCTGCCACGGTCGCGTTGCGGCTGACCATGAAGCCGTGAAGATCGCGCTTCCCGAGGTCAAAATTGGTATCTTCCCGGGTGCGGGCGGTACCCAGCGTGTGCCACGTCTGATCAATCAGCAAGACGCCCTGCAGATGATGACGACAGGCCAGAACCTGAAGCCAAAACGGGCAAAAGCGATGGGCCTGATCCACGAGGTCGTTGCACCTAATGACCTGATCAAAGCCGCGAAAAAGATGATTGCCGGCGGCCTAAAGCCGGTTCAGCCGTGGGATGACCGAGGCTTTAAATTGCCCGGTGGCAAGATCTATTCGCCTGCGGGCGCCAATGTCTGGCCTGCGGCTTCGGCCATCCTTCGTCGCGAAACGCACATGAACTACCCCGGCGCCGCAGCTATTTTGAAATGTGTTTACGAGGGCTTGCTCGTGCCGTTCGATCTCGCGCTGAAAATCGAGCAACGCTATTTCACTCAAGTTCTGCAGACAAAAGAAGCGGGCGCAATGATCCGCTCGCTTTTTGTCTCCATGCAGGAACTAAACAAAGGCGCGCGGCGGCCAGTGGACATCAAGCCGACCAAATTTAAAAAAATCGGTGTTCTGGGTGCGGGCTTCATGGGTGCTGGCATCGCCTATGTGACGGCCAAGGCCGGTATTCCAGTGGTGCTTCTGGATCGTGATTTGGAAGCTGCCGAGCGCGGGAAAGCGCACTCCGAAAGCTTGATGAAAAAGGCCATGCAAAAGGGTCGCGCGACGCAGGAAGACACCGACAAGCTTCTCAGTCTAATCACGCCGACGGCAGATTATTCCGACTTTGAGGGCTGCGATTTGATCATCGAGGCGGTGTTTGAGGACTCCGGCATCAAGAAAGCGGCGACTGAACAGGCAGAAGCCGTAATGAAGCGGACAGCTGTGTTCGCGTCCAACACGTCGACAATCCCGATCACCGACTTGGCGAAGAATTCGGTGCGTCCGAAGAACTTCATCGGCATCCACTTCTTCTCGCCAGTCGACAAGATGATGCTCGTAGAGGTGATCCTCGGTAAGAAGACCTCCGACAAAGCGCTCGCGGTCGCCCTCGACTATGTTCGCGCGATCAAGAAAACACCGATTGTTGTGAAAGACACGCGCGGTTTCTACGTCAACCGGTGCGTGCTGCAGTATATGAGCGAAGCCTACAACATGCTCGCCGAAGGTGTGCCGCCCGCGATGATTGAAAACGCTGCGAAGATGGCAGGCATGCCAGTGGGGCCGCTCGCGCTGAACGATGAGGTCGCGATTGATCTTTCGCAGAAGATCTTGAAGCAGACGATTGCTGACCTTGGCGAGAGCGTGGTCAATCCCGAACACATCAAGCTCGTGAACACCATTGTCGATGACCATGATCGACGTGGTCGCAAAAACGGCAAGGGCTTTTACAACTATCCCGACAAGCCCGCCAAGAAGCACCTCTGGCCGGGGCTCAAGGACATGTATCCGCAGCAGAACGCAGACGACATTGATGTGGAAGAATTGAAACAGCGCTTTTTGGTGGTAATCGCTCTGGAAGCTGCACGGGTGATGGGCGAAGGCCACGTTACCGATCCGCGTGAGGCCGATGTCGGCTCCATTCTTGCATTTGGTTTCGCGCCGTATACGGGAGGCACGCTCAGCTATATCGACAATATGGGTGTGCCGGAATTCGTTGCAGTCGCGAAAAAGCTGCAGCGCAAATACGGGCCGCAATACAAGGTGCCGCGCTTGCTCACCGACATGGCGAAGACCGGCGACACATTCTACAAACGCTTCAATCCGTATCCTGAACTTGAAAACAGTGAAGCGGCCTAAGGGCCAGGTTAACTCAGTTTCGAAGGCCGGCAGCAATGTCGGCCTTTTTTACGCTCGCAAATCAGGCGACCAGTGCCGAGATGCGGCGTCGATAGATCACGAGTATCATCGCGACGGTGCCGCCCAAGATTGCTGTAATCCCCAGCGTCGCGCTTCCCCCAAGCAGTGCTTCGTTCATGGTCCTGCCGGGCGATAGGGTGAGCACGCCGGTAAACCAGACCGCCCCATACCAGAGAGATTTCATCGTCGCTTCGTGGGCTTTGATATTCCCCTTGATAGCTTGATAAGTGCCATTCGCAAGACCGAAAAGCGCGACAACGCAAAGGGCGTGAATGGGTCCAAAACGACCGACGACTGCGAAATCGCTTTCTATAAAAAAGCCGGTGATCGCCAAACCCGCCAGCGCCGAGACCCAAGTGTAGCCAAGCGACTTGTGTAAGCCGTCGCGCCGCTTTCTATATAGGGCAAACGGACCAATCACGACTGAAACGAGCGCAAACAGGACGTGGACTTGGATGACAAATGGCGCGGTGGCGATGGGAGTAGATGTCATTTTCGGAACCCTCCAATTTAAGATCGCCATGACTTCGGTGATGCCGGAGGGTCTCGTCATGGGTTTATGCCTGAAACGCGGAATGAGATCGTGAAGGAAGGAAAATCGTATTTCGCGCTTCGTGAAATACGGGCGCATATGGCTAATCCAGTGCGCATGGTGGCTCTCATTGGCACCGGAGTTATCGCCGCAATTGCAGCGCCGTTTGGATCCGGCGATGTCATGGTCCTCGTTCCCCGCCTCGCCTACTGGGTGGTATTGGTGGTTGTGACCTACATTCTTGGGTATGTGGCCTATCGCATGGCGGTGAAAGCGAAGCCGCAAAGCCTGGCGTTGAGAATTCTCATCGCAGGTGCGCTCACCGCTTTCAGTGCCTATGCGGTGATCTTGCTGATGAATGGCCTCGCCCTGCAGAACTGGCCGAGCGTCGACGCTGCTTTACTTCTCTTTGCAAACACTGCGGTGATTTCATTCGTTGTCGCGGCGATCTTCCAGATCGCCTATCCGCCAAATATTGATGCGCCAGACCAAACAGTTGCACGTCCAAGAATTCTGGATCGGCTTCCAATTGAAAAACGCGGCCAGCTCGTCTCGATGTCCGTTGAAGATCACTATGTGAGGATCAGAACGCTCAGCGGCGAAGAACTGGTGCTCATGCGCATGTCAGATGCTATGCGCGAAGTTCCGCAAGCGTTAGGGCTACAAGTCCACCGCTCTCACTGGATCGCGGAAAATCAGATTAAGTCGGCGGCGCGGAAAGGTGACGGAGCAGTCCTCTCGATGACCGCAGGGCCTGATATTCCGGTCAGCCGCACGAATGTGGCTAAACTGTACGCAGCAGGCATTTTGCAGAAGAGAACGTAAAGTCACGACCTCAGTTTCAACGCAGCTGTCGATCGGTCGCCTTGAAGCATTGGGCCCGCGATGGCAGTTTCAGATGATAGGTTGAGGAATTTACTTATGGCTGGTTTGAAGCGGCGAGACATACTTTTAGGCGCGACAGGCTTAGGCGCCGCAGCGCTGGCTGGACCGCTGCGCGGAGTTGCCAACGCAACACCTAAGCCTGACTTCAAGCTTCAATCGCAGATGACGTCATACGCGTTTGGCGACCGACCCCTGACTGACGGTCTTTTCAGCACCGTGGCCGGTGGACCGCCGCCGGTCATCCGCTTGAAGCAGAATGTGGAAGCGACACTCCGGCTTGAAAACGGTCTGAAAGACCACACCACGATGCATTGGCATGGAATTCGGCTACCCAATGAGATGGATGGTGTTCCGTATCTCACGCAGATGCCAGTCGCGACAGGCAAAACCTTCGACTACACATTCACTCCGCCCGATGCGGGCACCCAATGGTATCATCCTCACTGCGCGACGATGCAGCAGATGGCCAATGGATTGACCGGCTTCCTGATTGTCGATGAGGCCGAAGACCAGGGCTTCGATGCCGACATCGCGATCAATCTGAAGGATTTCCGTATTGGTGAAGATGGTTCACTGCGTCCGTTCTTTACTCCGCGCGGTGCATCGCGTGGCGGTACGCTCGGAAACGTTATCACCGCCAATTGGCGAGAAGCGTCTGTGCAGGAAGCACCGTCCGGAGGTCTTGCACGCGTCCGAATTCTCAATTCCGACGTCACACGCATTCACCGCCTCGCCTTGCCTAATCTGCCCGGCAGAATAATCGCGTGGGACGGCCAGCCAGTCGATGAAGATATCCCGTGGCCAACGCGCGAAGAGCCTCTGCTGCTCGGCCCCGGTCAGCGATTGGATGTCGTGTTTCGAATGCCTGACGACGAGGGTGTGGACACATTTATCGAGAGCCGCATTTCGGGCAGCTATCGCACCATCGACACTATTCGCACGGTCGGCGGCTCGTCGCTTAAACGAAATATCGCGGTGGTTAGACCATTGCCAAGAAATCCGATTGCCGAGCCTGTACTGGCAGAAGCTGAAACACGAGAGATGATTTTTGGGTGGTCTCCGGGCGGTGAAGGCTCGAACAATGGCCTCTGCGGCACCTATGGATTCACTTTCTGGTCAATCGACCGCAACCCTTGGCCCGGTGACGCCGTGGAAGGCGTTGGTCCCGTAGCGGTGCTGGAACAGGGCAAGAGCTACGTGTTGCGGCTGCGGAATGAGTCACCGAATGCCCATCCCATTCACCTTCACGGCCTCGTTTTCAAACCGATCCGATCCGATCAACGACGGCTTCCTGCCAACTACACAGACACACTTCTTCTTTTGAAGGGCGAGACGGTCGACATCGCGTTGCGCGCAGACAACCCCGGCAATTGGGCTTTCCATTGCCACATTATTGAACACCAGAAGACCGGCCTCAGCGGTTACATTCAGGTCGTATAAAATTTTACACTTAGGTCCCACCAACAAAAACCCCGCATGGCGGGTTGGACGCCATGCGGGGTGTGATCGGCCGGATCGGTTGGGAGGGGACTTATCCGGCGTTTCAGTTGGAGGTCAGATTACCGGTCGCTTGATGTGAACGACTTGGAGATGATG
>JBCDLI010000077.1:0-7290 GCA_038745535.1 Pseudomonadota bacterium | reverse complement strand
GTCTAGCTATCCAGCCCCATGGCTTCAGCAACGAGTTCTTCTTCACTCATACCAAAACCAGCAGACGCCTCCTCCATCAGGTCGTCCGATGTCTTGCCGCTGATGACGGGCTCCTTGCCGATTTCCAGCATCACAGGCACGGCCATTGGTGAAATGCGCTCCAAGTTCTTGTGGGTGATGTGCCCTTTGATTCGTGCCAGCATTTGACCAAGCCGCCCGACATCCAGCAACCCTGCTTTCGCATCCGCTCGGGTGGCTTGCATCAGAATGTGATCAGGTTCGTGACTGCGCAGCACGTCATAGATCAGGTCAGAAGAGACCGTGACCTGTCGCCCTGTCTTTTCCTTGCCTGGATGCCGCTTGTCGATCAACCCTGCAATCAAAGCGCAATAGCGAAACGTGCGTTTGAAGACGAAGCTCTCGTCCAGCCATTCCTCCAAATCGTCGCCCAACATATCCTCGTCGAAAAGCGCATCAAGCGCGATGTCACCACGTGTGATCATCGCGCCGATATCGCTCGCCGCCCAAATCGAGATTGCGTAGTCGGAGACCACATATCCCAGCGGACGCGCGCCTAGTCTCTCAAGTCTGCGCGTTAGCAGCATGCACAGGGTTTGGTGCGCCAGCTTCCCCTCGAAGGGGTAGGCGACCATGTAAAAGCGCTTCCCCCTTGGAAAGGTCTCCACCAGCATCTCGTCGGGCTTTGGCAGTTTCGACTTGATCTTCTGCATGGCCAACCATTCGGTGACTTGGTCCGGCAACCGGTCCCATTCAGCCGGGTTTGAGATCATGCGGCGCACGACAGATGATAGATACGTTGTCGTCGGGAATTTTCCGCCTGCGTAATAGGGAATTTTTGCCTCAACGCCAGACGCGTTCGTCACGTAGCACTCGTTTTCGCGAATGCCTTCGAACCGCAGCACCTTGCCAGCGAACAGAAAGGTGTCGCCCGCCGTCAGCGTTTCCAGAAATAGTTCTTCGATTTTGCCGAGCATCATGCCGCCGCGCACATTGCTGCCCTTGCCGCGTTGTCGCGTCAGGCGAATGTTCAGCACTGGCGCTTCAATAATCGTGCCCGAATTCAGCCGGTATTGCTGAGCGACCGACGGGTGCACAACGCGCCAAGTGCCGTCCTTCATCTGCCTGATACGGGCGAAGCGCTCGTAGCTTTTCAAGGCGTATCCGCCATGGGCGACAAACTCGACGCAGCGATCAAACTGGTCCTGCGTCAGACGTGCATAGGGCTGTGCAGATAATACTTCCCGATAAAGGTCATCGGCATGAAATGGCTCTGAGCACGCCATGCCCAAAATGTGCTGACACAGAACATCAAGTGCGCCGTCACCGACGGGCGGTGTGTCTTGTGCACCGAGGTAGTTCGCATCGAGCGCTGCTTGGCATTCAATCACTTCGAAGCGATTGGACGGAACGAGGATTGCGCGCGACGGTTCATCCATGCGGTGGTTCGCTCGACCAACCCGTTGCGCTAGCCGCGAGGCGCCCTTCGGCGAGCCCACGTGGACGACCAGATCGACGTCGCCCCAATCAATGCCGAGATCCAGTGTTGATGTGGCGACCACAGCACGCAATTCGCTGCGCGCCATCGCCTGCTCGACCTTACGTCGCTGCCCAACATCGAGTGATCCGTGGTGAAGCGCGATGGGAAGCGTGTCTTCATTGGCCGCCCACAATTCCTGAAACAGAAGCTCGGCCTGTGAGCGAGTGTTCACGAAAATCAGTGTCGTGCCATGCGCTTTAATCGCGCCCATCACCTCTGGCATCGCATAGCGCGCAAAGTGCCCGGACCACGGGACGCGGGCTTCTGACTTCAAAATTGTGATGTGCGGCTTCGCGCCACCGGCCACGGTCACCAAGTCCGAACGACGGTCTTCGGCAGGCACTTGTGAAACCAACCAACGCCGCAATTCTTCGGGTTCTGCGACCGTGGCTGACAAGCCAATAGACTTCAGGTCAGGAATGAGCCTGCGCAGACGCGCCAGACCAAGAGACAGCAAATTGCCGCGCTTCGACGTGACCAGCGAATGCAACTCATCAAGCACGACATGCCGCAGGTCCCCAAAAAACCGGCCTGCATCCTTGTGGCTGAGCAGCAATGACAATTGCTCCGGCGTTGTCAGCAAGATATCGGGCGGCATGGTCTTTTGCCGCTGGCGCTTGGCTTGCGGCGTGTCTCCGGTCCGCGTCTCGACGCGAATGGGAAGCCCCATCTCAGAAATTGGTGTTGCAAGATTGCGCTCAATATCGACTGCAAGCGCTTTCAATGGAGAAATATAAAGTGTGTGAATGCCGGGCTTTCTGGTGCCTGGCGCAGGTTTTCCGCGGTCTGCTAAATCCACAAGGGAAGGCAAAAAGCCAGCAAGCGTTTTTCCAGCACCGGTGGGCGCGATCAGGAGTGTGGATTTTCCCGCTTGGGTGTTTGCCAGCAACTCCAGTTGATGCGGCCGGGGCTGCCAGCCGCGATTACCAAACCAACGCAAAAAAGTTTCAGGCAGGTGGACGGGGCGCTTTTCACTGCGCTTTGAAATTGCAAGTTCCGAAACTGCCTGTGTCATTGGGACCAGATAGCGTTCGCCACTTGTTCTGAAAAGAGCGGGAACTGCGTCCACTTCGCCGCGTTGCGCATTCCAAGGAGCGTTTGATGATTACGATACTGAACTATGCTGCCATGCTTGCGACGATTGCTTTCGGGCTGATCGCATGGATCAAACCGCGCTATGCGATGAAAAAACTTGATCTTAAAACCGATGGAAGCACTCTGGGCCTATCTGAAATCCGCGCTGCCAACGGCGCTTTGTTTGTCGGCATCGCGGTCGCTGCACTGCTTATCAACGCGCCGCTCGGTTTCGCCATGGTTGGATTTGCTTATGCCGGGGCGGCTGTCGGACGGGGTACGTCCATCATTTTAGACGGCTCCGGCCAGACGACATCATATGCATTCATTGCAGTCGAGATTGCACTGGCAGCCTACCTAATTTTAGCACATTTGCTCTGACCGCGGGATTTTTAATCGCGAAGAAGGCTCTCCATAAATTGCGTCACACTTTCCGTGTAACTGCCGCGTCTTCCCAATTGGCTATTGATATCTCGGTGGCTGAGGGACACCGGCAAAACCACAGAGCGCCCGCCCAACCGTCGGGACTTTGCGTCAAAGGCTTGCGCTTGCCGGCAAGGAGAGCCGCGCTTTGTTGAACAGACGAGCATAAACGGAGAGTGTCCGGGCTTCAGGCGGTGAAAAGGCGAGGCGGCACGCCAAAATTTCGGGTCCGTTCCAAAAGCGCGACGGTGCAACCGGGCTGGTTGGTCCGCCATGATTTGCTCCACATCAAGGGCAGCGCTATCGAGCAGTATGGTTCCGCGCCAAGGTCTAAGGCCGAAGGAGGTGTAAAGTGACGGATCAGCCGCGACGAGCGCCGCAACATGCGCACCAGCACTGTGTCCCGCGACAATTGTCCTGCGTGCATCAATGCCCCATTGTTTCGCATTCGTCTGCAGATGCGCAATGGCAGCGGCTAAATCATCTGCCTGCAAAAGCGGATCAGCGTCTGGCAAGAGACGGGTATTGGCGGACGCGAAAGCCAAACCAAGGCGATTGAAGTGTGCTGACTTCGCACGCCAGACTTGGCGATTGCTTTTATCACCGAAACGCCACGCGCCACCGTGAAGGAAAACGACAACACCGCGCACTTCGTCTGCCGTCGATGGCAAATAGAGATCGTAGGACTGCTGTTCTCCGCTGCCATACGAGATATCGCGAACCACATGTGGGCTCGCTTCAGCTACGAGTACTGGCGTCGAAAGCGCAGCGGCAATGAGCGATGAACAGAACAGCCGTCGAGTAATTTCCATGAGATGGTTCCTCAAATCGCTGTTTGTCAGAAGAAATGACCAGCACTCGATCTTCACTGTGGTCGCCCACCGTTCCGAAAACATTAATTGCGATCAAGGCTGAGGGATGCAGGGCTGAATTTCATTCAGTTTGGATTAGATCAGTTTGTTGACAGTATGTCCCATATTATCGAACGTTTTGCGTATTCAGGCAGTAAAATCAGTCTGATGGCTCGTAAGATGATGAAAATATGCGACTTTTTGCTTCCCGAAAATCCCACGATTTGTGCGGCGCAGCAAGCTAAGTGTGCGCATGCGCACATGCGTCAGCTTTTCACCCCCATTATGGTCATCCAGCGCAAAAGACGCGTCGTAACCAATACAAAAGTACAAGGAGTACGACATGCAAATTCTTCAATCGATCAACAGCGCAATGCCAAAATTGCCGTCGATCCAACCTGCACACTGGCTTATCCGAATTCCGATCGCCGGTGTAATCCTTCAACAGGCGTCTTTTAAGTTTCCGCTTACTGCGCTGGACGCCGAAGCAAATGGTCTGCCATTTTTCCTGTGGGCGCTGGCCGCAATCGGTGAGGTCGGTGCCGGTCTGGGCTTGCTTATTGGTGGCCTGCTTCCGGGCCGCGTCGGTGATATTCTGACCCGTGTGAGTGCGGCGTCGATCGCAATCATCGTCATGGGCGTTATCTACGTTGTTTACTGGGCGCCGCTCGGTGACATTTTGATCGCCAACCAATTGCACATCCTACTGCTGGTCGGTGCTCTGTTCCTGATGCTACGCGGTAATGAGACATACAAGCGACCAGCAAAGCAGGAGCCGGCATCTAACGACATGCCGCTCGAGCCAGCAGAATAACGATAGCTACATCGAAGCTGGTTCCTTCTAAGACGGCTTCTTCCAGCGTAGAGAGGGCGGCCAAGCGGTCGCCCTTCTTTTTTTGCCGGTTGCTGATGCGGCCTTCCGCGATAATTCCCATCCATGCGCGCTGATCAACTTCTAAGACCGACCGATAGGGGCCTTTATTGCCCGCCGGGTGATTTCTACATCGATCCCGTGCGCCCAGTGGAGCGCGCGCTCATCACCCACGGTCACGCCGACCACGCCCGGGCGGGACACACCCACGTTATGGCAACGCGCGAAACGCTCGATATTATGGGTATCCGTTATGGCGCAAATTTTGCGAACGCGACCCAGGAAGCAGCACTGGGCGAAGTGCTTAACGTTAATGGCGTCACAATCTCGTGGCATCCCGCTGGCCACGTGCTTGGGTCGGCGCAAATCGCGGTAGAACAAGATGCAACGCGCATCGTCGCTTCGGGCGACTACAAGCGGCGACGCGATCCAACGTGCGCCACCTTTCAGGTTGTTGAATGCGATGTATTCATCACCGAAGCCACGTTCGGTCTGCCAGTGTTTCGCCATCCCGAAGACCGCGAGGAAATCCAACGCCTACTCGCAAGCGTGGAGCGGTTTCCCGAACGTGCGCACCTCGTTGGAGCTTATGCGCTCGGCAAGGCGCAGCGCGTCATCAAGCTCATCCGCGAACAAGGTTACGACAAACCGATTTACATTCACGGCGCGATGCAAAAGCTCTGCGACTATTACCAAAGCCAGGGCATCGACCTCGGCCCTCTCGCGCCAGCCACCATCGAGAAAGACGCGAAGGACCAATTCGCAGGGACCATTGTCGTTGGCCCGCCGTCAGCCTTTGCTGACAAATGGGCGCGCCGTTTCCCCGATCCCGTGGCGTGCTTTGCATCCGGCTGGATGCGTGTGCGTCAACGTGCCAAGCAACGGGGCGTAGAACTGCCATTGATCCTCAGCGACCATTCCGATTGGGACGAATTAACCCAAACGATCCGCGAAACAGGCGCATCCGAAATCTGGGTTACCCACGGCCGCGAGGAGGCGCTTGTCCGCTGGTGCGAACTTCAGCAGATCAAAGCACGCCCATTGAACATCGTTGGCTACGAAGACGAGGCGGAGTGATGAAACCCTTCGCTGAACTTCTCGACCGCCTCATCCTTACGCCTTCGCGGAATGCGAAACTGCGGCTTCTTGTGGATTACATTCGCGAGACACCGGACCCCGATCGTGGCTACGCGATTGCAGCGATCACCCGCGATCTCGACATTCCGTCGGTGAAGCCGGGAATGATCCGCGCGCTAGTAGAAGAGCGTGTCGATCCGGTGCTGTTTGGCTATTCCTATGACTTTGTGGGCGACATGGCCGAAACGATTAGCCTCATCTGGCCAGCTCAAAATCTGGGGGAAACCGAGCTCTCGCTTACCCTCTCAAGTGTCGTCGAAACGCTTCAAAAAGCGACCCGTGCAGACGGGCCAAAGCTGGTCGAAAACTGGCTTGATGAGTTGGACTCCCAAGGCCGCTACGCGCTTTTAAAACTGATCACCGGCGGCATGCGCATTGGTGTGTCTTCTCGGCTGATAAAGCAGGCGCTCGCTGACTTTGGCAGTAAGGATGTGACCGAGATCGAGGAACTCTGGCATGGCCTTGAGATACCATATCTGGAGCTTTTTGCTTGGCTCGAAGGCCGTGCTGAAAAGCCGGAAAGCGTGGCTGCCTCTCCATTTCGGCCAGTCATGCTCGCAACGCCAACCGATGCTGACGAGCTAACGAAATACAATCCCGCCGATTATCTCGCCGAGTGGAAATGGGACGGCATCCGCGTGCAGGTCACCTGCGAAAGCAGTGTCGCGCGCATCTATTCTCGGACCGGCGATGACATCTCCGGCTCGTTCCCCGATCTGCTCGCTGCCATTGATTTCGAGGGTTCAATCGACGGCGAACTACTGGTCGGGCATTTTACCAGGGGGCACATAGAAGTTGGCACGTTTGGTGACCTTCAACAGCGGCTCAACCGAAAAACCGTGAGCGCAAAAAAGCAGAAAGAATTTCCTGCGTTCGTGCGCGCTTACGATTTGCTGCAGGATGAAAACGAAGATTTGCGCAGCCAGCCATTTGAAGCGCGGCGGCACCGACTAGAGAAATTCATTACGCAGTTGAACCCCGAGCGCTTTGACCTTTCCGCGCTCGTCAACTTCAAGGATTGGCAGGAGATTGAGGCTAAGCGCAACGCGCCACCATCGCCGATCATCGAAGGCCTAATGCTCAAGCGGAAAGATTCCATCTATGTGCCAGGGCGGCCAAAAGGGCCTTGGTTCAAGTGGAAGCGTGATCCGTTTCTGATCGACGCGGTGCTGATGTATGCCCAGCGCGGTCACGGCAAGCGGTCCTCGTTTTACTCCGATTACACCTTCGGCGTGTGGACAGGCGAAACAGACGATCCGCAACTCGTACCGGTAGGCAAAGCCTATTTCGGCTTTACCGATGATGAGTTGAAGCAGATCGATAAGTTCGTTCGCGACAACACGATAGAGCGTTTCGGCCCGGTAAGGTCGGTTCGG
>JBCDLI010000076.1:0-7357 GCA_038745535.1 Pseudomonadota bacterium | reverse complement strand
GTCAAACGCTTATACGTGACCCGCTTGGGGTTCACGGCCTCGGGGCCAAGGCGGCGGATTTTATCCTGCTCGTAGTCTTCAAAATTGCCCTCAAACCATTCGACATGGCTATCGCCCTCGAAGGCAAGAATATGCGTCGCCAGACGATCAAGGAACATCCGGTCGTGGGAAATAACCACAGCGCAGCCGGCGAAGTTTTCAAGCGCTTCTTCCAGCGCGGCGAGCGTCTCGGTGTCGAGGTCGTTCGTCGGTTCGTCAAGCAGGATGACGTTGCCACCCTCTTTCAGCATCTTTGCAAGGTGAACGCGGTTGCGCTGCCCACCGGAAAGCGTACCCACCTTTTGCTGCTGGTCGCCACCTTTGAAATTGAAAGAAGAGCAATAAGCACGGCTGTTCACCTCGTGCGGGCCAAGCTTGATGATGTCGTTTCCGCTCGAGACCTCTTCCCAGACGGTCTTATTGGAATCGAGCGCATCGCGTGACTGGTCAACATAGGAAAGGTTTACCGTTTCGCCGACAACGATCTCGCCTCCGTCTGGCTGCTCGACCTTGGTGATCATTTTAAAGAGGGTCGACTTACCAGCACCGTTGGGGCCGATAACGCCGACAATTCCGCCGGGTGGAAGTTTAAATGACAGATCGTCAATCAACAGGTGATTGCCGTAGCCCTTTCGCAAGCGATCGGCTTCAATGACAGTCGTACCAAGCCGTTCGCCTGCTGGAATGATGATTTGCGCATCACCGGGCCGCCGGTCGTTGGCGCTGTTGACTAGCTCATCATAAGCCTTGATGCGGGCTTTTGATTTCGCCTGACGTGCCTTTGGCGACGCGTTGATCCATTCAGATTCACGCGCGAGTGCTTTCTGGCGGGACGCTTCTTCACGACCCTCTTGCGCCATCCGCTTGGCTTTAGCTTCCAGATAGGCGGTGTAATTGCCTTCGTATGGAATACCGCGACCGCGGTCGAGTTCGAGGATCCACCCGGTCACATTGTCGAGAAAGTAGCGATCGTGGGTAATCATCAGCACCGACCCCGGGTACTCGCGCAGGTGCTTTTCCAGCCACGCAATGGTCTCCGCATCGAGGTGGTTGGTGGGTTCGTCTAGCAACAGCAAGTCAGGCTGACGAAGCAGCAACGCGCACAGCGCCACGCGGCGACGCTCACCGCCGGAGAGATGTTTTACGCTGCTTTCGCCCGGCGGACAGCGCAGCGCGTCCATTGCCTGTTCCACCTGGCTATCAAGGTCCCACAAGTTTTGGGCGTCGATTATATCTTGAAGCTTAGCGCCCTCCTCCGCGGTCTCGTCGGAGTAGTTCATCATGAGTTCGTTATAGCGGTCGAGTATGGCTTTCTTTTCTGCCACGCCTTCCATCACGTTTTCAGAAACGGTTTTGCTCTCATCGAGCTGCGGTTCTTGGGGCAGATAGCCGCGCGTGAACCCGTCTGCGATCCAGGCTTCGCCGGTATACTCGGTATCGAGCCCGGCCATGATCCGCAGTACGGTCGATTTTCCTGCACCGTTAGGTCCGAGAATTCCGATCTTCGCATCGGGATAGAAGGAGAGATGGATGTTCTCCAAAATCTTCTTCGAGCCGTAGGCCTTATTGAGACCGGCCATGTGATAAATAAATTGCTTTGCCATTGTGTCAGGCACTCCAAGTCGCGATGTGACGAAAGTTCAAAACCGTTTGTTTGCGCCGCTGTTAAGCAACAATCGCGTACCAAGCAAATGGATAGAGCCGATTACTGCACGACGGTTTCTTCGGTCCGCACACGCACAACGCGGAATGGCGCAAGCGCAAAGAGCTCTTCGAGATCGACGTGGTTTGAAAGCTCGATAAAGCGCGGATGCTCGCTGACAACAGAACCATCAATCGCTTCCAGTTCCCAGCGATCGCGGACAAATGTTCCGGTAGCCGCCTGTTCATCCAGCATATCCAAAAAGCCTGCGCCAAAAACGATTGTGCCATCAAGCGCCACCTGCTGCAGCGACGCGCCTTCAAAGTTCGTTTGGTAGATCAGACCGTCGGTGAAATCGGCGACCGGCATAGAAGTCCCGCTGAAGTCCACGTTTGCCACCGCCGCTTCCACAAACGACATTCCAGTACCAAACGAATTGGTGAAGCGGGTGTCGACAACGACAGAGTTGTTGAAACTCATTCCAGTCATTGCCGCTGGCATGAATTCTAAATCACCCATGGCGAAAAGAGGCGACGCGGTCGTCGCGGTCAATGCAGCGAAATCAGATCGACGGACAACGGTGTTTTCGAAAGTGGCGTGCTCAATCTTTGCACCGCCAAATTTAGCGTCCACAACACGGGTCCATGAGAAATCCGAAAATGAGAGCCTCGCGTGCCGCAGCGAGATATTTGGAAGAATTTCCATTCTGACCTGCGCAAATGAAAAATCGGCACCAATGATTGTCAAAAGCTCGGTATCGGTAAGCTGATTGTTCAAAAGTAACATCAAGAGGTCGCCGCGTTCAGGGCTTACCGAGCGGTCAATGAGTTCGGTGCGGGCAGAATCAGAGACTTCACCAAACGGATTTTCAATCGTGAAAGATACGTTTTTTCCGGCGAGCGCTGCTGCAATAAGACCATTGTCATCAAAGGGATTGGCATTGCTCGGCGCGAGAAACCGATAGGGTCTGGCAAGCAGCGAGGCGGTTGAAATTCTGGCCCGCGTTTCAGCGCTGATATCGGAAAGGTCAAAATCATCGGGGCTTCCGCCGCCGTCTAAAAACAGCTGCCGTTCGGCTGCGAGTGCTGCGCCGATATCTATGATTTCAGGGCCAAGCTGCGCACTGCGATCCGCTTCTGCTAGCTGGGTTTGAGTATCGAGAAGCGACGTTTGGTTTCTCAAAAGGTCGGTCTGGTCTGAAATGCGTTCGTTTTGGATTTCCAACAAAACAGATTGGGAACGCAGAAGGCGGTTCTGTTCAAACAACAACGCAGAACCAGACAACGCCGCAATCGCTGCGATCAATCCGGTGATAGACGCGACCATCCAGCGCCTCGTCGATACCCAAGCGTATCTCGCGAGTGCCATTTCTGCGAAGTTCCGCGCGGCCTTCGTTGCGCGCTCGGGCTGACGGTCGGCCGCACCAATGGCGACTTCGCTCAGCGGTTCAGCGAAGCGCTGGAGTTCAACCTCGCCACGCTGAAAAATCATCTGCCATAAGCGCTCCCGGAGAAGAAATGCGATGGCCAACAGCAGAAGCATAGCGAACATGACGCTGAGGACGATGGCGAGAGCGACGCGTCCGTACTCAGACACCACATTCGGCGCTAGAAAGGCGAGCGGAATGCCAATTGCAATCCCCATCGCAAACGTGATGAAGCCGAGAGCGAGCCCAAAGGCGGAGTTACTTTTTCCCCGGCCAGCTTCTTTGATGTCTTCGGCCATGGCAGCCGCGCTCGATGCTTGGGCAGCGGTTCGTACCACCTCATCGACACCCATTTCACCGTCGCCTTCGCTTTGATCAAGCGTAGGATTTTCCGCTTTCTTCTGGTCGTCGCCTGCCATCTCGATACCCCCACTTCGATTGTCGTAGGCGAAACTCATCAGGTCAATGAAGTGGGTAGGAAAACTTAAAAAGCGCGGTCAGAAAGTCGCTTTGAATCGTATGCCTACGTCATGGGCATCAAAACGACTAAAGGCATCGTTCGACCACTGTTTTGTGGCAGTATAGGTCAATTCGGGGCGGACTTTTCCCAGTTTCACTTTCTGGTGGCTTATTCCCAGTCTGGCGAAGGCGGCATAGTCTTCTTGTCGTTCATTTTGCAATGCCGCATTTCTATCATGCCAACGATAGTGGCCACCCACTGCTGCACTTGTGATCAAGCCCTCAACAGCGCCTTTTGAAAAACGATGCTCGATCTCGATTTCGCCGCCAACTGCAACATTGTTCATGGGCTCGTAGTCGCGCTCCTGAACGCTCGCCCAGAGCTTGGTGTTCAAGCGATCATTCGGTGACAGCGTCTTGCTGGTGTCGACAGATACCGATGCGGCAATGCCGTCTCGCTGACCGTCGTCAAAGAGATAGTAAGAAGCCTCAGCTTTCGCAGCGACAACTAAACCGGGTGACACCTGTCGACGGACCGAAACGCTCGCGCCTGGCCGGGTGTAGAGATAGTCGGTCTCGGCAAAGCCCACTTCGACATAGGGTTTGAATTCTAGGATGGTCTTGGCGTTTAAAATTCGGGTCGCCGAAAATGCAGTGCGTACAGACGGCACATAGCCACCGGTAATGGTGTTGTAGCTGGCGCCCACGCGGAGCGAGACAGCCGCGCGAAGCCGCTCGTTCACAAATACCGGCTTTTCAGCCTCAATGGCGACATGTGCAAGAACGCCTGACTTTTCCTTCGCGCTATCTGAGATTGTGAAATTGCCGACCCCGTCTTCTTTGGTTCCGCGGTTGAGGTTTGTAGACGGCGCAATGTCGGCATCCACGCTAAAGCGGAGCTTGCGCATCGGATCGATGGCGTTGGCGCGGTCAACTAATAAGTCGTAGTCGGCGCCCTTACCCACCGTATTGGCTGCACTCCTGTACAGTTTAGCCGCAGCCGCCTCGCGGTCAGTTTCGATCAGGCAGGCAGCTGCAAGATCGTAGGCCGGAAGAAAGAGCGGAGACATTTTAATGATGACTTCCGACATCTTGAGAGCGAGCTTGCATTCGCCTTGCGATGTTAGTTTCGCCGCCATGGCGTAGGCCGCCATGAGGTCTCCATGATCCTCAGCGGCATCGATTGCGCGGGCAACAGCTTTGGCGCGGGGCCAGTCTTGTCGTGAAACCGCATCAAAGAGATCTGCGGTAGACACAGACGCGATCTGTGTGTTGACGCTGCTCGCCTCGGCGCGGACTGACGACAGGGCAAACGATAAGCTTATGCAGACGGCGATTGCCGCTAGAATTCGCACGATGATCCCCATCCCATGCGTGAAGGGCACCGCGGTTTTGCGCGATGCCCGGTGTTATTTTGAGTTAGTTGGCGGTCGGGTCAGCTACAGTGAAGTAACCGTCAGCGGCACCCCAAGCGCCATCATTAGAGATTGCACCGGCGGCTTCTTGGGCTCCGTTGCCATAGAACGCGCCGTCCATTTCTGCACCATTAAGCGCGTTCAATGAGCTGGTCATTTGACCCTGGATATCGGATCCCGCAATTGTGCCCGCGAAGGTCATGGTGTCACCGTAGTCGATGGCACCCAAGCTCCCGGGATTGCGCACCAGAACATCGTTTGCGCTGCCTGAAACGGTCCCCATGTCAAAATCCGCAGTCATGTCCATTTGACCGGTAACGTAGGAGCCATTTCTGACACCACCGCCGGAAGCTGGACTCACATTCGCGTAGTAGTAGCCATTGTAGGATGCTTGGCGAGATAGCAGACCCATGTTCTGCGTCGAGGTCGCCTCACCGATTATAGAATGGCCGTGGACCGTATTGCCGTACCCATCAGCGTGGTGAAAGCCGAGAACCTTATGGTATCTTTGGCCTTCTTCTTCTTGAAACAAACCATTACGACCACCCTTGCCAGCGTTCCACAGCGTCAACGTTTGGCGGCGGGTGCCATTGTGCGGAATGGTCTGCGACCAGCTTGCACTATCGGCGTTCGCATCGGCCGACTTCAGATAAAAAAGTTCGCCTTTGATGCTGACGTCTAAGCCACCGAGGAAGTTGTTGCGCACCTGCATTTCGGGAGCTGTGGCCGCTCGACAGCAACCCATCCGGGTGCCTTCAATGGCTGCTGTTTGATCTGGATCGACCAAAACGATTGCGCCGCTCGCCAACGTATTTTGAACTGTCGTGCCACCCGTGGGACGGGCGGTCGGCGGCGGCGTTGTCGTTGTACCCGTCGGGGGTGTCACGATCGGAGGCGTAACGACTGTAGCACCGGGTGGAGTGACACTGGAGGTGGTGTTTCCGCCACCGCCACCGCCACTGCCGCCACTACTGCTGCACGCGGCCAGAAGAGTTGTCGACAGACCAGCTGCCACTATCGCACTTGTTCTTCTCATTGATGTGTCCCTGCTTTGCCCTTCTCCGGGTCTGACAGCGAGTATCGCCGATATTGATTGAATCGACGTTCAGATCTTTGGTAAATAAAATGCCCGCACAGCCTATAAAATACGAGAGAGTCCCATCGCCGAGAATGCCGACACTGCATAATCAGAAGCCCAAGCGCGGTGATGTCACCTTTCTTGAGCGAGATGGTGTCGACCTTTGCGTTCGTCTCTGGCCAATTAATGAGCCCGTCGCGATTGTTCACGTGCTGCACGGTTTAGCGGAACACAGTGCACGGTACGGACGATTTTCCGACGCGTTAAACGCTGCTGGCTTTGCAGTCATTGCCCACGATCATCGGGGGCACGGTAGGACCGAAGGCACGAATGCTCCATTTGGGATGTTCTCGCGAAACCGAGACGGCGTGGACCTTATTCTCAGTGATGTATCAGCTGTAGAGCAGCACGCGCGCGAAATGTTTGGCGACCTGCCAATCATCCTGTTTGGCCACTCAATGGGCGGTCTCATCGCGATGAATTTTGCGCTTCGAAACGCTGAAAAGCTGGCGGGGTGCGCGCTTTGGAATTCAAATTTCGATGGCGGGATTGCCGGTAGGTTCGCACAATTGATCCTGCGCTACGAAGCGTTTCGGCTTGGGAGCGACGTGCCTTCAAGAATACTGCCTAGGCTTACATTTCAGGCATGGGCGAAGCAGATCAAAGATCGACGGACAGCCTTCGATTGGCTGTCCAATATAGAAGCAGAGGTAGATGCTTACATCGCTGATCCGCTCTGCGGTTGGCATGCCTCGGTCGCGATGTGGCGGGATATCTTCCAGCTCATTTATTCGGGTGGAGACGTTGCTGATGCCTCTTTAGATGCGAAGAGACTTCCATTCCATTTTTTAGGCGGTGGCGAAGACCCGGCCACGAATTTCGCTAAGGCAACCCGGAACCAGGTTCAAAGGATGCAGAACGCCGGATTTGAGGATGTTGAAATACAGATTTTTGAAGACGCTCGCCACGAGACGCTAAACGACCACGTTCAATCGGCGGCAACCGAAGCTTTTCTGAAATGGGCGAACGATTTGATCCCCAAATGAAAACCGCCCGGCGATGCGGGCGGCTCGTAGGCTTAAACATTGAGGCGCAATTACGCCACTTGCCTTGCGAGAGCGCATTGGCTCCAAAGGTCACTGAGTGAGCCCGCAAGGTGCACGATATCCGCATCGGTGTGGTACGGCGTTGGGGTGATGCGCAGACGCTCGGTGCCGACCGGTACCGTTGGGTAGTTAATCGGCTGCACGTAGATGCCGTAGGTCTCCAGCAGTATGTCGGATATCCATTTGCACTTG
>JBCDLI010000075.1:0-7554 GCA_038745535.1 Pseudomonadota bacterium | reverse complement strand
TTGTCATTGCTCATCGTTTTGCCTCTTACTCAGCCGCCTGAATTGCGCCGCCGTCGTAGCCTTCCAACGTGGCTTCCAAACGGATTGGAGCTGATGCTTCTTGCTCGCGGGCAACAAACGCACGGAACTGCTCGCCAAGTGCCACAGCAGCTGCATCGGGGTCGCGAAGCGCGAGAAATTGCGGCTCAGGATTACGAATGCGAAAACCACGAACGTGTGGAAAAAACACGAGGTAAGCCAGCCGGATTTCTGGTTTGAAACGAAGGAAAACAGAACCCGACCCATCGCTTCGCTTCATCACGTCGGCTGCTTCCATTTCCGCAAACGGAAGGTTGAAAGCCTTCGGAAGTGCAATTCCAAACCGCATGACGACGCGCTTTGTGGTGATCGAGTATCGCGTGGTTTTCGCGATGCCCCAACTGACAAGCTCAATCAGCCCGAAAATAAACAGCGCAGCCACTGCCATCGCCCCGAGCGATGTCACAAAAGCGACCGCATCGCGCTCGAAGTGAAAACCTGTCGCAACAAGCCATCCGGCAAGCACGACGAAATATCCCATTAGCCAGCGGCGCTTGAACACGTGGCGCGCCACCAGTTGCCTGTCCGGGCTTCCCTGCCAGACGAGGCGCTCACCTTCGGGAAGAGGACCTGGCAAGCCAAAGACCTCCTCTCGATCGAAGTCAGGTGCGATAAATCCGGTCATTAGAACAACGCCGGTTTCGTGCGGTCAGGCGTGGCGTAGAGAAGGCCGCCACCGTAAAAACCCATGATGCGATCTTCCTCGCGAAGCGTAACTTCGGCGCGTTTGCGCGTGGTGGGCACATCGTGGAACTGGGCACCGGTGATCGCATGCACGTAGACAACCTTCTCATTGCCACGGATGGTTTTGATCACGCAGAAGTTGAACGGCAAAAGCACATTCTTCGGTGTCTCATGGTCGGTTTTGACTTCAAGATAGCGGATATACTGCTCCGCTTTGTCGACCCAGATATCGACCACCTCGCCACCGACGATTGCGTCACAGCCAACAACGCGAAGGCCGCGTGGATCGATGTCACCCTTGGCAATGACGTACTCTTTTTCATTACGCATCGGCACGATCTTCACGTGCCCCTCAAAGGTCATGTCGGGAACGTTTGCACGCTCGGTCCAAGCGCCGGGACCAACAGGCTCGCCCATCGGGTCCTCGCTATTGGGTTCCCAAGCGGTGCCTTCAAAATCATTGATCCGCGTTGCGTTGAAATTATCGGAGTTCACATCGCGATCATCATTGGGAACCGAAAGGGTGCCATGGCCATGCGGCAAGTGCCAGGTTTTCGGCTCCGGTGTGAAAATGAACGAGGCAGGTTCGCGCTCGCCGGTATCGCTTTCAATTGGAAAACCCTCACGGCGGCTTTCCATCTGTAAGTGGATGACGAGGCCGGCAAAAAAGATCCAAAAGATATACAGGAGGATCTGAGCGACATCGATATATTCGGTGACTTCAACCATGATGGTTCTCCGCTTCTTGATTACCCGGGCATTTCGGCAAGGCCGATTTTGCCCGAAGTTCTTGTGTGTTCGCGCGCATGGCCGACCAGCGGGCCGAGGACCGCAATCGTCATGAACAGCAAACCGATTTCGAGGTGATAGACGACGGAGTAACCCGCCGAGGGTGATGAAAGGACGCCAGCCGTCCAGCCGCTTTCAATGAGAAAATTGACCGCGTCACGGACGATACCGCCTGCCGCCAGACCGCAACCGATCGCGGTGGCGTTAACCGCACCCCACGCACCAATTGCCATACCGCTGTCGCTTGTTTGCGCGCGCTCCATGGCGGCAAGCAGTGTGCCAACGCCAAAAATTCCAGCACCCACACCCACCACGAATACGCCCGCGCGAAACAAATTTTCCGAAGCCAGCGGTTCGGCAAAAATGATCATGGAGAATGCGACAACACCTGCAAGCAAGCCAATTGCACACAGTCTGTAGATGTCGCCACCGCGCTCCACGCGGCGTCCTGCGATGATAAAGCCCAACAGGCTGCCGCAGGCCCAGATCGCGGTCAGTGCCGTGGTCTGCGAAACGCCAAGACCGAGAACCTCACCGCCATAAGGCTCAAGCAGAACTTCCTGCATGGCAAATGCCATCGCCCCAAGAAACACGACTGTCAGGAGGCGGGCGACTACTGGATCGGAGCGGTAAAGTCCGAGCGCCTGATCAAACGAGAGAACCGTGCGATCTTTGGCCGTGAGTTCGCAATTGCGAGGTTCCTGCTTCCAAGATGCAACCAAATTGATCGCAAGCGTCACAACGGCAGCGCCTTGAACAACTTGGATCAAACGAAGCGCGGTGAAGTCTGCCAGGAGGACAGCGAAAACAATCGCTGAAATCAGCATACCAAGCAGCAACATGATGTAGGAAAGCGCAACGACACGCGAGCGCGTTTCCGGCGTGGACAGGTCAGTGGCAAGCGCAAGTCCCGCCGTCTGCACCATGTGCATACCAGTACCGGTAAGTAGGAACGCCAATGCTGCGGCCACGGGGCCTGCCCATTCCGGCCCAACGGTCTGAGACTGCAACATAAGCAGGGCGAATGGCATGATCGCCAAGCCACCGAACTGGAGCATTGACCCAAGCCAGATATAGGGCACCCGGCGCCAACCAAGCAGCGAACGGTAGCTGTCTGACCGGTAACCCATCACAATTCGAAACGGTGCCGCAAGCACGGGTATCGCAATCACACACGCGACCAACCAAGTCGGAACCCCAAGCTCCACGATCATAACCCGGTTCAGAGTACCCGTGAGCAACACTGCTGCCATACCCACGGTCCACTGGAACAGGGTCAGACGCAACAGCTTTGCCATCGACAAATCAGCCGAAGCCGCATCGGCAAATGGCAACCACTTGGTGCCAACAGATTGCCAGAACTCTATCATTGGCGATTGTTTTTGCATGCGCGGTTCGGTCATTGGTGAACGACCTCCACGGCGTGAGAGATATAAAAGCCGGAAGTCACACGGTGCTGTTGCCGTACAGTCCAAGCAGGTAAGTCTGACGCCTCAATCCCAGCCATAGCAACATCAACCGGCTTTACCGGCACGATTGCAGGTGAACGGTTCGACCGCGGGAAAAGCTGACCAACGCGATGCATGACAGTCAGCATTGGAGTGGCCGGCGCTACGGTAAACACCACCTTCTTTGAGGTCCGCTCTAAAATGTTTGCAAGAGCGTTCACCATGTCAGCGCGGCTGTAGTGAATGATGGAGTCCATCGCGACGACAGCATCGAAGTCGCCAAGATACTCTGACAACATGTCCCCAGATGCGAAGGTAAGCGAGCCGGAGACGTCTTCGTTTGCCCAGCGATCCATCGCAAAGCGCACCATCTCAACCGATAGATCAACGCCGATCACGTCTGCGCCGCGCATCGCTAGGTCCCGAGATAGCGGACCGGAGCCACAGCCGGCATCTAGAATGCGCCACCCGCTAAGGTCGGCGGGAAACATGTCGACGATGGCCGCACGCATCTCATCACGGCCAGCACGAACCGTCGCGCGCACGCGGCTCACCGGAGCATCGGTGACGAGCCGTTTCCAATTTTCGAGCGCTGTGCGGTCGAAATAGGTTTCCAGCTGCTCGCGGCGCTTGAGATATGTGGTTGCAAAGTCAGTCATGCGACATCACTCAAAGCCGAGGAAATCGAAAATTTCCCGGTCCTTCATGCTGTCAGCGTTTTGCTCTTCGGTGCCATCCCAGAGCTGCTGAGCGAGCTTTAGATATTCGTTCTGGATGTGCACGATTTCTGGATCGTCACCCATTTCGAAGAGTGTCGATTTCTTGAGGCGGGAGCGGCGCACCGCATCGCTGTCTGGAATGTGCGCCAAGCGATTGAGCCCGATCGCGTCATTATAGCGATCTATTTGATCGGTTTCGCGCGACCGATTCGCAATGACACCGCCCAAGCGCACATCATAATTCTTCGACTTCGCTTTGATCGCGGCGACAATGCGGTTCATTGCAAAAATAGAGTCAAAGTCGTTCGCAGCAACGATCAGCGCGCGTTCAGCATGCTGTAGCGGCGAGGCAAAACCGCCACAAACCACGTCACCCAAAACGTCAAAGATGACGACATCGGACTCTTCGAGCAGATGATGCTCTTTGAGGAGCTTCACGGTCTGGCCAACCACGTAGCCGCCGCAGCCTGTGCCTGCCGGAGGGCCACCGGCCTCAATGCACATGACGCCATTGAAACCCTCGACCATATAGTCTTCGGGACGAAGCTCTTCGGTGTGAAAATTCACTTCTTCCAGTACGTCGATGACTGTGGGGATAAGCGACTTTGTCAACGTGAAAGTTGAATCGTGCTTGGGATCACAGCCGATTTGAAGGACGCGCTTGCCAAGCTTCGAGAACGCAACTGCGAGGTTTGATGAGGTCGTCGATTTGCCGATTCCGCCCTTGCCGTAGATGGCAAAAACCTTCGCACCATCGGCTTCCTTCGCCACATCCAGGTGCACTTGGACGCTACCGTCACCGTCTCCTTCGCGGGTCGTCTTGCCCATCGCTTCTTTCAAGCGAGACGCATTGTGCTTAGCGGTCTGGGGGTGGGTGAAAATATTCATTCGGCGGCCTCCAGCGTTACTGAACGGTCAGTGCCGTCCGCAACGAGTCCCTCAAGTCTGTCTTCAAGTTCATCAGACGCGTCCAAAAGCGCGTTCAGCGTTTCTTCGTCCGGCTTCCAGAAATTCCGGTCGCTTGCCTCAATCAGGCGATTGGCAAGCTTGGCCGATGCTTTTGGATTGAGCATGGCCATGCGATCCCGCATCTCGCGGTCGAGCACGAACGTCTCGCTAATGTCGCGATAAATCCAAGGAGCAACTTCGCCAGTGGTCGCTGACCACCCAAGCGTGTTGGTCACCTGCGCCTCAATCTGGCGAACACCTTCATAACCGTGATCAAGAAGCGCTTCGTAGAACTTCGGATTCAAGGTGCGTGTTCGGCTTTCCAGCGATACCTGCTCTGAAAGCGTCCGTACCTTCGCTTTGCCTGTGGTCTGGTCGCCAACATAGATATCGGCTTTGCCGCCACCGCTGCGCGAGATCGCGCGGGAAATGCCGCCAAGCGTGTCAAAATAGTGATCTATGGTGGTGATACCGAGTTCCACACTTTCAATGTTCTGATAGGCCATCTGCGTCGATGACAGAACTGAGTTCAAAACATCGGTCCGTTGCAGCGGATTGCCGTCGACGCCGTAAGCGAACCCTTTGCGGTTTGAGTACGCATCGGCGAGTTCATCTTCGTGATCCCAAACGCCACTATCAATCAGCAGATTGATGTTTGATCCGTAGGCACCGGACGCATTGGAAAAGACACGCAATGCAGCGGTCGCCAAATCGCAATTATGATCGGCCATGTATTGAAGGGCATGAGCGCGAACCGGATTGAGGTGCTCTGGCTCCTCGGCACTGGCGGCCTTCAAGAAAGCCTGGGCCAACATCTTCGTTTGCAGCGGAAGAAGATCACGGAAAATACCAGACAACGTCACGACAACATCGATGCGGGGACGCCCGAGTTCTTCAAGACTGATGAGGTCTGCACCGGCGAGACGCCCGAAGCCATCAAACCGCGGCTTCGCGCCAACAAGCGCCAGTGTTTGCGCAATCGGGGCGCCTTCCGATTTCAGATTGTCAGTGCCCCAAAGCACCATCGCGATGCGCTGCGGCAGAGCGCCGTCGTGGTCGTCCCGATAGCGTTGCACGAGCAATTCCGCCTGGGCCTCACCTTCTACACAGGCAAATGCGCTTGGCAGGCGGAAGGGATCAAACCCGTGAAGATTGCGCCCTGTAGGTACGATTTCGGGCGACCGGATGATGTCGCCGCCCGATACCGGACGAATGTAGCCGCCGTCGAGCGCATGCAACAGCGCTGGTGTTTCGTGGTCGACTTTGAGAACCGTGTTCAATCGCTCTAGGCGCGCGATGTGATCGGCATGCAAAGCACCGCGATCAATCGCATGACCGTTCGCAATCTTGTCAACATCGGTGTCAGCCAGCGCAACGTCTCCAGCCGCAGAATTGCAGCTATGAAGCAGATCAGCCCGCTGCTGGTCGTCCATCACGTCGCCCACCACGTGGAGACCATGCGGAATGAGGCTCATCTCGAACTCGTGGACTTCCGAGGCGAGCTTTGTGACCTCATCGGTCGCGTCGCCGAACCAAGCAGGCGCGCCCTCTTCAATAAGGTCCAGCTGCTCGGCCTGGTCTCGAATGACCCGCGCGATATCAATCCGCTCTTCGGCTTTTTCCGGCGAAACACTGCGATAGCGGCCGATCGATGACTTGAGGTCCGCAAGGCCTTTGTAGAGACCAGCTTTTGCAACCGGCGGGGTAAGGTGACTTACGATGGTGGCCGCGGAACGCCGCTTGGCCAACGCACCTTCGGACGGGTTATTAGCAGCGTAGAGATAAATATTCGGCAGATCGCCGATGAGACGATCAGGCCAGCAGTTAGCGCTCAATCCCGACTGTTTGCCCGGCATGAACTCCAATGCGCCGTGCGTGCCGAAGTGTAGGACGGCATCTGCGTCCAAGTCTTGGCGAAGATACGTGTAGAACGCAGAAAAGGCGTGCGTCGGCGCGAACCCCTTCTCAAAGAGCAACCGCATCGGATCACCCTCATAGCCAAATGGCGGCTGAACACCGACAAACACATTTCCAAAATGCGCCCCAAGCACGAATATCTCACGGCCATTCGCTTGCACACGTCCCGGTGCAGCCCCCCAAACAGCTTCGATCTCAACGAGCGCGCTTTCACGGCGCACATGATCATCTACGGGCACCTTATAGGCAACGTTAGCCGGCTGGCCATGGGTCTGGGAATTGCCGCCAAGGATCACTTCACGCAGTGCATCCACGCTCTCGGGCACGTCCACCGAATATCCCTCGGCCTTCATGCTTTTGAGCGTGTTAAAGAGCGATTGAAAAACGGAAAGATAAGCAGCTGTACCAGTGGCCCCACCGTTCGGCGGGAAATTGTAGAGCACGGTCGCGACGCGGCGCTCTGACTTTGGCTTGCGCCGAAGACGCACAAGCTTTGCCACGCGCGCAGCAAGCATTTCACAACGCTCGACGCATGGCTGCATGTCGCGCGGATCAATATTGTCAGGAGCCGCGCCTGGCGTGTCGCCATAGCTAGCTGGACCTGAACCGTCGCTCCGTCCACCGAATACAATCGGGCCCGTTGCACCGTCGATTTCAGGAATAGCGACCATGATCGTCGCCTCCACAGGCGTCATGCCCTGTTCGCTCAAAGCCCAGGATTGGAGCGTCTGGAATTCGCTCGCAAACGCTGAGATGTAAGGCACGTCAAGCGCGGCCAAAGCCTCTTCGGCGGCTTTGGCATCTTTGTACGCCGGGCAACCGCAATGCGAAAATCCAGTGTGCGAAACGACCGCGTCGACCGTCGACTTACCGTCTCTCATAAAGAACTTTTCGACTGCTGGACGTCCGTCCAAACCGCTTGCGAAAGCGGTGATGACGTTCAAGCCTCTGGCTCTTAAGGCCGTAATGAC
>JBCDLI010000074.1:0-8686 GCA_038745535.1 Pseudomonadota bacterium | reverse complement strand
TTTCGCTGCGCCAAAGTTAACTGCGTCGAGGCCGGACGCGCAGAACCGGTTAATTTGCATGCCGGGCGCCTCGGTCGCATAGCCAGCTTCGAAAACGGCAGAACGAGCGATATCGCCGCCTGCTTCATACACTGGATCGACATTACCGAGGATCACATCGTCCACACGTGAGGTGTCCAGTTCATTGCGATCTCGGAGCGCTTCTAAAACCTTGGCGGCGAGGCGAGGCGTTGGCACCTCGTGCAAGCTCCCGTCCTTCTTACCTTTGCCGCGCGGCGTTCGCACAGCGTCGTACACATATGCATCAGCCATGTTTGCTATTCTCCCAAATCGAATGAGTGTTTGATCTCGTGGTCATGCCGTCATCACCGCCGCTTCGAAACCCGATGGCATGAGTTCGCGCGATGGTTTGAAACCCCGCAATGCCCTGATGCGGTCGAGCCAATCAGCGACGTTTGAATAATCACTGTAGTCGAAGCCGATGTCTTCCGGCCAATGCAGATAACTTTGACACGCGATGTCGGCGATGGTCGGCCGATCTCCCACCAACCAATCGTGCCCTTCCAAAGAGGCATTCAGGATTTTCAAAGCCGAGAGGGCGCGATTAAAAAGAAATTTAGTTTCAGGCTCGTCGGCACGGTTGGCGAATTTGCGTAAGAACCGCACCAATCCAGCCTGTGCCGATAGTTTGTGGGTATCGAAGAGAAGCCAGCGTAGTACCTCGTAGTCCTCGGCTTCGGTCCGTGGACCAAAGGTGCCGAAATATTTCGATAAGTATGTAAGGCAGACACCAGACTGGGTAAGTTTGAAATCACCGTCATCGCGATGATGAATGAGGACCGGCGCTTCACCCATGATGTTCAATTCGCGATACTGGGCGCTGCGCGTTTCGCCAGAACCAAATCGAACTGGTTCGCACGTCCATTTCGCCTCGTTCAATTCCAGCATCAGTGCGACTTTGAAAGAATGGCCCGATTCCCAAAAACCGTAGAGTGTGAAATCGGTCATCGACGGCCTCCCAGCCCGTGTCAGAAATAGTTTGCCGCTCATATCGCGACTTTTACTGAGGAGCGCTACCAAACTTTGACGTTTGCGTAAACGTCAAAGTTTGGTTCTAAAAAATGCGCCAGATAAGTTGGGCGCAGGGGCAAGGCTAACTCAATACGCCAATTACGCAGCGTTTGCAGCTTTCGGCGTTTCTTTTCCGATCATCTCGCGCACTGTCGCGATCGTTTCCGTCAACTCACTGATTGATGCAGCCAGAGTACGTTCTTGATCCCGAAGTTCCTCAAGATGCGTTTCGCCGCGTTCAAGGAAGAATTTCAGTTGAGCGGTGTTTTGCTCCGCTGGATTGTAGAGCTCAAGAAACGTCTTGATGTCTTGCAGTGAAAAGCCGAGGCGCTTTGCCATTACGATGATCCGTAGTCGGCCGCGGTCACTGCGTGAATAAAGGCGCGTCGTGCCAATACGCTGAGGCGTCAGCAGCCCCTTGTCCTCGTAGAAACGAAGTGTGCGCAAAGTCACATCAAACTCCCGCGCAAGTTGACCAATTTTGTAAACGCGATCGTCCGGCTGATGGCCGGTGTCTATTTCAGTCGTTGTCATATCCGTGTTCCTTCCGCGCGAAAGACGCGCATCCCTTAGTGTGTCGCGGGATTAATCGCCCCGCTTACGCCTCTCTGTAATCCCCGACCAATAATCAGAAACCCTCGTTCAAAGCGCTTTGAATAGGCACGTAGTATATCGGGCGCACTAAAAAAACCTTACGCGAGTAAATTTACGTAACAAAAATGCCGTTGCGGAAAATTTGTTCAAACCAGTACGCTGCACACTTTTTGCGCTGCCGCAAACCCATGGTTTATTTTCAAAAGGTTAAGCGGACTGTGGTTTGGTTAACGCGTTGTTTACCACGTTGATTAAAAGGTTCTTAGGCGACTGTAATTTGGACAAGCAGACGGTGTGATTTGACGTCACTCCTTCGTGTAACGTCCCGGGAACCTGAAAATATGCGCAATCGTGGCCCCTACGAAAGCTCTAACTCTCGATACGATTCTAACGAGTCTCTTGATGACATGAATCGAATACTCGATCGTATCGACGAACGTATGGGCCTCGTTTCGAGTGGCAAACGTGACAGCGACACCCGATCAGACGCTGACTATTCCGAACGTACCAGCGACGACTTTGAAAGCCAGATGGCCGAAGACATACGTGCGCGCCGCGATCAGCTTGACCGTCAAGCGCGCCGCCAACAGACGCGGTCTGCGAGACCATTATTGCCGAAGGCAGCGTCGGATCGTGCGTCTGCATTAAAGAGTGAGCTCCAAGAACTGCGAAATCAGCTCAATGCGGAGCGCAAACGTTCCACAACACCCGTATCCGCATCAGACCGCCAGGCCAACGCTGATCCCGGCGTTGCAGCTCTGCGTCAGGAAGTAGAAGCGCTTCGGCGCGATGTGACCATTATGGCGCGCGAAGAAACCGTAAGAGATCTTGCAAACCGTTGGTCAAGCTTTGAGACCGAATTTGCGCAACTCCCCGATAAGCTTGGATCGCGTGACGATCTCATGGCCGTTGCGGCACGCGTTGACGATTTGACAAGCGATATACGCGCGATGCCGGCATCATTGCCTCTTGATGCAATGGAACATCAGCTTCGAGTGCTGGCTGAGTCGCTTGAGCGCGTGGCGCATAATCAGACCTCGGTAGATCCGGGCGCAATCCATGCGTTGAACGGTCGATTGGATGAAATCAGTCGCGCTATCTCGGTCATTCCTTCACATTCGGCATCCGCCAATGATGCTGCGATCGGTCGTTTGGAGCAAAAGCTTCACGCGCTGGCAGAAGCAATCGAAGCGCGCGAAATGCCGGACACAGTGCGCTTGGAGGGGCAACTGGGCGCAATTGCCGGACGCATCGACGAGGTTGCTACCACCGCGGCAGGTGCGTTGCGGGGCGCTTCACTTGACGACGTCCATGCGACGTTGGCCGATTTGACTGCGGGCATTTCTTCAATCGCAAGTCGCCCTGTTGAAAGCGCAAACGCTGGCGATCGCGAGCTTCTTGAAGCAATGGCTGCGCGTTTGGACAAGGTCGCCTTTCGGATACATGAAAATGAACAGACGCAAAATTCGATGTCTTTGTCCCCTGACGACGTCGAGACATTCTCAAGCCACGTGGATTCGATAGCTGATCGACTTGAACGTGGTTTGGCGTCGCAAGTGGCAGCTGTGTCAGCGCAACGCGACAACGAGATGCTCCATGAGCTTGGCGGTCGGTTGGACGAGTTCGCCAACCGCGTAGAGCAAGGTATTGCAAATCAGCGTGATGAACCCGTAGCCGGCGCTGACACGGAGCTTCTCGGCTCAATCGCTGCCCGGCTGGATAATTTTGCTGCAAAGACGGCAGAAAATGAAACGGACACAAATGGCGTGCTGGCCGAAATGACCAGCCGGCTAGAACGCCGTTTCGATGATCTCGCCACCGCATTCAACACACCCTCGCCGGTACAAGAGATTTCAGCGAACGCTGACCAACTGGATCGGCTCGAGAAGAAATTGGGCGAACTGGGTTCAATCGTTGGCGCGCTTCCAAGCGAGAGCGGAGCGGCTGTCGCCACAACGCAAGTTCTTGAAGACAAGATAGCTCATCTGACTACACGGCTTGAGCTCTTTGGTGAAACATTTGGTGATGCGCCATCGGACGATCACATTGCTCGCCGCCTTGATGCGCTGGAAAGTGAGATCAAAACGAGCCAGAAAGAGGTCATTGCCGCGGCGCGCCAGTCAGCTGAAAATGCTGTCGCAACTTCATCCGGCACTATGGATGGTCGTCAATCCGAGCTTTTAGACGCACTGGCACGCCAACTAGCCGAGCTTGAGCGTTCCTCGCACGAGGCGACCGAGCGAAACTCGGGAACTTTCGAAGCGATCCACGACACACTGATCAAAGTTGTCGATCACCTCGCAAATCTTGAGGATCGTGTGGTGGCAGCACCGCCATATGAGGCTCCGGTTGGAGACGAGCTTCGCCCAGAGCCACAGACTTCGCCCGTTGAAACTGTCCATGATCGTTTCTCGGACGTACCCCGCGATCTGGACGATGAAACGAAGGATGTGCCCGTGGTGGACGCCCCGCCACTTGCCTTTGACGAACCACCTATTCAGCCATCGCCAGAGCCGATGCCGGAGATGGATATGGTCAACCCAGGTCCCCGGCCAGGCAACGGCTCCAGAGCGCAACGCATGGCGCCGGAAAAAGCTGCTCAAGCGGCAGCGTTTGCAGCGCTCAACAATGACGAGGCAATTAGCGGCCCAATTGCTCAGCCAAGCGTTCCGTCAGCGCCTGTAATCCCTCAAATAGATGATGAGGTCTTAGCGCCGGGGTCCGGCGCCCCAAACCTTGCCGCGATCATCCAGCAGGTGCGCGACGAGGGAGCAAAGCCTCGGTCAGAAGATAGTTTTGACTCAGAGAGCGCTAAATCCGATTTTATAGCTGCTGCCAGACGCGCTGCCAAAGCAGCGGTTGCGGACACTTCCGTCGGCGCAGAGGAAAGCGCAGTTTCGTCAAAAGGCATTGTTGATAAGGTCAAATCCGCCGTTCTCAAGCGGAAAAAACCAATCGCTTTCGGAGCAGTTGCGCTGCTTCTTGCGACCGTGGCTTTACCATTAGTGGCGGGCATGGTTTTCGGCGGGGGCTCTTCAGACGTGACCGACAGTGTCGCGATGAATACTGTTGAGGAACCGAGCGCTTCTGTCGCCGCACAGCCGAACCGGATCATTCTGGATACCGACGGCAGTGTCGTTGAACAAACTACCGAGGCAGACCAAACGACCGATGACATGGTCGATTTGAGCGCATTGGTTGATGAGCCTTCCGGCGAAATCGAAACCGCGCCAGTCGATGCGAATTTTACCGCGGCATCGTCTCTATTGGTCCCCGAAGGAGTCGGTTCCGTGGCCTTGCGTGAAGCGGTTCAAACCGGTGATCCAAAGGCACTGTTCGTTGTTGCACAGGCAATCATTCAGCGCAGTGGATCTTCACCAGAGGGCCTGATTGAGGCACGAGCTTGGTACCAGCAAGCCGCCGAGCTTGGCTATGCGCCTGCTCAGTATCGGATCGCAAACTTTTTTGAAAAAGGGACGGGCGGCGAACAAGACTACGATCAAGCGCGTTTGTATTATCAGCTCGCGGCTGAACAAGGTAACGCGAGCGCGATGCACAATCTCGGATCGCTTACTGCCAATCCATCTGCCGGTGAGCCTGATTTGAAGCGGGCCGCCGAGTGGTTTCATAACGCAGCTGAACTTGGAATTCGCGATAGCCAGTTTAACCTCGGGGTAATTTATGGCCAGCCAGACCCTGAAGGCGCGGTAAATGATGTACCACAGGATTTGGTTGAAGCTTACAAATGGTTTGCTTTGGCAGCGAACCAAAACGACGAGCTTGCTGCTGAAAAACGGGACGAAGTGGCCGCAGTCATGGATGAAGGCCAGCTGGAAACAGCTCGTGGTGCAGCCGAGCTTTGGCAACGCCGTGACCTGATAGCCGAAGCTAACATTGTGGAAGTTCCAGACGCGTGGAGCGTTTCACCCGAGCGGGTCGCATCGACTGAAAACGCGAGCGTTGATCCTGCGGAGATGAAAAAGGCAATCCGCAATATTCAAGCGATTTTGAACAATGCCGGTTACGACGCCGGTCCCGTCGACGGTCTGATGGGAGAAAAGACGCGTAATTCAATTATTACCTTCCAGCGCGAAAACGGTTTGACGCCAAACGGCATTGTTGACGAGGCGCTCGTACAAAAGCTGTTGCAAGTCAACGAACGCGCAACCGAGCGCAGCTCCTGATCGCGTCAGGCATCTTCAAATCGGCAGAAATAAAAGTGTTGTCGTTTGACACATCGGCGGTGAACATCGCATGACGCCACTGCGGCATCGAACGAAGTGCTGCCGGAGCCTGATTTGTCGATCTACCTGCCGATAGCCGAGCTTTCGGTCAATCTGTACGTGCTTTTTGGCATGGGGGCTGCCGTCGGCTTCCTCTCAGGTATGTTTGGCGTCGGTGGCGGGTTCTTGATCACCCCGCTTTTGATTTTCTACAATATTCCGCCAGCTGTTGCTGTCGCCACCGGCGCGAACCAAGTTGTCGCCTCTTCGGTTTCCGGCGTCCTGTCTCATCTCAAGCGAGGGGGCGTCGATTTCAAACTCGGCATCGTACTGCTGATAGGCGGTATTTTTGGCGCCGCAATCGGCGTCTACATCTTTTCGCTGTTGCGTGAGATTGGTCAACTCGACCTGATTGTGTCCCTTCTTTATGTCGCTTTTCTCGGAGTGGTCGGCAGCCTGATGATGGTTGAGAGCGTTCGCGCCATGCGCAAGGCGAAGGGTGGGGCGCCGGCTACGCTTCGCAAGCCCGGTCAGCACAACTGGGTTCATGGCCTCCCGTTCAAAATGCGGTTTAAGGCGTCACGGCTCTACATCAGTGTTATTCCGGTACTCGTACTTGGGTTGCTTATCGGGCTCCTCGCGTCGGTCATGGGGGTCGGCGGCGGGTTCATCATGGTGCCGGCGCTCATCTACCTTTTGAAAGTCCCAACGAATGTCGTCATCGGCACATCGTTGTTTCAAATTATCTTTGTTGCCGCGTTCACGACAATTATGCAGGCGTGGGCCAACCAAACCGTCGATATGGTACTGGCGCTGGTTCTCATGGTTGGCGCTGTAATCGGCGCGCAATACGGGGCACAGGCGGGCCAGCGTTTGCGGGGTGAGCAATTGCGTGCGCTTCTCGCCGGGCTGGTGTTGCTCGTTGCTCTGCGCTTGGCATACTCGCTGTTTGTGGTGCCCGACGACCTGTTCTCACTTTCACAGGTGGCGATCTAATGCTGGTGCGTATGCTTTTAGCCCTCGCATGTCAGTTGCTCGCAACCAGTTTCGCCGCAGCCGAAGTTGCGCCGCAGGAACGCATTGAAATTGGTCTGTCGACCGAATCCATTCCAATAACGGCGAACTTCTCCGGTGAAGTTCTCACCATTTTTGGCGCTATTGAGAACATTGATCCTCTTGTCCAGCGACAGGGTCGTTACGATGTTTTTGTCATACTTGAAGGACCCCGCACACAGCTGACAACGCGTCGGAAGGGCCGCGTGCTCGGCATCTGGATGAACGTGGAAGACCGTGCTTTCAATTCGGTGCCGACCTCCTACCTTGTCGCATCAACGCGTCTGCCAAGAGACATCACAAACGCCGAAACGCTGGGACGCCTCGGCCTAACGGCAGGCGCGATCCGCCTTTCAATGAGCGACGGCGAAGCCGAACCCGGTGCCGATCAATTTGTGAACGCAACGAAGAACCTGAAAAAACGCAGTCGGCTCTACGCGACTTTTCCCGCAAGCGTTCGGTTTGTGTCCCAAACGCTTTTCCGTGCGCAGTTGGCACTGCCCGCAAACGTTCCGTTAGGCGGTCACCGGGTGAAGGCGTTTTTATTTAATTCCGGCCAACTGGTTGCGCAGACCAATGCGAATTTACGAATAGAGAAAGCAGGTCTGGAGTTCGAGGTATTTCGCCTGGCGCAGGATCGGCCACTGATTTACGGTTTCGCTTCGGTGCTTCTTGCGCTCGCCGTCGGGTGGCTTGGCCGTATATTCTTTAGAAAGGACTAGTCCGTCGCTCGCAAATGCGGCGCTGCACTCTACCATTGTGCGGAAGCAATCGACGGGAGCAGATAAATGGAAAACGGGAAGAAAGCAGGCTGGCTTCTAGCGCTCTTTGGTTTCCTGCCCTTTCTCACCGGAACCGTCATCGAGCTCATGCCTTATTCCGGCGACATCGCCACGCTGAAGGCGTATAATTTCAAGTTGCTTCCGCTGTATGCCGCTGTAATCCTGTCCTTTCTGGGCGGTATCCGCTGGGGTGTAGCGCTCGCATCGCACTCAACGGAGTCAAAGACCGCGACCCTTGCTTGGTCCGTTGTTCCGTCGCTGTGGGCATGGGTGGCAGCTTACCTCGCAGCGCCGTTGAACTTCTTTTTGTTCGCTGTTGGTTTTGCAGCCGTTGGCGTTTGGGATCGTGGTTTGCGTGGGAACCCAGACGTGCCGATCTGGTACGTCGAGATGCGTCGCGTGCTGACATGGCTTGTGACGATTTCCATGCTGGTTGCGGCAATTGGCACAAACATTCCCTTGATCATGTCTGCTTTTTAAGGGGCAGATCGTCGAAATCAAACGACCAACTGATGTCCGTGGATTGGAAAAACGCGATCAGTGCCGAGCATATAGGCGCACATTGACTGCGTCTTGAACAAGCCGTGAAAAGCTTGATCGCAGACATTGAGACCGCCGGTGTAGACGCCAAAGGACGGGATGATCATCCGCGTGCCATCGGTAATGAAACACGGCTTACGCACAGACTTTCCGCGCACGCGGATTTTTGCAGCAGGGTGAAGATGGCCCGACATCTCCGGCACCGCGCAGGACGGGTCCGCGATATGCCGAAGCGTTATTCCTCCAATCGCGATTTCTTCTACGCAACTGCCCGGTACATTATCGGGCGGCGACGGATCGTGGTTGCCGGTAATCCAGATGAGCTCGCGCTTCTCAGCGATTGCCCAAATCAGCGACACCGCGTCTTCGCTTAGTCGGCTGCTGGCATGATCGTCGTGAAAATTATCGCCGAGCGTGATGATC
>JBCDLI010000073.1:0-8789 GCA_038745535.1 Pseudomonadota bacterium | reverse complement strand
GCGATACGGTTCGCCTTCAATTTCAAAATTCTGAAGCTCGGTCGGCGTACCCAGTCCTATCGGCCAGTCTGAAAGATTGCCGCCGAGTTTAGATCCGTCACGGTTCATGAGCAGGAAAATGGAGTCTTCGTTTGCGAACGACGCATTTGAGACCCGACGTTCCATGCCTTCGCGCACACCGATCAGCCGCCGTTGTTCGTAAAGGTCTTCAAAACCAACTATGTCAGCCTTTACTGACGCATTGATTTGCTGATTGAGGCCCGTCCATGTGCTGAAAACAAGGCCGGCGCAAACCAGAAACGAAAGAGCACAGCCGAGCCCAGCAACCAATGCTGTCAATCGGGCAAGCGCCGAGAAGTTCTTCATTCTTGGTTGCCGCAG
Organism: Pseudomonadota bacterium; assembly: GCA_038745535.1. GTDB lineage: Bacteria > Pseudomonadota > Alphaproteobacteria > Rhizobiales > Rhizobiaceae > JBCDLI01. The sequence continues at coordinate 8,408 of JBCDLI010000073.1, read as the reverse complement.
TGGGGCGTGTCGAGCACGTAGCCTTTTCCCCGAATCGTCATAAGAAACTGACCGCTTGGTGTGCCGTCGATCTTCGTGCGCAGCCTTCCGATGTGGACGTCGACCACATTCGTTTGCGGATCAAAATGCATACCCCAAACTTTCTCGAGCAGCATTGATCGCGTGACAACTTCGCCTTGGTTCTCAGCCAAATAGAGCAGGAGATCGAATTCTTTTGGCGAAAGAGCAGTGTGTTCACCGGCAATATGAACGGTGCGCGCTTTGCGGCGAATTTCCATGGGCCCGATGGCTACCACGTCATCCATCTTCGACGTCAGATCAGCCCGACGCAGGAGCGCTGCAATCCGGGCACGCAGTTCCATTTGATCAAATGGCTTTGTGAGATAATCATCTGCACCGGTGATCAGGCCTTCGACGCGGTTTTCCGCGCGGCCTAGTGCGCTGACGACCATGATTTGAATACCTTCATTGGCCGCACGAAACTTAGACACGAGGTCTAAGCCATCGCCATCGGGCAGCATCCTATCCGCGATCACGATGCGAATTGCCGGATCTTGTACATGGGCCAAGGCATCGGCAAGTGTCGTCGTCAATTCGAAGCTGGCATCCAACGACTGCAGGGCGTCGACAATGGCCTCCCGAGCTGTTTTATCATCTTCAAGAACGAGTACACGCATACCGAACCATTAGCAGACCCTCGGTCGCTCCAACATGACAATATTGGTCATGCGGACTGCGTGAGTTGCAGACGAAGAAGGGAACAGTCAAAATAGCGCAAAGGGAGCCGATCAAATGCGAATGAACACACTCATCGCCGGTCTGGTCGCGATCATGTGCGTGGCGTTATCGACCGTGTCCGCAAACACGGAAACGACCACACAACTGCAGCGCATAGCGTTGTCGATGGATTTATTCCGGCATGGTGTTGAAAACCGCGATCCGCTCGCAATCATAACGGCCGCGTCAATCCGCAGGGATGTCCGATATGTCGAAGGAGAAATCGGCGAGTTGGACGGCGATCCAGGCGAAACCCGCGAGCCGGTCAGCTGGAAAGACATGCTAACTGAAGCGGAAGTCTACACGCGCAGGCGCCCCGATCTTCAAGAGCTCATCGATGATGTGAAAGCGAAAGCGCCAAAGGGTCTAATCGATGGCGCTATCATTTCGCGTGCGCAAATCATACCGCGTGGCAAACGCACTTATCGGTCAATGACCTTTGTCGGTGGAGACTTCGCTGAGGTCTACTCCGAAGGCCGCGGGGAAGAAAACATCGATATGTATGTCTACAATCAGGCTGGCGCACTGGTGTGCTCACAAACGGACCCAAGTCCTCAAAGCCTCTGCGGATGGACACCAACGGACACCGAGCAGTTTTCGGTGGTTGTGGAAAATAAGAGTGATCGCACCGCCTATTTCACACTGTATACAAATTAGGCGTCAGCCACCGGGCAGGCAAACGCCAACATGCCCCTTAATCGTGTTGTCCCGTTGACGCGATGGCCGATGGGATGGATTGCATGCCACGACGGTCGCGCCATTTTGGTTTAAGGGGCGCGACGAGAGTTCACCTTGGGCGGCTTGAAAGTCAAACGTGTCACCGGGCTCGATTATTTGCGATGCTGAGCACGTTTCGGGGTTTAGTTCATCCGGTGTGCAGACCCCAACGATGATAGGATCGGCACAAGTATTGGTGACCTCGTTGATCGTGATCCGCCCGAACGTGCCAGACGCGCACGTGTTCAAATCGTTTCGCAAAGACATAGCTTGCACCTGGCCCGTTGCGGCATCGAGCAAGGGTGGCACCAAGAGTGCTAGAACGACGGCGGCCATGAGGGAATATCCGACAGCCTTTTTTTTCGTTCCCGCACGTTTTTGCACAATGATAAACACGAATGCCCAGACCCAAAATGCGAAGAACAAAAGCGTGCCATTGGGCGGAAATAGATGATCAAACATGATTGAAAAACGTTACACGTGGCGACGGGCTTCACAATTAAAATAAGTGGTTAGTCTCAGAAGACGGTTTTTGATAGCTCCAGCCAAATGCTGAAAAAATTGATCATTATGGGCGTTGCCGGATCGGGCAAATCCAGTGTGGGCGAGGCGCTGCATGAGCGCTTCGGCTGGACATATATAGATGGCGATCACCTTCATCCCGAAGCTAATATCGCGAAGATGGAGCAAGGGACGCCGCTGACCGACGAAGACCGAGCGCCTTGGCTGCGGCTCGTTGGCGAAGAGTTGAGGAAACATCGGGGTACCGTCGTTGTTGGATGTTCGGCCCTAAAGAGGCGGTACAGGGACATCATTCGTGAAGCGGCGGACGCCGATGTCTGTTTCATCCACCTCGAGGGTTCTCGCGACTTGATAGAGGGACGAATGCGAGCCCGAACGGGGCATTTCATGCCAGTATCACTACTCGATAGCCAATTTGCCGATCTCGAGCCGCCTAAAAATGAGCTTGCCATTACAGTCGATATCAACGCCGAACCGCCATCGATTGTCGATCAGGTTGCGGCTGAACTCAAAAAGCTGGAAGCCTAACCGGCGACCGAAAGGCGTCCGGTCATTCCGTGGTGTTCAATCAGCGCGGCAATGAGGCCTGAAGTCTTGGCATGGTCCACAAATCCTCGCAAAAATTCGAGAACCTCGTCGCCGCGATCTTTGGGGGTGCCAATAGCCTGTTGCACAGCCATAAACCTACCGGGCAATAGCTTCAGGCTGTCGTCGCGTTCCACATCGTCGAGCAAGCGTGGACGAAGCCCGGCTAAAACATCAATGCCTCGATCCATAAATCCATCATAGGACGCGTCAATTGAATCGAACTGCACAAGTTCAGCCTGCTGGATGTGGCGTTCCAGCCAGAGCGCATAAGCAGCACGCTTCTTCGTCGCGATGCGCACGCTTGGCTGATCAATTTGCCGAAAGTCTTCCAAAGCAGATCCCTCGCGGACGATAAAAGTCGCCTCAATTTCGCAATAGGCATCCGTGAATGAGATAAATTTGGCCCGCGCCGGGTCCGCGCCGATATTGCCGATATCCCACGCGTTTTCTTTTGCGGCGTCGGCCACTTTTCCCGGGGATGAAAAACCGATGTACTCCACGTCGCAGCCGATCACGTCTCCTAGAACGGAAGCCAAGCTCGGCGATACACCGACAGGATCGCCATTTTCTTCTTCCCCACTCACAAGCAGGAAATTACTCAGGTTGATGCCAGCCCGAAGCGTCCCTGAAGGTGCGAGAATTTTGATGATGTCTTGAGGAGGGGAAGACAGCGCGGCGTTTAGCTTTGCCACGCTGTCTTTTAGAGATGTCACCGAAATCGATCTTACTCGATCAATAGTGGACCGATTTTGGATCGATTGGCGTTTGGCCTTGCGGCGGCGCGAACTTCGTCAGATCAATGCCTTCAACCGCTGTCGTGTATTCTTCCAGCGTCGGTGTACGACCTAGAATAGCTGAAAGTACCACGACTGGAGTTGAAGCGAGGAGCGATTCCCCCTTTTTGTCACCCGCGTCTTCCACAACACGGCCTTGGAAGAGGCGCGTCGAAGTCGCTAGAACCGTGTCGCCCTTCTCCGCCTTTTCTTGGTTGCCCATGCAGAGGTTACAACCAGGCCGTTCGAGATAGAGAATGTTCTCATACTCGGTGCGCGCTTCGTTCTTCGGCGCGTCATCGCTAAACTCAAAGCCGGAATACTTCTGCAGAACTTCCCAGTCGCCCTCTTCCTTCAACTCATCGATGATGTTGTAGGTTGGCGCTGCCACCACAAGCGGTGCATTAAACTCCACCTTGCCCGACGCTTTCTCGAGGTTGCGGAGCATTTGCGCGACGATCTTCATGTCGCCCTTGTGCACCATGCAGGAGCCTACAAACCCAAGGTCAACCTTCTTCTCGGCACCGTAGTAGGAAACCGGACGAATGGTATCATGGGTGTAGCGCTTGGAGACGTCGATATTGTTGACGTCCGGGTCGGCAATAATCGGTTCAACGATCTGGTCAAGATCGACAACTACTTCGGCGAAGTATTTCGCGTTTGCATCCGGTGCCAGTGCTGGCTTCTCGCCGGAGCGAATTTCGCCAATGCGCTTATCGGCCTTGTCGATTAGGCCTTGCAGTGTTTGCACTTCATTATCCATGCCCTTGTCGATCATGGTTTGAATGCGGCTTTTTGCGAGTTCAAGCGACTGGATCAGTGTTTCGTCGTTTGAGATACATACCGACGCTTTCGCCTTCATCTCGGCAGTCCAGTCGGTGAACGTGAAGGCTTGGTCAGCCATCAACGTGCCGATGTGGACCTCGATGACGCGGCCCTGGAAGACGTTGTCGCCAAACTGCTGCAGCATCTGGGCTTGCGTGGCGTGCACTACGTCGCGGAAATCCATATAGGGCGCCATTTGACCCTTGAATGTCACTTTAACCGATTCCGGGATCGGCATGGTCGCCTCTCCGGTCGCGAGCGCGAGCGCGACAGTTCCTGAGTCGGCACCGAATGCAACCCCTTTAGACATGCGCGTGTGAGAGTCGCCACCGATGATGATATCCCAGTCACTGACAGTGATGTCGTTAAGCACCTTGTGAATCACGTCCGTCATCGAGTGATAGACGTTCTTCGGATCACGCGCAGTGATGAGGCCAAATTTGTTCATGAACGACATCAGGCGTGGGATATTGGCTTGCGCCTTCAAATCCCAAACAGACGCAGTGTGACAGCCGGACTGATACGCCCCGTCGACCTTCGGTGAAATCACGGTAGCCGCCATCGCTTCCAGCTCTTGGCTCGTCATCAGGCCGGTCGTGTCCTGCGAACCCACGATGTTCACAGTGACGCGCACGTCTGATCCAGCATGCAGCACCTTGCCCGGCACCACGCCCACCGCATTTGCGTTGAAGATTTTCTCAACCGCCGTCAGGCCTTGGCCCTCGTGCGAAATCTCTTTTGAAGGTGCAAACACCAACGGTGCTTCAATGCCGAGTGTTTCAGCGGCAAATGTCTGGAGCTTCTTGCCGAAGACGATTGCGTAGGAACCGCCTGCCTTCATGAACTCCAGCTTTTGCGGCGTGAAGGAATCGGAGATGTCGACGAGCTCTTCTTCGCCAGTCTCGTCGTAGAGCTTTTTCGTCTTTGTATTGACGGTCAACACGGTGCCAGTCTCGACCGAATATTTCTGCTCAAGAACCGGATCACCATTGTTGTTGAGGATCGGCTTACCGTCCGCGTCGACTTTTTTGACCCAGTTTTTCAGGTCGATGCCGATGCCACCGGTCACGCCAACCGTCGTCAGGAAGATCGGTGAAATGCCGTTCGTTCCGGCAACCACGGGAGCGATGTTCACAAATGGAACGTAGGGGCTTGCCTGTTTACCTGCCCACAGCGCGACGTTGTTTACGCCCGACATCCGCGATGAACCCACACCCATCGTGCCCTTTTCAGCGATCAGCATGACGCGCTTATCCGGGTGCTGCTTTTGCAGGTCCAAAATTTCTTGCTGCGCCTCCGGCGTGATCATGCACTTGCCGTGCAGTTCACGGTCGGAGCGCGAGTGAGCTTGGTTGCCCGGTGAAAGAAGGTCGGTGGAAATATCGCCTTCGGCAGCGATATACGTGACCACTTTCACCACTTCGTCGACGTCTGGAAGCTTCGTGAAGAATTCAGCCTTCGCGTAGCTCTCAAGAATGTCTTTCGCGATTGCGTTGCCCGCGTCAAACGCCTCCTTGAGGCGCTCGGTGTCTGCTTCGTAAAGGAACACCTGCGTTTTCAGGACCGTTGCTGCCTCCGTCGCGATCTTTTCGTCTTCGCCAAGCGCTAGATCGAGCAGCACCTCAACAGAAGGGCCGCCCTTCATGTGAGACAGCAACTCAAATGCGAATTCCGGCATGATCTCTTCAACCACCGCTTCGCCAAGAATGATCTCTTTTAGAAACTTCGACTTCGCGCCTGCAGCACTCGTCGTGCCCGGCAGCGTGTTGTAGATGAAGAAGTTGAGAGAGTCAGCTCGATGCTCGTGGTTCACGTCCTTTATCTGCGCAATCAACTCTTCGACCAGAGGAGCAGCATCGATCGGCTTAGGGTTTAGGTCCTGAGCCTTACGGGTTTCAATTTCGTCCAAATATTCAGTGTATAAACTCATGGCGATCCCTACGCATAAAAAGGGTGCCGCAACACGCCAGTTTGCACGGTAAAAGCGGCTGGCAATGATCGGCTTACTAGGTTCGAGATAAGCGAACGCCGCTTTAGAGACAAGCAGTCTGGAATAGTTATAAAGACGGGGCCCGTTGACAGTGCGTCACCGTTTTGTCTCACAAATTCAGACGCATGCGTGACCGACGCAAAGCGAATAGCACAAAAACTACATAAGTCGTATCGGATTTAAACACCTCAAAACACTGGTTAAATTTGTGCCATGCACAAAATTCTTCGTCGTCCACTCTCACGAAAAGTAGAGAAATAAAAAGACAAAAATAGTCTAGATTGAGGGGATAAGACGCCTCGTAAGGACCATATCGCCGTCATGCGTTTCATCTGGCTAATTGTTGGGTTTTTGGCGCTCGCGTTAGGCGCGATTGGAGTTGTTGTGCCGCTTCTGCCAACCACGCCGCTGGTGCTCCTCGCGGTTTTTGCATTTGCGCGCTCATCGCCGCGTTTAGAACAAAAGCTTGTCGAGAGCCGCATATTCGGGCCGATTATCGCGGATTGGCGTCAACGCGGCGCAATTGCACCCCGCTACAAGGTGCTCGCGCTACTTATGATGTTCGGCGCCCTTAGTGTCAGCTTAGCGATGGGCGTGAGGCCAGTGATAATCGTGGTCCAAGCCTTTTGTATCGTAGCCGCGGCCAGCTACATCCTGACGCGACCATCACGGTGATCGGGCGAAAGACGGACTAAGCGCAATAATACGCTGCTCGTTTCCTTTTCTCGGCTTGCATAACTGCCTATCTTGTGATCGCACCGCATGAGGCCTTCCTTGTCCGACCCACTTGATCAAGTCCGCGACGCCTTGAGGAACATTCCTGATCCCGGCGGTCAATCCAACATCATTGAAGCCGGAATGGTCTCCGGCATGGTCTCAAAAAATGCTCAGGTCTTCTTTTCAATCACTGTTCCTCCCGATGAGGCAGAACGCCTGGAACCGTTGCGACGTGCAGCAGAAGCAGCAGCGGCGTCCGTGCCCGGTGTGACCAAAGCGATTGCCGTTCTCACCGCGGACAAGAAACAAACACCAGCGCAAGCAGCGCCTAGCCGACCGGGAGCCAAGAAATCTGGCATTGGTGGTGTGGGCGCGATCATCGCAGTCGCGTCGGGCAAGGGCGGCGTCGGCAAGTCAACAACAACCGTAAATGTTGCTCTCGGTCTGCAGGGTCTCGGTCTTCGCGTGGGGGTTCTGGATGTCGATATCTATGGCCCATCCATTCCAAGACTATTAGGTGTAAACGCCAAACCAACACCCGCCGGTGGCAAGACGTTTCATCCGCTGGAAGCCTACGGCATGAAAGTGATGTCGATGGGTTTTCTGGTCGGCGAAGAGACGCCAATGGTTTGGCGCGGACCCATGGTGACGACCGCAATCAACCAAATGTTGAGCGATGTGCACTGGGGCAAACTCGACGTGCTCGTTGTAGACATGCCGCCCGGCACCGGCGATGCTCAACTGACCATGTCACAGAAGGTGCCGCTGTCTGGCGCTATAATTGTCTCCACGCCGCAGGATCTTGCACTCATAGACGCCCGCAAGGGGATCGCGATGTTTCAAAAGGTCAACGTGCCAATTCTGGGCGTTGTGGAGAACATGAGTTATTTCGAATGCCCAGATACCGGCAAGAGATACGAAATCTTCGGTCATGCCGGTGCAGAAAAAGAGGCGAAAAGGCTTGGCGTCCCCTTTTTGGGCGCTGTCCCTCTGCTGATGCAAATTCGTGAACTCTCTGACGCAGGAACCCCGGTTGTGAGTGTTGAGGACGAAGCCGACAACGCATCGCACTACACCAAAATTGCCGAGCGCGTTTGGGAGCGGGTCTCAATCGAAAAAGGCTCAGGCGCTAAACCGAAGATAATCTTCGAATAGCGTCGCATTAGAGCCGCATTGATTGCGGTTTGAGGTTTGGTTAGCGTCATCGTCAAAGACGCGGAGTGAGCCATGAACGTTGCGCCAAACCCGAATGATATTCAGGCCATCATCGAAGCCGATAAGGCCCATGTCTGGCATCATCTGATGCAGCACAAAAAGTTTGATGATACCGACCCATTGATGATTATCGAGGGGAAGGGGATGCGCGTCTGGAACCAAGCGGGTCGCGAACACCTCGATTGTGTGTCTGGCGGCGTCTGGACAGTCAATGTCGGGTATGGCCGCGAGAGCATCGCCGACGTCGTGCGAGATCAGCTTGTGAAGATGAACTACTTCGCGGG
>JBCDLI010000072.1:0-8920 GCA_038745535.1 Pseudomonadota bacterium | reverse complement strand
CGCTCGATTTGCTCCACGCCCGTTGTGTCCATGAAAGTGATCATGGTTTGACTGTTTGGAAGCGGTAGCGCGCTCCACGTCAGTGTTTGATCGGCAAATTCAAAGCGGCCATTTTGTGTTCCGCGTTGTTCATCAAATCCGGTGACGAGCCCGGTGAGCTCGCTCCACAGATCATATTCCGCATCGTGCTCATTCCAAGAATTCTGGATCGCTGTGATGTGGACCCGCTCGCGCTCCAAGAGTTTTCTCAAACCCCAAAATTCTGAAAAGGCAGGATTGTGCAGTTCCAGATTGCCGTTTGGTGAGAAAACAGCAACGCCTTCTGCAAGATGGTCAAGGGTTTCAGACTGCACCCTCGTCAAAATCGCAAAGCGGCTTTCCAAATCACGGCGCTCGGTGAAATTCTCAAATACCCACGTCATACCGCCCTTTGGATGTGGATGAGCCATGACACGGATCATGCGACCGTCCGGCAAATGCCACCAATCCTGATCAGGCGCGACGGCTTGGAAACGATCAAGGATATTGTTCTTCCAGCGCTGCCATTCCGGCATCTCGGGAAGCTTTCCTTCCGTGCGCAACTGATTAAGCAGCAGCGACATGTCAGGCAGTTTTTCAAGGAACACCGGCGGCAGATCCCAGAGCTCCGCGAACGCCTGATTATAAAATCTAAGGCGCTTATTCTCGTCGAACATCGCGACTGCTGTGTTGAGGCCGTCGAGCGTTTCCTCGTGCAGGGAAATGGTCTTGGAAAGTTCGCGGCGCACTGAGTCTTCACTGGTATGGTCTTCCGCCAAGCCAATGAGATTTCCTTCGGTTGAGACCACGGTGGTTCGAAATACCCTGCGGTCTCCCGCGACGACCGTGGTCGTCTCATCATTGAGCACGCCATCGCGGACTAACGCTTGGTTGCTCCGGTCATTTCGCGAAACTCGGAAAGGATCATCGCTGAGGCGGGAAGCGCTTACCAAATCATGTGTACCCATAGCGTTGAGATACGCTGTATTGGCCCATGTCAGGCTGCCATCGGGCTCACGAAGCCAAGCCGGTGACGGCACGGCGTTGAGCAATTTTTCAAAAATCGACAACCGCTCAACGACTGCTTCATGTTCGGATTGAAAGCGATAGTAACGTGCGCGTTCTTCGCTAAGTTCGCGCATGTATACGATTGCTGCGCCACCGCTGGTGCGTCCGGTGACTTCCAGCGGCTGACCGGAAATTGTCTCAAAAACCCCTGAGAACGAGCGAGCATTTTCGCGCAGTTCAGCGATTGATCGCTCTAGCTGCACCGCAGACTTTGGCTCAATCCATCGGCCAAATGCCAAGAAAGACGCCGATTTCGATGGCGCGGCAGCTTTGGCACTTAACTGGCCGAAAAGTTGAGGCTTTGTGTCATCCACCGTCCAAATCAGCGTCGCCTGACCGTCGGCGGAAACCACAGCGGCTAATCGGTTTGCCTGTGTCGTTTTATCGGACAATGCGTGGCGAAGTGCGCTGTTCTCAGCAGCAATTTTACTTCGCTGGCGCATACCAAGGATGGCGGTGACAAAGGCAGCCGCAAGTAGTCCGATAAACAGGACCGATAACAGCACGTCTATGGTTTTGATAACCGGCGCTGCCTCGTCCAAAATGGATTGCAACTGGCCCACAGCTTCACCCTGTGCGTTCGCCGCTGATACGGAAACGAGCGACAAACCGACGGCAGAAATTAAGAGAGCGAAGCGATTGCCATTGCGGCCACGTTTGCGCGCAGCTTGCCGATTTGAACTGTGCATGAAGCCTTTTCTCCACAGTTTAACCGACGCCCCTTTTTCAGAAGACCAACATAGATCGAAGCAGCGGTAACGAATCACTGCAAACTAACGCGTCGGCGATTCCGCGTGAAGGCAAAAGGTCCCGTTTTTGCGATGAAGATAACTGTCCTAAATCAGCTCAAAGTCACGGTGAAACGAAAAAGGCCCGCGGGGTAAGCGCGAGCCTTTTCGAAGTTCCAGCGGTAAATAAAGTCGCTCAGTAGCGATAGTGCTCGGGCTTGTAGGGGCCTTCGACCTTTACGCCAATATAATCGGCTTGTTCTGGCTCCAACTCGGTGAGCTTCACCCCGATCTTTGCGAGGTGAAGACGCGCAACCTTCTCGTCGAGTTCTTTGGGCAAGATGTAGACATCGTTTTTGTATTTGTCGCCGTTGGTCCAAAGTTCGATTTGGGCAAGCACTTGGTTCGTGAACGAAGCTGACATCACGAAAGAAGGGTGACCGGTCGCGTTGCCGAGATTGAGCAGACGACCCTGTGACAGGAGTATCATGCGATTGCCTGACGGCATTTCGTACATGTCGACCTGATCTTTGATGTTGGTCATTTTCAAGTTACGCAAACCCGCAACCTGTATCTCGTTATCGAAGTGGCCAATATTGCCGACAATCGCCATGTCCTTCATCGCGCGCATATGCTCGATGCGGATGATATCTTTATTACCAGTCGTGGTGATGAAGATGTCTGCATGCTCCACCGAGTCTTCGAGTGTGGTAACTTCAAACCCGTCCATCGCCGCTTGCAGCGCGCAGATTGGATCAATTTCGGTGACCTTTACCCGTGCACCGGCACCGCGCAACGAGGCAGCTGAGCCCTTGCCCACATCTCCATAGCCGCAAACCACAGCGGTTTTGCCCGCCATCATAGTGTCAGTCGCACGGCGGATGCCGTCGACAAGCGATTCCTTACAGCCATACTTGTTGTCGAACTTTGACTTGGTAACGCTGTCATTTACATTGATTGCCGGGAATGGCAGCTGGCCTTTTTGTACCAGTTCATAAAGGCGGTGCACGCCTGTCGTCGTCTCTTCAGACACACCTTTGATCTGGTCGCGAATTTTGGTGAACCAGCCCGGTGATGCAGCCATGCGCTTCTTTATCTGCGCTTTAATGACTTCTTCTTCCTCAGACTGGGGAACCGGAATGATCTCTTCACCGGCTTCAGCCCGCGCGCCCAGCAAAACATACAAGGTCGCATCGCCACCGTCGTCGAGGATCATGTTTGGACCGTCCTCAAACATGAATGACTTATCGAGATAGTCCCAATGCTCTTCCAGCGTCTGGCCTTTGACCGCAAAGACCGGAGCGCCTGACGCAGCAATGGCTGCAGCCGCGTGGTCTTGCGTGGAATAAATGTTGCAGGAGGCCCAGCGTACATCAGCACCCAAGTCAACGAGCGTCTCGATGAGAACCGCTGTTTGGATCGTCATGTGCAGCGAACCGACAATCCGCGCGCCTTTCAGCGGCTTTTCAGCACCAAATTCCTCACGGCACGCCATAAGGCCCGGCATTTCGGTTTCGGCTATTTCGATTTCCTTGCGGCCGAAATCGGCTAGAGCGATGTCTGCGACCACGTAATCATTTGGCTTGGCCATGAAATCCTCCTTGAATTTTGAGAGGCTGATAGCAAAGCGGACCATGTCCGGCAATAAGATATAAACAAATCTTTATATCTATATATGGTCCCGTCACTCGCCCTCGTCGAAGCGATTTTCAACGAGATGACCAAGCGCTTTGACGGCGGCAACGCGGTCCGCACCGGTGGCTGAGATTGTAATCTCTGTCCCGGTAGAGGCAGCGAGCAGCATCAGGCCCATGATAGAAGTGCCTGGCACTTTGACGCCGTCTTTTTCCACGGTGACCTCCGCGTCAAACGCTTCGGCGCATTTCACAAATTTTGACGATGCACGCGCGTGAAGGCCCCGCTTGTTGATGATGGCGAAGCTGCTGCAAACCACATCTGTGTTCGCGGAACTCACTTCACCAACACATCGCTGGCGACGTGGATGTATTTGCGACCGGCTTGCTGTGCTTTTTCCAAAACGTCTTTCATGGAAGATGTTTCGCGTTCAGTTGCAAGCTTAATGAGCATGGGCAGATTGGCTCCTGCGAGCACCTCAATCTTGCCCATCTCCATAAATGAAATTGCTAGGTTCGATGGTGTGCCACCAAACATGTCCGTCACGATAACAACACCATCGGTCTCGCCGACCTTTGAAATTGCGTCTGCAATCTCTGTGCGCTTGCGGTCCATGTCATCGTCGGCCTCAATGCACACGGTTTCAAAGTGGGATTGCCGCCCGACCACGTGTTCAACCGCGTTTTTAAATGACACCCCAAGGGAGCCGTGCGTGACCAGGACAACGCCTATCATTATTTTTTCACGATCTCTGTCAACGAACCGGACAGAAGACCTTTTGAGTTGGACCGTCAAGGTTCGAAAAGGCCGCTCTTTTTAGACCTTATGAGTGCGGCAGAATGGGATACCCAAGCGCTGCGAAGATAGCGCGTACAGCCGCAGTGGATTGACCTTTGGGAAGCTTAAGGTGCGGTAGGCTTATGCCACCAAGCTCGATGCAATTTCCCTTTTGAAAGCGGTCACAGTCTTCAACCTCGGCAAGTCGAACGACTAACTTCAACGGCACTTCCGCTGACGCTTGTTCTCTATGATCGACAACGCCGAAAAACCGAATTTCCAACCGGCCCTCTATTCTGGCAGGACAGCTTGCCAAAATGGATAGCTCTGGGCTTTTGGTCAGCTTGGTTTGATCATCACTGACAAACCCAAACGGTATACTACGAGCGTACGCCCGTTCGCAGAGATCGAGACAAATTTGTGTCTTTCCGGCTCCGGGTTTCCCCATCACGAGCACACCGGCACCGCCAAGCGATACGCACGATCCATGGACCAGCTCGCCTTCCGGGGCAATTGCTACCCGCTCAACAATTCTTGCTTGCTCGGTCAGTTGAGTTCAGCCTTTGCGCTGCTTTTTTGGCAACCGAATTTGAAATGACGCGCCGCCTTCTTCCAAATTTTTAGCCACCAAAGTGCCGCCATGCGCTTCTACAATTTGGCGCGAGATTGAAAGACCTAGGCCTGAATTCTGGCCGAAACCTTCTGACTCTGCCCGGTCGGTATAGAAACGCTCAAAGATTGTCTCGATGTTCTCGTTTCGGATGCCGGGCCCATTGTCATCAACAGTCATGTAAACCGCCGAACGGGAGGCCGACAGACCAACCGCAATCTGCCCGCCCGGAATGGGAACGAAACCTGCCGCATTCTCCACCAGATTGGTTATGACCTGGCCAAGCCGTAAATCATGGCCGCGGACAATCCAGCTGTCTTCTGTGGCGGGTTTTTGGCTCTCTACATCGAGAAGCAGTTCCACATCGTCTGGCAGCGTTTGCGCCAAGACAGGAACCAGACCTTGAACGAGGTCTTTCATATTCACGTCCAGCGCTTCTTCGCGGACAAGCTCTGCATCAAGACGCGAGGCATCGGATATGTCAGAAATCAGACGGTCCAAGCGACCAACATCGTGGGCTATCACTTCAAGAAGACGGCGGCGCATATCTTCGGTTTTGGCAAGCGGCAGGGTTTCTGCAGCACTTCGCAAGGACGTCAGCGGGTTCTTTAATTCGTGGCTCACATCGGCGGCGAAGCTCTCGATCGCCTCGATGCGGCCATAGAGCGACGTTGTCATCTCCCGCAACGCGATCGAAAGATTGCCGATCTCGTCGTTGCGTTCAGAAAAATCCGGGATGTCTGCACGTTCGCGCACGGATCGACGAACACGGATTGCGGCTGCTGAAAGTCGTCGCAGCGGATTTGCAATGGTTCCCGCCAGCAGCATCGAAAGCAAAATGGTGACCGTAGCGGCGACCGCGAACACGCGAAAAATGCTCAGACGTTCGGCTTGAACGATCTTGTCAATGTCACCGCCTTGGGTGGACAGCTGTAAAACACCGAGAACTGCACGAAACCGCTGCACGGGCACTGCCACAGACACGATCATCTCGCCGCGTTCTGAAATACGCACAATTTGCGCGCGCCCACCGGTGAGTGCCTGCATCACCTCGCTATAGGCTGCACCGGTGCCGCCGGGCTGTTCACGATAAAGCGGCAGATCGTTGCGGCGAAAGAAACTGGAGATGGTGTTTGCGATCATGGTCATCCACGATGGGCTGTCGCTTTGGCCAAGTGGCGGCAGTTCGTATCTCAGAACCTGCCCGCGGGAATACAGGTGCCGGGAGTCCAGCACCAAATTCGCGTCCCGGTCATAAATACGCGCTCGTGTTCGGGTAGGCGAGACCAGACGCTGAAGCACGGGTGCTATCCGCTCCGGATTAAGTGGAAAGTCGAGGCTATCGAAGGTGTCCAGAGTAGGAACGATACTCTCGCCCGCTTGCATCTCAAGCAGCTTTTGCGGGTCAATCAAAAGCGCGTCAGTTTCAACGCTGGCTGAACTCGCGATTGCTCCAGCAATAATTTCGCCCTGCGTCATCAAGCTTTCGACACGGGCATCAATCAGCCCCTCGCGGAACTGGTTGAGGTACAAAATTCCGAACATCAACATGCCAAGGGCCGTGACATTCAAAACCAGTATGCGGCGCGTAATCGATGAGAATAAAAAATTTCCAAACACGCGACGCAGGCCGAGCCGGATCGCGCCGAAAGCACGGCTCCGGGGCAAGGTCCGTCGTTCTATACGTGGTTCGCTATCAACCGCCATTCTTGGACAATACTGGTTTCACAGAAACTGTCACGCAGCCTCGCGAAAACGGTAGCCAACACCGTACAGCGTTTCGATCATGTCGAAGTCGTCATCGACGGCTTTAAATTTCTTGCGAAGCCGCTTGATATGGCTGTCGATGGTGCGGTCATCGACATAGACCTGATCGTCATAGGCGGCGTCCATGAGAGAATCGCGGCTTTTAACAACGCCCGGGCGCTGCGCCAAAGAATGCAGGATCAGAAATTCGGTGACCGTCAGCGTTACCGCCTTGTCCTTCCAGCTACAGTTGTGGCGTTCTTGGTCCAGCATAAGATGACCGCGTTGCAGGGTTTGCCCCGCGCTTTTGTCCTCTGAAGAGCCGACCGCAATTTCTCGTGCCGCAATACGACGTAAAATCGCTTTCACACGTTCTATCAGCAAGCGTTGGGAGAACGGCTTTTTGATGAAATCGTCGGCACCCATCTTCAAACCGAAGAGTTCGTCGATCTCGTCGTCTTTTGATGTGAGGAAGATGACCGGCAGGTCCGATTTCTGCCGCAGCCGCCGCAAAAGCTCCATCCCATCCATCCGCGGCATCTTAATGTCGAAGATTGCCAGATTTGGGGGACGAACCGTTAGGCCATCCAGCGCCGACGCGCCGTCGGTATAGGTTTCGACTTTATAACCTTCGTTTTCCAACGCGATGGAAACTGAAGTCAAAATATTTCGGTCATCGTCAACGAGTGCGATTGTTTGCATATGTTTTCCCCGTGTGCCGATTTCACATTCCACCTGTGCAACCGGCATCCTAAACCGCAGACGGCTTTTGACACTAAGATGGCACAAATTGTGGCGCAGCCCGATTCCTCGTCGAAAAACCCTTCCTCTTCATTCCTAAGACTAAGGGTCAAACAGCGCCGATCACTTCCTTTTATTAACGTAAACACCTCGTGAAAATCGCGCAAACTAAACCGATTGAAACGTTTTTCAAATTTTTAAATCGATTAATCATTTGAAGATATTTAATTTTTTTGGTTCAGCGTGCCACCCCGATCTAAATTCAACTTGCGGTGTGACGTGCTCGTGACATCGCGCAACAAATAGCAGGCACGGTGAGCACAATGAAAGTTCATGGCACAGTAAATCCGCAGCGCGGTATTGATGCAATTGGAATTACCAAGGCAAATTCCGTCTACTACAACCTCACCGAAGCAGAATTGTACGAGTACGCCATTCGCAACGGCGAGGCGCAAATTACCGCAAACGGACCATTGGTGGCCTACACCGGCGAACACACAGGCCGCTCACCCAAAGACAAGTTCGTAGTGCGCGACGGCAAGGTCGATGATCAGATCTGGTGGGACGGCAACAAGCCGATGGAACTTGCTGACTTCAATAGCCTGCTGACCGACTTTATCGCGCACACCGAAGGCACTGACCTCTACGTCCAGGACCTGATTGGTGGTGCAGATGATGCCAATTGCATCCGCACCCGGGTGATTTGCGAACAGGCTTGGCACAACCTCTTCATTCGCAACCTTTTGATCCGTCCAGATCGCGACGATCTCACCGATTTCGTCAACGATATGACAATCATTGATTTACCGTCATTCCGTGCCGATCCGGCAAAATACAATTGCCGGACAGAGACTGTTATCGGCGTCGATCTTACACGGAAAATCGTCCTGATCGGCGGCACGACCTATGCTGGCGAGATGAAGAAGTCTGTCTTCACTGCGCTTAACTACCTGCTGCCTGCCAAAGGCGTCATGCCGATGCACTGCTCTGCCAATGTCGGACCGGAAGGCGATACGGCCGTATTCTTTGGACTTTCAGGCACGGGCAAGACAACTCTTTCTGCAGACCCTTCACGCACGCTGGTCGGTGATGACGAGCACGGCTGGGGACCGGACGGTGTCTTCAACTTCGAAGGCGGTTGCTACGCGAAGGCGATCAACCTTTCGGCGGAAGCAGAGCCTGAAATCTTCGCGACAGGCGAGCGTTTCGGTACAGTCTTTGAGAATGTGGTGCTGAACGACAAGCGCGAGCCCCAGTATGAAGACGGCTCGTTGACCGAAAATACCCGCATCGCCTACCCGCTGCACTTCATTCCAAATGCGAGCGACACGGGCAAAGCCGGGCATCCGAAGAACATCATCATGCTCACCGCTGACGCGTTTGGCGTGATGCCTCCTATTGCGCGCCTGACACCGGCCCAAGCGATGTACCACTTCCTCTCCGGTTACACCGCGAAGGTTGCTGGCACAGAGAAGGGCGTAACTGAGCCAGAAGCGACATTCTCAACCTGCTTCGGCTCACCATTCATGCCGCGTCAGCCTTCGGAATACGGCAATCTGCTCCGTGCACTGATCGCAGAACACGATGTGAATTGCTG
>JBCDLI010000071.1:0-10129 GCA_038745535.1 Pseudomonadota bacterium | reverse complement strand
AGATGCCCAAAAACGTTTGGATACCCGATCAGGGCGTGCCGCCCTACCGCGGTCGCGGGTAATCGCTCACGAAGCTGTTGCATCTCAGACCCAACAGCGTTAGACGCCCGCATCGCGAGCGATCCGGCAGGGCATGCCGTGGTTGTTCATAATGCTCAATGCACATCGCGAAACGGACGCAGAGGCAGCCAGAGAGTTGTTTTAAACGCGTTTGTGAAGCGAAAAGATGGAGATGCAAAATGCCCAAGATGAAGACGAAGGCTTCGTGCAAGAAGCGTTTCAAAGTAACAGCCACTGGCAAGGTGAAGGCAGGTGCTGCCGGAAAACGCCACGGAATGATCAAGCGTTCCAACAAGTTCATCCGTGACGCTCGCGGCACGATGGTGTTGGCTGATCAGGACGCGCGCATCGTCAAAAAGATGATGCCCTACGCGAACTGATTGACGCTGAAACGAAACGCTTAAAGGAACGATCTCATGGCACGAGTAAAACGCGGCGTCACAGCCCACGCCAAGCACAAGAAAGTCATCAAATCCGCGAAGGGCTTCTACGGCCGTCGCAAGAACACAATCCGCGTCGCGAAGCAGGCGGTCGAAAAGTCCGACCAGTATGCGTATCGCGATCGCAAGGTGCGCAAGCGCAATTTCCGTTCGCTCTGGGTTCAGCGTATTAACGCTGCTGCGCGCGAACACGGCCTCACATACGGTCGCTTGATTGTCGGGTTGAACAAGGCCGGCGTGGAAGTGGACCGCAAGGTTCTGTCCGATCTCGCCATCCACGAGCCGGCAGCTTTTGCAGCGCTCGTGGGTCAGGCAAAGGCATCGCTTGCATATCTGAAAGAGACGACGCCCGGCGCTTTTGAGGCCGCTGTCCGCTAAGGCCGGAAAGCGCGCTTCTCAATCAACTTACTTGAGAACCCGTTTTCGGACTTGGGGACACCCTTGACCGAAAGCGGGTTCTTTTGTTTTCCCGAAAGCGTTACGTGCGAAACAAGTATTTTTCGCCGCCCAGATGTCAGAAAGAAATCATGACGGACGCACCACAAGAACTGGCCGACCTCGAAGCTGATCTTCGCAATCAAATCGACACCGCCGCCGATGAGGATGCCATCGAGGCGATCCGCGTTTCCGCGATCGGCAAGAAGGGCGTTGTCTCTCAAAAGATGAAGACGCTCGGCAAGATGACCGCCGAAGAGCGGCAAGTGATGGGCCCGGCGCTGAACGGCCTTAAATCACGCATCACGGATGCAATTTTAGAACGCAAGACGGCGCTGCGCGATGCGGCTATTGAAGCACGACTTGCCAGCGAGGCGGTAGATGTCAGCCTGCCGGTCGCATCGTCTCCGGCAGCGCGCGGTCGCATTCACCCGATCACGCAAGTGGTGGACGAGATTACCGCCATCTTCGCGGACATGGGCTTTTCGATCGCCGAAGGGCCCGACATCGAGACCGACTACTACAATTTCACGGCGCTGAATTTTCCCGAAGGCCATCCGGCGCGGGAGATGCACGATACGTTTTTTCTCAAGCCTGATGCGGATGGGAACCGGAAGGTACTGCGCACGCATACGTCGCCGGTTCAAATCCGCACGATGGAAGCGCAAGAGCCGCCGATCCGCATTGTCATTCCCGGCAAGACTTACCGTCAAGATTCTGACGCGACACACTCGCCGATGTTCCATCAGCTGGAAGGCCTAGTCGTTGACAAAACCGCCAACTTCGCAAACCTGAAATGGGTCTTGGAGGAGTTCTGCAAAGCGTTCTTCGAGGTCGACACCCTCAAAATGCGCTTCCGGCCGTCGTTCTTCCCATTCACGGAGCCATCAATGGAGGTCGACATCCAATGCGACCGCTCCAAGCCGGGCGAAGTGCGCTTTGGCGAAGGCTCAGACTGGATGGAAATTCTCGGCTGTGGGATGGTTCATCCGAATGTGCTTCGCAATGGCGGTCTGGACCCGGACGTTTACCAGGGCTTTGCCTGGGGCATCGGGATCGACCGCATCGCCATGCTGAAATACGGCATGCCGGACCTCCGTGCTTTCTTCGACGCCGACGTGCGCTGGCTCAGCCACTACGGTTTTCGCCCGCTCGACATGCCAACGCTGTTTGGTGGCTTGAGTAGCTAGTGCCGACACTCCTAATTTGGCGTGGTTTCAAGTTTCGCTTTTACTCTTCTGACGCATCAGAGCCACCCCATGTGCATATCGCGAAAGACGGAAAATCCGCAAAGGTCTGGCTCAAAAGTTTGGAATTGGCTTCGAACAACGGCTACACAGAACAGGAAATTCGAAAACTAATCGCCATAATCGCCGATAACCGAAGCGACTGGCTGGAGAATTGGAATGAGTTCTTTGGAATTTGAAACCGAAGAAATGCGGCCAGTTGAGGCTTGGTGTTCAGAGACCGAAATACACGTCCGCCTGAAGGATGGGCGGGAAATCGCGACACCATTGTGGTGGCATCCCTTCGTTGCTGCGCTGAACGCTCAAGATCGAAATGAAATCGAGCTCATGCACTCTGGGTTGTGGTGGGAAGCTGCGGATGAGGGCGTATCAATAAAGAGCATGTTTATGGGTTGGAAATCGCCCGGTGCGGTTGAACCAGTGAAAGCTGCATAGACACCTTTCACAATTCAGCGGCCAACAAAGCCAACCTCTCTTGGATATATCGAAATGAAATTCACCCTATCATGGCTCAAGGATCACCTTGAAACCGAAGCCTCGCTTGAGGAGATTGTCGAGACGCTGACGATGATCGGTCTTGAGGTCGAAGAGGTCGACGACAAAAGCGCGTTTGCGCCGTTCAAAATCGCCAAAGTGCTGAGTGCTGAAAAGCACCCCGATGCCGACAAGCTTAAAGTGCTGATGGTGGACACGGGCGAAGGCGATCCGGTGCAGGTTGTCTGCGGTGCGCCGAACGCGCGTGAGGGTCTCGTCGGAGCGTTTGCGGCGCCGGGCACCTATGTGCCAGGCATCGACATCACGCTCGCGGTTGGTAAAATTCGCGGTGTCGAAAGCCACGGCATGATGTGCTCAGAACGCGAACTCCAAATGTCGGATGAGCACGACGGCATTATCGATCTCACAGACGACGTGGCAATCGGGTCAAGTTTTGCCGCCTATGCGGGGCTTGATGATCCGGTGATTGAAATCGGCCTCACGCCGAACCGGCCCGACTGCACCGGCGTACACGGTATCGCCCGCGATCTGGCTGCCGCAGGTCTCGGCACGCTCAAGGAGGCGGCGATTGAACCGATAGCGGGCACGGGCGAATGCCCCGTGAAGGTGGCAATCGAAGCGCCTGATCTCTGTCCTGGGTTCGCGCTGCGCATGGTGAAAGGCCTGGACAATGGCCAGTCTCCGAAATGGATGCAGCAGCATCTGCTCGCGATTGGCCTTCGCCCGATCAACGCGCTGGTCGATATTACCAACTACGTGACTTTTGACCTTGGTCGTCCGCTGCACGTGTTCGATGCGGCTAAGGTGCACGGAAACTTGACTGTTCGCAGCGCGAAAGACGGTGAAGAACTGCTAGCGCTTGATGAGCGCACCTACACACTGCGCGATGGCATGTGCGTCATTGCCGATGAAAAGGGTGTTGAATCACTTGCGGGCATCATGGGTGGCGAGGAAACTGGCTGCGATGAGACCACGACAGACGTGCTGATCGAGTCTGCACTTTGGGACCCGCAGGTCACCGCGCGCACGGGACGCGATCTCGGCATCATCACCGACGCGCGCTATCGTTTTGAGCGTGGCGTTGATCCCGAGTTCATGGGCGCCGGTCTGGAACACGCGACCAAGCTCGTGACAGACATTTGCGGCGGCACGCCCACGGAAGTTGCAGTCCAATACGGCAATCCGACTTCATCAGAAGGTGAGATCGTCGGCGACAGCGGTCACCACTATCACGAAGTGGATTTCCCGTTTTCCGAGACCGAGCGTCTGACCGGCATCGCAGTTGGAAGAGACGCGCAGATCAAAATTCTTGGTGATCTTGGCTTCCGACCGAAAAGCGGGACTGACGGTGATGTCGTGCGTTTCATAGTGCCGTCTTGGCGTCCTGATGTGGAAGGCAAATCTGACCTAGTGGAAGAGGTGATGCGCATTCACGGCATTAATCGCATTGATCCACAGCCGCTGCCGTCGATCTTATCGGTCAACGAGAAAATTCTGACGCCCATGCAGATACGTACCCGCCATGCAAAGCGCGCGCTTGCGGCGCGCGGCATGATGGAAGCGGTCACCTATTCGTTCATTCCGCAGGGCCACGCGGAATTGTTCGGCGGTGGATCTGAGGCGCTGAAGCTCGAAAATCCTATTGCGGCGGATATGAGCGATATGCGGCCATCGCTGTTGCCGGGCTTGCTCGTCGCCGCCCAACGCAACGCTAACTTCGGCCACGGCGATGCAGCGCTTTTCGAGGTCTCCGGTGTCTATCAAGATGACACGGCGAACGGCCAGAAACGGGTCGCCGGCGGTGTTCGTCGCGGCACAGCTCAATTGACAGGTGCGGGTCGCGATTGGGGCCGCAATCATGGTTCGGTTACAGTTTTCGATGCCAAAGCCGATGCGTTCGCGGCGCTGGAAGCCGTTGGCGCGCCGGTCGCAAATCTGCAGATTGAAGCAACGGCACCCGACTATTATCATCCGGGTCGTTCGGGCGTGATCAAGCTCGGTCCGAAAAACGTGCTCGGTCATTTCGGCGAGTTTCACCCGAAGACGCTTGATGCGCTGGACGTGAAGGGTCCGGTTTGCGGATTTGAAGTGTTTCTGGATGCGATTCCAGTGCCGAAAAAGAAGGCCACGAAAACCAAGCCGCGTCTGGATCTCTCGCAGTTTCAGGCGGTCACCCGCGACTTCGCGTTCGTGGTCGATAAAGCGTTGCCCGCGCTGAAGCTCGTGAAAGCCGTTACCGGCGCGGACAAAAAGCTGATCACCGCCGTCAAAGTGTTCGATATCTTCGAGGGCGCTTCACTTGGCGAGGACAAAAAATCCATCGCGCTGGAAGTGGAGTTGCAGCCCACCGACGCGACCCTCACGGAAGAGCAGTTAGAAGCGCTGCAATCGTCCGTCATCATCGCAGGTGAGAAGGTCGGCGGGGTGTTGAGGGGGTAACTATGAACCTGATCCTGAACACCGACTCCTACAAATACTCGCACTTTGCACAGTATCCGCCGGAGACGGCGGCGATCTCGGCCTATATCGAGTCGCGGCGTGGTGGCGACTGCGAAAACGTTTTGTTTTTCGGGCTGCAGATGTTCCTGAAAGAGTATTTGTCAAAGCCGGTCACGCGCGAAGACATCGACGAAGCAGACGCGATGGTCACCGCGCACGGATTGCCGTTTCACCGCGAAGGCTGGGAAAAGCTCATCGATAAACACGGCGGATATTTGCCGCTGGTGATCGAAGCGCTTCCGGAAGGGTCGGTCGTTCCCGTCGGCACGCCTTTGGTTCAGGTGCGCAATAGCGACTCAGATTTTTTCTGGCTGCCGACATTCATTGAGACGTCACTCCTGCGCGCGGTCTGGTATCCATCTACCGTCGCGACCGTATCTTGGCACGTTCGGCAGATGATTGCGGCGTCACTGGAGCGGACCTGCGATCAGCCAGCTGGCGTGCTGCCGTTTCGCCTGCATGATTTTGGTGCACGGGGCGCAACAAGCTTCGAACAGGCGGGCATTGGCGGCGCGGCCCATCTCGTCAATTTCATGGGCACGGACACAGTTTCAGGTCTGGTCTACGCCAAGCGCTATTACGGCGAAGAGATGGCCGGTTTTTCCCTCCCCGCAGCCGAGCATTCCACCATGACAGCGTGGGGCGAAGAGCGCGAAACCGACGCTTACGAAAACATGGTCGATCAGTTTGGCGGCGAGGGAAAACTCGTGGCCGTCGTCTCCGACAGCTACGATCTTTTCCGCGCGGTGCGCGATATCTGGGGCGGCTCGCTCAAGCAAAAAGTGCAAGAATTTGGCGGGACACTCGTCGTGCGCCCCGATTCCGGCGATGCCACACGGGTGCCCATCGATACGATTGAAATGCTGGGCGAGATTTTCGGGTATTCGGTCAACGCGAAGGGCTTCAAGGTTCTCGCGCCGTGCATTCGCGTGATCCAAGGCGACGGCATCACGCCGAAGACCATCCAAGTGCTGCTCGACACACTGGAAGAACGTGGTTGGTCATCGGAAAACCTCGCCTTCGGCATGGGTGCTGGCCTGTTGCAAAAGGTCAATCGCGACACGCTGCGGTTCGCGATGAAAGCCAATGCGCGACAGGATAAGGATGGCGTTTGGCACGGCATTTCAAAGGACCCGAAAACCGATCCCGGCAAAGCGTCCAAACGCTATCGGCAGGCGGTGGTAATGGATGGTGATCAGCCAAAAGCGATGCCGCTCAAAGATATCGGTCCAGCGGAAAACCTGCTTTCCACTGTTTGGGAAAACGGTGAGTTGAAGACCGATTATTCATTTGCGGAAATCCGCGAGCGGGCGAACCCTACCTAATAACGAGCGTTCTCCAAATGGATTGGCCACTTACCCGGCAATACTGCCACGAGGTCAAACCGGATCGATAGTTGCCCGTAGTCCTTTTGTTTCGCGAGCCATTGATCGCCTGCGGCCTCAATGCGATTCCAAGCGGTGTAGGACACGCTGTTGACGGCATCTTTCAATGTCCGTCGCGCTTTCACCTCAACCATCAGGATCAGCTTGCCGCGTCTGGCAATGAGGTCAACTTCGCCTGCTTTGGTTTTGAAGCGCCGCGCGACGATGCGAAACCCTTTCAGGCGGAGTGCCCACGCTGCGCGGCTTTCAGCGGCGATACCTAGCCGATAAGCTTCGCGCTTTTTCTCAATTGGCATTGGTCGCTTTCAAAGCGAGACACCGCTGATAGAGTTCGGACTTGGCAAGACCTGTTTCAACCGCTGCCTTTTTCGCGGCATTGGAAGCCGACATTTCTGATAGCAGGGTTTTGAGAAGCTCGTCGAGCGCCTCTTGGCTCAACAGATCCGGTTTGGCTTCGGCTGGTTCGAGCAGCACCACAATCTCGCCGCGCACCTGTTTCTCATCAAAAGCCTTCGTCAATTCGCGAACAGTTCCGGTGAGCACGGTCTCGTGCAGTTTCGTCAGTTCGCGCGCGACAGAAATTCGACGGTCACCACCCATGATCTCACCCAGCGCATTCAGCGTGTCGATCAGGCGCTTGGGTGACTCAAAAAACGCAATCGTGCTTTCGCTGTTCGCGAGCGCTCTCAGCTTCGCATCACGATGGCTTTTCTTCGTCGGTAAAAACCCGACAAACCGGAAGTCGTCGGTCGGTAAGCCGCTGGCCGACATAGCAGCGAGCACCGATGACGCTCCCGGAATCGGCCAAACTTTGTGACCCGCTCCGCGCGCGGCGATGACCAGCTTGTAGCCCGGATCAGACACGAGCGGCGTGCCAGCATCAGACACCAAAGCGACGGATTCTTCATCGTCCAAAGCGGCGAGTATTTGTTCACCGGCGTGGTCGCTGTTGTGCTCGTGATAGGCGATGAGGCGTGGCACGCGGATGGAGTATCGATCAAGCAGTTTGCGCGTCACGCGTGTATCTTCGCACGCCAGCAGATCACATCCTGCCAGTACATCGAGTGCGCGAAGGGTTATATCCCGCAAATTGCCGATGGGCGTGGCGACAATATAGAGTCCAGCTTCAAGCGGCGGCGCATCAAACACCCGGTCGCCAAGCGCATAGGTTCGACCGGTCAAGCGGCCAACTCGGCGATAATGCTGTTGAGAACCGGAACGCCTGCGCGGGTCGCTCGTATGCGCGCATTGCCGACACGTTCGATTACGCCGATATCCAGCATGTGCTGCATAGCTTCGACGTGCGGAGTACGTCTACCAAACTGCTCTAGCCGCGCGAGGTCCAGACCCTCTTTCAGGCGCATGCCCATGAGCAGCATTTCTTCCCACTGATCATCGATGAGGAGGCCTGAAAACTCCACCGCACCATGGCCCTTCTCCATCACTGTACGACGCCATTTCTCCGGATGTTTTTCGGTCGAAGTGGCAGTGCGTTCGCCACCGACAGGCGTGATGCGGCCATGCGCACCGGGGCCAATACCTACATAGTAGCCATACCGCCAATAGGTCAGGTTATGCCGCGACTGCGAACCCGGCGCCGCGTGGTTCGAGACCTCATAGGCTGGCAGCCCAAGAGCTTCTGTCACCTCTTGCGTTAAATCGAACATGTCTGCCGCGCTGTCATCGTCGGGGATGATCAGGCGACCGGATTTGTGCAGCGCCTTGAACGGCGTGTTGTCCTCAATCGTTAGTTGGTAGAGCGAAAGATGGTCGGCGGCATAGCCGATTGCTTCACGAAGTTCGGCTTCCCACGATGAAAGCGTCTGACCAGACCGGGCGTAGATCAGATCGAACGACATGCGTGGGAACGTTTCGCGCGCCAGCTTGATTGCACCCAATGCCTCGTGGACCGAATGGACTCGGCCGAGCGCTTTTAGATCAGCATCGTTTAAGGCCTGCACACCGAGCGACAGGCGATTGACGCCCAGGGCACGATAGTCGCGAAAACGCGTTGCTTCTGCCGACGATGGATTGGCCTCCATAGTGATTTCGATGCCGCTTGGCGCGGACCAGTTTTGCGCGATGGCGTTCAGTATGGTGTCGACGGTCGCGGGCTCCATCAAAGACGGCGTGCCTCCACCGAAGAAAATGCTGGTGACCTCCCGGTGTCCTGTCAGCGCGGCGAAGTGCTCGACTTCTTTCACATACGCGGCAGCAAACTCTGCTTGGTCCGGCTCGCGGCGACGGACGTGGGAATTGAAATCGCAATAGGGGCATTTGGCCTCGCAAAACGGCCAATGTACGTAGATGCCAAAGCCGGGCGTGCCGTCATCATTGTTGATGGGCACACCAGAGCGTTTAGCGAACTCCAAGTGTGTGTCGGGTTGTGCGAGCACCTGCCGCTCCGATTGCGTTCACCGGCTAGCGATCAGTCGAGCGCCAAACCTTCTTGTGCTAGTAATTTGAACGCCCGTGCCCGGTGAGACAAGGCGGCTTTCTGCCCGGGCTTCCAGCCGTGCTTTTCTTGCGCCGTCATTTCACCAAAGGTCCGGGTGTGGCCCTCGGGGATAAATACAGGATCGTATCCAAAGCCCAGATCACCGCGTGGCGGCCAAATCAGATGTCCGGGCGCAATGCCTTCAAAAAACTCGCAATGGCCGTCGGTGAACGCGATACAAAGTGTAGCGTGAAACGCAGCTTTGCGTTCCTCAGGTGCAGTTGCGCCTGCAGCTTGTAGCTTCTCTTCGACGGTCCGCATCGCCATGGCGAAATCACGACCGCCGCCGTTTGGCAGTTCGGCCCAATCGGCCGTGTAGACACCCGGCGCGCCGTCCAGCGCATCCACGGCTATCCCACTGTCATCGGACAAAGCCGGAAAGCCGCTCGCTTCCATGGCGCTGATCGCCTTGATACGCGCGTTTTCGCGAAAAGTGGTGCCATCCTCCACAGGCTCATCAAGCCCAAGCTGACCAGCCGAGGCAATGTCGAAACCAAAGGGCCCGATCAAATCCATGATCTCGACACGCTTACCCTCATTGTGGGTGGCGAGCACGAGTTTTCCGGGTTGTAGCTTTCGGAGTTCGTTCACAGATCAGCTGCCTATTGCCCGCTTTTGCATCTCAACCAGTTCGCCGATGGACCGCTGCGCGTACCCGAACAGAGCGTCGAACTCATCGCGCGAGAATGGCGCACCTTCAGCAGTGCCTTGAATTTCCACAATGCCGCCAGAGCCTGTCATGACGAAATTGGCGTCGGTTTCGGCGTTGGAGTCTTCGGCATAATCCAGATCGGTGACGGGCTGACCATTGTAAATTCCGCAGGAAACCGCTGCGATATGATCTGTCAAAACGCGGGTTTTTGAGGCCATCTGGCGCGAGTGCATCCAGTCGAGGCAATCGTGCAGGGCGACCCAGCCGCCTGTGATTGCAGCCGTCCGCGTTCCACCATCGGCCTGAATTACATCGCAGTCGATGGTGATCTGACGCTCGCCGAGTGCCGTCAAATCAACTATCGCGCGCATGGAGCGCCCGATGAGGCGCTGGATTTCCAGCGTGCGCCCACCCTGCTT
>JBCDLI010000070.1:0-10349 GCA_038745535.1 Pseudomonadota bacterium | reverse complement strand
TCTGACGTCCGCTGCCGTCATGAAAATCGGCCACGAGATCGTATCGAACTCACCCCATAGTGTCGGGTCACGACCGACAGTTGGTAACCGTGAGATTGTGCCTTGGCTCGAGGTGCCCCGGACTGAGTAAACTGGCGCGGTATCTATATCAACCAGTCCCTCAATGCCGTCGACATGCTCTTCAAAGGCGCGGAAAATGTTCGGGTATTGCTCTGAATTTAAATCGGGCAGGCGCTCGGTCGACTGAGCGTATGCGTAGGAACTTGCAAATAACAGCATCGCTGCTGTGCCGTGCAAAGCTGACCGAACACTTCGGCTCATTATTTCTCGGGAACGCGACAAACTCAGTACTCACTTACGTTCGATGGTAGTCTTACACAAAGCTGTTAAAGCAGCATTGAACCTTGGGGATGGACCGGCCTACTCGGCCGCTTTTTCTTCTTTCTTCCGCATCTTGACGAGTTCGCCGCCAATCGCGCGCGACCCTCTCACCACTTGGTCGAAAGACCACGCGATGATCGCACCGGTTCCTTGCCAGATCGGCCGCCGCGTACGCCTTTTCATCATGATTTCTTTGAGTTGGCCGTTGCCGGGCAACATCAGGTAAGCCAGCAGGCGACGGTCCTTGGCAGTCGGATTGACAAACTGAACACCGATCCTCGGAATATCATTCGGAGTGTGCCAGCTCACCGAGACATTAAACGCATGGATTGGACGTTTGGTCTTCCGGCTGATCACCCGAAGGATGCCATGCATACCCTTTTCAAGCTTCGCACCACCCTGTCGGCGATCTTGATCGATCATACCGATCCCGCCAATGGAGTAGTTTTCCGGCGTTAGCCGCTTCTTACCCGCTTTTGTATCTAGTTCGAAATCGAACTCATCAACTTTGGCTTCCAAGCGGTAGTGACGGCGCAGCTCTTTCTTTTCAGCACAAACACCAAGTGCGAGACCACCGAGAACCAGATTGAACACGCTCCAGATGCCAACAACCATCAAAAGCTCGTTGGTGAAGTTGTCCAACCAGAGGCGATAGAGCGCCACGATACAAGCAACCAGCAACAGCAGGAATATTACCAGGAACACCCAACCTTTTGACGAAAAGAAGTCCTTCTCCAGCGTGATGCCCTTGTCTGTCACCTTGAAGCTCGGCGCGCGCGGCTTCCACAATGTGGAGAAAATGACTGGCGCAAGGTGAACCGACTGGATGTATTCGTAGGTCTCCGAAATCCATGGCCAGCGCACCGAGTGGTACAGATAGTTCTGGGTCAGCACAGCCGAAGCCATCAATATCCCGGTGTAGGCCATGAATTCTTGAAAGCTGGCGTTGTAGATTTCCAGATTGAAGAAAATGTACAGCATCGGCGCAAACATGAAGCACAAGCGCGACAGCGGGAAAAACCAAAAGCTCATGGAACTGAGGTAGGAAATCCGCTGCATGAAGCTCAGGCCTTTCTTGAAGAAAGGTGGTTTCAAAAGGAAAATCTGCACCATGCCCTGACACCAGCGCGAGCGTTGGGTCAAAAACGCGTCCATCGTCTCCGGCTGAAAGCCAGCAAGCATCGGCTCGTCGACGTAAGCCGATGACCAACCGCGGGAATGGAGGTCAAGCGCGGTTTCACAGTCTTCGGTAATCGTAATGCCGGAAAAACCGCCTACTTCGTTCAATGCATCGCGCTTCAAAAGCGCTCCCGAGCCGCAGAAAAACGATGCATCCCACTTATCCAGACCCTTCTGGGTGACCTGATAGAACATTTCGTTTTCTGACGGCATGAAGCTGTATGTGCCGAGGTTCTTTTCCACCGGATCGGGGTTTAAAAAGAAGTGCGGCGTCTGGACGAGGAATAATTTTGGATCATGCTGGAAGTGACCAACGGTCTTGATCAAGAAATCGCGCACCGGAGCGTGATCGGCATCGAACACCAAGATGATGTCGCCAGAAGAGGTTTTTAGCGCCTCGTTCATATTGCCAGCTTTGGCGTGATTGTTTTTCGCCCGTGTCCGGTAGTGAACGCCCATCTCTTTGCAGAGCCTTGAAAGGCGCTTTCGACGTTCGATCGCGTCGTGACGCTTTCCGGGGTCTTTATCGGCACACTTCTGATCAGTACCGCCATCGTCGCAGAGGTAGACGTTCAGCTTATCGCGCGGATACTTCATGTTCACGCATGCCGCCATCGTCACGCCAAGGAGGTCATCATCCTCATTGTAAGAAGGGATGAACACATCGATTGAAGGATAATCGGAAGGCGATCCGCGCAGCGGCTGCGGCTTACGCGTCAATGGATCAGAGCTCACCGTGACCGAGATGAACAGCATTGTGATGGAATACACTTCCGCAATCAGTAGCAAGACAGCGGGAATGAAGCTGAGAAGATCGTCGGCAGGCGGTAGCGTTGTTGTCAGCCGCCAATAAACATACCGCAATGCAATCGATACGGCGATTGCAAGAAATATGTGGCGCATGACGCCTTTGAGCTTCAAGAGGTGGATGATGATCATCACGCCGACGCCGACGACGCCGTACAAGATCTGTGCATTTAAGCCGATTGGTTGAGTGACAACCGCGATTGCTAGTAAGATGAAGATCATCCAGCCAGCGCGAACCAAGTATTTCAAAGTCACCCCCTGCAAGCATGTGACAGGGTGAAGCTATGAAGTCGTGCTTTAGATATGGATAATGTTGATGGTTAGCGAATGCTAAATGCCCCATTTTGGTGCATAAATTTTACGCGACGTCATTTTTTGCGCAGTAAAAGCGCGGTTGCTTCACTATCGGTAGATGCCACAGCCGCCATCACCGCTAACTTGTCAATCGAAGTGTAAAAATCGCTGAGAACACGTCGTCAAATGCCTTTCCCAGATCCGCGGCGGCCTCTGCGTGGAAAAAATCAGCGGCACTCGATGCGCATCGCCTCAACGCCTCCTCACCTTCGACACTAAAAGTTGTTCCAAGTGCAATTGTTATAACGCGGATGCCCTGCTCTTTGGCGTCAGCACACGCTTCAATGGTCAAGTTTTTTGCGGCAGTTTTATCACGATTAGTGTGCCGCTGATAAGCTCCATCTGTGCCGGGTGAAATCGTGCTGTCGCCATCGCTCATCACGACCATGATCTTGCGCGTTTCTGCGCCGTAAGCGCGCCCCTCGATAAATGGCCTCGCTGGCGAAAGAACACGCTGTCCCCAGCTTACGCCCGTTCCCACGAATGTTTCATGGTGGCCGACGAAGCCGCGAATTGAAGATTTCAATGAGCTGCCATTCCCAGTGAGTGGTATGATAGGGGAAGCACAGCCCTGGTTCATCAAGCCGGGCACACGGGTCCCGTAGCTGTGATCCTCCAGATGTAGCGGATAAGCTCGCGAGCCGACGCAACCGCTCCAGACGATTGAATCCGTATTACATACTTCTCTTTCCGCTTCTTCGTAGCGGTCGCAAGTCTCGCGTTGTTCAGTTCGCTCAGGGCGCCAGTGTTCGGGTTCACATGACCCCGCTACAAAAACACCATCGCGGTAAAAATCGGGGGTGCATCGTTCTGGAACCATACGTCCGGGGATGACCACCTCTCCCATTCGGCAACCATACTTAGCCACCACCTCGGTGCGCATCCGGCACGTTGTGGTGTGCTCGTCAGCGTCGACATCTAGCCAAGAAGCATTGCGGTTAGCCATTCCAACATTTACGTAGTTTGAGAACGGCACCACCGCCACTTGCACCACGTCGGGCTCGCTCGGCGGCGCAAGAGCAAGCGCATCGTCCACAAAATCAGAGGCAGCAACTTTTAAAGCGTCAAGGCGACCCTCTTCGCGCATCGATCGCGTAGTATCCAAGACTAACGCAATTTCGACATTAGAGTCGGGCGCGATAGGCACGGTTGCACTTGCTGTATGATAACTGCCCTCGTCGTCAAACATGTCAAAAATGAGTGTCTCGGTGAAGAGCTTTGCGGTCAGGTAGATCTCTTCGTTCTTCAACTCGTAGGACAGCACCTCGGCGGTCTCAAAACCATTGACCGCTAGATATCGCCCAACCTCGCCAACCGGCGGAAGTTGGTTATGCTCGTAATAGTAACTGCCCGCCATCAGAACAGCAGAATCGACCGCGTTTTGCAGCTGCGAATTTTCGCGTGTCAGGTTCGAGTAATCGATAGCCAACCCTACACCTGCGAACAGAGGAAAAAGCGCCAGAGCCGTGGCGCCGGCAAAATTCCCGGACCTATCTCGCAGAAAGCCGGTCTTGCTTTTGTTTCGCTGGACGGATGCTGTCGCAAGCTCCGCTTTCCGATCAATGAGTGTATTCTCCGTCACCGACATTCTCCACGAAAATCCAAAGTGTGAGAGGGAGTACACGACAACCTCTTAAAGACAGGCGGAAAAGGTCGATAAAACTTTACCCATACTAAGGAAACTTTGACGCTTGCTTATCGGCGAATAGGAAGTGCGAGCCCCCGGCATTTGAAACGCTGGAGCCAGGCATCCGAGAGCAATTCAAATTAACTCGTCAGGCGAAGCGTGAAGATATTGCTCAGAATTGCTTCAAAGGACTCACGAAGTTCGCGCTCGTCTTCTGCTTTGAAAAACCGGGATGCGTCCCCAGCACATGCCAACATGACCGCGTCGCCGCCGCTCGATACATCGTCGCCGAACGATATTGTATAGACTTCAATCCCTTTCAGCCGTGCGTAGTCGCATGCTTCCTGGGTGTGATAATCTCCATTAGCAACGTCACCATTGTCGTGCTTGATGCCTTCGTCCCAAGTATTAGGAGACCTACGATTATCACCATCGGTCATGATGATCATACTCTTAATTGTCTTGTCGAGATCAGGGTCGCCGCCCGCAAATGGCTGTGCCGGCGAAAGTGTTCTGGTACCACATGCCACGCCTTGGCCAATATAGGTCTCGCCAGTGGCGGTGAGGTCGCGAATTTGATTGGCGAGAACCGAGCGCACACTTGTAAGCGGCTGGATCGCGCTTGGACAATTGACGTTTAAAACACCCAGCACTGGGTCTGTCCCGTAAGAATGGTCTTCCACGTTCAGCGGTGCCGCGCGCGAGCCAACGCACCCGTTCCAAACCTGCGTTTGCGGTGTGCACACTTCGTATTCAGGCCCGTACTCGGTCGTGTCGCACTGCTGCCATCTGGCGGTGTAAGGGCCCATCTCTCCAATGCGCTCTTCGGTCCGCTCTACGCACCCTGATTGGGAAACAATGTCTCGCTTCATGCTGCAAACGGTCTGGGTGGAGTCAGGCGGCACATCGATCCACGAAGCGTTTCGATTAGCTATACCCACATTTACGTATTTGGCAAACGGAACAATAGACAACGTAACCGCATCAGAGTTACCGGGAGGTGCCATGTCGAGGGCGTCGTCAACAAAGTTTGTCGCGATTTGCTTCATGTCGACGAGGCGGTCATCAAGAGACATTGAAGATGTCGTATCAAGCACGAGGGCAATCTCGATTTCCCTATCAATTGAGACCGGGACGGTAGCCTCCGCGTAGGTTTTGTATCCACCGGAATGTAAAACATCCATAAACAGCACGTCCGTGCGCACCGAAGCCCTTAAATACACCTCGCCATCGACGACCTTCATTGTGACCAATTCAGCGTCGGTAAAGCCATTCAGTTCCAAAAAGCGTTTCGCTTTGTCGTCCGCAGGGAGCTTCCCATTATCGCGGTAATAGGCTCCAGCCATGAGCACGGATGAATCCACCGCATTCTGCAGCCGCGTGTTCTCGCGGGTCACATTTGAGTAGTCGAGCAACATGGCCACGCCACTCAAAAGCGGCACCATGGCCAGCGCCGTGATCGTGGCAAAGTTTCCAGAACGATCTTTTGTTAGATCGTTGAACTGGCGTGTCGTGCTAAGAAACCTTCCACCGAACATAGATTACCTCCCGTTTGCGAACTACAGAAGATCGCAAGTGGGCCTTACGTTTGGTCGAAACTTTTCGATAAAATTAATCGCTTACTTCTGGTAATATCCAAACCAGCCAATTTTGATCGGAAAGTGTCAACGCGCTAGCCCTGATTTTTCCAGTGAATCCAGATAATTGGACAAATGGTTGTCAAAGCCTTCACCAAGATTTCTTAAATATGGCCACGTGTAAATTCCGGTGTGATGGCCGTCGCTGAACTGTATTTTGATAGCGTAATTGCCAACGTGCTCGATCGCCTCGATCGCAACGTCGCGTTTACCGCCAATCACCCGGCGTTCGGCGTTGTTATGCCCCTTCACCTCGGCAGATGTGGACATGACCCGCAGCAACTCTGCACTTATCGGAAGAAGCTGACCGTCATCCCACAGGAATTTAACGTCGCGACGATCCTTTGAAACGCGGATTTCCGTTGGCAACGACTGGCGAATACTCATCCAAAATGCCTACACTGTTTCTCCGATCATGACCTACGCAATTGTGAGCGATTTCGTTAGTTTCAACCATGCGCAGGATTTCAGAAAACAACACCGTAGCAGGTGACAACAGCTCCACCCATTCAGGCCTCATCGACCAGTACGGTCGCGAGATCAGCTATCTGCGCGTTTCAGTTACGGACCGGTGCGACTTCCGCTGTGTCTACTGCATGGCCGAGAACATGACGTTTTTGCCGAAGAAAGACCTGCTCACGCTCGAAGAGCTGGATCGCCTGTGCACCGTGTTCATCGAGCGCGGCGTGCGTCGGTTGCGTTTGACAGGCGGCGAGCCGCTTGTCCGCAAGAACATTATGACGCTCTTCGATGATCTCTCCCGTCACCTCGCGGCGGGCACACTGGAAGAGCTGACACTGACAACAAATGGCTCGCAGCTGTCGCGCTACGCGCAAGACTTGGCAGACTGCGGGGTAAAGCGCATCAACGTATCGCTGGATACGCTCGACCCAGACAAGTTCAAAGCAATCACCCGCTGGGGCGATTTTAACAAAGTCATGGACGGCATTGATGCCGCGCAGAAAGCCGGACTTGCGGTCAAAATCAACGCGGTCGCGCTAAAAAACGTCAATCGTTCCGAACTGCCAGGCATGATCCGATGGGCACACGACCGAGGCATGGACTTAACCGTTATCGAAACGATGCCCATGGGCGACATTGATGGTGATCGCACAGACCAATATCTGCCGCTCGACCAACTCCGTCGCGACCTGCAGCGCCACTACACGATGGAAGCCATTGCGTACAAAACCGGCGGGCCCGCGCGCTATGTGAAAGTGAATGAGACGGGCGGTCGATTGGGGTTCATTACGCCGATGACCCACAATTTCTGCGAAAGCTGCAACCGCGTCCGGCTTAATTGCACCGGCACACTGTACATGTGCCTCGGCCAGGACGATGCCGCTGATCTTCGCACACCCTTACGCAATTCCGAGGGAAATGACGCGCTCTCTCAGGCGATTGACGAAGCGTTGCTACGAAAGCCCAAGGGTCACGATTTCATCATCGACCGCAATACCAAGCGACCTGCTGTTTCGCGCCATATGAGTGCCACGGGCGGCTAGCTTCTCCATCTCACCCAGTCGCGATTGAGGCCAAACAAGCACGATTGGAATGGATAAGCTGACCAAGCCTCCCACTTAGAAGAGCGATACGTCTGCCAACCCAGAATCGCGAATTAAAATGGCCACCGCCACAACTGCGCCCGTTCCCACTCCCGACACCGATAATTGGCGCGCAATCCTGCTCATGGTGCTCGCCATGGGCGTCTTTGCTCTTGAAGACATGTTTATCAAGTTGGCATCCGACGACATCGGAATTGGCCAAATTCTGCTGCTCATCGGTATCGGCGGCGTTGCTTTTTACGTCTGGCTCGCGTGGAATTCGGGGGCAGAAATCATCCACCGATATCAGCTCAATTCTTACCTCGTGATCCGCAGTCTGTCGGAAGTCGTCGCCGGATATGGGTTCGTGACAGCCCTCACCCGCATCGATATTTCGGTTGCTTCGGCGATCTTGCAGGCAACGTCGCTGGTCACGGTACTCGGCGCAGCGCTCTTCCTGCGCGAGCCGATTGGCTGGCGCCGTTGGACGGCAATCATTGTCGGTTTCATCGGTGTGCTGCTCATCATCAGACCGGGCGCGGACGCCTTCGATGTCGATAGTCTCTACGCGCTGATTGCAGTTTTTGCGCTGGCCGCCCGTGATCTTGTGACGCGAAAAATCCCGACATCAATCCCAACCAGCATCGTCGCGCTCCAAGCCTATGTTGGCATAATGCTGCTGGGCGTGGGCCTGATGCTCATTTTGCCCGACGGCGATTGGCAAGCGATGACCAGCATGACAACGATTTACATTGTCATTGCCGCAGTGTGCGGGATCATCGCCTATTTCGCGATCACAACCTCTTTGCGCGTTGGTGAAGCCTCAGCCGTCGCGCCGTTTCGGTATTCACGGCTCGTGTTCGCATTGATCGTCGGCTTCGTCATCTTCGGCGAAGTGCCCGATCTATGGATGACACTCGGATCAATCCTCATCGTCGGATCAGGCCTCTACGCGCTCTACCGCGAACGCCTACGCAAGATTTCGCCGAAAAGCCGCAAGCCCATCCCCGGTCCATTCAAATCCGGTTTGTAGTCAGTTCACTTGGCAACGAAGCGCTCCAGCACCGGCCGCTCCGCATCCATCTCCGCGCGGATAAAATCGCGAAACGCAACAATCTTCGGCACCTCAAGCCGCTGTGGCAAGCAGCAAAAATAGAACCCCGCCTGGCTCGGCAAGCTACGTTGGAACGGCGCGACCAGACGCCCGGCAGCAATGTCCCGTGAGGCGAGCGTCAAGCGGCCCATGACGATACCAGCTCCGTCAACGGCTGCTTCCAAAGCGTGGTCGGCATAATTGAAACGCGCACCGCGAGACGCATCGACATTGTCCAAGCCCTCGGCAGAAAGCCACGTCGCCCATGTGACCGCGTTTGGCAGAAAAGCAGCCGAGTCGTCGTGCAGAAGTGTAATCGTTGTCAGGTCGTCACTTGTGAGTTTGCCGCCATACTTTTCAACAAGCGATGGCGCAGCAAGCGGCAGCGTCGCTTCGTTGGCAATCGGCTCAACGTGGAGGCCCGGATAGTTCCCTCCCCCGAAGCGGATGACAGCATCGACGGGGTCTTCGGCAAAATTCACAAGTCCAAGGTTTGCCGAGATGCGAAACTCGATGTCGGGATACTGCTCAAGAAATTTGTAAATGCGCGGGCTAAGCCATTTCGAAGCAAAGGCTGGCCCGGTGGAGACGGTGAGCACATTCGGCGGCGTAGAGGGCACCAAAACCTCCATGGCCGCCTGCAAGCGCTCAAAACCCTCGCGCACGCCGGGCGCAAAGCGCCGTCCCACATCGGTAAGTTCAACACGCTTGTTGTGCCGCTCGAAAAGCGAAACCTGCAGATACTCTTCCAACTGCCGGATTTGAAACGATAACGCAGACGGCGTGACGCTCAGTTCGTCCGCCGCTTTTTGAAAACTCATGTGCCGCGAAGCTGCCGCAAACGCGCGCAACGCATTCAATGGTGGCAGTCGTGTGCTCTTCACATCAATTTTCCTTATGTGAAAACGAAGATATTCGCGTTTGTCACTGTTAGGACTGCCGGTTATCTTTCAATCATCGCCAGAGCAAGCCTTGAAGGAAGGCATAGGAAAATGACCAGATATCTGTCCAAAGAACCCGAATTTCGCGAATTTATGTCCGACCGGGCACACAAATACGCCATCCAGCGGCGACGCGCGGTGTTCCGTGAGTTTTGGTCGAGTCTATCTGGCCGGACGCACAACGACAAAGGTCCCATCGACGTCGGATAACAATTCTTTAATTATTTAAAACAATCGCGACAACGGTCGCTGCACTGCGGCCATTGCCTTTTGCACACACAGGTGCACCTAACGCTTCGTCTCCGCAAACGGTGAAAAGCGCCCCATTGTCCTCCGCAGTCTCGATCCCATCGACGGTTCACAAGCCACCGCTAGGCATACTTGTGATGTTATCTGCGTGCACGCCGCTCGCAATGAACATGTTCGTGCCGTCAATGCCATCGATCGCCGCCGATCTCGGCACGTCCTATGCAGCAGTACAGCTTGGCCTGTCGCTTTACCTCGCAGCTACAGCAGTCATCCCACTCATCGCAGGACCGATTTCTGACCGCTACGGACGCCGTCCTGTGCTGATCGTGGGTTTGGTCATCTTTCTTGTGGGAACGGTCGTCTGCACCTACGCCGAAACAGTCACCGCATTTCTCACAGGCCGATTGCTTCAAACGGCAAGCGCAGCGGGCATCGTGCTCTCACGCGCCATTGTTCGGGACGTCTACCCCCGTGAAAAATCCGCTTCTATGATCGGTTACATCGTCATGGGCATGGCCATTGCTCCGATGATTGGAC
>JBCDLI010000069.1:0-11040 GCA_038745535.1 Pseudomonadota bacterium | reverse complement strand
TTCATGGGCGCGCGTGTGCCGTGGTTCATGCGTGTCGTGCTGGTACTCGGTGCGCTGCTGCTGATTGAAGGCGGATGGGTCAGCGACTTGATCGGCATCGGCGTTGCTGCAGCGACGGTCTTCGTACAGCGTGTGGTGAAGCCGGAAAAAGGTGCTCTGTTGGCCACACGCGGCGCCGATTGAGCGTGTGCTAGTCTAGATGGACCTCGACACACTTCAAACGTCGATTGCCGCGCGTTTGAGCGAAATGGGAGATGGTACTCCCTACATTGCCGACGCGAATGAGCCTGATCCGCGATACCTTGGCTACGGCGTGAGAGCGCCGGAGATGAAGCGGTTTTTGGCAGGCTTGAAGCCCGAGTTTCGCGCTCTGGATACGAAGCAAAAAATCGAATTGGCAACACGGCTTATCGCGTCTGAATACGGGGAACAAAAACAGGTTGCCATTGCTCTTCTGGAAACCGTGCCTGCCCACTTTTCGCCGGACCGCTTCGATCTCTTGGAAGAACTGGTCGGCGGGCTTCATGGCTGGAGTAAAATCGACAGCATCACGAAGCTGTTGCTGCCGAGCATACTGCGAAATCACGAAGGCGAGATGATTGAGCTTTTGGGGCGCTGGAACGCCAGCGATGACAATTGGCTGCGTCGCGCCAGCGTGGTTCTTTTCACGCGCAAAGTTGCCCAGTCAGGCCAATTCAAAGACGTCGCGCTGCGTTTTTGTGATGCTCTGCTTCACGACGGCGAACACTTGGTCCAGACCGGTGTTGGTTGGTGCCTGCGCGATCTTATGAGGTGGCACAAGGACGAGATTTTGTCCTATGTAGTGGAACTGCGGCGCGCAGGTGTGAGCAGCAAGATTACGCTTTACGCATTGCGCGATATTAAGGGCGAAGAACGCCAAGCCGTTTTGAAGATGCCCGGATAGCGTAATTGCTCAAGCAACCGTGCGATCTGGATAGACGCGAACAGGATGGCAGACGCGGTCCGACTGAAAGTGTTCAAAGAACAGGTAACTCCGCTCCCGCTGACCCTGCCGTATGAACTGCAACAACGGCTGGTCTCAGTGACACAACAGGGAAAAGGTGTAGCATAATCCAGCCGGTTCCCATGGACTTTCCTTTACGATAGTTTCAGTTTCGATCGTGAGGGTTGGGCATCACTGAAAATGACAAACACAGATATCTTGTAGTCCTTGCAGATGATCATGAGGTCTTTCGTGCCGGCACTCGGGACATTCTCCAGTCCATTCCCGACGTCGAAATCGTGGCTGAGGCGGGCGATGGAATCACCACGATTAAGCATGTTCGAAAGTTGCAACCGGACCTGCTTGTTCTAGATTCTGCCATGCCGATGGCGCGCGGCATCGAAGTGTTTGCGGAGGTGCGGCGTTGGAGCCCGGAGACGAGCGTTGTCGTACTCACCGGCTTCACCGCGCCGGGCTTTATTGCCGATTGGTTACAGGCAGGCGTCGATGGTTTCCTGCTGAAGAGCTGTTCCGTGCAGGACATCCGCAAAGGTATCGAGACCGTCTTGGCGGGCGCCAACTATATCACGCCTGCCGCATCTGAAATCTTGAACAATGCAGTGACGCCAGCCCCTTTGACCGATCGCGAGCGGGAGGTCATGGCAATGGTTCTCGCAGGGCGCACAAACCCCGAGATCGCCCATAGGCTCTCCATTTCGGTGAAGACAGTCGACAAACATCGCGGCTCTCTCATGTCAAAACTGGGTGTGCACTCCGTGGCGGAGTTGATGGCTTTCGCGTTGCGCGAGGGGCTATTGGACG
Organism: Pseudomonadota bacterium; assembly: GCA_038745535.1. Taxonomy (GTDB): domain Bacteria; phylum Pseudomonadota; class Alphaproteobacteria; order Rhizobiales; family Rhizobiaceae; genus JBCDLI01. The sequence continues at coordinate 9,254 of JBCDLI010000069.1, read as the reverse complement.
AGCTGAAGCAGCTTTGATGGCGTGGCTTGAATGGGGTGACGACCCTATGGCCAGATTTTCTAAAACACTGCACCTTAACTGCATGGCAGATGAGCGTCTTAGACGGACTACAATGACCTCAGACCCCAAGTTCTTGCTGAGGGCCTCGTTCTTGCTGCGGGTCTTGGCAACTATGGTGCTGGCCTGGTGCAGCTTATGCAGTACCGCTGCCGCGCAAGAGACACTCATATTGAAGCAGCAGGATGACTTCTATCAGCGTTTAACACCTTATCTGTCACACTTTGCCGATGAAACGCGAACCGAAAAAATCGAAACGATCTCCGACGCGCAAAGCGAGTTTGCGCCCGTTGTCACACCGTATCCTGATTTTGGTCTGGGAACGGCGCGACATTGGTTGCAGGTGAGCGTGGTTAGTGACGAACCGACGGCAGCCCTGTGGCGTCTCGATTTTGATCGCCAATATATGCAGGAGATGGATGCCTGGATCGTGCGCCGAAATGGTGCCATCGAAAAAATTTTCCACCTTGATGATCGGCAACCCTTCAGCGCTCGCAAGATAGAGAACCGGCTTCTGTCGGCGGACTTCATCCTCGCGGCGAATGAAAACGCCGAGCTTTTTGTCGCCTATCGCACCACCATAGTCAGTTTTCTGCCACTCGGAATTGGAACGGTTGATGCGGTCAACCGCATGCATACGGCCGAATATATGGTCGATATGCTGTTTCACGGCGCGCTGCTCGCCACGCTGACTATCGCATTGTTGATGGTCCCGATCATCGGCTGGCGGCTGGGCGTGTTCTTTGCGCTCTATGTCGCGGCAGGCATGCTCTATGTGCTGCATGCGGATGGCTACACGTTTCAGTATCTTTGGCCAGATGACCCCCAATGGAGCGATCCGGCCAATTTAAGTTTCATGCTGTTGATGGGCGTTTTCTCACTATTGTTTGCCCGCGCGCTGTTTCCGATTGGCAAAGAACTGCCGAGATTTAACAGGCTCGTGCTTGCCTGCGCGGTCATCGCCGGCACCTTGGCCCTGACAAGCCCGGTCTATGTCCGCGTCCAAACGCTTCAGATCATCGCTTACAGTTTTGTGCCCATCGGCTCGTTCATGCAACTGCTGATTGGCTTTGTCGTCGTCCGCCAGCGCTATGTTGGTTCCATCGCCTATCTGCTGGGCGCCATTGGCATTACAGGCAGCTTTTCTTATGCGACCATCGCGCATCTGCAGCCTGGTTACTACAATCTCGACACCACGCTCGACTTTGGACACGCGATGATCCTGTTTGACAGCCTGTGTTTTGCTGCCGCAATCATGCTGCGCATGCTGGCTGTGCGCGACGAGCGGGACAAAGCATTGCGCAAGGAGTTGGTTGAAACAGGCCGACGCGTCCAGTCAGAGGCCGCATTGCGTCAGTCGCAAACAGACTACGCCAATGCAAGCCGGCTCGCCCAAGCCAATCGCACACGCCTGCAGGAGGTCAGTCACGATCTACGCGCACCGCTTGTCGCGCTACGCCAGTCTCTTGAAAACTTACCGGACAAAGCAAGTGAAGATCGCCAAAGGTTGATTGCATCCATCGAGTATCTCGGCCTGATTTCAGAAGCGGATCTGAATATTGATCCGAACGCTGCTCATCATGAGCACAAAAGCAATCAGAATGTGGAAATTTTCGACATTCGCATCATCGTCGACAATGTTTGGGAAATCCATGCAGACGCCGCTCAAAAGGTGGGTATGCGCTATGAAAATCGCGTGGCGGCAACAGCTGTGGTCTTTGACCCGCTCGCCCTGATGCGCATTGTTTCAAATGCCGTTTACAATGCAATTAAACATGCTGAAACCACGCGGATTTTAGTCGCCACACGGCAGCGCAATGACCATGTGTTGCTCGAAATTTGGGACAATGGAAAAGGCATGAATGCTGAGGAGGTCATCCGCTATACACAACGTGGCCAGAAGGGTTCCTCTTCCAAAGGGTCAGGTTTCGGCCTAGCCATTGCCACTGAGCTGGCGAAAATGAACGGCACTGAACTTGAGATTTGCTCCAAGCCAGCCATTGGCACGCGTCTGCGCATCGCCATCCCCAAAGACCGGCCTATGAAGTAGGTATCTACCCCATATCGCTGTGATATGCAGCATGGGATGATCCGGGTGTCCAATCTAGGAGGCCCTTATGAAAAATATACTTAAGCTTATTCTCGCCGCCGCGGCGACCGCTTTGGTTGCTGCATGCGTTGTCGAAACATCTCCAGGCGGCAGCATCGGCGTACAGCCTATAACGTCACCTCAGCCACAGGTGCAACCTGCGCCCGTCTTTCAAAGCCAGTGGATCGGCACTGCGCCTCTGTGCGCCGCCAAACCCGGCGATTGCGGAAGCCTTGGTTCTGGCTGGTCCTTTGTACGCTCCGATGTGGCCGGCAATGGCGCAACCTGCGCGACAGGTCGCAAGGTCTTGTGCCGAAGACAGATCAACTGACGATCGCAGTCGACCCAATCGGACACGTCAGACTTCGGTCTGATGGTTCCGAAGGGTGGTCCCATAAGACCACTTGGCGGCGGCGCCTTTTCTAAGGGCGGGCGCCGCCGTTTCTTGAGAGCGTTGTTGTGCGACAAAGGCTACCCGGAACACTTTTTGCTATGATCCAGGTTTCATATATTGAACCGCGCGAGTTCAGCTCACAGCATGACAAAGCGATACCGTTCTCGTTTAATGCCAGACATGCGCGATGGAAAATCAAAGTTACGAATAGCGGACATTGGCTCGCGCTTGCGGTAAAAGCCCGCTTTTTGCTCGTTTGAGACCTTTAGACTGATTTTGACTTCGTCCACTTTTTCCGCATAGCGGACATGCTAGCAATTGGCGCGAAGAATTACACCAAAGGACATCCCCTTGCCCGAAACTGCATTGAGCCGAACGAAAGCGTTTTGCGAGGCCTATGATCTTCAGGTGCCAATTCTCATGGCGCCGATGGCGGGCGCTTGCCCGGTATCGCTTTCGGTCGCGGTGGCAAATGGTGGCGGTATGGGTGCGTGTGGATGCCTGTTGATGCAGCCCGAAGACATAACCGCCTGGGCGCAGCAGATGCGTGCCCGGTCCAACGGTGCCTTTCAACTCAATACGTGGGTTCCCGATCCCGACCCAATGCGTGACCCGGACCATGAGGCGGACGTGCGAGCATTTCTTGGCGAGTGGGGACCGCCGGTATCACCCGAAGATGCCGAAGGCGCGTTGGTGGATTTCACGTTGCAGTGTGATGCAATGCTGGCAGCCGGTCCGCAGGTGATCTCATCGATCATGGGGGTTTTTCCGGCGCCTTTCGTCGCCCGCATGAAGGAACAGGGCGTGAGATGGTTCGCCACCGTTACGTCCGTGACCGAAGCGTTGGAAGCCGAGGAGGCTGGCGCAGACGTGATCGTTGCCCAAGGTTTTGAGGCGGGCGGCCATCGGGGATCATTTAGCCCTGACGACACTTCGCGGTCTATGGTCGGGCTGTTTTCCCTTCTGCCTGGCATCGCGGACGCCGTGGACGTTCCAGTTGTCGCGACAGGCGGAATTGCCGATGCGCGCGGCATCGCGGCGGCTCTGCTTCTTGGAGCCTCAGCTGTCCAAATCGGGACTGGATTGTTGCGCACACCGGAAGCCGGGATCGCGTCTCCTTGGGCTGATGCGATAGGACAAACACTGCCGGAAGACACGATGCCCACGAAAGCTTTTTCCGGGCGGTTGGGACGGTCCATTCGCACCGCCTATGCCGAGGCCGCTGAAAAAGGTCCCGCACCTGCGCCATACCCAATTCAGCGCAACATCACCAAAGCGATGCGAGGGGCGGCGAAAGACATCGACTCGATGCAGGCGTGGGCGGGCCAGTCTGCAAAGCTTGCACGCACCGAACCTGCATCCAAACTGGTTGCCAGCCTCTGGAAAGATGCGCAGGAGCTCTTGCCGGTTTAGAGTGGTGCACCATGTCTTTTAAGGGCGCGGTTACACACGATAACAATAGGGCGTTGCAGCTTTTTAGTACGGCAGGGTGCTTCACTGCCGTAGTGATCTGGAACGCGTTTTGCGGCCGTATCTGCACCGAGCGGTGCGAACGCTCCATGAACAGTCGGTGATCCAAACGCCTCTGTGGAGCGTCTAAAGAAGGCAATAAGCGTCCATGTGAAGGTACTTGATGGACCGCCCGACGAGGAGGCCATAATATGAATATCCACGTTTCTAAGATTGACCGCGAACCGAGCCGGGAAGAGGCCGAAGCTGCGCTAGATGTGCTGCGTCAGTGGAGTAACAAGGCGCTCGACGCCGAAATAGACGCTCTTGATCCCGATGTTCGCAAGCTGCTTGCTGATAGCGCCCCTTATCCCGATTTTGGCCGCGCTTACCCAGAGGCATTTGAAGTTACACCGGATTACAAAGACGGTCTGCCCGACCTTCAAAACGGTCCGTCATCTCTGATCAGGGGTGAAAATCGCGCGATTCAGCATGTTGGCATCTCAAATTTCCGGCTGCCGATCAGCTACCACACGCGCGACAACGGTGATTTGCGGTTGGAGACAAGCGTCACCGGAACGGTGAGCCTGGAGGCCGACAAGAAGGGTATAAACATGAGCCGCATCATGCGCTCGTTTTATGCCCATGCCGATAAAACGTTTAGCTGCGATGTGATTGAGGCGGCGCTGGACGATTACAAGGCCGATCTTGAGTCGTTCGATGCGCGTATCAACATGCGGCTGTCGTTCCCGATGGAGGTCGCCAGCCTCCGTTCGGGCCTGAGTGGATATCAGTATTACGACATCGCGCTGGAGGTGGTTGAGATTGACAGTGTGCGCCGAAAGATCATGCACCTCGATTATATCTACAGTTCAACCTGCCCGTGCTCATTGGAATTGAGCGAACATGCGCGACGTGAACGCGGCCAACTGGCAACGCCGCATTCGCAACGCTCGGTGGCGCGTATTTCTGCAGAGATGGTGGGTGACGACTGCTTGTGGTTTGAAGATTTCATCGACATGTGCCGCGCGGCGGTCCCAACGGAAACGCAGGTGATGGTTAAACGCGAGGACGAGCAGGCGTTTGCAGAGCTGAATGCGGCCAATCCGATCTTTGTCGAAGATGCGGCGCGGCTGTTCGCAGCCCAGCTTCAGGCCGACCCTCGAATCGGGGATTACCGCGTTTTGGCAAGCCACCAGGAAAGCCTGCATAGTCACGACGCTGTGTCAGTGCTGACCGAAGGCGATCTGTTTGCGGCTGGCAGTCTTGATCCAAAACTGTTTTCGACCTTGTTCCACGTCGGCTAGGTCTTGAGCGAGAATGAAAAAGGATGCGGAAGCGAAGCTCTCGCACCCACTTCTCTGCGTGAATGAAGTAACCCCGCTGTCAATCGAATTGACAGCGGGGCTTTTCATATTTGACCTGAGTTTATGCGTTTAGCTGCCGAAGTTAGCGCGGAAATGATCGACGACTGTGTCGGAAGCGCGGGTCACGTCTTCAGGATTATCATAGAAATCAAATTGCGTGACGTCTTCCAGCATTTGAAGCGTCGCGTCTCCCACATATCCCTCCAGAAACGTTCGAACGCCTTGAGGAATGGCAGCAACTTCCGAGTGGACGACTGCAAGAGGCTTATCGAGTCGCTGCGGGTTCTCTGCCGGGAAATAAGTCAGCCAACTTTCCCATGATGAAACGTTCCATTGGTTGTCATATTCTGGGATCGCGCCGCGCGAAGGCTCATAGTAGTAGCCGCCAATTGGCATCAACACGCCCTCAGCACCTTCCGGACCGGCGGCTGGAATGATCTGACCTCCAGCAGCGTCAGCGGCGCGCCCCATTTGAATAAGCCCTGCCACGCCCTCTTCTCCACCATAGACCGCGTTGACGATTTCCTCGTTTTGCAACCACGGTGCTACGAGCGCAACCGACCGGATATTGGCGTTGCCGGACACCGCATCGATCATGTAGCCGGCCGAAGCGCAGATGCCGAGACCGTTGATCTGCGAGGTATCGACTTGTGGAAGCGTGGCTACGAATTCGATTGCCGCACGGATGTCGGCGGTCTTCGCTGTCGGGTCTTCTTTGAAGCGGATGTTTTGCGGAAGATCACCGGACTGGCCCCAGCCGCGGAAGTCGAATGTGAAGGCTGCAAAGCCGCGCTGCGCCATTTGCTCTGCATATTCGGCTGGCATTTGCTGTTGCACAGATGTCCAAGCACCGGTGACAACTACTGTTGGGAGTTTTTCGCCTTCTTCGTAGTTTGCGGGCAAGTAGAGGGTGCCTGCCATCGTAGAGCCTTCATTTTCAAACGAAAAAGTACGGGTCTCAATTTCGGAGGCCAAAGCAGTGGAGGCCATCAGGCCAGATGCGATTGCAGTTGCGATGAGTGTCTTTGTGGTCTTTTCCATGGGTCTTCTCCTCAAGTGTTTAGCACCGGGTAGTTGGGTTTGGGGTACTCGCTTGGCCCGGTGCGATGAACAGAAGATGCCAAAGAAAAACCGCGCCCATGAGCGCGGTTCCTGCGGTTGAATATGCGATTTTTGCTGTTTGAAAAGCGGCACGGCGGGAGGCTGTTCAAAGGATTTCGCTGTGACCGACGGCAAAAAAGGTGCGAGAGCTGGGCTCTTGCACCTACAAAGGTTCGATTTGGCTTTATTCAGCTGCCAGGCGTGTTGCGAACGAATTCGCTGCCGCGTTCGGCTGTGGCGTGGAATGTCATGGCGTTGACCTTCCAGCCTGCATCGGTACGCTCAAAGCCGTGCACGTAAGTGCCCCAGACTTCCCACAGAGTTTCACCGCCGTTTTCTTCCAGCGCGCCGCGTTCCATACGGTTCCAGGCATAGCCATGGGAAAGCATGGTGGCGCTGTTTGTGTCGTGGAACGTGATGCGATGATTGCCGCGCAGATGGAAACTTTCTTTCTCAGCAGTGAGATTGCCCGACCATCCGGCGATCAGCGCATCGGACGGAATGGTTGCAGGTTCGCCGCCGACAAGCGAGGTGAAATCCACATCAATCGTCTCGGTGAAATAGTAGCGGGCCAGCGCCCAATCCTTACCGTCGACAGCGGCGTCGAGTGCATCGGCGACGCGGACCATTTCTGCTTGATCGACCAGTGTTCCCATCGTGATCGGCTGGCCGCCGAAGCGGACGTCGGATGCGAATGCAGTGCTGGTTGCAAGTCCGAGTGCAAGTGCGAGTGCGGCGGCGGTTGTTGCAAGTGATTTCATTGGTCTTCTCCTCAAATCTGCGAAGCAACCGATTTTCGGCTGCGATGAACAGAAGATGCCAAAGAAAAACCGCGCCCATGAGCGCGGTTCCTGCGGTTGAGTATGCGATTTTTGCTAGCCAGCACGATATCGTGCCGGCGTTGTGCCAATCGCGCGTTTGAAATGCTGTCCGAAGCGGCTGAGGTCATTGTAGCCGACGCGGTAGCAAACTTCCGCGACCCCGAGTTCGGTTGTCTTCAAAAGGACTTTGGCTTTGTCGATCCGCGCCGCAATGACGTATTGAAGCGGACTTTTACCCACCGCTTTCTTGAAAGACCGGGAGAAGTGAAAGCCACTCATTCCGGCAAGGCTCGCCATTGTATCCAGCGTCAGATCTTCGACGAGGTTGTCGTGGATGTACTCGACGACACGACGCATGCGAACATCCTCGATCTGGCTCGCTTCCGGTCTGGTTGCGAGTGTCCGGGTTAGCTGGGCGGCAAGGGCACGATGCATCGTCTCATTGTAAAGCGTGCCGCCCTTTTGAAACTCGCTTGCAGACATAGCCAAATTGTAGGTCAGCACGTCAAAGTCGCCGACTTTCGGGTCGATTGTATCCGGCCGATCCATACCGACCTCTTTCAGCACAGATGGCTCAACCTCGACCATCATGACTTCAAGAGGCGCATCAAATTCACAGATTCCTGTTGCGCCGGATGGCATGATCCAACCCTGATGGGCCATCAGGGGCGAAGCCTTGGCTTGCCCACCGCCAAAAGTCAGCCGATGGGTGGGCTGATCATTCAGAAAGACGCCAAGCGTCAAGCGGTCCAATTTGAACGGCCCGCCACCCGCGGGAAGCACTGATTTTTGCGCACGCAAAGACATGGGGTTGAGGGTAGATCAACCCGCGTTGACTGCAAGGCGTGACAGACTGTGAGTGATGCAAGTCACTCGCAGAAGAAGTTCTAAGCGTTACGCTACCGCGCCTGCCACCGTCGCTTCGATGTGATCGACGAGTGGGTCCGGAAGTTGCAGCCGGCCTGCCAACATGTCGAGATAACCGCGTTCGGCACGGGTTTGCGGGTCGATTGCCAGACGTGATGCGGTGTAGAGTTCCACGCGCTGCGCTTCGGTTTTAGCGTTGGCCACGAGCTGATCCAGATCAACGGGCTTGGCAAGTTCGGCGCGGATGAAGGATGCTGCGTCGTCGTCAGCGCCTGACATTTCAAGCTTTTCTGCGATTTTGGCGCGTTCGTCGTCATCAATGTGGCCGTCAGCACGGGCGGCTGCGATCATCGCCTTTACGAGGGTCAGTGCAAACTCGTCCGCATTGTCCTGACCGTTTTCCAGATCGAAGTCTGATCCCGCAGGTGCTTCAATCAGTTCCGGAGGTTCTGAGGCTGTGACGGGCTTCTGACCATCCTTATAGTTTTTATAAGCGGTGTAGGCGAGGCCAGCGACGGCAGCAGCACCGCCGAGCTTTAGAGCCGAGCCAGAAAGCGAGCGACCGATGCCTGTGCCAAGCAGCACGGCTGCGATCGCGCCAGTGGCAAGGGGATTATCTTTTGCCATTTGAACGCCCTTGCCGGCAGTGTCCCTTACCGACCCCTGCGTGCCCGGCATATTAGAACCAAGGAAGTCGCTTAGGATTTTCTTTGGGTCGATCATGGGTTCTCTCCTCTCACCTTTAATGCCTGATACCTCCGCGCCATGTCAGGTCTGTGGCAGCGCGATACAAGAACTGGTTTTCTAAATCATCGCAAATTTGTAGGGATTTTATACGAAAAAGGCGCCTCGCGGCGCCTTCACCAAACAGCGTCAGTCGAAGTTTAGCGTGGGCGGACCACTTAGACCGCCGGGTGCGGGAAGCGCGCTGCCACCGCTATTGCTGCTGTCTTCACCTGCGGTCCCTTCGTTAATCGGCTCTTGTCCGGGCAGACCTGCTGGTGGTTGGCCAATCGGGTTTAGTTGTAGGCCGGGAAGACCGAGACCCCCGGGTGGGCTGCCACCTACCGGCGGTGCCCCGTTGAGATTGAGGCCGCCGCCAAGCCCAC
>JBCDLI010000068.1:0-12352 GCA_038745535.1 Pseudomonadota bacterium | reverse complement strand
TGGGCGACCGCCGCACCATAGGGCGCGACGAAAATCGTGATCGGGATGACGAAGGCAACACCTATCCAATTCACATAACCGGTGGACGCAATCGGCAGACCGGAAAGCCCCCAACCGGCCCAGATTGCTCCAAGCATGCCGGGAATTGAAATCAAGACACCGGTCCCGGACGAGGTGGCCACCGCCTGGTGAATCGGTCGACCAAAGACGGTCATGAACGTGTTATTCAGCACGCCACCGCCAATGCCCATCAAAGTGGACAGAAACCCAATCACCACGCCTGCGATGGAGCGCGTCGGTTGATCGGGAATATCGTCACCCAGCTTCCAACTATCACGATTGAAGATGAGCCGCAGGGCCACCGCAATTGCGATGCAGGCAAAAACCACCCGCAGACCTGAAGACGATATCGCAGCGATGACAAGAGACGCACCAATCACCCCAAGCGGAACAGGCAACACCCAGCTTTTGAGAAGTTCAAGGTCAGCGGCTCCCTTCTTCCGGTGAGCCGCAAACGAGCGCAGCGACGTGGGCACAATGATCGCGAGCGACGTGCCGACAGACAGATGCATACGCACCGCCTCATCAACGCCCGCAAAGCCGAAAGCCTGGTAGAACACGGGCACCAAAATCGCGCCCCCGCCGATGCCAAAAACACCTGCCAGAAATCCGGCAATTGCGCCCGCACCGGCGACCATCAGCGCGAGCGTGATCAACTCAGATGTTTGTATCTCAGGCAAATTTATCCACACCTTCAATCGTGAGCTTACGATGCCGCTCAATGATTGAGATGGTCACTACGTTAAGCCGCGCCGCGGTCAATATGGAGGGAAGTTCTATCGCGCTGGCCGAGATTTGGCGCAGGCAACGCAGCAAACGCTTCGCGCAACACATCACCGGTCGCACCCTCACGCGTCGACTGCTCAGAGATAATCTGCCGCCAACGGCGCGCTCCCGGCTGTCCGTTGAACAATCCGACCATGTGACGGGCCACGTGGCTCGCACGCCCGCCATTCGCGATATGCCGATCCGTGTAATCGACCATTGCGTCGATCAGATCGGACGAAGATCGCGGCTCGGCGTGCGGACCAGCCACACGGTCGACATCGCAAAGAATGCCGGGGTTTTGATACGCAGCGCGGCCAAGCATAGCGCCATCTAGGAGCGCAGAACCCTGATTCATCTCATCAAGGGCATGATTCACATCGACAAGACCACCGTTCAAGCCGATGAATTCACTCGCGTTTTCCGCCTTTAACTCCCGCACCAAATCATAATCCAGCGGCGGCACATCGCGGTTCTGTTTTGGGCTCAAACCTTGCAGCCAAGCTTTTCGGGCGTGAACCCATAGCGCACCGCAACCTACATCCCATACCATCTTGGCAAGTGTCGGCAGCGCTATTCGTGGATCCTGATCATCAACCCCGATGCGGCATTTGACGGTAACCGGAATTTGTCCTCCGACTGAGGAAACCATAGCCTCAACGCACTTCGCAACCGTCTCCGGTTCGCGCATCAGGCACGCCCCAAATGTCCCCGATTGAACGCGATCGGACGGACAACCGACATTGAGATTGATTTCATCATATCCGAAATCGAGGCAGACTTTTGCGGCTTCAGCGAGCTTAGTTGGAGCAGACCCACCCAGTTGCACAGCTACCGGATGCTCGCACTCATCAAAGCCAAGCAGGCGTTCGCGATTGCCGTGAATAACCGCATCAGCCACCACCATCTCGGTATACAGAAGCGCGGATTTCGTAAGCTGCCGATGGAAAAAACGACAATGGCGATCGGTCCAGTCCATCATGGGCGCGACGGCAAAAAGCGGTGCTTCACCGCCGTATTGGTTTTGCGCAAGGTGTTCCATTGGCGCTCTTATATCGAAGTGATCGCCACTTCGTCAGTGCTCTTTTTGACCGACGATAACAGTCAGATCAAAACCATTTCCGGAACGTCTTCGCCAAAGATCAACTCTGCCTCGGTTGCTGCAAGAATCTCCTCCACCGACACGCCCGGCGCACGTTCTTTCAATTGCAGGCCGGCTTCGGTTGGCTCGATCACTGCCATGTCGGTTACGATCAGGTCCACGCGCCGTTCGGCTGTGAGAGGTAAAGTGCAAAGCGGCACAATTTTAGACCGCCCCTTTTGGGTGTGTGCCATTGCGACCACGACGCGTTTTGCACCCGCGACAAGGTCCATCGCGCCTCCCATGCCGGGCACCATTTTTCCGGGAACTGTCCAATTGGCGAGATACCCGCGCCCGTCCACCTGCAACGCGCCAAGCACCGTCATATCCAGATGGCCTCCACGAATAAGACCGAAGCTCATCGCACTGTCGATGCTCGCCGCGCCGGGAACTGCCGTCACGAACGCGCCACCAGCATCTGTCAAATCAGGCTCTTCCATGCCCTCAGGCGGTCGCGCCCCAAGACCAATCACGCCGTTCTCAGCTTGAAAGAAAACGTTCACATCCGACGGCAGATGATTTGCGACAAGGCTTGGCATGCCAATACCCAAATTGACGAGGGTGCCGGATTTGACTTCCTTCGCGACACGCCGCGCAATCAGTGTTTTCGCGTCCATCATACGGGCCTCGCAATCAAATGGTCCACCAAGACACCGGGCGTTTTCACCTCATCAGGGCCTATCACGCCAACCGGCATGATCGATTGCGGCTCCGCGATCACCACGTCGGCGGACATCGCCATAATCGGATTGAAGTTATGTGCCGTCAGCGAGTAGTCGAGATTTCCCACATAGTCGGAGCGGTCAGCAGCGATCAGGGCAAAGTCAGCGCGAAGCGGCTTTTCGATCAGAAATGTCTTCCCATCGATGTCGACAGTCTGCTTTCCACTAGCGACAATTGTACCAACGCCGGTTTCAGTCAGAACCCCGCCAAGGCCGAAACCACCCGCTCGAATGCGCTCAACAAGCGTCCCCTGCGGCACCAGTTCAACATCCAATTCGTCGCTGATCATCTTTCCCTGCGCTTCGGGGTTAAGGCCAATGTGGGACACGATGAGCTTTTTTACCTGACCATTGGAGATCAGCTTGCCAACGCCCTCGCCCGGTCGACAGGCATCGTTGACTATCAGCGTCAGATCCTTGGTCACGGTTTCGCTCAATGCGTTCAACACGCGATGGGGCGCACCGACCCCCATAAAACCGCCGACCATGACCACAGAACCATCCGTGATGAGCGCAGCTGCAGCCGTCGCCAGAACCGCCGTTTTCATTCCAATAATCTCTCAACACATTTCGTCATGGCAGATAGGCGGTGTTCGGCAAAATCAATTGCAACAATGCCATCGCAGAACTCAATCGCTCTTGATCTTTTCCGCGTTTCTTCGTCGTTAAGGTGTCCCATGCATCCAAGGTCGAATGGGTACGTCGCGCGCCTTATGGAATTATCCACTGACATAGTCAGGTATTTTGAGCGATCGATCCTCACAACAAAAAATCCAAGCGTTCGCTTCAGAGGAGCAAATGCCTATGAACGTGGTCCAGCTTGTCTCCACTGACAAAGACGCCGACATCGCAACCGCAGATACAAATGACCACGACCGGCTGGACCTGCTGGCACAGGCACGCGTTCTCGTAGTCGACGACGAGCCGGGCATGCGTAATTTTCTGCAAAAAGTGCTTCAGGCGAGTTGCGCGGAGGTCGATTGCGCTGCCAATGTTTCCGAAGCATCCACCTTCCTTGATGAAAAGAGCTACGACGTGGTCGTGCTCGATAACATCATGCCAACGAAGACCGGCGTGCAGTGGCTGAGTGAGCAACGCGAAATCGGTTTCTTCTCCGAAGCGATCCTGATCACTGCCCACGCCGATCTCGACACCGCAATTGCCGCATTGCGCGCTGGGGCCTCAGACTTCCTTTTAAAGCCGTTTCGTTCAAATCAGCTTTTAAACGCCATCACCCAATCCCTCACGCGGACGAGACTTCGCAAAGAAAACTCTGCACTCAAACATGAGCTCGAAGCAGGCCGCGATATTCTTCGCCACCGCGATGCGCTGCTTGGGTCGTCTGCAAAGATCGAAGCTGTTCGTCAGACCATTGCACGCGCTGCACAGTCGGAATCGCCGGTGGTGATCCTGTCCGAAGTTGGCTCGGGAAATCAGATTGCTGCGCGTATGCTCCATGCAGGTTCGCCGCGCCGACATAATCCATTCGTGTGGCTAAACTGCCATGGCCTTTCTGACAGCGCGTTTGAAGCGCGAATGCTCGGCTCCATAAAACAGGGCGCTGAAAGCGATCTGTCCGAAGGTGTTTTGACGACCGCCGCCGGGGGCACGCTTTTCTTAGAAGAAATCGAGACGCTCTCCTCGGCGTCTCAAGGCTTGCTCACGGAACTCCTTTCCACTGGAAGATATCAACCGGTCGGCGCCTCGCGATCGCAGGCGATTGATGTGCGCATCGTCGCCTCAACCTCCCGCGGATTAAAAGACACCGTGGACCAAGGCGAGTTCCGCAGTGAACTGTTCTATCTCCTCAATGTGATTGAGATCGCTTTGCCGCCGCTTCGCGAGCGCAGTGAAGACATCATCACGCTCGCCCAGGTTTTCATTGAGCATCTCTCGGAGCGTATGAGCGTCGTCGTCCCTGCTTTAGATGAGAAAACCAAGCGCAAATTTCTCGCCCATGCCTGGCCGGGCAATGTGCTGGAGCTTCGAAACACCGTCGAACGCGGCATCATTCAAGGCAGCTTAGAAGATGCTCTGCCGGACGCAAACGGCGACGGCGCGCGTGAGACGCTGGCAGAGATTGAGAAACGTCACATCCTATCGGTGCTGAACGCCTGTCGCGGCAATCGCGCAGAAGCGGCGCGGCGTCTTGATGTGGCACGCAAAACAATTGACCGAAAATGCCAAGCGTGGGGGCTATGACGCTCCTTCGGTCTGTTCGCCTTAAACTGCTGGCCTTAGCACTGCTGCCACTCGTCGTGCTGCTTCCAATTCTTCTCGGCATCACCGTGGTGCGCTGGATGGGGCAGTTCGATGACCTGCTGCTCTCCAAAGTGGAAAGCGATCTGCGCATCGCTCAAGGGTATTTCGAGCGCATACGCGACCGTCAGTCCGCCGCAGTTTCTTCCGTAGCTGGCTCTGCAGCAATGACAGTTGCCCGCCGTACGGGCCCCGCATTCGAAGCCGAATATCTGCTCAGCAGACGCGACGAGCTTGATCTCGATTTTCTTATTTCGACGACCGTAGACGACGAACGATTTGCCAGTTTTGCAATCGGCGCTTCGGAAGTGATTGAGCCACCGCAAACATCGGCAGGCCTTATTGTCTGGGAGCGTGAACAGATGGATGCGATCTCCCCGCGCCTTTCGGGTGTGTCGCGATTGCTTTTGGTTGAAACAGACGCCGCACGCACGATTGATCGCGAAACGGAAGATCGCGGCATGTTCATGATCGCCGTCCACCGCGATCTGGCATCGGGCACCATGTTGATCGGCGGCAGGCTCCTCAACCGGAACCTCGCATTTATCGACCGCATCAACGGACTGATCTACGATGAGACGGAAGGCACAACGAATTCGGGAACCACAACGCTATTTCTCGACGACGTGAGGATTTCAACGAACGTCCGCCTGTTCGAAGGCGACCGCGCGCTTGGCACGCGCGTCTCTGAGGAAGTCTGGCAGCACGTTATGGTGAACGGTCAGCAGTGGCTCGACCGGGCTTTCGTGGTCAACGATTGGTATATCTCTGGTTATATGCCGCTGGCAGACATCCACGGCAACAGAATTGGCATGATCTACACGGGGTTCTTGGAAGAGCCTTTTGCAGCCGATCGGACCGCGACGGGCATTACCCTGGCGCTGTCTCTTATCGCCATACTGCTGATCTCCGTGCCCGTTTTCTTAAAAATGGCGGCTGGAATTTTCGCGCCTTTGGAGCGGATGTCTGCAACAATGGCGCTGGCTCAAAAAGGCGATCTTGCCGCGCGGATCGGGAAAGTTCGAGCCTCAAACGAAATCGCCGACGTGGCCCAACACCTAGACCGCATGCTTGATCAGGTTCAGGAGCGCGATGAGCGGCTTAACGAGTTGGTTGAGGAACGAACCGCCGAATTGAAGTCGGCAAATGAAGAACTTGAGGCCACTTTTGCGCAGCTTGTCATGTCTGAAAAGCTGGCTTCCGTCGGTGAAATTACCGCCGGCGTTGCGCACGAAATCAACAATCCGGTGGCTGTTATTCAAGGCAATCTTGAGGTGGTCCGTTTTGGTCTGGGCGAGCTTGCACAGGACTTCAAAGTTGAGTTCGATCTAATTGATGCGCAAACCCATCGCATCAACACCATCGTCAACAAGCTTCTGAAGTTTACGCGGAGCGACGAACTCTCCGACGTCGCCGAACCGGTCAGTCCTGAACTGGCGATCCGCGATGCACTGGTCCTCGTCGCCGCCGACCTGCGCACCACCGGTGTCGAGACTAAGATGGAGGTCGATCCCACCACGCCCGCCATTTCGATCATTGCCACGGAACTCCAACAGGTGCTCGTCAATCTCATCATCAATGCGGTTCACGTGATGCCAAACGGCGGGACGTTGACCCTCGAAACCTACCCTCAAACGCGGGATGGAACCGTTGGCGCGGCCATATCCATAACCGACACAGGCCCAGGCCTGCCCGAGGGCAAACAGGATAGCGTGTTCAACCCATTCTTCACCACCAAACTTGGCGAAGGCACTGGACTCGGTCTTTCCATCTCGCAAGCGCTC
Organism: Pseudomonadota bacterium; assembly: GCA_038745535.1. Classification (GTDB taxonomy): domain Bacteria; phylum Pseudomonadota; class Alphaproteobacteria; order Rhizobiales; family Rhizobiaceae; genus JBCDLI01. Next base: position 5,621 of record JBCDLI010000068.1, on the reverse strand, counting down.
GTCTCCAAGGTCGGAGGCAGCATCACTGCCCACAATACTTTAGACCAAGGCGCGCAGTTCATCGTCTGGTGTCCAGCAGTGGACTCCAATGCTGACAATATGGCGAAACATTCCGAAAAAGTGGACATTTTGTCCGCCGGATAATCCAAAAGTCTGAGACATTTTGGACATTTTGACCCGAAAAGGGTGCGCTGCAACACCCGTAACATACTGATATTACTAATCTATTTAGGTTGACATCCGATTGATTCAAGTTTGAAACCGTCGGGAAGCTGCAGCATCCCGTGAAAAAAGCGCCCGTTCTGCTGCAGCAGCAAGTTCGGAGCGCGATAAGATCGGGGAGGAGCACATGGCAGGCTCATCCGGCGGGGCGCTCGCGTTCCTGCGCAAAGAAAATATCGTGGCCCCTGAAGGCTACAACAGGTGGCGGGTTCCACCGGCATCTATCGCTATTCACCTGTGTATCGGTTCCGTTTACGCTTGGTCTGTTTTCAACCCGCCGCTTACGCGTCTTGGCGGTGTTGTTGCACCTGCGGCTAGCGACTGGAGCTTGAGCTCGGTTGTTTGGATCTTCTCAGTGGCCATCGTGGTCCTTGGCCTTACTGCTGCGGTCGGCGGCAAATGGCTTGAAAAAGTTGGCCCCCGCTATGTCGGTGTTGTCGCTGGTTTCCTTTGGGCCGGCGGTTTTTTGGTTGGTTCTGCAGGTATCGCATCTGGCCAACTCTGGATGGTTTATCTCGGCTACGGTGTCCTCGGCGGCGCTGGTCTTGGCCTTGGCTACGTATCTCCTGTCTCTACGCTGATCCGCTGGTTCCCTGACCGTCGCGGCATGGCAACGGGCATGGCGATCATGGGCTTTGGCGGCGGCGCGATGATCGGCGCACCACTTAAAGCTTGGCTCCTCAGCATCTACCAGAAAGCACCTGACTTTATCGGTGCTGAAAGTGCTGTGGCACTGATCACTGAAAACGGTCGTCGTTTTGCTGAAACAGCTGCTGGCAAGGTTGAAGTTGTTCTCGCAACCGCTGAGCAAGCTGCACCATTTGGCGGCGAAGCTGGCGTCTACGTTGTTGGAACAGGCGACACCGGTGCATCGGCTACCTTCCTGACACTGGGTATCATTTACTTCGTCGTCATGATGATCGCTGCATTCCAATACCGCGTTCCTGCTGCAGACTGGAAACCCGCTGGTTGGGAACCAAAGCCTGCTGCTGGCGGCATGGTTACTCGTAACAACGTCCACATCGACCAAGCGCTGAAGACACCTCAGTTCTGGATGTTGTGGGTCGTTCTCTGCTTCAACGTTACTGCGGGCATCGGCGTTATCGGTGTTGCGAAAACAATGATCAACGAGATCTTCGGCGACCTTGCATTGGTAACCGCAGCGTTTGCTGGAACCTACGTTCTCATGATCTCGGTCTTCAACATGGTTGGCCGCTTCTTCTGGGCATCCACGTCAGACTTCATCGGTCGTAAGAACACCTACCACTGCTTCTTCATCCTGGGCACGATCCTGTACTGCACGATCCCGTTCTGGGCTGGCAGCGGCGGCACCACGGCCCTCATCGGCTTCTACATCGCAACGATGATCATCTTCACCATGTATGGCGGCGGCTTCGCTACGATCCCTGCTTACCTGGCTGATATCTTCGGTACATTGCACGTCGGTGGTATCCACGGTCGCCTGCTTACTGCTTGGGCAACGGCTGGTGTTCTCGGACCGTTCGCGATCACCTTCCTCCGCAACCTGTCCAAGGACAACGCGATTGCCGATCTGGCAGCGAAAGTTGACCCGGCAGCGTTTGCTGAGAAGTTCGGTGCTCCTATCGCTCAGTTGAACGAACTGGTTGCTGCAAAGACGGTGACGATTGCCAACCTCATGGAAATCGCTCCTGCTGGAACGGTCGACCCGACATCCACGCTGTACAACACAACGATGTACGCCATGGCTGGTCTTCTGGTTATCGCATTCTTCGCTAACCTGATGGTTCGTCCGGTTGCTGAGAAGCACCACGTTGAAAACACTCACCCAGAAGCAGCGCCTGCTCCTGCTGAGTAACTTCAATCTCAACCTGCAACTCCCGGAGTTTTTCCGGGAGTTGTTCTGCTTCTCACATCCCTTTTTTCAATATTGAGATTGAACGAATGGATGGGTCTAAGCCTCTAAAGGCTAAATGTCATAGTACTCCAGAAGTCGTATAAAGGACCCGTACGGCGCTGGAAGGCACGCACGAACGCCGCGAATTACCGGGGCATTGGAGGACAACGCGATGGCTGAAAAAGATTTTATTGGCAAAGTGTCAAAAGCGGCTGGTGGTTGGGGCGCTTTGAAAAGTGTTGGCAGACAGTTGATGGGCTCAGGTCAGCCGATCAGCGGTGTGAAAACTCTTCTCAAAGCGAATCAACCCGACGGTTTTGACTGCCCCGGCTGCGCTTGGGGCGATCCTGAACACGGCTCGTCGTTTGAGTTTTGCGAAAACGGTGTGAAAGCCGTTGCGTGGGAATCAACTGCTGCCCGCGTCGAACTCTCCATGTTCGAAGACAACACCGTGACCGCGCTTCGCGCACAGCACGACGACTATTCCATCGAGCACTTGGGGCGCCTGACCCACCCGATGAAATACAACAAAGAAACCGACAAGTACGAGACCATCAGCTGGGGCCGCGCCTTCGAAGAAATCGCCGCAGAACTTCACGCGCTCGATGATCCAAACGAGGCGGAATTTTATACCTCCGGTCGTGCCAGCAATGAAGCCGCGTTCGTCTATCAGTTGATGGTTCGTCTCTACGGCACCAACAACTTCCCTGACTGTTCAAACATGTGTCACGAGGCCAGCGGCGTTGCGCTGACCGAGGCAATCGGCATCGGTAAGGGTACCGTGCGTCTGGAGGACTTTGAACTTTCCGACGCGATTTTCTGCGTTGGTCAGAACCCGGGCACCAACCACCCGCGCATGCTCGCTGACCTTAGACACGCTGTTGAGCACGGCTCTCAGGTGGTCGTGTTTAATAACCTGAAGGAAAAGGGCCTCAAGCGCTTCGCTGATCCGCAGGAAAAGCTGGAGATGCTGCGCGGCGGCAGTGAGGCCACATCGACCATCTACTACACGCCCAACCTTGGCGGTGACATGGCGATCTTCCGCGGCATGGCAAAGTGCGTCTTCGCCGCTGAAGAAAAGGCGCAAGCCGAAGGCCTTGAGCCGGTTATCGACCATGAGTTCATTGCCGAGCACACACATGGTTTTGAAGCCTACAAGGCGCAGGTAGAGGCAACCTCGTGGGAAGCGATTGAAGACCAATCTGGTCTGACACGGGAAGAGATCTCCGAAGCCGCAGACATATACATGAATTCGAAGAACGTTATCACCACTTGGGCGATGGGGATCACCCAGCACAAGCACTCGGTGCCAACGATCCGCGAGATCGCGAGCTTTATGTTCCTGCGCGGTAACATCGGTCGCGATGGCGCAGGCCTCTGCCCGGTGCGCGGACACTCAAACGTTCAGGGCGACCGGACCGTTGGCATCAACGAAAAGGCTCCAAAACCGCTCATGGATGCGTTGGAAAAAGAGCTTGGCGTGCCAATGCCGCGCGAGCCCGGTCACAACGTCACCAAAGCCATGATGGCAATGTTTGAGGGCAAGTCCAAAGCCTTTATCGGTTTCGGCGGTAACTTCGCCCGCGCTGTGCCGGACAGCCACCTCATCATGGAGGCTTTCCAGAAGCTGAAATTGCAGGTGCACGTGGCGACAAAGCTGAACCATGGCCACCTGATGCCAGGCGACAATTGCTATATCCTGCCTTGTCTTGGCCGTACCGAAATCGACCGCAACGCCAAAGGCGAATCTCAGATGGTCACGGTCGAAGATTCCATGAGCATGGTCCACGGATCAGCGGGCATTAATGAACCCGCCTCCCCGTTCCTCAAGTCCGAAATCGCGATAGCGGCGGGCATCGGCAAGGCGCTCGTCGGCAGCGATGTCGTCGATTGGAATGCGCTAGCCGAAGACTACGATCTCGTCCGCGATATGATTGCACGCGTTTTGCCAATTTATGGCGACTTCAACGAGCAAGTGCGCAAACCGCGCGGCTTCCGTCTTCGCAACGGCGGCAGCTATCGTGACTTTAAAACGCCGACCGAGAAGGCGAACTTCTACGACGGCGAAATCCCGGAAAAGACCATTTTCCAAATGGCGCGCGACGGCGATCCCAACCAGTTTACGCTGCAAACGCTGCGCTCCCACGACCAGTACAACACGACCGTTTACGGCATGGATGACCGCTATCGCGGTGTGTTTGGTCACCGTGAAGTGGTGTTCATGAACCCCGAAGATATGAAGATGCTCGGCGCGAAGGCACGAGACTATGTCGACCTCAAGTGCTGCTATCAGGACGATGACATTGAGCGCGTTGCGCGCAATTTCCAGCTCGTGCCATACGATATTCCACGTGGTAACGTGGCCGGCTATTATCCCGAGTTGAATATCCTTGTTCCGCACCAAATGCACGGCGATAAGAGCTACACGCCCGCGTCGAAGTCCATCATGGTCGAATTCACGGTCCACGGGAAAGATGTCGCTTGAACAGGCCTATGGCCGATTGATTGCAAGGCTCGTCGCGAGTTACCCCGATGTGCTGACACCAATGTCAGCGGGCATACTCGCGTCGCTTCACATGGGTCTTTGCAAAGACACCCGGACTTTTGCGAGGCGACTTGAGATCGCCCATGCGCTGGTAATTCGTGAGTGTGGTCTGCTCGCAAACCAAGTCGGCGCCATCGAGATTGATGACCGGCGCGATAAGTCGGGCCGTCTCTTTTACGCGTTGAACGAGTTGGGTCGCGATATGCTTGCGGTCGCAGAAGGAGAGCGAGACGCATCATGATGTTGGATCGCACCAAGAAACGTGGGGCTTCCGCCGCCATAGAGCGCGCAGATGCGTTGCGCTTGCCCGAGTGGAAATCGACCGACCATGATCTGATTGCCGAAGTTCCGTGCGCGATGGTCTACGACGGATCGAGCGTCGCGGTAATGATGGCATCACCACTCGATATTGAAGATTTTGCGGTCGGCTTTTCGCTCACCGAAGGCTACATCAACAACAAAAACCAGATAGCCGAGATGGAAGTCGTCCACCACGATGAAGGCATCGAAGCACGGATGTGGCTTTCCGAAAATCGCTCCGAAGCCTTCAAAGCGCGGCGTCGCTCAATGGCCGGTCCCGTCGGTTGCGGCATGTGCGGATTGGAAACTATCGAAGCCGCCATGCGCGAGCCAGGTCGCGTCGAAGCGGCTCCATCGCAGTTTTCGATAGACGAACTCATTGCAGCAACCGAGAAGCTCCGCGGCCATCAACCGCTCCATGATCAAACCCGGTCTGTTCATGGCGCAGGTTTCATTCTTCACGGCAAGGGCATTGTCGCGGCGCGGGAAGACGTTGGCCGTCACAATGCGCTGGATAAACTTATTGGGGCAATTGTCCGCAAGGACTTCGAAGCTCCGGACGGCGCTATAGTGATGACGTCCCGGGTTTCAGTCGAACTCGTGCAAAAGGCAGCGAAGATCGGCTGTCCGTTGTTGATTGCCGTTTCCGCGCCTACAACGCTTGCGCTTCGAACCGCT
>JBCDLI010000067.1:0-12835 GCA_038745535.1 Pseudomonadota bacterium | reverse complement strand
TTTCACGCGGCCCGTCACGACGTGGTCTTGCGAAATCTGCCACCTGCCTATCTGTGGTCTTACACATTACCCACCACAGTCTAGGACTTAAATTTCCAAAATGAGCAAACGCGTTATCATCTTTTCAGGGTCGATCCGCTCTGGTTCGGTCAACACCAAACTTGCGCACGCAGCCACCGCAAAGCTTGCAGACATGGGTGCGATAACCACGCTCATTTCACTTGGCGACTATGCGCTTCCAATCTTTGATGAGGATTTGAAGGAGGAAAAAGGTCAGCCGGAAAACGCGCTTAAACTGGCCACGCAGATCGCAGACCATGACGCGGCTTTCATTGCATCGCCGGAATATAATGCGTCGGTCACGCCGATATTAAAGAACGCGATTGACTGGCTGTCCGTCCTCAAAACCGAAAAGAAGCCTTTCGCAAACTTGACGGTCGCATTGGGTGCAGCGTCACCGGGCAATCTTGGTGGCATACGCGGACTTTACCATCTCCGCGCTATCCTCATGAATGTTGGCGCACAGATCATCACCGAACAATGCGCGGTACCGGGCGCGATGGATGCGTTCGGCGAAGATGGTTCGCTCACCAGCGAGCGCAGCGCGAAGATGCTCGACGACACCTGCAAGTCGCTTCTTGAGATCGCGATGATCGGGCGCGGTAAGGGATAAGACACGGCCCTTCGCGATTTGACTTGAATGCAGTGGCGGTCGGTGCGATTGCCACCGCGATCAATCACGAAGCAGCGTTATGACAAAAAAGCCGCCCCCATCTGGACCGAACAGCCGCCTAATTGTGGCGCTCGATGTCCCCACTCTGCTTGAGGCGGCGGGTATTGTGGAAAGCCTTGGCGACAACGTTTCGTTCTACAAGGTAGGCTATCAGCTGCTTTTTGCAGGCGGCCTTTCTCTCGTTCGCGAGCTGAAGTCTGCAGGTAAGTCGGTCTTCCTCGATATGAAGCTGCTCGACATCGACAATACGGTGGCCAAAGGCGTGGAAAATATTGCCGATCTCGGTGTCGATATGCTCACCATCCACGCCTACCCCAAAGCCATGGCGGCCGCTGTTGAGGCGGCGAAAGGCAGCGATCTTTGCTTGCTGGGAGTGACGGTACTCACATCCATGGACGACCAGGACCTTTCACAGGCCGGTTACCACGACGAGGCGGCTACACTGGTGCTGAAGCGTGCGCGACAAGCCCGTGATGCGGGAATGGGCGGCATTGTCTGTTCGGCAGCTGAAGCTGAATCGGTCCGTGATGTAATCGGCAACGACGTGGCCGTTGTCACCCCGGGCATTCGCCCATCGGGATCGGCGACAGGCGATCAGAAACGTGTTGTTTCACCGGAAACGGCCATTCGTGCTGGCGCGTCTCACCTCGTTGTCGGTCGTCCGATCGTAAACGCCGATGATCGGGCTCACGCAGCGCGTGAAATCGTCGGCGAAATCCGCGCGGCGTCCACCACACACTGAAATCTTGGAGAATATTGATGGCTAAAGGATATTGGGTTGGACGCGTGACCGTTAATCAGCCGGACCGCTATCACGAATACGTCGAAGCGGCGACGCCTGCCTACAAAGAGCATGGCGCCGTCTTTCTTGTTCGCGGCGGCGAATTTGAGGAAATGGAAGGCGGTTCTCGCGAACGAAACGTCGTGATTGAATTCCCGACCTACGAAGCTGCGCTCGCCTGCTACAACAGTGAGACCTATCAGAAGGCGAAAGCGATCCGAAACCAGATCGCAGACGCCGACATGATCGTTATCAAAGGTCACGAAGCCTAGTCTTTGTTGCTGTGCAAAAATTCGGCAATAGCGATGATTTCAGCTGCTGATCGCTATGACCCGGCACAAATCCAGCAAGCTCTTTCAAACATGTAGACAATATATTTCGTGATTATTTCACTGACGGCGAAACAGCGTCGTTAGGAATTCGTAAACCTTAACAATGGCCTAATAGCCTAAAGTCAGAGTGAAACGCGCTCTTCACACGGTTATAAAACCGGTGGGAATATACTTTGGGGTCCATTGCTGAAACTTTTGGCTGGACGAGGACATTCCGCCTCATATGTTGCAGTGCGGGATGGGTAAGGAGAGGAACTGAATGTTCTACCACCTATATGAAATGAATCATGCGATGATGCAGCCGTGGCGCGCCGCAGTTGATGCGACGAAACTTGCCTATCAGCATCCGATGAACCCGGTGTCGAAGACACAGGTGGGTCGCAGCGTTGCTGCGTGGTGCGAAGTTGTGGAGCGTGCAACACGCCGCTACGCAAAGCCGACATTCGACCTGCCATACACAACGATCGGCGATGAAGAAGTTCGCATCACCGAACGGGTCGTATGGGAACGACCATTTGCAAAGTTGTTGAACTTTCAGCGCGAGACCAAGGCAGACACATCCGATCATCCACGCATTTTGATTGTCGCGCCGATGTCTGGTCATTATGCGACGCTGCTGCGCGGCACCGTTGAGCGCTTTATTTCAGATGCCAACGTCTACATCACCGATTGGACTGATGCCCGTGACGTTCCGGTCACCGACGGCAATTTCGATCTCGATGATTACATCGATTACGTGATCGCGATGCTCGATTTCCTGGGGCCGAACACCCATGTCGTTGGCGTATGCCAGCCTTCGGTTCCGGTTCTTGCTGCCGTCGCGCTGATGGAAAATCGTGGCGACAAAAACGCGCCGTCGTCCATGACACTCATGGGCGGGCCGATTGATACGCGCATCAGCCCGACAGCGGTTAACAAACTTGCCGAAGAAAAGCCGATTGAATGGTTCCGTGACAATGTCATCATGACGGTGCCATTCCCGAATGCCGGCTTTGGCCGCCGCGTTTACCCGGGTTTCCTTCAGCTCGCGGGCTTTATGTCGATGAACCTTGACCGCCACATGATCGCGAAGAAAGAGTTCTTCCTGCACCTCGTGCGCGACGATGGCGACTCCGCCGAAAAGCACCGCGATTTCTACGACGAGTATCTCGCGGTGATGGATCTAACCGCGGAATTCTATCTGCAGACAGTTCAGACCGTCTTCATAGATCATTCTTTGCCTGAGCGCGCGATGTACCACCGCGGTGAATTCGTCGACACGTCGGCCATCAAGAACGTGGCGATGCTCACCATTGAAGGCGAAAACGACGACATTACCGGCAATGGCCAGACCTACGCTGCGCACGCACTTTGCGACCAGCTACCAGATGCCAAAAAGCGCCATTGGGAGCAGCCTAAGGTTGGCCACTACGGCGTTTTCAATGGCTCCCGGTTCCGCAATGAAGTCGCTCCGCGGATTTTGGAATTCATGCGGACGTTCGACAAAGAGATCGAGACCCCAAAGCTGCGTTCAGCCGCTTAAACGTGACGCAAAACGAAACACAAACCCGGTCCTTTGAGGCCGGGTTTTTCGTTTTGGGACTGTAAACCTGCCCAATCGGAACAACTTTAACCATATCTTAACAATCCCAGCAGTCCGAATTGCTCTTCCCCTTTGCCCCGATTAAGGTTTCATTAAGAAACCAGGATCGCGAGCAGGGTGGATATGATGAGGAACTGGAAGATACCGACAGTGGTATGTGCGCTCCTCATGCTCGCACCGGTTCAACACGGCGCTGCGAGTTCCATGGCAACCGGCAGCCTCACATCCCAGCCCATTGGGCACTACGAGTTTTGCCGCGTCTATCGTGACCAGTGCAGGCGCATGGATTTTGACAGCCGCGTTGTGTTGCTCGACGAAAGCGCGTGGAACAAACTGCTCAACATCAATTCCCGCATCAACCAACTGGTTGAACCTCGCAGCGACCTCGAAATCTACGGCCGCGACGAGGTCTGGACTTTCCCCGACCAAGTTGGTGACTGCGAAGATTACGTCCTGCTTAAACGTCACCTGCTCACGGAAGCTGGCTTCCCGGCTTCCAGCCTACTTATCACCGTCGTGCGCAAACCCGACCAAGAGGGCCATGCGGTGCTGACGGTCCGCACCGATCGTGGTGACTTCATCCTCGATAATCTTCGCGATGACGTACGCCTCTGGACAGACACCGAATACAGCTACTTAAAGCGCCAGTCGGAACGCCATGCTGGGCACTGGGTCTCCATCGAAGGCGCGACCGACCCAATCATGGTCGGCACGGTTCGCTAGCCAACCCAATTGGCTTCACGCCGTTGTGCGAAGCACTTCATTGACCCGCTACCAAACCGCATTCTATTGGCGGGCATGACGGAAAGTCGTGACAACTTGTTAGACAAACTCGGGCGATGGATCGCGGCCCGCCTTGTCACCGAATCCTCCGGTTACGAACCCTACACCCCGTCCGATTTTGAAACGCTCTACCGAACGCTACAGCCCGGCGATGTGTTGCTGGTGGAGGGCAATCAACGCATCTCGGCAGCGATCAAATATCTGACGCAGTCCACATGGAGCCACGCCGCGCTTTACGTGGGTGACGTGTTGGAAGACACCGACGACGAAGGTCGCAAGAAACGGCTCATCGAGGTTAATCTCGGCACTGGCTGCACGGCGGAACCGCTGGAGAAGTACGAGACCTTCAACACCCGCATTTGCCGCCCGAAAAACCTGACGCCGGACGATACCAAACAGGTGGTGGATTATGCGATTTCGCAGCTCGGCATTCGGTACGACAACAAGAACATTTTTGACATGTTGCGTTATTTCATGCCCGCGCCGCCGGTGCCAGTTCGTTGGCGCAGACGCATGATAGAGTTCGGCTCCGGTGATCCAACGCGCGCGATTTGCTCCACCATGATCGCGCTTGCCTTCCAGTCCATCCGCTATCCCATTCTGCCAGAGATCACGCTGGCGCCGGGGCGTGCCAGTGCCACATCGGACTATTCCCGACGCGAGATACTACACATTCGGCACCATTCGTTGTTCACGCCGCGCGATTTTGATCTCTCGCCTTATTTTCAGGTGGTAAAACCAACGCTGCAAAACGGGTTTGATTACAAGCGCCTTGTGTGGGCCGACAGGCCGTCAGCGCCCGCCACGTTAGAAGATCAAAAATCAGCTGAGGCGTAGGCGGCGTTCTGCCATCGCCTCGTAGTAGGGTAGCGCTTCCCGTTCCACATCCAGCAGCTGGCTTGGCAATTCCGGCATCACACCGCCGCTTTCATTGCGGCGACGCTGTTGCGGCCACAGTCGGCTCGACCACGTGGCCCGCTCCTGACGCCGCTCCACCGGCATCATGCCGCGAAGGGGCGAAAGCATTGTGCCCTCAAACGGCATGCCCAACACTTCGCACAAAAGTGTCAGACCGCGTTTTGGATCGCGCTCAATGTCTTCGGCATCCACCACAATGGGACAAAGGTCCGTTTTGAGCCGCACATGGTGATAAATCTCACGCATCCGCCGAAACCCAAGGTCAGCCTCGCGGATCGTTAGCTTGCCGTCTGTGAGGCTTGCCAGAAGCCTACGTGGATGCCGGATGAGAAAGACGTTTGTCACGTCCTCGGTCCAATCCAAAGGAAAGCTCTCCAGCATGTGGTGGGGCATGTGGCGCTGATAGCTCCACTGCCTGCGCGGTTCAGCACGACAGCTGGCCGCCACCTCATCCGGGTCGGTTTCGCGCATATATGTGTTATCGTCCGCCAAGCCAGTGGCGGCCAAATACGCAGCGTGAAATGGTTCGTCTACAGTGGCGCAGTCAGAGCGATTTCCGAAAGCTTTCAGCAAGCCTACAGAAAGCGCGTCGGGCGTGGACCACATGGAAATGATCTGGGACACGACAGGCCCTCCTCCGCATCATATGGCATGCGCCCATACCCCTATTCAACGAACGTATTGGAGAAGATAACCACGAGTCTCTCTCCGCCATGGAAGTTTTTTGAACCCATGCACGCGATCAACTTTCATTCTAGCCAGCCGGGTTCTCACTGCATAAGTTCCAGTTGCCATGGAAATCGAAGCAGACAATGAAGAATACCGCCGCGAACTTCGCGCGGTAGCTGCAGCTGCGGCAGAGCTGGCCAAGTATTTAGCAACGGCAAATCGTTTGCCCGATGACTTTCCGCAAGACCCTCTCAACACGCTCTGCGCTGCTTTGATAAAGCTGCCGGGAGGCACGATTGATGGCAGTATCGACACACTCATCCACGCGCATGCGCGGCTTCCCAGCTTTAGAAATGACTATCTGAAGCTCATCCTCGATGAAGATGAGGCCCAAGCAGACTTTCAAAGAGGAGACAAACTAGACCTCCAAATGGGCGGTCTCTACCTCGCTGTTGGCTCGGCGTTGGAAGCGGCTAAACACATCACGGGACGGGAAGCTGAACCTGATCTGGAGCCGGAATCTCAATTGCCGGATGATTTGGAATTCGGTCGCGAAAAGCTCAGCGGGAAAGCGAAAAACACCGAAGCTCAGATCGACAAAATCCGCAAAACTCTGGGTCGCTAGTTTAATGAGCCAAGTGCCGAGATTGACCACGCCGAGCGTCTTTTGGTCGACGCAGATCACAAGACCAAAATTGGGCGTTCTGAAATTGAGATGCCATCGCCCCGTCCAACGTTACTCCAGCGCGCGGGCGCTGCCGTAGATAAGACGGCGTCGGCACTTGAGATTGCGGGCGCTACACTAGTGGTTACCGGAAAGATCGGTGGTGTTGCGGCAGATACGGTTGGCAAAATAGGGACCCGCATTGGAAATCTGACGACCGAAACCTGGAAGACACTTACAGGCTCCGTCCAAGACATTGGCGCGGGCCTCAGCGAAGCAGGTGCGATCATCAAGGCCGCTCGCGTCAAAACAAGCCAACCGCCGGGAGAGGTCACTACAATCCCACCACCCACCGAACCGCCACCGGACTTCGACATGGACGAGGTCCACGCTATGGTCCTGCGCGGTGAGGAGCCGCCCGAGCCGTGGCGTCCATTTATCAACGAATTATTGTTTGCCGGAAAAGTGTTGGGCGATCTTTCGCCGCTGCGCCGCCTGACGAGCCTCCAGGTGCTTTATCTGAGCCACACACAGGTGAGCGATGTGGGCCTTGCCTCTCTGGCGGGTCTGAGGCGCCTGAAGATTCTTGATCTTCGCAAAACACAGGTGAGCGATGCGGGCTTGGCGTCGCTTAGCGGTCTGATGAGCCTGCAGGAGCTTTTTCTGAACAACACACAGGTGAGCGATGCGGGTCTTGCCTCTCTTGCGGGTCTGACGAGCCTGCAGACGCTTTATCTGGGCAACACACAGGTGAGCGATATTGGATTGGCGTCGCTTAGCGGTCTGACGAGCCTGCAGACGCTTTTTCTGGGCAACACACAGGTGAGCGATGCGGGTCTTGCCTCTCTTTCTAGTCTGATGGGCCTGCAAGAGCTTCATCTTAACAACACAAAGGTCAGCGATCCGGGCGTTGCAGAACTCAACCGCGCTCTACCGAACTGCCGCATCGTCTGCCAATCACTCTGCGCCAAAATCCCCGCTTCCGCAGACGGGCGTTCCCGCCTATATGCAGTTCATGACCGAGACGCCGCTTTCCCACATCCGCAATTTTTCCATTGTCGCCCACATCGACCATGGCAAATCCACGCTCGCCGACCGGCTGATCCAGATGACGGGCAGTCTCGAAGAGCGCGAGATGAAGGAGCAGGTGCTCGACGCGATGGACATCGAGCGCGAGCGCGGCATCACGATCAAGGCCAACACCGTGCGTCTGGAATACGATGCCGCCGACGGCGAGCATTACGTGTTGAACCTGATCGACACGCCCGGCCACGTCGACTTCGCCTATGAAGTTTCCCGTTCGCTGGCCGCGTGCGAAGGCTCGCTTTTGGTGGTGGACGCCTCTCAAGGCGTTGAGGCCCAAACGCTCGCCAATGTGTATCAAGCGATAGACAACGACCACGAAATCGTTCCCGTGCTCAACAAGGTGGACCTGCCCGCCGCAGACATCGACCGCGTGTCAGAGCAAATCGAGGAAGTCATCGGCATTGATGCATCCGAAGCCGTGCAGATTTCTGCGAAAACCGGCCTCGGCGTGGAAGACGTGCTGGAGGCCATCGTCAAGCGCCTACCGCCGCCCGCAGAAGGCGACCGCACCGCGCCCTTAAAAGCCATGCTCGTGGATAGCTGGTACGATGCCTATCTTGGCGTCGTGGTGCTCGTGCGCGTTATCGATGGCACGATGAAAAAGGGCCAGACCATCCGCATGATGGGCACGGGCGCTAAATACCCCGTCGACCGTGTCGGCGTGTTGACCCCTAAACTCGTGCAGGTGGGCGAACTTGGCCCTGGCGAGCTGGGCGTGTTCACCGCCTCAATCAAAGAGGTCGCCGATACACGCGTGGGCGACACGATCACCGAGGATAAAAAGCCAACCGCAACTGAGCTGCCCGGCTTCAAGCCCGCGCAGCCGGTCGTGTTCTGCGGCCTCTTCCCCGTCGATGCCGACGACTTCGAGGATCTGCGCGCCGCCATGGGTAAGCTACGGCTTAATGATGCCAGCTTTTCCTTTGAGATGGAAACGTCTGCTGCGCTCGGCTTCGGCTTCCGCTGCGGCTTTCTCGGCCTGTTGCATCTGGAAATCATTCAGGAGCGGTTGAGCCGCGAGTTCAACCTCGAACTCATCGCCACCGCGCCGTCGGTCGTCTACAGAATGAACCTCACCGACGACACGTCGATCGACATGCACAACCCCGCTGACATGCCAGACATCGTGAAAATTCGCGACATCGAAGAGCCGTGGATCAAGGCCTCCATCATGACGCCGGACGATTATCTGGGCGCAATTTTGCAGCTGTGTCAGGAGCGTCGGGGCATCCAAACGGGGTTGTCCTACGTCGGCACGCGCGCCATGGTGGAATACGAACTGCCGCTCAACGAGGTGGTGTTTGACTTCTACGACCGGCTGAAATCCATCTCCAAGGGCTATGCCTCGTTTGACTACCAGATGGCGGACTATCGCGAGGGCGATCTGGTGAAAATGGCGATCCTCGTTAACGAGGAGCCGGTCGACGCGCTTTCAATTCTGGTGCACCGCTCAGCGGCGGAAAAGCGCGGACGGCAGATGTGCGAAAAGCTGAAAGAGCTCATCCCGCGCCACATGTTCAAAATTCCGATCCAAGCAGCCATCGGCGGTAAAGTGATCGCGCGCGAAACGCTGTCGGCCATGCGCAAGGACGTGACCGCTAAGTGTTATGGCGGCGATGCCACCCGAAAGCGCAAGCTCCTCGACAAGCAAAAAGAGGGCAAAAAGAAAATGCGCCAGTTCGGCCGGGTCGAAATCCCCCAAGAGGCGTTTATTCAGGTGCTTAAGGTGGATTCCTGATTACTTCTCCCCTCGGGGAGAAGTGCCTGCGCAGCAGGCGATGAGGGGGCTAGCGCCAAACTTCATCGCCGTCATCCTTGCCCTTGAGGCGAGGGCCCATTCCGAAGCAGTAATGCCGGGTCTGCAAATGCACTGGCTTACGCATGTCGTCACTCGACACCGAGCAGCCGCGCAACAAGCGTGTCGATCGTTTCGGCAATGCCGTCGGCTTTGAGCGCATCACGCACCAGCTTGCGGGCGCGCTGGAACTTTACGTTGTAAGGCAGTGCGACAGTGGCAGCGACGGATTCGGCCTCAACCGCAGCGGCGGCAAGATCGCGGTGCCTCGCGTTCTTTTCGTTGAAGCGCGGGATCGGCAGGTTGAACATGACTTTATCAAAGTCCCGCGCGCCCCATTGGCCCTTCGATTGCAGGTGTTCGATCAGCGATCGGGTTTTCTCGCTGTTGATTATCGCAGCTATGAACTCCGCTTCACCCCTAAAGGAGAAACTGCCGCCATAGAGTTTATGCTCAAGCAAAGAATCGCTGTCTTCCAAAACGCAGGCAGCTGGGTTCGTTCCTGATGCCGCATAGGCCACTCGCAAATCCGCCACCGGAAACTGCGCCGACAATTCCCTGTGATAGTCCCAGCGCTCGACAAGGCGCATTGAATTGCCTTCGCTGGCATTGGCCTCCCAAGCCGCTTCGGCCTGCCGCATCCAATTAGACAGGCCGTCATACCCACGGCCTGCTGCCTTAGCGGCATCCAGCACCTCGCCCTTGTCGGTCACCGGCACCACGCATTCCAGCGGCTTGAAGACGCGGTAAGGTAGGATTGATTCGCCCAAAAGCATCGGGCGCAGGAATTCGGCTTCCACATTGCCGTCGATGGGCGGCTGGCTTTTCCACGGTTCTTTTTCCTGCGGCGTGCGCCGCGAGATCACCGCCGGCTTGCTGGTGGCGGAACCGAGCCTTCCCATCTGCTTGCGTTCGACGAAGCACAGGTAACGCGGCACCAACGTCGCCCCCTGCCGGAACAACGACCGGTAGGGCGAGCCGCCCTCGAAAGTCGCCTCCGCCAGATCGCCTGGATTGTCGTCCACCTTGAGCTTCTCATCGGCGATGTCTTCGGGCGCATCGCGATACGGCAGCAGGCCGGTATAGGCGCGGCGCTTAATCCTGTCGTGCATCTGCTGGCCTATGCGGCGCTTGGTGGTGAAGATCGCGCAGGACGGCACCGGGAAAAGCGGCTGCACGGTGTCGTCCATGGTCCACGTCTCGTCGAAGCGCAGGCGCACGCTTTCGAAGATGCCGTCGCGCAGCTTTTCGTACTGGCCGCGTGTC
The DNA here is from genome assembly GCA_038745535.1 of Pseudomonadota bacterium. GTDB lineage: Bacteria > Pseudomonadota > Alphaproteobacteria > Rhizobiales > Rhizobiaceae > JBCDLI01. The sequence goes on along the minus strand of JBCDLI010000067.1, from coordinate 2,226 downwards.
AGCGTCGCCAGCGGCAACACGAAGGCGAGCCGCCCGCCGGGGCGCAGATAAAGCGCCGCCGCTCGTACAGTAAACAGTGCGCACAGATCGTTCTGCGTGGTCAGCTTGCCGCCGACATAGACGCGCTCTGCCGTCGCCAGCTCCTTGAAGCGCTTTTGCAGGTCCTTGCTCATGTGGCGATAGGCGACCCAGGGCGGGTTGCCGACGATGACGTTCGCCCAGCCGTTGCGCGCCGACAAAAAGAGCGGGCGCGACAGATTGCGCGCGACATAGGTCCAGATCGTGTCGCGGCCTTCTTTCGCCAGCTTGTCGAGTTTCAGATAGGTCTCGCCCAGCATGAGCGCGCCGCGCGCTCACTCTTCGGTGCGTGGGTCTTCCCAACGGTCGTCCATGTCGGTGATGCCGTCGAAAAACTTGTAGGCGGCGCTACGCACGTTCGTCTCGTACTGCGCACGCGTCCAGCCCTCATCGCTGGCTCGGCGCATCGCGAAAATTGCGTGGTCGAAGATTTCCGGATGACGGCAGTAGGCTTCGGGAAAATCCAGATGTACGCCGCCATGGCCGTTGCGCTGGATGATGTCGGCCTCCCCCTTGGGCGGCGGCACACGCACGCGCAGTTCCGTGTCGGAGAGCATGCGCGTGATGGAAAGCTGCATCGCCTCACCCAGATAAACCGGAATGGTAATGTCGCCTTTGCGCTGGCCGAGCACTGGCGATAGCGCCAAGAGGTAAGTGACGCGCGCAATGATGACTGCGACCGGGTGGATATCCATCCCCGCGACAAGGCGCGTCGCTTCGCTGGCGCGGTTGGGCACCGGATAGTCAATTTCCTCGGCTTCGGTGAGAAAGTTGCGGATGGCGTGAAACAGGAACGTGCCGGAACCGCAGGCGGGATCGAGCACCTTTTGCTCATGTGGAGCGGTCACGGAATGGCGCACCACTTTTCTGGCCAGCCAATCCGGCGTGTAGTATTCACCTAGCCCGTGGCGTTCATCGCGGTCTATGAGCGACTCGTACAGAATTTTGAGAACGTCTGACTCGACCTCGCGTAAGCGGAACCGGCGCACATGGCTGACGATCTTCCGCACCAGCTGCTCGCCGTCCGGCGTCGCTACGGCCCAGTCAAAGAAGTCGCTTTCCACAGCACCTCGGATATTGGCCTGTTCAAATGCTGAGCCAGACAACATGCGGACAGGGTCATCATCGACAAGCTCCAAAACGGCAAGTGCGATTGCTTTGGCGACAATGACAAGATAGGTATGCTGTATCCAAAGCATGTCATTATCAATATCGCGACCGTACACCAGTTTGAGCATGGAGGCCCAAAGCTGCTTCTTCAGCTCTGCATCGGGGCGGTCTTTAAGAGTTTCCCACAGCGCCAGCAGTTCTTCCGACGCGCGGCGGAAGGCGACAGAATCGCCGCCCAGTTCCATTCGGATAGTCAGCGCTTCGGGCGGCAGGCTCGATTTCAGTGCCAACGCGCCGTCGAGCCAAGCAAGAAAAACATCTGGCTTGGCAGGATCAAGCGTCGTCTCCTTGAGCTTTTCCAGCGCGCCTGCCCGCAATTCGAAGACCGCCCATTTCAGGCCGTCCGACGCGATGCCGACGAAGCGCTCGCCCTCCTCGCGCTCGCGGTCGGCCAGATAATCCGGCATGCGCCGAGCAACATCGCCCCATTCGCGGTCGAGATTGGATTTGGCCTCGAAAACGGTTCGGCCGATAAGTGCATCGATGCGCCCCCGCACTTCTGGCACGCGACGCTCGAAATCAATAGCTCCGATCTCGGCTCCAAATTCCTCGGTTAGCAATTGACGGAAATCGGCTTTCACCTCGTCATGGCCGGGCCGTGTGGCGAGATGTTCCAAAAGGTCCGTGATTCGCGTATTCGACCCGTTCCGCATGCTGACATTCTAACTCGTCGGCGCCGTCGCCTCTAGCTGTGTAGAAGTGTTGCACGTAAAAACTCGACTTGCAGGCTTTACGGCATAGCTGTCAGATCGTCTGTGCCGTCCCGGATGATCCCGGTGAACCTTTCGCAAAAAAACTTATCCACGCACTCAAAACCGCCAACACACTTTGCGGTGCGAAAGAGAGTGCTGAGATGTGGAAGTGGGACGATGCGATTGGACGAAACCGCGAGGCTATCGCGGGGATTGTCACCATGCTTCTCAACATGTGGGGCGATGTGGAGATGACCCGCATTAGTCGCGTTTATTTCCTCGTGGT
>JBCDLI010000066.1:0-12962 GCA_038745535.1 Pseudomonadota bacterium | reverse complement strand
TCATCCCATAATGAACAAGTCTTGGAGAAAATCGACTAAAGTGCCGACCTCCGCTCAGCCAGTCCTTCGGCCCCCCCCCCCCGCCCGGTGTCTTCACAGCTAGATTGGTCAAAAATGCCAATAAATGTCACACTCCAATGGCGACAGTTCGGATCGGCGTTTGAAATTCGGAAAATGAACCAAAGAGTTCTTCGCGACCATCGCTTGTGGTCCGGAATATCCCTGTCGACTTGACCAGTTTGACGTCGGACAAGCCTACCTGAATGCGTAGGACGAAGCGAAATCCCGTTTTCTTTCGGATTGCTTCCTCTAAGCAATTTGCCACCGCCGCGCGATCATCGAGATGATAGGCGTTGAGCGCTTTTTGAATGTCGACTGGTCCCTGTTTCGGCTCCAATCCATGGATGAGATAGACATCGCGCGACCAGTAAACCAAGCCTTTTTGTATATCGAAGCGCCAAAGGCCATAGCGATCGAAGCTAGCAAGCGCATCAAGCAAGTCACCCGCCTCCGGCATCACCTCCGAAAGGTCTTGGGAAGCACGTTGCTCGACATCTGCAGTGATATGCAAAGTAGATGAGATCATTCGAGGAGGCCTTTCTGCACCGCTCGCCACACGGCGTGCGCTCGATTGTCGGCATTGAGTTTTTTGCACACCGACGTGAGGTGATTGTCGACCGTGTGCTCCGAGATGCCCAAAATCAGACCGATCTCATGGCTTGTTTTGCCGGAAGCAGTCCACCGAAGGCACTCAAGCTCGCGAGAGCTCAACAACGGTTTGCTCTCAGGTTGGGCGTTCAGATGAGCCGTTGCTCGAACGAAACTGCGCTGCGCAACCATTGCAAGGAGGGCGGTTTCACTGGACGAAAATTCTGGTTTCCGGCCAACCGGACCAGAAAAAGACACAGCTCCGCGACGCTTCTGTGCGTCATAAGTTGGAAAGTAGACCCCTCCGGTGATGCCGAACCGGCTAAATAGCTCGGCCACCCCCTCGCGTTCATCATCGGGACGTTCCAAATTCACGTTGTCCAGTTCCCACGGCAGTGGGCTTGTCCTGTTTCGAAGATAAGCAATCACCGGGCTGTTTTTCAAAAGCCCGCGTTCATCATACTCCAGCACCATTTCAGGAGGGCAGTTTGAAAGCATTGACGATGGTGACAGCTGCTCATCGTCTTTGCCGGGTAAACTAATAATCGAAAAGAACGGCAGACTAATTGTAGTACCTATCGTTTTGAGCACGCGAAACACTTCGTAACTGGTATCTGCACGGCGCAGCACCACAAGTGATTGCTCGCAGGTTGAAAGGATATCGGCCGAACCCTGATTACCCATTTTTTATGATTAACTTAGAGTTATTTTCTCTTAGTCGCTTCTGACTAGTCTCGTGCCATGCCCCCAAGACTGGATTGCGAATACGCGTCACTGCTTCATCATAACAGCCATTCCGAGTGTTCAGAGAAAGGAAGTTTGGATGAAAACCAGATCTCAACATCAAGTGGACCTCCTGCTTTTGGGAAAGACACAGCCGCGTCGTCTAACGCCGTTTGAAAAAGTGTCAGAGACGTTGGTCGGCCTGTTTTTTTGTTTGGGCTTTATGGGTGCCATCGTCCATTTCGCTACAACCCCGAGCATGTACTAGAGTTCCGAAAATTCATCATCGCGAGCATCCCACCCTCGCGATGGTTTCCGGTTTCAACAATGAGCGGTCGAAAGTTCTCGTGTTCTTCGCATCGAAGATCGGGCACTAGGGAAGCGGGGTGATAAGGTGGGCTCACGTTTTGCGGCTTTACCAAAGTCGGTTCGTGCCGATTTTTCTCCCTTCAGTGTTCGCTTTCGCAGCCTTTAAGCGGCAGGCTCGCTTTCTATTGCACGAGTTTCCAGATCAGTCAGGTAAGCAGTGCGTTACAGAACACACAGGCTTCATCAACACCGACGACTTACAAATCTTTCCTGGCCGCGTAGCGCTTTCGATCGCGAAGCCTTTCGCGAACCATACGTTTTGACCGGCGCCTAACTGTTCGGCGTGCTGCTTTGTTTTTTGAAAGTCGCGCAAGGCACGGAAGACGCGCTTCAAATGGTAAGTTTAGGTATGGCAGAAAGCTCCAGCGTTTGATTGTAGCCGTGACAGTCCAACAGGTTGGCTTGTCATGCCAACACGCAATCATGCCATCAATCTTATCCGGGCACGCAAACCGGCTTCTATCCAACCAGTTTTTCGGTAACTGTACCTCTGGGCTTCGCCACGCTCTGTCGCTCAACGAGATGAACTGGCAGAATTGTTTTCGTTGGCACACGGTCGTCATTGCCGTCGATGATGTCGAGTAGCAGGCTTGCTGCCTTGGCTCCGGCACGGAATTGCTGCACGCGCACGGTGGTAAGGCCCGGTTTGATCATGTCGAGGAACGGCATGTCATTAAAGCCGGTGATTGAGATGTCACCCGGGCAGTCGAGTCCTACTGTTTCGAAATGCTTAAGTGCGCCTAGCGCCAAACGGTCGTTGGCGCAGAGCACCGCGGTCGTCTCAGGTGCCTTCGCATGGATGGTTGCCGCCGCGCGCGTAGGCGCGGTGCGGGGCGAACATCTGACCTATATTCGCCCCAACATTTTCACGATCATCCTCGTGAGTGTGTGCATTGTGTTGATGGGTATTCTAAGCGGCAAGGCACCATTGCGGGTCCGGTCATCATGGAGTATTTGGAAGACATTCTTCCAGGCGATACTCCGCTGCGGCCAACTAGCCCTGTAGACGTCGCAGAGGTCCGGGCGATGCTGAAATACATTGATGAAGCTCCAGCGCCTGCGATCCGAGTGCCGTCCTACAATCTGGCATTCCTTATGCACTTCCCGCGTGGCGAAAGCCGCCAGATCAGAAACACAAGCGAGAACGAGGAAGCGCTCGTGCTGCTGGTGATGGAAACTGGCTAAAATCTCACTGCTGGTTTTATGAGACCTCTCCAATACCGCTGCGCTGCGAAAGTGCTTGTGCGCTTACAGAATAGGTTGTGTGCACATAAATTAATCACTCGCACCCAACGCGGCGGGCAAGCAGACTTCCATTGCTTCGAATTGGAGTGCCTCAAGCGTCTGGCACAATCATTGCATGATGAGCCACGTGCAGTCGGCATCTAGGGTTCCGGTCTTTCGAGTTTCAAAGACGCTGGTCCAAGAGTTGCCATCCAGCCCAACTGGCTGGTCACACGGCGGGGCAAAATCCCGGGAGACATCTGCACAGGTTTGCGCACGCGAGCCTTCTTCCGGACTGCGTGCTCAAATCTCAGAAATATCGTTGGTCACCTACCGTGGCCAGCGCAATGAAGCAGAGAGGCGAGAACCAGATGATCAAGACAATACGAGTTGCAGCGTTTGCGACGGCAGCACTCACGGCATTGAGCTTTAACCACCATGCGCAAGCCGCGGAAAAAACCGAATTCAGCGTGTGCTGGTCGATCTATGTCGGCTGGATGCCATGGGGCTACATCGAAGACTCTGGGATCATGGACAAATGGGCGGAGAAATACGGGATTGATGTCGAGATCGTGCAGATCAATGACTACGTGGAGTCCATCAATCAATACACCGCCGGACAGTACGATGGCTGCTCCATGACCAATATGGATGCGCTCTCTATCCCGGCAGGCGGCGGCGTTGACACCACGGCTTTGATCGTCGGCGATTTCTCCAACGGCAATGATGGCATTGTGCTGAAAGAGGGCGACACCGTTGAGGCGCTTTCCGGTCAAAACGTCAATTTGGTTGAACTGTCGGTGTCGCACTATCTGCTGGCACGAGCGCTGGACGGCGTCGGGATGTCGGAACGTGATCTGACAGTCGTGAACACATCCGATGCCGACATGATTGCCGCCTATGCAACCGACGACGTAACGTCTGTGGTGACTTGGAATCCGCTCCTATCGGAGATTGAAGCAACGCCGGGCTCGACGAAGGTCTTTGATTCATCAAATATCCCGGGCGAGATCATCGACATCATGATGGTCAACACAGAAACGCTCGCAGCTAACCCCGATTTTGGCAAAGCACTCACTGGCGCATGGTATGAGGCCATGACGCTTATGGCAGCCGGTGACGAAGCCGCGCTGACTGCCATGGCGGAAGCTTCCGGCACCGATCTTGCGGGCTACAATGCGCAATTGGCGACCACCAAGATGTTCTATGAACCGGCTGAAGGTGTTGAATTTACAAAATCTGCTGAATTGCCTCAAACCATGCAGTTCGTCGCGGAGTTTTTGTTCGACAAGGGCATTCTGGGTGAAGGCGCGCCGTCGGCAGAATTTGTCGGCGTCGCGTTTCCCGATGGCTCGGTCTACGGCGATGAAGCCAATGTAAAACTTCGGTTTGACACCAGCTTCATGGAAATGGCGGCTAGCGGCGAGCTCTGATCGTCGAAACCCCATAGCGTCGTGCGTCTCATCAATCTCAGACCGGGTCGGGCCTTGGGGCTTGCATTGGCGGCGGTACCGTTCGTCGCCACGGTTGTCTTTTACGCGATTGCAAGCCACCAACGACGGCTTGAAAATCCGGCTGACAAGCTCCTGCCGTCCATTGAGCAAATGGGCTCGACGTTCTGGCGTTACGCGTTTGAACCGGACAGACGCACGGGCGACTTGATCCTGTGGCTCGACACTGTCGACAGTTTGTGGCGGCTGGGTCTCGGCATGGCAGTCGCCACGCTATTTGCGCTTATCGTCGGCGTGCTCGTTGGGTTTATACCGCACGCGCGTGCTGCACTATCGCCTTATATTTCCGCGATTTCGCTCATTCCGCCCATTACGATACTCCCGATACTGTTCATCATGGTAGGCCTTGGTGAAGCATCGAAGATTATGCTGGTCGCACTTGGCACCGCACCGGTGATGACGCGGGCAACGGCGCAGGCGGTGATGGATATTCCCACCGAGCTGATCATCAAAGCGCAAACACTGGGCGCAACCACGTGGCAGATGATTGTCCGCCTGGTGCTGCCTCAAGTCTTGCCAAAGCTCGTGACAGCTATTCGTCTCGGCCTTGTGCCGGGGTGGATATTTCTCATCTCCGCAGAGGCAATCGCTTCAACGTCGGGGCTTGGCTACCGGATATTCCTGGTGCGGCGGTTCTTGGCGATGGACGTGATCCTACCTTACGTGTTGTGGATCACGCTGCTGGCATTCGCAATTGACCGCCTTTTGCTCCTGCTTTCTCAACGCTCATTTCGCTGGGCCCATCTGGAGGGCAGCAGTCTGTGACTGGCGCGGGTGACATCAAGATTAGTGCCCGCAATGTCGGCAAGGTCTATGGCGACGCGATTGTTTTAGAGCGCGTGACCATAGACATTTCGGCCGGAAGTTTCTGCACAATTGTCGGCGCATCGGGCTGCGGAAAGTCCACCTTCTTGCGCATGCTGCTATCGCAAGAGCTTCCCACAAGTGGTGAAATTCTGATCGAGGATAGACCGCTGCCACGCGAACCAACCCCGGATCGCGGCATTGTTTTTCAAAAATATTCGGTCTTTCCTCACCTCACCGTCGAGGACAATTTAATACTCGAAAGCGAGTTTCAACACAGCGCCTATCTGCCCCGTCGTTTTGGTGCAGCCAGAGATGAAGCGCGCCAGCGCGTGACTGAAACGCTTGAAAAGATTGGCTTGGTATCCGCGCGTAAACGCTATCCGGCGCAGCTGTCCGGCGGCATGCAGCAGCGCTTGGCGATCGCGCAGGCACTTTTAAAACGACCGGAAGTTCTGCTGCTAGACGAGCCCTTCGGCGCGCTCGATCCCGGTATCCGACTGGATATGCACGAACTCCTGTTCGACCTGTGGCGTGAGCAAAAGATGACGATTTTGATGGTCACCCATGACATCCACGAAGCGTTCAAGCTTGGCACGCGGCTGCTCGTTTTTGACAAAACCCGCCACGATCCACACGCGCCTGAACGCTATGGCGCAACGATTACATATGATCTGCCGCTTACCGACGATGTGCGGGGCGATGTGCCCGACGCCGATGAACTCATCACCCAACCAAACAACGACACTGGAGCCAACCATGCGCAAGCTATTTGAATTCGGACCGCGAAGGGCCGGGCGAAAAGCAGGGGTAACAGGACGCCCAATCATACAACGTGGCCATCATCCCGATTTCGACAAGCTGAACCTTCGCGGATGGAAGGCTGCGGAAAAAGAAGGGACGCTTCCCGGCACAGCGTGGCAGCAGGAACGGGCATGGGCATTGCGCATGGGATTAACCGGCTCCGACAGTCTGGAAGACAAGTCGATTCCGACCTTTGCGCGCGGTGAGCTACCCCACTACGCGGGCATAAACACGTTTCTCAAAGCACCATACATTGAGGACGTAACGAAGGTTGGCTCCTATGATGCCGCCATCATAGGTGTTCCCTTTGACGGGGGCACGACCTATCGCCCGGGTACGCGCTTTGGTCCGCAAGGCGTTCGAAAAATTTCTGCGCTTTACACACCCTACAATTACGAGATGGGTGTCGACCTTCGTGAACAGATGACCCTCTGTGACGTTGGTGATGTGTTCACAATTCCCGCAAACATTGAGAAGACGTTTGATCAAGTGAGCCGCGCTGTAAGCCATGTGGCATCATCGGGCGCTCTGCCAATCATGATTGGTGGAGACCATTCGATTGGCTTTCCCTGCGTTCGCGGAATTGCGCAATGCACGTCCAAACGCATCGGCATCGTGCATTTCGACAGGCACATCGACATTCAGGAAAAAGATCTCGACGAGCGCATGCACACCACGCCGTGGTTCCATGCAACCGACCTTGCCAATGTCCCCGCCGTCAATCTGGTTCAAGTCGGTATTGGCGGATGGCAGGTGCCGCGTGAGGGCGTGGAAGAAGCGCGAAAACGCAACACAAACATCTTCACCATGCGCGATATTGAAGAGCTCGGACTAGCTGAAACGGCAGCACGCGCGCTCGAGCTGGCGTGGAAAGATGCCGATGCCGTCTACATCTCATTTGACATCGACAGCGTCGATTGCGGCTTCGTCCCGGGAACAGGCTGGCCAGAACCGGGTGGTTTCCTCCCTCGTGAGGCACTGGAACTGGTATCGCTTGTCGCAAAAGAGGGGATTTGCGGGCTTGAAGTCGTCGAGGTTTCGCCGCCCTATGACACGTCAGATATCACGGCACTTCTTGCGACCCGCGTGATCGTCGATGTGTTGGGCACTCTGGTCAGCCACGGAAAGATGGGTTCGCACAAAGGCATCATCGACAAGCCCGTTGAAATTGAAGCGGGGCCAGATGTTGGCTCACAAGGTTGGGACGTGAAGTCATGACACGACAACGCGCGCACCCACACCCAAGCCGAGCTGATAATAACGACCGTGATCACGATCATGGCCCAGCCCACCACCGTCATCACAATCATAACCATGACCATATGCACAGCCATGTGCACACTGATCTGGAAAAAGAACGGCTGGACCGCACCCAAGCGCTCGCGGCCTCGTTTATTGAAGGCTTTAGAAAAGCGACCGACAAGGCGGCGTTTATCGAACTAGCGGGCATTCCGACAAAGCGCGTTGGCGCTGACGGCCTAACGCTGCACCTAGTGGAAACCAAAATTGAGACCGCTTGGCAATTGGGCACCGCGTCACCTGCTTTCAGCTCTCGTGAGTTGGCCTACCTGCAATACCCGGCAGCAATGATCGAGGAGCGCGAAACCATGACGTTCATCTACGTGTCGCTCACCGATCGCGAAGACGTGGATTTGCTGGACATGCTGTCAAAGAAAGCTGCCGTGTAGGAGAGAAAGCGTATGCCGCTGTGGATCAAAAATCCGCTTGCGATCCTCGCAGAAAATGCTGGCGGCGGTGTCGTCGTTGATGGAAGCCGGATTGTGGAACTCGTGCCATCGGGGCAGTCACCTACCACACGGGAATGTGAGGTATATGACGCATCCGAGCATGTCATTATTCCAGGCCTCATCAACACCCATCACCACTTTTTCCAGACGCTTTGTAGAGCCCATCCCGCCGCTCGCGACAAAGAACTCTTCCCTTGGCTGCAAGCGCTTTATCCGATCTGGAAAAACCTCAATCGGGACATGTTTCGTGTCGCGGCCAAGCTCGCCTACGCAGAGCTTCTGGTTTCCGGTTGCACCACCGCAATGGACCACAATTACATGGTATACGAAGGTCTCGAAGACGCCGTCGACATTGAGGTGGAAGAGGCGCTCGCGCTCGGAATTCGCGCAACGGTAACGCGTGGCTCACTCACGCTTTCTGAAAAAGATGGCGCCATTCCAGACGACAGTATCGTGCAGGACGACGATACCGTCCTTGCCGATAGCGAGCGTGTTCTCGCAAAATACCACGACAACAAAGACGGCGCTTTGATCCAGATCGCGCTGGCACCGTGTGCGCCTTTTAATGTGTCAATCAATGTGATGCGCGAAAGCGCGGCGTTGGCCAACAGACACGATTGCGCAATGCATACCCATCTCGCCGAGACCACCGATGAAGAGGCCTATTGCCTGGAGACATTCGGCTATCGCCCCGTCGATTGGCTTGACGATTGCAATTGGCTCCAGCCCCGCACTTGGCTTGCCCACGGTATCCACTTTACCAGCGAGGATTGTAAAAAGCTTGGACATCACGGCGTCGGCGTTTGCCATTGCCCCACGTCAAACGCGGTCCTTGCTTCCGGTTTTTGTAAAACGCTCGACCTTGAGGCAGCAGGCAGCCCCGTGGGCCTCGGTGTTGATGGTTCCGCCTCAAACGACAGCTCAAATCTCATGGAAGAAGTACGCCACGCCTTGATGGTCAACCGCTTGGGCTATGAGGCCGCTGATCGCATCACGCACCGCGATGCCTTGCGGTGGGCGACCACCGGTTCAGCGCGTTGCTTGAACCGGAACGACATAGGAGAAATAGCGGTCGGGAAGCAGGCCGATCTAGCGCTCTTCAAACTTGATGAAATGCGTTTCTCCGGCAACCATGATCCAATCGCTGCGCTTGTGCACTGCGGCGCAAGCAGGGCCGATCGCGTTATGGTCGCCGGAGCCTGGCGTGTCGTGGGCGGCGTTATCCCCGGCCTTGATGTGACAAAACTCATCCGTGATCATTCGGCTGCTGCCAAGGCGTTCCGATAAAGACAGCGTTTGGATGAAGAAGGTGTTTTCATAAAGGAACAAGAGATGCCGGAAATTGAACTCCCGATTATCGATATCAGCTCATTGTTCGGCAACGATGAAGCGGCAATAGCTGAAACCGCAAAACGCATGGGGAATGTCTGCCGGGATATCGGCTTTATGTATGTCAAAGGTCACGGTCTTAGCGATCAGGATATCGACAGCGTCTTTAAAGCGTCTGCTGAGTTCTTCGCATTGCCAGTCGAGCAGAAGAAGAAGGCTCTTTATTCGGCGAAAACCGGCAATCGCGGTTATGTGCCCATGAAGGGGGAGGCGCTCGATCCGTCAAAACCCCAAGACCTGAAAGAGGTCTTTAACATCGGTTTGGAGTTGCAAGCCGACGATCCTGAAATCCTGGCAGGTCAGAAGTTCCGCGCGTTGAACCTTTGGCCAGACTTACCCGGCTTTCGCGAAACCATGCTCGATTATTTCGAACGGGTGTCGGAGATCGGCCGTGTGATGCACAAAGGCTTCGCGCATGATCTCGGTGTCGCCCCGGACTATTTCACCGATCAATTGGATCGACCTTTAGCGACACTGCGATTGCTTCACTATCCTGAACGGCCCGACGCGATGGAAGACGGGCAGATGGGGGCAGGCGAACACACCGACTACGGCAACATCACGCTTTTGATGACCGACGAGGTCGGTGGTCTGGAGGTTCGATCGCGCGATGGAAACTGGATTCCCGCGCCACATGTGCCGGGGGCCTTTGTCGTCAATATCGGTGATTGCCTTATGCGCTGGACCAATGACGTGTATGTTTCAACGCCGCACAGAGTGGTCAGCCCAAAGGGCGTAGAGCGCTATTCTGTTGCGTTCTTTCTGGACCCAAATCCGGACGCGATCATCGAAACGCTGCCAACCTGCATCGCTGAAAACCAGCCGGTTAAGTACCCGCCAATCCGTGGTGACGACTACCTCGCGAGTAAGCTGGACCCTACCTATAAAGCGAGCGGCATCGCCTAAATTGCCCGGCTTTTAAGCAGCGCCCCTGCCTTGATTAAAATTCAGGCAGACGTTTAAATTGCGGCTACTGTCTGGCCGCTCAATGGGACAAATAACCGCCTGAAAACAGAGTGTAAGGACGAAAAGCGCCCATGGCATATCGATTGCATTCCTCTTGCTGTGGCACCCATTGACCTTTGGGCCACGGTAAAAGTTCAGGGAGCTAATCGATGTCTCAATTCAAAATTTCCCGCCGCTCATTGCTGAAAGCAGGTGCTGCCGGTGCAGCAGGTGCGGCCTTGCCGCTTGGCATGACAGGAGCTGCGCGCGCCTCCGATGTTACTCTCGGCGCGGTTTATGTTGGCCCTCGCGACGACTTTGGCTGGAACCAGGCCCACGCTGTCGCCATGGAGATTTTGAAGGGTGTCGACAACGTTTCTGTGATCGAAGAAGAAAATGTGCCTGAGACAGATGCCGTCGCCCAGTCGATGGAATCAATGATCAACCTTGACGGTGCAAACCTTATCCTTGCGACTTCTTTTGGGTACTACAATCCGTTTGTTGTTGAGCTTGCAAAAAAGTACCCGGACGTGGAGTTCCGCCACGCGGCACCGCTCTGGAATGAGGAAACGGACCCGAAGAATGCGGGAAGCTATTTCTGTTATCTAAACCAAGCTCACTACGTGAACGGCGTTGCCGCTGGGCTTTCGACGACCACCAATAAAATCGGCTTCGTGGCGGCAAAACCAATCCCGTCTGTTCTCTCAAACATCAACTCGGTTTTGTTGGGCGCTCGCTCGGTCAATCCAGAGGCGGAAGTGCAGGTCATCTTTACCGGTGAATGGTCACTGCCAGTTCGTGAGGCGGAAGCTTCAAACGCACTTGTTGATGCTGGTTGTGATGTTCTGACTTGCCACGTCGACGGCCCAAAAGTGGTGATCGAAACGGCTGAGGCGCGTGGCATAAAATCGTGTGGCCACAATGCGTCGCAAGCACCGCTTGCACCGAATGGATTTATCACAGGTGCCGAATACAAGTGGGAAACGATATACAGCCTCTATGCAGACCTTCTCGGCAAAGGTGAGCCGCTGCCAAACGTCGTCGTCGGCGGCTACCATAACGATATGGTCCAGAACACAGCGTTCGGTGCCGGAGCAACGCCCGAAGCCGTTACCGCCGCAGAAGCCGCGATTGCTGGCCTAAAGGCAGGTGACCCGATCTATGTTGGTCCGCTCAATGACAATGAGGGTAATCTCGTCATCGACGGACCGAAGGACAATTACGATCCAGAATTGGATGGCATGGGCTATCTCCTTGAGGGCGTAATCGGTTCCACAACGTGATCGACTGAAAAATCGGCGTCTGCCCCACCACTTCCGTAAGCCGGTGGTGGGGCGCCCAATTCGCAAAAATCGAAGTGTCGGCAGCGCCAAAACGCGAATGATCTGAAATTACATGGCTCAGGTTGAACCGATAGCGGGCCCAAGTATGAGCGGCCCAAAAATCGACACCGACCGCGCGCGTGCGGCACTGGAAGCGTGGCTGCTGCCGCTTGGCGCTCTTTTGTTTTCCGGTGTGTTGTTTTCGGTGTTTTTGTTGGTGCTTGGCAAAAGCCCGGTGGAGTACTTTCAGCTGGTGTGGAAGGGCGGTTTTGGAACGTCCTTTTCCATCCAAAACACACTCCAACGGTCTGCACCGCTTATCCTGACCGGCTTAGCGTTTGCAATTCCGGCGCGCATCGGCCTTGTCATGATAGGCGCTGAAGGGGCGTTGGTGATCGGCGGGTTTGCGGCCGCCGCCATCGCTATCCCACTGGTCACAATCGAAGCGCCGCCAATATTCACCATGCTGCTCATGGTTTTTGCCGCGATGGTCGCGGGCGGCGCTTGGAACGGTCTGGCGGGTTGGCTTCGCCATGCGCGCGGTGTCAACGAAACGATCTCAACATTGCTTCTCACCTATATCGCGATCGCCATCATGAACTTTTTCGTAGAAGGCGCGCTCCGCGATCCAGCATCACAAAATAAGCCGAGCACACTGCCGATCGGTGATGTTTATATGGTCGGCGACATCCCGGGAACGAGCGTCCATTGGGGCCTGGTCGCGGGCATCGTCCTGGCGATCATCCTGCAAATCGTCATGGCCCGCACGACGTTTGGGTTCGCCGCTCGGATCACCGGAGGCAATCCCCGCGCTGCCAAGGCGCAAGGATTGCCCGTGGGCATGTTGATCGTGTCATGCGCTGCAATCGCGGGCGCTTGCGCCGGCATCGCCGGGTACTTTGAAGTTGCGGCGATCCACGGCCAAGCCAATGCGTCGCTCGTGGCGGGCTACGGCTTTACTGGAATTCTAGTCGCGTTTTTGGCGCGCCAAAACCCGGCCATGGTGATCCCCGTGGCAATTTTGTTCGGCGCGATTGAGGCCTCCGGCGGCTTAATCCAACGCCGGATGGACATGCCGGACGCTACGGCGCTCGTTCTCCAAGGCATCATCTTCGTGGTGCTGCTGGCGAGTGAGACGCTCTACGGTCGCTTTTCTATCTTTCAGCCGAAAGTGAGGGCAGATTAGATGTCCGGCGAAGAGATCACCACTATTCTCATTGCCATGCTCGGCGGAGCTATTCGTGTTTCGACGCCCTTTATATTTGTCGCCCTCGGTGAGACGATCACTGAAAAATCCGGCCGCATTAATCTGGGGCTTGAGGCCAACCTCGTGCTCGGCGCGATGGTCGCCTATGCCGTGTCTTTCCACACCGGGTCGCCTTGGTTGGGCGTGTTTGCAGCCGGTATTGCTGGTGTGTTCCTAGGCCTGATGCATGGCTCGATCTGCAGTCTAAAGCGTGTCAACGACATCGCCG
>JBCDLI010000065.1:0-12968 GCA_038745535.1 Pseudomonadota bacterium | reverse complement strand
GGTTGTGGCAAATCAACTCTGCTCCGCATGATTGGGGGTTTGGAAGAAACATCTCGAGGCTCAATTGTAATTGATGGCCGCGATGTGACCCCCGAACCTCCAGCGAAGCGTGGACTAACCATGGTGTTCCAAAGCTATGCGCTGTATCCGCACATGTCCGTTCGCGATAACATGGGCTTCGCTTTGAAAACCGCTGGGGCGCCGACGACTGAGATCGACGACAAGGTCAATCGCGCAGCCGAAGTTTTGAAGTTGAACGATTACCTCGACCGCAGACCGAAAGAGCTTTCCGGTGGTCAGCGTCAACGGGTTGCCATCGGTCGTTCTATTGTCCGTGATCCGACGGCATTTCTTTTCGATGAGCCTTTGTCGAACCTTGATGCGGCGCTGCGGGTGGAGATGCGCTACGAGATCGCAAAGCTGCACCAGCGTCTTTCATCAACCATGATCTATGTCACCCACGATCAGGTCGAGGCGATGACACTGGCTGATAAGATCGTGGTTCTTGAGTTCGGGAAAATCGCCCAGGTAGGTCCACCGCGCGAACTTTACGAACGACCGGCGAATTTATTCGTCGCCCAGTTCATCGGATCGCCGAAGATGAATGTGATGCCGTGCGAGACTAGCAACGGGCAACTTCATCTCAAGGGCGCTGCACCACAAGACTACCTGCACGATCGCGCGGCCAAACAGATGGGCGTTCGCCCCGAACACATTGGGATCGTACCCAAAGGCGAAGGCGTCTTAGCAGGCACCGTCGACGTGGTAGAATATCTCGGCGCCGATTGCTTCGTGATTTTAGATTGTGAAGGCCTTGGCCAGCTCACCGTACGTGTTTCAGGCGAAACCGATTTAAAGCCTGCTGACGTCGTTGGCCTCCAACTGCCGCAAGAGCGCCGCCATTTCTTCGATGCAGAAGGCCTGGCTATCCGCTGACCTCAACGGACTGCCGCCTCGTCATTCGGCAGCGACAGGCATCTCAAAGGGCGCGTCGTCGTTCTCGCCACGCTTTTTCTGAGCGCGTTCATGTTCGAAAGACGCTTCTTCGATCTTGGGCTTCTTCTCCTCAGGCGATTTGAAGCTGAAAGTGACATACGACATCAATATAAACACCGCCGGTATTGCGAGCGTGATGATGATGGTGCCGAACAGGATGCCAAAGCCGATGGAAACGGCGAGCGGGATCAGGAACTGCGCCTGGATGCTGGTTTCCGTGATTAGCGGATAGATGCCCAAAAACGTTGTGAGCGATGTCAGGAGGATCGGACGAAAGCGGTCCTTTGTGCCCTCAATGACGGCAGTGCGCGTGTCCATGCCCTTGGCTAGGTTTTCGTTGTAGAGATCGATCATTACGAGCGAGTTGTTGATGACGACACCGGCGAGGCCGATAATGCCGAAGATGGAAAGCAGTCCGAGCGATACGCCAATGACATAGTGACCAAGCACTGCGCCGATGAGACCGAGCGGGATCGCAATCATGACCACGAGTGGTTGCGCATAGGACCTGAAGATCAGTGCGAGCAGAGCGAAGATAATCAACAGCGCAATCCCCGTCGCATTCCCGAGCGCTTCTTGCGTTTCGCCTTGCGTGCGCTGCTCACCACCGAAGTCGATGATGAGACCAGCATAGCGGTCGGCGAGAAGTGGGATAACATCGGCCCTGATGATCGCGTTTGCTTCTTGCGCGGTGATGACCGCAGTATCCACATCAGCCGTGACCGTCGTAATTGTGCGCCCGTTCCGCCTCGTGATTTCTGTCGGAGCAACGCCCTGTTCGATGGTTGCAACCACAGACAGCGGGATGAGCGCGCCCGATTGGGTGCGAATATCGGTCTTTAAGATGTCGTCGAGCGTCTCGCGATCCTCGTCGACCAAGCGGACCGTGACCTGAACATCGTCGCTGCCTCGCTGCACGCGCGTTGCTTCCAGTCCGAAGAAGCCACTGCGTACCTGGGTTGCAAGATCATTTAACGTGATGCCGTACTGACGGGCCTCTTCACGAAGCGCGAGCCTGTATTCGAGCCTACCAGCGGATGCTGTATCCTGAATCCCGAAGACGCCCGGGATTGCACGGAACTGATTGCTGATGTCATTGATCACCGGTTCAATTGCCACGCCATCGGGCACAGACAGTTCAAGCGCGATGGGCTTGCCCGCGTCTACCAGCGAGGAAGCGACCGTCAGCGAGTCGAGCCCGGCGATGTCGCCAATTTCTGAAATCCAGCGTGTTTCAAATTCACTTGCCGGCCAATCGCGCTGCTCGGGCTGTATGATCTGAACCACAATCGCTGATTTCGAAGAGCCAACAGGCGCTGCGCCTCCAAACGGGCCGCTATCGCCAGCGCCGATGCCGATAGTCATATTGATATCGACGATGATTGGCTGCGCCATGCCCTTGTCATTAGCCATTTTTTCAGCGGCAGTTTCGGCTGCTTCGCGTACGCGTGCTGCAACCTGTTCGGTTCGCGTAAGGCTCGTACCTTCGACGAGGCTGATATTCGCAGTCACGTATTCCCCGTCGATGGAGGGGAAGAATTCGAACTTCACATAGCCGTGCGCCATCAATCCGAATGTCATCACCATTGCGGCAATGACACCGGCGATCGGGATCAAGAAGCGTTTCATTGCAAACCGCAGCGCAGCGTCAAGAGGCCCCCGAATGAACCATTGGAGCGCAGCGTCAACACCGCGCCGCAACCAGACAAGCGGCATCAGCGCAAGTGGCTGCTTGTAGTCCTTGCCGAAGTTCACCCGCGAAAGATTGTTGGGCAAAACGAAGAGCGACTGCAGCAGCGACAGCGTCAGAACCATGATGACGATGATCGGGATATCGACAAGGAAGTCACCGAGGGGCGCAGGCATCTGCATGAGCGGCGTGAACGCCACAATGGTTGTCAAAGCGGAAAATATGACAGGAACAGCAACCCGGGTGACACCTGACACGGCGGCTGGTTGCGGTTTCTCGCCATCTTCGGCGTTCTTGAAAATCTTCTCCGAGACGACAATCGCGTTATCGACCACAATACCGATCGCGAGTATGAAACCGAACAAAGAGATCATGTTGATCGACACATCCAGCACACGCATCGCTATGAAGGTGCCTGCAAATGCGATCGCGATATTGGCGGCAGAAAAGAAGGCGAGCCGGATATCTAAAAACAGCGCCAAACAAATGACCACAAGCACGAGGCCAGTGAATGCGTTTTTGATCAAGAGATCGAGACGTGACTGGAGGACTTCGGACTCGTCTTGCCAGATTGTTACCGATACACCTTGGGGCAGCGAAGGTTCAAAGCTGGTATTGATATAGCTGCGGACTTGTTCTGCAACGTCCAAAACCTGTTCATCGCCAACGCGAAATACGTTGACGGTCACCGCGCGCTCACCGCCAAATTGTTGGACCAGATCATCGTCAGAGAAATCGTCTCTAATCGTGGCGATATCACCGAGGAGCAGCTGAGAGCCATTGTCACCGGTTCGCACGACGATGTTCGCGTAGTCGCTCGTATCGAAATTTCGCCCTAAGGTACGGATCGGGACAGACAGCTCCGCAGAGTCGATATCACCGCCCGGCAACTCCAACGAATTGGCGCGAACTATATCGGCAATGTCGCGCATGGTGAAACCGAAGGCTTCGAGCGTTTCACGCTCAAACTCAATGTAGAGCTCTCGGTCGGGAATATTTGCAGTTTCAATGAAAGATACGCCGTTTAGCAGCGCTAGCTCGTCTTTCAGGCGTTCTGCGGTCAGGGTAAGGAGGTCAAGCGACGTGTTGCCGTGGATGGCAAGTTCCAAAACACGCGTGTTGTTTCCAGCACGAACAACAACTGGCTCATCGGCATCATCGGGGAAAACCGTAATGCGGTCGATCTCGGTTTTAACCTCATCCAGTTTCTCGACGATGTCTTCGCCGGCTAAGAAGCTGACATTTACCGATCCGCTGTTTTCACGCGCTGTCGCATTAATTTCGTCGATGCCGTCGATCGAGGAGAGTTGATCTTCAATCGGCCGAATGACCGACTGCACAATTTCATCCGGTGCCGCGCCTTGATAGGGGACCACGATTTGCACGGTATCAATCTCGAATTCGGGAAATGTGGTCTGGGGTAGGGCGACCGCAGATAGTGCTCCGGCGATCAAAACGATGGCCATCGTCATGTTTGCAGCAACCGGATGCAATGCCATCCACTTGAGGGCGTTTTTCATGTCACTCAGCCCCGCCTACCGCTGCGGCGGCTGTTTCGCGACGAATATCGATTTCCATTCCATCAGTTGCCGCCGCGAGTTGGCTGATGATCATTTCGGAACTTTCACTTAGCTCGTCGACCGTAAAAAATACGTCTGTGCCATCGCGGTGCAACACATCGACATTGACGATCTGGAGGACATTGTCCCTTGCCAACCAGATTTCCTCATTGGCTCGCACCGCAGCGTGAGGCGCGACGAAAATTTCAGTGTCCGACTGCGCGATCACCGTAGCGTTGGCAAAGCCATTCAAGAGAGCAGGGATAGAAGGGCCATTGCCAGAAACGGGTTGGCCGTTTTCAGGATCAAGCAGTCGCAAAGTGACGTCAATTGTACGTGTTTGACTGTCAACGAGCCGATCAACGCGGGCGATCTCCGCCTCCCATTGATAATCCTGCCCGGAGAATTTCGCCGAGATTGCAGCAGTAGCAGTGGGTTTATCGAAAAGGTCAGGGATGAGGCTCGCTTCATCTTCTCTCAGCGCAATCTCCATCTCGATATCGTCGCTCGAATAAATACGAGCGACCGCTGCACCTTGATTGATCACCGCGCCAGCCTCGGCCAGCTTGTCCTGCACCCTGCCATCAAAGGGCGCTTTGACCACAGTGAAATCCAGAGCCACTTGTGCGGACTCAATGTTCGCTTCCAATCCGCGGATCGTTGAGTCCATTTCCTGCATCTGCGTCAACAATTGATCGAGCTGATCTTGAGGAACGATGCCGCGCTCGCGAAGCGTTCGCACGCGATCCAATTGCGTCTGAACGAGTGCCTTTTGCGCGACAGCACTCCCCATATTCGCGTTCAGTTGACCAAGGCTAGCGCGCGCTTGGCGATCATCGAGGCGGAAAAGAACATCGCCTTTGTCAAATATACCACGGTTGTTGATCGCAGGATGTAGTTCCGTGATCCGTCCGCCTGCTTGGGCTGCGATTTCCAATGATCGGCCCGCGCGAATGAAGCCATTGGCTGAAATCGGAATACCGTTCTCGGCACGCGCCATTTGTGTTGTTTCAACAACCGGAACAGACGCAACTACCGGCTCTGGCTCAACGATATCGCGGTTGGCCCCCAGAAATTGAAAGCCGAGGAAGCCGCCGGCAATTATTGCAACAGCAACGACCAACCATACCGCTTCGCGTAGTATTTTCAGGAAAGTTCGCATTTCAGCCCCTCGGCCATGTGCATATGAAGGATACGCACGATGTCTGGCTCAGTTCAGTGTCTTTGGTGAACAGTGTGTTTCGAAATATGGTCCGAGCACCAAAAGTCATCCCACGTTTCCCGTTCGCTCTGTTCATCGCAGACTGTCTGCACTCGCACTGGTCTATAAAACACCCGTTTCAAACATTTGTTCTAAAATATGCCAACCGCAGGCGAAATCAAGCTTTGCAGAGAGCGCTCCGGTCAGATAATTGCCCATCAATGACGGAGAGAAATAAACAAGACGCCGCTCAAGGTGATGCACGGGCAGACCAGACCAAGACATCGCTTCTCCATGCAGGCATGAAGCTCTTCGGGCAGAAGGGCTATGACAATACGTCGGTCCGCGATTTGATCGACGAGGCGGGCGTAAACCTCTCCGCGATCAATTATCACTTTGGTGGAAAAGAGGGATTGCGCTTTGCAGTCATCGATTTCCTCGCCAGTGGCTTTCACGCCGATGGTCCGGGCCAGTTTATCGCTCAGCTTACCGACGATAAAATCGCATCAATGGGCGAGGAGGAAGCAAGGGTTGCACTCCGGCGAATAATGAAGGCGACGTTCGTCCGTTCAGCCACGAGCGAAAACGCCGATCACAAGACGCGTTATATTCAGCGGGAACTGATACAGGGCGGGAAACCGACAGAGCTCTTTTTCGAAAAGGTGTTCAGTATTCAGCTCAAGGTGATGTGCAGGCTCGTCGCGAAAATCACGGGCGACGATGTTGAGAGCAAGCGCGTCAAACTAAGTGCCATTAATCTCATCGCCCAGAGTGTATTCTTGAACCTTGCGCGGCCACTGGTGCTTATGGCGCTCGATTGGGATGAATACGACGTGGATGACGCTGATATGATTGCCGAAAGCTTCTGGCTTCATCGCGAGTGAATTTTCTAAGTCGCAAATAAGTCTCGGTACCGTTCGCGCAGCACGTTCTTTTGAACCTTGCCCATCGTATTTCGTGGTAGCTCATCAACGATGATGATCCGTCTTGGTTGCTTGAACCGCGCGAGAGCCATGCTTGCTAACTCGTTCAAAGCGTCGATCTCCAAGTTTGTGTCCGTTGATACCACAACAGCAACCACTGCCTCGCCCATATCGGGATGTGGTACGCCGATGACCGCGCTTTCAACCACGCCCGGCTGCTCATCCAGAACCAGTTCCACTTCCTTCGGATAGATGTTGTATCCGCCAGATATGATGAGGTCTTTATTGCGACCGACAATGTGGACGTAGCCATCAGCGTCAATCTTGCCGAGGTCACCCGTGATAAAAAAGCCATCATCGCGAAGTTCTGCGGCGGTCTTTTCAGGCATCTGCCAATAACCTTTGAAGACATTCGGTCCACGCACTTCGATCTGACCGATTTCACCGCGAGGCATTTCGAGGCCGGTTTCGGTGTCAGTGATTTTCACATCCACACCGGGCAGGGGGAAACCAACCGTCCCGGCGCGACGCTCGCCTTCATAGGGGTTTGACGTGTTCATATTGGTTTCCGTCATCCCGTATCGTTCGAGAATGCGATGCCCTGTACGCTCCTCAAACTGCACATGCGTTTCCGCCAGCAATGGCGCACTGCCGCAAATGAAAAGCCGCATGTGAGACGCAAGATTGCGCGTAAAACGGTCGTCACCAAGAAGCCGCGTGTAAAAGGTCGGTACACCCATCATGCTTGTTGCACGAGGAAGTAAATTTATGACGTCATCGATGTCGAATTTCGGCAGGAAGATCATCGATCCACCCGCTAAGAGCGTCACGTTTGTTGCCACAAACAGGCCGTGGGTGTGAAAGATAGGCAGCGCATGCAACAATCGATCATCGGCCTTGAACCGCCAATAGTCGACAAGCGTCCGCGCGTTTGAAAGAAGGTTTCTCTGTGTCAGCATTGCGCCTTTTGAACGTCCTGTAGTGCCGGACGTATAAAGAAGCGCAGCAAGATCATCTTCAGTCCTTGCCACGGTTTCGAATGTGTCCGCCATTTCACTGGCGACGTTAGTAAGCGAGCCGCTACCATCTCCGTTAAGTGTCTCGATTTGCGCGTTGGCCGCCGCAGCAATTGGCTCCAATGCGGTTCGATTTCGCTCGTCGCAAATGAGTAGCTTGGCGCTACTGTTCTCGACAAAATAGCTGACTTCACTCGCGGTATAGGCAGTGTTCAGCGGAAGAAAAACGCAGCCCGACTGCACGCAGGCCGCATAGATCACCAGTGCCTCAGGCGACTTTTCGATCTGGACTGCGACCCGATCGCCTGCGGCTAATCCAAGTGTGTGAAACGCATTCGCATAGCGTGCTGTGCCCGTCAGAAAATCGGCGTAAGATACTTCGCGGCCATGGATTAATTCCAAAAAGCAGGCATCGTTACCGCCGTGAGCGGCAAATAACTTGTCGAAAAGTGGATTTGCCATGTCTGAGCAACTTTGTCGTTTCCGGCGTTGTGTCTACCGCCGGAACGATTGCGTCAAGCAAAGCTTTGGAATCGCTCAGTAAACGTCTCGCTGGTAGCGATGCGTCTTCTTAAGGTTCTCGACGTACTCATCGCCAGCTTCTTCGCTACCCAGCTGTTTTGATGCGACGCTACGGATCGCCTTATCCACATCGGCTGCCATGCGGGATGCGTCGCCGCAAATGTATATAGCGCCACCCTCTTCAAGCCATGCGAAGAACTCTTCACCGGAGCGTTCAATCAGATGCTGAACGTAGACTTTCTCATCGCCATCCCGCGACCACGCGAGGCTGAGATTGGTGAGAAGACCAATTTCCTGCCAGGCAGAAATTTCGTCGCGATAAAGGTAATCGGTCGCTTCGTGCTGATCGCCAAAGAACAGCCAGTTCTTGCCCTTTGCGCCACGCATTTCGCGTTCCTCAAGGAATGCGCGGAAAGGCGCAATACCGGTACCCGGTCCAATCATGATCAGGGGTGAATCATCGTCCGACGGAATGTGGAAGTGCGCTGACTTCTGCATGTAAACGCCGACAGCACCGCCGGCACCCAAGCGGTGGCCTAGATAGGTGGACGCGCAGCCCTTACGTTTAGTGCCGTGCAGTTCGTAGTGCACTTCGCCGACAGTAAGATGTACTTCGCCTGGATGTTTTTTCGGGCTCGATGAGATCGAATAAAGTCGAGGCTGCAACGGGCGAAGGCCATCGACCAGTATCTGCGGTGTGAGGTCTTTCACGCCTGCGTCGAGAATATCGATAAGGTGGATGTCTGTTCCGCCTTCAACGCCCCAGCTTTCAGCGACAGCTGATGTGACTGTCATGAGGTCGAGCATTTTATAAAGGGCCAATCGAAGCTGCATTGGGCCGGTTTTCAGGTCGACGATTTCTTTGCCAGTGAAGCCCGTTTTCGCTAGGATCGCATCGACCTCAGTCATGCAATTGAGCGGCCACAAACCAAGCGCATCACCCACATCGTAATCTAGGTCGGGTCCACCGCCAGCCAGTGAAATCTCCACGTGGTTCACACGTTTTGCTGACTTTTCACCGCTCAAGCAGTAGGCGGTCACGAGGTTGGCGAGGAACGGATGGTTCTTATCGAACTCTGGCTTAGCTTCTTCCGGCTCGTTAGAGACAGTGGCCCCGCCCGCAGCGGCTTTAAACGGCTCAGACTCAAATACTTCACCACGCCATTGGGCATAATCATCATCATAATCCACGTCGCACGCGACGAGAGGAGCAACGCGGGTTGCACCGAGTTCAGCAAGGCGAGCATCAATATCGCGACTCGCTTTGTTAAAGTGCGGGTAGCTGCTGTCGCCCATGCCACATACACTGAAGTTCAGTGATGCAGGCAGGGCAGGGGCGTCATCTGCCATCAATGCTTTGTAGAAGTTAACCGCATTGTCAGTCGGTTCGCCTTCGCCGAAAGTCGCCGCGATAATGACCGCATGCTGAACGCCTGCGAGATCAGCGGGCGTAATGCTATCCAACTCCGCTATTTCGCCCTCATACCCTTGCGTTGCAGCGAACTTTTTCAGGTCCTTCGAAAGAGATTCTGATGTTCCCGATTGTGAACCATACAAAATCTTTAAAGCCGTACCGGCGGGGGCGTCATTTGCGCCCGACTTGGCCGACGCGGCAACAGCATAAAGACCCGTAAAGAGACCGTTTAGCCAATCGCGCTGTTGCTGATCAAAGGGGCTGTCCTCACTGAAAAATTGAGGCGTATCCACAGGCGTTGGCTGAGCGATGCTCGTGGCAATTTGTTGCTGCAGGTCTTTTGTGAATTCATTCATGATCGTTTCCCAGCCGTTATGCGGCGATGTTTTGTCCGGTCAAAAGCGAAGTCAGTTCCTCATCGGGAACGGTACGGACAAATTCCAAAAAGCTTTGTTGCCCATCACGACGAGCAAGGTAGTTTTCAACAACGGTTTCGATCGTGCCGTTGATTTCTTCCGATGCAACGGGCCCGCAAAGCGGTCGTGCAACGCCTTTGTCTTGATCGCTACCGCCACCAATCACGACATGGTAGCCGTCGCCGCCTCCGGGCAAGGTAGCGCCAAGCAAACCGATATCGCCAATATAGTGTTGGGCGCACGAATTCGGGCAGCCCGTCAGATGGATATTAATGGGGCGGTCAAGTGTGAACTTCTTTTCGAGATGCCTAACGAGTGCAGTGCCCGTCTCCTTGGTGTAGGCCAGTGCCAGCTTGCATGCTGCTTTGCCGGTACACGCCACAGCGCCCGCGGCAAAAGCTGTGGCCTCCACTTCCATACCCTCGGCCCGAAGTGTTTCAGCGACGATGTCCTTCGATGCGTTGTCGACGTGCGGGATAAGTACGTTTTGCCATACGGTGAACCGAACGTCGTTGTCGCCGTGCTTGATTGCAAGATTGCCGATGGTGCGCATCTGGCTGGGCGACAGACGTCCCATTTCCAGGGCGATGCCGGCGTAAGACAGATTTTCATCTTTCTGCGGGTGGAACCCAATGTGCCCCTGACGATCCACAGGCGGCCGAGGCTCATCATGTTCTTCGCTAAGAGAGGTTAACTGGAAACCAGCCTCTAGTTCGGCCAACTTCTCCTGCGTGCGCTCGATAAACCAATCGATACCCTCACGGTCCAGTAAGTACTTCAGTCGCGCCTTTTTCCGGTTGGTCCTGTCTCCATGCTCAACGAAGACCCACAACATTGCGTAACCTACCATCACGGCTTGATCCGGTTTACACACCATTCCGGTCGGACGCGTCAGATCGCGGTGCCCGCTAATACCGCCGAGCCCAATCCGGCAATAAATGCCGGGCTCAACAGATGCGCCGTCACCGACACGGATGGCTTGGAAGGCGATATCATTGCTATCGCTCACACAGGAAATTTTGCCGCCGCCGTCAAACGAGATGTTGAACTTTCTAGGCAACGCGCGCAGTTCGCGCGTATTCAAAATAAGGTCAGACAATTCACGTGTGTGCGGCGCGAGATTAATGATCTCATTGCCGTCAAACCCTGCAGTGGGTGAAGCTGTGAGATTACGGGCCGAATCTGCACCAGACCCCTGACAAGACAGACCAGCATCCGTGAACGCCTGCATCATTTTGAGCACGTTCTTTGGCTCGATTTCGCGCATTTGAATGTTGCCGCGCGTGGTGACATGCGCGTAACCGCCACCATATTTCTCGCTGATATCGGCAATCGCCAGCATTTGATCGCCACGAATTTGGCAAGCTGGAATACGCATGCGCACCATGTAACCGGGGCTGGCAGGCTCAACATTGAAGAAACCGAGGTGGCGCAGCAAGAACTGGTCCAAGCCAGTGGCGATCTCATTTTTTTCTGTCCACTTTTTCAAGCGGTCGTAGATATCAAGAGGGTGTTGCTTGTATTTCGCAAGCTCTTCTTTGCAGAGGTCTTCTATTGGCACGCCATGAACCGTTTCCGGCTCAAACTCTGCACCCGTGCCGGGCATCTGCAATTCCAGCTTGGCAATAGCCGACATCAAGCTGTTGATTTGCTCTTGGGTAAATAATGGCTGCTTATAGGGGCGGTTCATTAGGCGTCGCTTCATCGGTAAAAATGATGGGATTCGGGGCGCCGTTGCTCCGATCTTCGCAATCGCACAATTTCGTGCTTGCGTCTGTTGCTTTTTAAAGAGCAAGCTGTTGCCGAAAACGCAACACCTCCGTTCGGCGAACGTAATGCAGCACCTTTTCCCACTACGATTGGTTGAAGCCATTGCAAAAGCAGGCTCGATCCGCGCCGCCGCTGCAGAGCTTTCAATTACACCGTCGGCCCTCAATCGGCGGCTCCTATCTATTGAAGAAGAGTTGGACGCACCGCTGTTCGAAAGAACGACGGTGGGAGTTCGGCTAAACGCAGCTGGCGAATTGTTTATCTCCCACGCGAGACGCCAAATGGCTGATATGGACCGGGTTCGCTCACAAATTGAAGACTTAAAGGGCGCACGTCGTGGCCGGATAAGTGTCGCGATCGATGATGGACTTCGGGCTTCGGGCCGCTTTGCGTCGCTGTTGTCGCGGTATCAGGCTGAGCATCCCGGCGTCACTTTCTCGGTAAACAAAATACGGTCATCGCAAATAGCAGATCAACTGGCAGATTACTCTGCTGACTTAGGCTTTGCGCTTTGGCCAACACTCGACAATTCCGTTACGCTGGCAACTTCTGCGCCAATTTGTCTGCATGCACTTGTCCATGAAGCTCATCCACTGACGAGATTAGATACAGTCAGGTTGGACCAATTTGTTGGTTTTCCCTGCGTCGTTCCCGGCATGAACGGTGCACTACGAATGCTCCTTGATGCCGCCGTGAGCAAGAAGAACCTCAGTTACAGGGCTATTTTCGAAGGTCCCATTGAATGCGCATATGATCGGATTTCAAACTCCGATGCGGTTGGCCTGGAAGCAGATATGGCTGGCGCAGACACGGTTGTCGGAACGGGCAAGGTTCGCATCCCGCTGCGAGCGGACGACTTTCCCAGAGCATTCGCTCACGTCGTGCAATTGCGTGGCAGAACCCTGTCGATTGCAGCCAGCCGCTTCGCAGAGATGGTGAAATTGGAGTTCGCCGGCTTCGACAGTTAATTATGTGTAGCGTACTGCTCCATTTTTCATCTCGCCAAACAGTGTGGCCGCATCTTTAACCTCGCTTTCCGAATTTTGTTATTTGAAAACGGCGGGCCACGTTCCACCCTATGTGTGTAACGCAATATGTTTGTCGTGCTGAGCAACTCGGAAGTCTGATGTCGCAACCCTCTGTCCTCGTGGTGGACACAAATCCAGCGCGCGCTGCTGTTATAGAAGGGGGCTTGCGCGCCGAGGGCATCACTCGCGTTCATACCGTTTCTGGGACCAAAGGATTGGCGGCTCGAATTGAAGAGCTTGAGCCAGATGTCATTGTCGTCGATTTAGGCAATCCAAATCGCGACATGCTGGAGAACATGCTGCAATTAACGCGCGCAGTTAAAAAGCCGGTTGCGATGTTCGTCGACCAATCTGATCGCGAGGCGATGGAGAAGGCGATTGATGCAGGCGTTTCCGCCTATGTTGTCGACGGCTTCAAGAAAGAGCGGGTTCG
>JBCDLI010000064.1:0-13191 GCA_038745535.1 Pseudomonadota bacterium | reverse complement strand
TCTACTGTGAGCTACGATTGCTCTGCCACTGCGGCAGCCGCGATGGCGCGGTCTAAATCAAGCTGAAGGTCCTCGAAGTCTTCCAAGCCAACGTTAAGCCGAATTATCGGACCACCGTAGTCGCGCTTTGACACCGTGCGATCGCTGAGGTTTACGTGCACCGCAAGGCTTTCATATCCACCCCATGAATAGCCAAGGCCAAAGAGCTGCAACTCATTCAAAAAAGCGTGGACTGCCGCTTCCGATTGCCGCCGCAGCACGATTGAAAAAAGGCCTGTCGACCCTTTGAAGTCGCGCTTCCAGATCGCGTGGCCGGGATGGCTTTTCAACGCCGGATGCAGAACGTCATGGATGCCATCGTGGCCCTCTAGCCACGCTGCTAACCTGTTTGTCGTCTCTTCATGGCGTTTAACCCGCAGTCCCATTGTCCGCAGTCCTCGATAGACAAGAAAAGTGTCATCGGGCGAAGGGCAAACGCCAAGCGTGAGCTGCGTGTCCCACAATTGCTGCCATGTCTTTTCGTTGGCCGAAACCAGCCCGTAGACCAAGTCAGAATGACCGGATTGATACTTGGTCGCCGCAGCAATCGAGACGTCGACGCCGAACTCAAGCGGCTTGAAGAAGAGCGGTGTAGCGTATGTGTTATCAATCATCGTGATAATATCATGCGCCTTCGCAATTTCCACAATCGCCGGAATATCCTGCATCTCAAACGTGTTCGAGCCGGGTGTCTCCATAAAAATCACGCGGGTGTTTGGCTTCACATACGCTTCAATCTCAGCGCCGAGTTCAGGAACGTAATATTCAACCTCAACGCCATAGCGTGTGAGCACATCGTCAACGAAGCGACGCGTCGGGTTGTAGACCGTATCAATGATCAGCAGATGGTCGCCCGCAGACAGAAATGCGAGCAATGGCACCGTAACGGCCGCCAAGCCAGACGGCACCATGATTGTGCCAACTGCGCCCTCTAATTCATTGATTGCTGACGCTAGGGCATCCGTGGTCGGTGTGCCACGCGTTCCATAGGTGTAGGCTTGATCTCGCGTTTTCATTGTCTCCGCATCGGGAAACAACACCGTGGAGGCGTGGACAACGGGAGGGTTTATAAAGCCGTGATAAGAATGCGGATCATAACCGCCGTGGGTCAATTGCGTATTGATTCCTCGTGTTTTGGCTTGCTTCTTCGACTTCACGACGCTTTCGTCTCCTTCAATCGCTGCCTCAAATTAAAACATTTTCCTGCATCTCACAGCGGCACCTTGCTGATTTTTCGCGCTTCTTTGCGTGTTTAAGACTTCTGTCCAACGAAACGCTTGACCGTCATCGTGAATTCCAGTTCTTTTTGCAACGGGTATTGGGAGGTGCCGCGCGACTTACGCTTGCTTAAAATGCAAGTGGAACGTGTGGCGCTCAAACCCATAGCAAATTGAGCAACGATGAGGTTCATCAGAATGAATAAGACAATCTCGACCGGCCTGTTGGGCGTGGCCGCACTAAGCGTGACAGCCATTGGCGCATCAGCAGCAACATTGGATGATGTGACGGCAAAAGGCTTCGTGCAGTGTGGTGTGTCGCAAGGCGTGCCCGGCTTTTCAAACCCCGACGCTGAAGGCAATTGGAGCGGGATTGACGTTGACGTTTGTCGGGCAGTGGCTGCGGCGACGCTCGGCGATGCTGAGGCGGTTCGGTATACGCCACTTTCGGCCAAAGAACGTTTTACCGCGCTTCAGTCTGGTGAAATCGACATCCTCTCTCGGAACACGACCTGGACCATGAGCCGTGATACCCAACTGGGCTTGAACTTCGCAGGCGTGAATTACTACGACGGCCAAGGCTTCATGATCCGCGCAGACATGAACATCAATTCTGCTCTTGAGCTATCGGGCGCATCGATCTGCACCAATGCTGGCACCACGACAGAGCTGAACGCGACTGACTATTTCGCGCTCAACAACATGGAATACGAGCTGGTCACGTTTGAAAAAACCGATGAAGCGGTTGCAGCCTACGACTCAGGCCGTTGCGACGTTTACACGACCGACCAGTCAGCTCTTTACGCACAGCGTCTCAAGCTCAGCGACCCAACCGTTCATAAAGTGCTTCCAGAGATCATTTCCAAAGAGCCTCTTGGCCCGGTTGTCCGCCAAGGTGACGATCAGTGGTTCAACATTGTGAAGTGGTCCGTCTACGCAATGGTGAACGCAGAAGAGATGGGTATCACATCGGCAAACGTGGACGAGATGCGCGAGTCTGAAGTTCCAGCTGTGCAGCGTCTGCTGGGCACCAGCGGTTCGTTTGGTGAGGGCATCGGCGTATCCGAAGATTGGGCTTACAACATTATCAAGCAGGTCGGAAACTACGGCGAATCGTTTGAGCGTTTTGTTGGACCAGACACCCCGCTTGGTATTGCCCGCGGTGTAAACGATCTTTGGTCACGCGGTGGCCTCCAGTACGCTCCACCAGTGCGCTAACAACCAGAAGCCCTGCATTGTTCTCAATGCGGGGCTTTTCATTTTGGCATAATTAAAATGTTTATTTTCATCCCATTGATGAGCCAGCGACGCCGATGAGTGACGTTGCGTCCGAGAGGCTGCCACAGGTCGCGCTCCTTAATCGGCCCGAAGTGCGGTCGATCATCGTTCAAGTCGTTATCGCAGCAGCGGTCATCTACGTATTTGCCAGCGCAATTATGAACATGAGCGCGAACCTTGCGGCTGCGGGTGTGGCATCAGGTTTTGGCTTTTTCAACAACGAGGCCGGATTTGGCATCAGCCAAACACTCACCGATTACAGCCCGACCGAATCCACCTATCTTGACGTCTATTTTGTTGGCGTCCTGAACACTTTGATCGTTGCGGTCATCGGTATTTTCTTCGCAACCGTTATCGGCTTCATCGTTGGCGTGGCGCGACTTTCAGACAACTGGATTGTGAACAGGCTCGCAACCGGATACGTGGAGTTTCTGCGCAATCTGCCGCTCCTCCTGCAGATTTTCATCTGGTATTTTGGCGTATTGCGATTGCTGCCGCAACCACGCGATAGCATCGATCTCGGCTATCTGGGGCTGTTGAACAATCGCGGCTTCTTCATGCCCAAGCCCGTTTTCGCTGACAGCTTCGTCTTCTCGTTCTACGCGCTTTTGATTGGCATCGCGGCAGTCTGGGGCATTTCACGCTGGGCGCGTGCGCGGCAGATGCAGACCGGCGAACAGTTTCCGACATTTTGGGTTGGACTTGGCATCATCGTCGGCCTTCCACTCATGGTGTTCATCGCGTCCGGCATGCCGCTAACGTGGGACGTTCCAGAAGCAGGCGGCTTCCGTCCTCGCGGCGGCATGACAGTTATCCCAGAGTTCATTGCGCTTGTGATCGCGCTCTCGACCTATACGGCCTCGTTCATTGCAGAGATCGTCCGCGCCGGTATTTTGGGTGTTTACAAGGGTCAAACAGAGGCGGCCCACGCTCTAGGGTTACGTCAAAACCAAAATTTGAAGCTTGTCGTTGTTCCGCAAGCGCTTCGGATCATTATTCCGCCGTTGACGTCTCAATATTTGAACCTGACCAAAAACTCATCGCTAGCCGTTGCAATTGCGTATCCTGATCTGACTTCGATCTTTACGGGAACGGCTCTAAATCAAACCGGCCAAGCTGTTGAAATTGTCAGTATTTCAATGCTGACCTATCTCACGTTTTCGCTTGGTACGTCAGCCTTTATGAATTGGTACAACAGCCGCGTTGCATTGGTGGAGCGTTAACATGTCCGACAGTGCAATGATTAAAACCCCAGACGCGCCTAAGATCGCATTTGTACGTTCGCAGATGCTCGAAGAGGAGGTGGCACCTGTTTCGTCCGCAGGACCGCTTGGCTGGATCCGGTCGAATTTATTTCCAAACGCCCGGCAGTCTCTACTCACTCTTGTCTGTCTTTACCTCCTCTATCTCATAGTACCGCCGCTGGTGAACTTCCTCTTCACACAGGCCATATGGGTCGGAAATGACAGGACGGTCTGCGCCACCGAAGTGCAAGGCGGCGTTCGGGAGCCGGGTTGGTTTGGGGCGTGCTGGGCTTACGTTGATGCTTACTTTAACCAGTTTATCTACGGCCGATATCCAGATGAAGAACAATGGCGGGTAAACCTAACAGCACTCTTGTTCTTCGGCGGCCTCATACCCCTGCTCATTCCCACATTGCCTTATAAGCGGGAAAACATTGTTTTCGTTGCTATCGTCTTTCCGATCGCGGCCTTGATTTTGCTCACCGGTGGCAATCTGGCCGTCAACGGCGCCTATCTGCCGCTGGGCATCATCGCCGCAATTTCATTTGGCGTTATCTATGCGTTTGCCAAGGGGTCCGAGAGCGATCCAGGTCCGGGATTGAAAACGACTGCGATCATTTTCGCCGGGCTTTTCGTAGCCGTGTTCCTGCTCGGTTTTGATTTCGGTTTGAAACGCGTGGAAACTGAATCATGGGGCGGTTTACTCGTGACCATGGTGATCGCAGTGGTCGGCATTGCCGCTTCACTTCCGGTTGGTATAGCCCTCGCGCTTGGGCGCAGGTCCAGTATGCCAATCGTCAAATTTGTATGCGTCGTTTTCATCGAGTTTTGGCGCGGTGTGCCGCTGATCACCGTGCTCTTTATGTCATCGGTGATGTTACCGCTTTTCCTCCCCGAGGGCGTATCGTTCGACAAACTTCTTCGCGCACTTATCGGCGTCGCACTGTTCTCTTCGGCCTACATGGCGGAGGTGGTTCGCGGCGGTCTCCAAGCTTTGCCAAAGGGTCAGTATGAAGGGGCGATGGCGCTTGGTCTCAACTGGTTTCAGATGACACGGATGATCGTGCTGCCGCAGGCGCTTAAGCTCGTCATTCCGGGAATCGTCAACACGTTTATAGGGCTCTTCAAAGACACAACACTTGTGTTGATCATCGGCCTGTTTGACTTCCTCGGCCAAATTCGGGCGTCAACCACCGATCCGGTATGGGCATCGCCCGTGCAGAATATGACAGGCCTGACCTTTGCGGCCATTGTCTATTTCATCTTCTGTTACGCAATGTCTCGCTATTCAATGTATATGGAGCGCCGTCTTGACACCGGCCACAAACGCTAGGGGCACACGATGAGTGCAGCGCAGGAAATTGATCGTTCGAAAATGCAGGTGTCGGAAACCGACGTCGCAGTTGAAATCAACGATATGCACAAGTGGTACGGCGACTTTCATGTCCTGCGTGATATCAATCTGAAAGTCATGCGCGGCGAACGGATTGTCATCGCCGGACCATCGGGTTCGGGCAAGTCCACTATGATCCGATGCATTAATCGGCTGGAAGAGCATCAGAAAGGCCGCATCGTCGTCGATGGGATTGAGCTCACAAACGACCTAAAAAAGATTGATGAAGTGCGCCGCGAGGTCGGCATGGTGTTTCAGCACTTCAATCTGTTTCCACATCTGACGATTTTGGAAAACTGCACGTTAGCGCCGATCTGGGTTCGTAAAATGCCCAAGAAGGAAGCCGAAGAACGCGCAATGCACTTTCTCGAACGCGTCAAAATTCCGGAACAAGCGCAAAAATACCCGGGGCAACTCTCCGGCGGTCAGCAGCAGCGCGTCGCGATTGCCCGGTCGCTCTGCATGAACCCACGCATCATGCTGTTTGATGAACCGACGTCCGCACTTGATCCTGAGATGATCAAGGAGGTTCTAGACACGATGGTTGGCCTCGCGGAGGAGGGGATGACGATGCTCTGCGTGACACACGAGATGGGCTTTGCACGTCAGGTGGCAAACCGTGTCATCTTCATGGACCAAGGCCAGATCGTTGAACAAAACGTGCCGGATCAATTCTTCGACAATCCGCAGCACGAGCGCACCAAACTATTCCTGAGCCAGATTTTACACTAACCCCGGCTTAATTGCCCATACTAATCAATCAACCGCAGGCCTTTCAGGCTGGCGTGCCCCGTCTTTGAAATGATGATGTGATCGTGAATAACGATGTTAAGCGGTTGTGCCACGTCGATGATTGACCGAGTCACCGCTATGTCCGCGCTAGACGGTGTTGGGTCGCCAGACGGGTGATTGTGAAGCAGAATCAGTGCTGTCGCGGACAATTCCAACGCGCGCTTGACCACTTCCCGAACATAAACCGGCGTGTGATCCACAGTGCCTTGTTGCTGCACCTCATCGGCTATCAATCTGTTTTTCTTATCAAGAAACAGAATGCGAAATTGCTCTTTATTCTCGTGCGCCATCGCAATGGTGCAGTAGTCGAGAACCGATTTCCACGAGGACAGCACCGGCTTATCCAAAACCTCTGTGCGTGCCAATTCGACCGCCGCTGCGCGTATCAGCTTTAGATCATGAACGGTCGTTTCACCGACACCTTTTACCTGAACCAGTTGTTCCTTCGATGCAGTGATGACGCCGGCAACACTCCCAAATCTGGCGAGCAAGGCTTTGGCCACCGGTTTGGTGTCGCCGCGCAAATTGCTTCTAAACAGAAAAAGCTCCAACAGCTCGTAGTCAGCAAGCGCTTCGCGACCGCCTGCGTTAAAGCGCTCGCGAAGACGTTGTCGATGTCCAGACGCGGTCGATTTTGATTGGGCAAAGGGCTCGTGTGAAGGGCTCTCAAACAATCCGTCTCTGGTGCGCGTCATTGGATGTCGTTTCGAAAGCCGTCAAACCCATCCGACATCACGACAGCCCGGGACGGTCCAGACCGGCAGGCGACAGTGTGAAAATTTCACATCCGGTCTCGGTTATTCCAATCGTATGCTCATACTGCGCCGATAGGCTCCGGTCGCGTGTCACCGCAGTCCAGCCATCGGAGAGCACCTTCACATGCGGTCGTCCGAGATTTATCATGGGCTCGATTGTGAAAATCATACCCGGCTTGATTTCTGCACCTTCGCCTGCGCGACCATAGTGCAGCACGTTTGGAGCGTCGTGAAACAACCGCCCAATTCCGTGGCCGCAAAAATCGCGGACAACCGAGCAACGCTCGCGCTCGGCAAATCGCTGGATCGCTTCACCGATCGCACCCATCGAGTGACCGGGCTTTGCAGCGGCTATCCCGCGCATCATGGCCTCGTGAGTTACCTCCATGAGCCGCTCCGCCGCGCGCTTTACCGGACCAACGGGGTACATACGCGAAGAATCACCGTGCCAGCCGTCGAGGACGTAAGTCACATCGACGTTTAAAATATCACCTTCTCGCAGGGGCTTATCGTTGGGTATCCCGTGGCAGACCACATGGTTTAGCGAAGTACAACATGACCGGGTGTACCCGCGGTAGTTTAGTGTCGCGGGTAAGGCGTCATGTTCCATGCCAAATGCGTAAAGGAACTGGTCGATCTCATCTGTTGTGACACCAGGGCGAACAATCTCGTAGACAGCATCGAGCGCTTCGGCGACCAAATTCCCAGCCCGGCGCATGCCATCGAACCCATCAGGACCGTGCAAGCGGATGTGTCCCGCGTTCTTGAGAGGGCCGATGTCCGCATCAAGATAATTGACCATGTCGAAGCCATCAATTCAGGTTTGAGTTTACACCCGGTTCGTCAACGACAATTGCGCACTCTGGGGTGATTGCTGTTGAGGTGACATGACATCGAACCGCGTAGGCTTCAACCCCAGCGGCCATCGCATGATCGAAGGCCTTGGCATAATTCGGATCCAATTCCCGACATAGTTTCAGCCGTTCGCAATCGCTACGCTGAACCAGATAGACCATCACTGCCCGGTTTCCTGCTTCCACCATTCGAGCGAGTTCATATAGATGTTTGGCCCCGCGGGATGTCACGCTATCAGGAAATTCTGTAAGCCCACGTTGACGTATAAAATGGACGTTCTTTACTTCGACATAGGCATCCGGTCGGTCCGGCGATGATAACAAAATGTCGATGCGAGAGTTTTCGCCATAGCGCTTTTCACGTTGCAGCGTTGGATAACTGGCCAAGTCAGAGATTAATCCGGCGCCAATTGCTTCTTCAGTCAGCCGGTTTGGTTTGTTGGTGTTTATGCCGACCGTAGTGCCGTCAGCTTCAACCAACTCAAGGGTGTGGGCATATTTCCGCTTTGGATTGTCAGACGTCGAAAGCCAGACGCGTGAACCCGGCGCATGCAAACCCATCATGGACCCGGTATTTGGGACAGCGCAGGTGATCTCAGAGCCATCGTCAAATCGAACATCGGCAAGAAAACGCTTGTAGCGCTTAATTAATGTCGCCGGGATAAGGGGCGAGGGAAACTTCACGATGCTACCTGGGCCGGTCGATGCCTAGGCTTTGATCCTAACGTACTCACCCGGCGCGTCACAGAGCGGCTTCAATTTCTTACCGCCGATTTTCTTGCGCGCTTCCACCATCTCGTTGTTCAAGTCCTGTATCCAACGGTGCCAATGCGGCCACCATGATCCCGGTGTTTCAACTGCGCCCTCAGCCCATTTGTCAAATTCACCTTCGACAGCTTTCCCGGTCCAAAACTGATATTTATTCTTGTCAGGCGGGTTGATGACGCCGGCGATATGGCCAGAGCCGCCCATAACGTAGGTCACGTCACCCCCGAAAAGCTTTGAACCTTCAAACACGGAGAGCGCAGGCGCGATGTGATCTTCTTTCGCGGCGAGATTGTAGATCGGCACCTTGACGTCGCGGATGTCAACTTTGCGACCAGCAAGATGCATCGTGCCCTGGGCCAAACGGTTTTCAAGGTAACAATTGCGCAGGTAGTAGATGTGGTTTGCGCCCGCCATCCGCGTTGAGTCTGCGTTCCAGTAGAGCAGGTCGAACGGGGTAGGGGCTTTACCCTTCATGTAGTTGTTGACGACATAAGGCCAAATTAGATCACCGGAACGCAGCATGTTGAATGCCGTCGCCATCTTCGACCCTTCGAGATAGCCCTTTTTCTTGATCTCAGCCTCGAGCATCTCAAGCTGTTCTTCATCCACAAACACTTTAAGGTCGCCAGCGTGTGTAAAGTCCACCTGTGTTGTGAAAAGCGTGGCAGACTGAATGCGATCATCACCGGTCTTTGCCATGAGTGCCATTGCTGCGCTCAATAGCGTGCCACCGACACAGTAACCAATTGCGTTGACTTGCTTCTCGCCGGTCGACTTTTGTACCGTGTCGAGCGCGAAGTTGAGGCCAAGATCAATATAATCGGCCCAATCCATTTCTGCGTGTCGTTCGTCCGGGTTAATCCATGAAATCACGAAAACCGTGTGACCCTGCTCAACGGCCCACCGGATGAACGATTTTTGCGGGTTCAGATCGAGAATGTAGAATTTGTTGATCCACGGCGGGCAGATCAACAAAGGCCGTTTCAACACTTTTTCCGTTGTCGGCTCGTATTGGATAATCTCCACAAGCTCATTTCGCGCAACGACCTTGCCCGGCGTCATCGCAATGTTTTCGCCAACGTTGAATTTTGAGTAGTCAGCCTGACGTAGCTTTACATCGCCTTTGCCGGCGGTGATGTCCTCTGCAAGCATTCGCATGCCATCCACCAGATTGGCACCATTGCTAGCGACCGTGGCTTTGAACACCTCGGGGTTGGAGATCATGAAATTTGACGGTGACAGCGCGGTTGTGACCTGCCGCGCATAAAACATCGCCTTGTGTTTGGTGTGCTCGTCCAGTCCCTCGGTGTCTTTGACCAGATTGTTTGCCCAATCTGCGGTCACCAGATAGGCCTGCTTCATGAAGCTATAAAAAGCGTTGTCAGCCCAATCGGGATCGTCGAACCGTTTGTCACCGCGCGGCGGTTTGATTGCTTCGTCGAGTTCTTTGTCACCGAGGCGGTGAATCGAATTTGCCCAGATATTCATATACCCTGAGAACAAACGCGTTTGCGCATCGATGGCCCGCTGTGGATCACTCAGCCAATATTCGGAAACTTTCCCGAGAATACTTGTAAAATCGGCGAGCGGATCGGCCACAGCATCGTTTTTATCGCCGCTTTCACGAGGCTTAATCCACGCAGACGCGGCATGACCTGCGGCTTCCACCATGCGCGCCAAGTTCAGACCAAACTGCTCGGGATCCTTTATGACGTACGGCTCTAACGCGCCGAGCTTACTTGGCTCTTGGAAACTCTCCGTACCGTCTTCGCGTTGTGCACTCACGGCGCCCTCCTGATTTCCAACTTGTTGGCCGTTGGATAATTGGTGTTAACCTATTTAAACCTACCGTTACGGATCAACCCTCACTTTTGCCTCACTTGGCATGCAGTTTTGCAGTGTAAGCTACTGAAAAGCGACGATAATGACGAGAATACAGACAGTTTCTGCTACTATGGTCGTGCTCCTGTTTGCGTCTGCTTGCGCGGGCGGAAACGCAATTGACGAGGGCGTGCCAAGTACTGCGCTTCAAAGCGCTGCGTTACAAACCGAACCATTGGAACCATTTCCTGAACCGGCGAGGCCTGACGTGATCGCAGAGGTTAACGGAACCGAAACAAATGAAGCGGCCAACCAGCAGCCCGTAGAACCTTCACCGATCGATACGGAGCCAACCGAGCTTACAACAGCAACGCCGCCGCCCGTTCTCGAGCGGACGAGCGGTCCAAGAAATACGGGCACTTACCCGTCACTTGCCGACGAGCCCGCTCCATCGGACAATCAATTCAGTAATCGAGAAGCCCGGCGGTTGATGGCGGAAATGCAGGCCTTGCAACGCAAGCAACAGGCAGGCGTCGTCGACACAGAAAGCTACAAGCGCCGCCTTGCTGAACTTCAACGGCTCGCGCAGACGCATTCGGACAAAAAGTTGCGTCAGATCACCACTCAATAAGCGCTCGCATAGAGTAAATTCGCCATGTATGAGGACGGTGGAAAGGGACGAAGACGATGAGCATGGAAGACTTCCACAAGATCAGGCGATTGCCACCCTACGTGTTTGAGCAGGTGAACAGGCTCAAGGCCAACGCTCGAGCCGATGGGCGCGATATCATCGATCTTGGTATGGGTAATCCAGATCTGCCAACGCCTCAAGCAATCGTCGACAAGCTCTGCGAGACGGTGAAAGACCCGCGCACGCATCGCTACTCGTCTTCGAAGGGCATTCCCGGTCTTCGCAAAGCGCAAGCGAATTATTACCAGCGTCGCTTTGGCGTAAAATTGAACCCTGAAACGCAAGTGGTCGCGACGCTTGGGTCAAAAGAGGGTTTTGCGAACATGGCGCAGGCGATCACTGCGCCCGGCGATGTCGTCCTTTGTCCAGACCCCACCTATCCGATACATGCTTTTGGCTTCATCATGTCTGGCGGCGTGATAAGGTCGCTGCAGGCAAAGCCGGACGAGAGCCTGCTGCGTTCGCTGGAACGGGCAGTGAAGCATTCTATCCCTAAGCCACTTGCCATCATTTTAAATTATCCATCCAACCCGACGGCTTATGTTGCCGACCTCGATTTTTATCGCGAAGTCGTTTCATTTGCGCGTAAGCACGAACTCATCGTGCTCTCTGATTTGGCCTATTCGGAGATTTATTTCGACGACAATCCACCTCCGTCTGTGCTCCAAGTCCCGGGCGCGATGGACGTCGCGGTCGAATTCACGTCCATGTCGAAAACCTTCTCGATGCCAGGCTGGCGCATGGGTTTTGCAGTTGGGAATGAACGCCTCATCTCTGCCTTGGCGCGGGTCAAGTCCTACCTCGACTACGGTGCCTTTACGCCGATCCAAGTGGCAGCAGCGGCTGCATTAAATGGTGATGGTTCGGACATCGCCGAGGTCCGCGAAGTCTACGCGAAGCGCCGTCAAACGCTTGTAGCAAGTTTCACCAATGCCGGGTTCCCCGTGCCTGCACCAGCGGCAACAATGTTTGCATGGGTGCCTATTCCAGAGCGTTTCCGCCATTTAGGATCACTGGAATTTTCCAAGCTGCTGATCGAAAAAGCAGATGTGGCGGTCGCTCCCGGTGTCGGCTTTGGCGAGCATGGCGATGGCCATGTGCGCGTCGCATTGGTGGAAAACGAGCAACGCATCCGCCAAGCGGCTCGCAACATTAAAAAGTTCATGGCATACGCCGACGACACGCTCCACAATGTGGTGGCGCTCAACGCTCATCGATAGATAAAATTGCCTGAATAGATTGGATTTTCAATGACCGAAGCGCTTCGGGTCGCTATTGCGGGCCTCGGCACCGTTGGCACGTCAGTAGTACGCGTTCTCCGCGAAAAAGCCGATGAACTCTCAATCCAATGCGGCAGACCCGTGGTCGTTTCAGCGGTATGTGCTCGAGACAAGGCAAAAGATCGCGGCATCGACCTCTCATCTGTCGACTGGTTTACCGATCCGGTTGAGATGGCGAAAACTGTGCAAGCCGATGTCTTCGTTGAGCTCATCGGCGGCGATGAAGGACCCGCGCGTGAAAGCGTGCAGGCGGCGCTTACTCGCGGTATTCATGTCGTCACCGCAAACAAAGCACTTCTTGCCAAACACGGGTTTGGACTGGCGCAAATCGCTGAGAAAAGCGGCGTTATACTCAACTATGAGGCAGCGGTCGCAGGCGGTATTCCAATTATCAAAACGATGCGGGAATCGCTTTCTGGAAATTCGATCCAGCGCATCTTTGGCATCATGAACGGCACAGCGAACTACATCCTCACACGGATGGAAACCGACGAGATCAGCTTTGACGAATGCCTCGCCGACGCACAACGCTTAGGCTACGCGGAGGCTGACCCGACCTTTGATATCGAGGGCAATGACACGGCCCACAAACTGGCCATACTTGCATCCATGGCGTTTGGAACGCAGGTGGCCTGCGATGAGGTCTATCTCGAAGGCATCTCCAATATTTCGCTGTCCGATATCCAAGCAGCCTACGAGCTTGGCTTCCGCATCAAACTGCTTGGTGTGGCTGAGAAGACCGCGACGGGTATCGAGCAGCGTGTGCATCCCACAATGGTACCGCTGTCGTCGGTAATCGCGCAGGTGGATGGCGTAACAAACGCGGTCGCTGTGGAAGCAGACATCGTTGGTACACTGCTGATGTCGGGCCCTGGAGCCGGCGGTGACGCCACTGCCTCTGCCGTCGTTGGAGATTTAGCAGACATCGCCAAAGCGCTTCCCGGTCGCCAACAGGCACCGGTGTTTGGTAAACCGGCCGAAACGCTTACACCTTACAAGCAGGCGCAGATGGAGGCCCATGCGGGCGGCTATTTCATCCGCATGCGTGTGCAGGACAAG
>JBCDLI010000063.1:0-13766 GCA_038745535.1 Pseudomonadota bacterium | reverse complement strand
TCGCGGATACGTCGGCGTAGCCCAAGAGCAAATGCGCCCAGAACCTTTGGCAGCAAAAGCATGCCGTAGATGAAAAAGAGGAAGAGCGAACCTCCAAAAGGCGCCTGTTCGGGCCAAACGGGGTAAAGCGGATTGAGCGGTGTGAAATAGCTTGCGCTGTTGTCTGACATCGTTCCCACGAGTGACCACACGATCAGCAAAGCAAACCAAGCGGGTGACATGAGGAAGGCGAAAGCGCCCTGCAAAAGGTGGAACCGTGAGACCGGATGGAACCCTTTCACGGTTAGCAGGCGCAGGTGTTGAAGATTGCCCTTGCACCACCGTCGATCACGCAGGCAGTAGTCGATCACGGTTTGCGGTGTTTCTTCAAAGCTGCCCGATGCGCGCGGCAGGAAGCGAACACCCCATCCTGCGCGGCGAAGCATGCCTGCCTCCACAAAGTCATGGCTCAAAATCAGGTCTTCGCTTCCGCGACGGCGTGGCAGGTGTGGCAGGCGAGCGCTATCGGCGAAGGCACGGACGCGGATGATGGCGTTGTGGCCCCAGTAATTGCCCTCACTTTGTGACCAAACGGAAAGGCCTTCTGCTAGAAGCCAACCGTAAACCGCATTTGAAAACTGCTGCATACGGCCAAAAAGCGTTCGCGAACCTATGAGTGCTGGGAAACTTTGGATGAGACCTGCTTCGGGATGGGCTGCAAGTTCACGGGCAAGGTTTCGGATGGCCGCGCCGCTCATCAAACTGTCAGCGTCAAGGATGAGCATCGCGTCGTAGGCAGCACCCCAATTCTCGATCCAGTCAGCTATGTTGCCCACCTTCTTGTCAGTGTTGTCGGCCCGGCGTCGATAGAATACGTTAATTTTGGGCGCCACTGTTTCCTGCAACGCGAAGAACGCCTGCTCTTCTAGCCGCGCAATTGCCGGGTCCTTAGTGTCGCTCAAAATGAAGAGCGTGAAGCTGTCCTGTTGGCGACCATGGGAGAGGTCTTGCAGCATGGCCCAAGCGTTGCCGAACACGTCTGCGGGGTCTTCATTGTAGATGGGCGTCAGCAGCGCGACGCGCTGGGCGTGGTTGGAATGCGTATCATCCTTCTCTCGCTTCAAAAATCCGGGTTTTCTGATGAAGCGCGAAATCCCCAAAGCCACCGCTGCAGCCGATAGTGAGACCCATATGAAAGTGAAGGCGACCAGCATGACGACCGCGGCCTTGACCGGTGTGACACCGCCATAACTCAACCAATTGAAGATGGCGTAGCTGAAAATCAGTGTGAGAAGGATGGCAGGCGCAAACGCAGCCGTTCGTGAAATATACTCTCCTAACGTGCTTCTTTCCTGTGATGCCTGCTCTTTCGGGCATCTACTGAAGTCCTGCTGCGCCATTGGAAGTGGCGCTTTGGGTGGCATTTTCGCAAAACCATAACCCATCATGCGGTCCACCGATAAAGCCAGACTTCGGTCAGCCGTTTATCGCCGAGTACCAGCTGGGCTCGAAGCTCAATGAGCTCTGCATCTCCGGGTATGAACCGGAAGGCCAGTCGTGGACCTCCGGTTTCTGGATTGGTTTGTAAAACACCTTCGGAGACCTCGCCGGTGCTTGCGCTGATATAACGTTCAATCTGGGTGAGATCATTGGGTACGATTGTCCCTGCTTCATAATCGATCGTGACGATGATGCCATCGCCAAATGCGGCTTTGCCGATCCGTGTGTTTAAAACAGACAACACATCGACATCGGGTTCCGGCGACGCGCCCCAGATCAGCTTATAAGTCATGGTGTGCGACTGGCCGGGCTGTAGCTCCTGCCGTGGCCGCCAATAGCTCACAATGTTGTCGAACACTTCCTCCTCGGTCGGTATTTCGACGAGAACGACCGCGCCTTCTCCCCAACTTTCCTTTGGCTCGATCCAAGCGCCGGGGCGGCGATGGTAAAGCGCTTCCAAGTCTGCGAAATCGCTAAACGCGCGGGCACGTTGCATGAGCCCGAAGCCCCGCGGGTCACGGTCCTGAAATGCGCTGATCTGGAGCGTCTTGGGGTTCGCGAGAGGTCGCCAGATTTTCTCTCCATTGCCATTCAAAATGAGAAGACCGTCGGAGTCGTGCACTGCGGGGCGGAAGTCATCGAACCGGTTGCGGTTGGTCTCGTCGAACTGGAACATGGATGTGAGCGGTGCGATGCCAACATGATTGAGCGGTCGGCGGGGAAATATCTCCGCCTTTACGTCCATGGAAAGCGGTTCGCCCGTTTCGATTTCGAACGTGTAAGCACCGGTGCAGCTTTCACTGTCGAGCAGTGCGTGAACGATAAATACCGGATTATCGCGGGTTGGTTTCTCGATCCAGAAATGGGTGAAATCGGGGAATTCTTCTCCGGCTGGTGAAGCGGTGTCTA
The DNA here is from genome assembly GCA_038745535.1 of Pseudomonadota bacterium. Lineage (GTDB taxonomy): Bacteria > Pseudomonadota > Alphaproteobacteria > Rhizobiales > Rhizobiaceae > JBCDLI01. Next base: position 11,378 of record JBCDLI010000063.1, on the reverse strand, counting down.
TTGCCAAGCCCCGCGCAGACAGGCCGTAGATATTGCCCGTGCCAATAGCGCGGAAATAGCTCGCGCCCTGAAAAACAGAGAATTCCTGATAGGTGCCCGGTTTCTCGATCTCCGCACGCAGCCGGATACCGGAATAGCCAAGCGTATCGTCAATGGGGATGTCTGGAAACTTGTCGGTCTTGTCGAACGCATCGAAGGAAAACCCGACACGGCGGGCGCTGCCATTTTCAACGACTGCGACCTGAATAGGTGTTGGATAGTATAAGCCTGCGGTGAAGAGATCGACTTCAAGCGGCGTTTCTGCGTCGCCGCGCCAAAGCGCGTAGTTCTCGTTAAACCAGATCGACACGTAGTCATCGTAGGAGAGGTTACGCCACGCATTATTGACGGGCGTCCTCGGCTGATAATCGGTTTCAGCCATCTGCCGTGCCATGGCCGACAACAGGTCTAGGGAGAACTCTTCGGACTGGCCGAGCGGAAGCAGTGTTGGCTGATTGAGCGCTGTTGATGAAGCGTGCGCCCCACTCGGTGCCGCCGTAAGCGCTATCAGGCCGATCAGGAATTCACGTCTCAACATGTCAGGCGGCCCGCTTTCGCCAAGGTTGGGATTTGAACCAGCCGGCGCCGTAAGCGACTGCAATGAGCAAAGCAAAGCCTGCGGCATTGACCATGGTCATTGTGAAATAGCTGCGGCCCAATTGATCAAGCGCCGCACCGAGAAGGCGGGCGATGTACATGGACGCAATGAATGCTGCGAGCGACTGCTGGCCGACCTTCATGATGAAGCGAAGTGTCGTTTCCCAAATTCTTGCAAGTGCAGACCCACGTTCAGGTGGCAAAATGCGCGAACCCTTCGGCCCGACCAAAACCCAAGCGACATAGGCGGTGGCCAGGAAGTGGATGTATCGCAGAATGCCGAAGTCGGTTTTGTTGAACAAAACTTCGAACTCGCGACGAAAATCGAGAAAGACGGGAAAAGCGTTGTAGAGGCGGAAATAGGCAAACGGTAGTGACGCGATGATCACCGCAACCGCGATCCAGAAAAGCCGTCTGTCGAGCGGCGGTGGGTTTAGAAATCCTGCCATCAGCGCAAAGCCGGTAAAAAAGATCAATTGCCAGCCAAACGGATTGAAGAACCATTCGCGGTCGGACCATGGCTCTGCGGGTAGTGACCAACCAAAGACGTTTGCGCCGAGCCAAAGGGAAACTGATGCCGTGACAGCGAGCATAACGTGAACGCGTGCCAGCGCATACATGAGTGGCATCAGGGCGAGCACGACCAGATACATCGGCAGAATATCGAAATAGTTCGGGACGTAGGTGAGGGTAATCAGTCCGAGTAAATTGGTCTGCGGCTCGTTGAAAAACGGGTAAAGGTTCAGCTGGCCAACATAGTCGCGACCGTCGGGGAAAATCTGGTTGAGCACGACCATTGTGGTCGCTATCGCGATGAACAGGCAGATGTGCGCCCAGTATACTTGATAGCATCGGAACCCGACCCGTGCTGTGCCCAACGCAATGCCTTGATCACGAAACACGCGACCGAAAGCGATCGCAGACGCCATGCCAGAGCAGAACACGAACGTCTCGGTTGCATCGGAAAAACCAAACCGCGCCGGGATCCAGAGCGTCAGCCAATTTCCGGGCACATGGGCGATCAAAATGATAAACATCGCAACGCCGCGGAAAAAATCGAGACGCGGATCTCGAACGCGGGAAACACTCGACGTTTCGTCACTTACTTTTGTTTGGGTTGGAAACGTAAAACTATCTTGGGCGAGGGCCATTTCAAATTCCGTGAGGTGGGCCACTTTTTCCTTTAGGCCGCCGGTCCCACCTAATTACGCCCGTCATTATCGTGCGCCAATTATCACTTTGTGCAGTGCAATACGGCCTATTCAGGGCAAAGTTCCCACACCCAGCGAAATTATATTGCGCAGTGATGCAGTGCTAGCGCCGCTCGGCAAACTTCGCCAGAATGTGATGAAGCGTGTCCGTGTCATCACCAAAGCGCGGCGGAGGCTTGCGGTACGTCACTGGCGTTTTGGAGAATTTGATTGGATTTCCAAGGAGTTCCATGGAACCTGTGACGGTTTGATCGTGCTCCATGCGGATAACGCTTTCGCGAGCAACGGCCTGATCTGAGCGCAGAGCCTCGCCGATTGTGTGAATGGGCCCGCAGGGAACGCTCGCGTCTTCCAATTTTTGTAATAGGTCTGCGCGCTGGAATGTAGCGAGCGTTTTGGCCAGTTCCCCAATAAGCGGCGTTCGGTTCTGCAAACGCGATTGATTGGTTTGATACTGCTCGGCTTCTGCCAAATCTGGTCGGTCGATGACGTCGCAGAACCGTTTGTATTGCGCATCGTTGCCCACGGCTATCAACACATTGCCGTCGGCAGTCGCGAAATCTTGGTAAGGTGCGATGTTGGGATGCGCGTTGCCGTGGCGGGCCGGCTCCTTGCCCGCGGTCAGATAGTTTGTGCCTGCGTTGATCAGCCAAGCCATTTGCGTATCAACGAGGCCGAGGTCGATGTGCTGGCCTTCCCCCATTTGATCGCGGTGGCGTAGTGCTGACAATATGGCGACGGTCGCATACATCCCGCACATGACGTCAGCGATGCCGAGACCGACTTTCATTGGCGCGCCGTCGGGTTCGCCGGTGATGGCCATGATGCCGCCGAACCCTTGAGCCATAATGTCATAGCCCGGCTTCATGCGGTTGGGGCCGGTTTGGCCGAAGCCGGAAATCGAACAGTACACCAGTTGCGCGTATCTTTCCGAAAGCGTCGCGTAGTCGAGCCCGTACTTTTTTAGGCCATCGACTTTATAATTTTCGATCAGCACGTCCGCTTTTGCTGCAATTTCATGGATTGTCGCGCGGCCTTCTTCGGTCGAGATATCTGCAGCGACTGAAAATTTGTTCCGGTTTGCCGCGAGATAGTATGCGCTGAGGTCGCTTTCGCCATCGTGTGTTTCTGCAAAGGGCGGACCCCAGATCCGCGTATCGTCGCCGCCGGTTTTCGGGTTCTCAATCTTTATGACCGTCGCGCCCATGTCCCCCATGAGTTGCGTCGCGGTGGGCCCCGCCAAAATCCGCGACATGTCGAGGACAAGCAGGCCTTCGAGCGGGCCTTTTGTTGCAGTTTGTTCGGTCTTGTCGGTGTTCGTCATGTCACGAGGTGTGCCTCATCAACGCTTTGGATTGGCGGCTTGTTAGACGCCGCCAGTAATGACGTTCAACGCACATTGAGGTGAGTAGTTGCTGCGGAAAAAAGGATGGTGGGCGATACTGGGATTGAACCAGTGACCCCTTCGATGTCAACGAAGTGCTCTCCCGCTGAGCTAATCGCCCATCCGAAACGGCGGCATAGCTACAGGTTGAACAGCCGTCAATAACGGAACGGCGGCGGCGTGGAGAATTTCTGTTTCAATGCGGAGCTACGCCGCGATCATCTTGTCTACTTCGTCAACGAGATCACGCAGGTGGAAAGGCTTTGACAGCACCTTAGCTTCCTTTGGCGCTTTTGACTCTGGCTTCAATGCAACCGCGGCAAAGCCTGTGATGAACATGACCTTGAGATCGGGGTCGAGTTCGGTCGCTCGGCGGGCGAGTTCGATACCGTCCATTTCTGGCATGACGATATCTGTCAGCAGGAGCGAAAACGGTTCCTCACGCAGGCGTTCATAGGCGCTGACGCCATTATCATAATCGACAACTTCGTAACCGCTGCGTTCCAGCGCTTTGACCAGAAAGCGGCGCATATCGTTATCGTCTTCGGCGAGTAAAATTCGTTTCATTGCAATACCTGCTTAGCGATAGCGCCGACGCACAAATCAGTGCGACATTGCTATCGCCATGTTGTGCTCCACATATAGCAAATACCAAGTTAACGCTTGCGGCAAGTTCACGGCTGATAAGGTGGACAATACTACTTTGTGCTGTCACTGTGCAGGGCAGGAATGTGGAGGGGCACAAAGCGTATGTATGTCGAGCCCGATTTTACCGAGATCGAGGCGTTTCAGGTGGAAATGCCTGAGCGACAAACAGCGCCATTTGTTTTCAATTCCCCCCACTCCGGTCGATACTATCCTGATCGATTTTTGCGGATGTCGTGCCTATCGGCAGATGCCATTCGGCGCTCAGAAGACTATCATGTGGATCAGCTGTTCACCGCGGCGGCCCGTTACGGCGCGCCTTTGATGACAGCCAATTTCCCGCGCGCATATCTGGATGTGAACCGCGAGCCCTATGAACTCGACCCGAAAATGTTTGTGGGCAATCTGCCATCTTACGCAAACTTTCGCTCAATGCGGGTTGCCGGAGGGCTGGGCACCATGCCGCGAGTGGTGGCGGAAGGTCAGGCTATCTACAACAGCCGCGTGCCCGTTGACGAAGCGATTTCCCGCATCGAAAACCTGTATAAACCTTACCACGCGACACTGCGGTCCCTGCTGGCAAACACCCATCGTCAATTTGGCTATTCGGTACTGATTGACTGCCACTCCATGCCGTCGACGGTGCGAATTGGCCACGACGGCACCCGACCTGATTTCATTATTGGTGACAGGTTTGGCACCAGCGCATCGCAGTTTTTGACCGAGACCATTCACAGCGTGCTGACCGATATAGGTTACAACGTGACAACCAATAAGCCTTACGCGGGCGGCTTTATTACCGAGCACTATGGCCGTCCAAGCCGCGGACTTCACGCGGTGCAGATTGAAATCAATCGCGGTCTTTATTTCGATGAGCGACTCCTTCGCCCAAAACCAGGATTCGACGATTTGGTTTTTGATCTGTCGCAGTTGATTGGTGAGCTTGTTGCTCTGCCCGGCGAGTACTTTACCGGCTTCTCACAAGCGGCGGAATAATAGCTTGGCACCGCCATATCAGTAAGCGAAACACTGCTGGTTGACGCGTATCCTTATTCCGGTCCGAGCATGACAAAAACTCCTGACATTGCATTTTTTCAAAGGCTTGCTGCTGTTTCCGCAGCGGCATCGCTCCCGCACTTTCGTGCCCATGGAGCGGTGGAGAACAAACTTACCGACGGTTTTGATCCGGTCACGGCGGCAGATCGCGCCGTTGAGAGTGCGCTGCGCGAGGTCATCTCCGAGCATTACCCGGACCACGGAATTCTGGGCGAAGAGTTTGATCTGAAAGAAGGTGATGGGGTGCACCAGTGGGTACTGGATCCGATTGACGGGACCCGTGCTTTCATCTCCGGCCTCCCCGTATGGGGTGTGCTGGCTGGACTGAACCGGAACGACCGGTCGATTGCTGGAATGATGTATCAGCCATTTACCGACGAGCTTTTCTGCGCCGATGAAGACGGATCTTGGTACGTGCGTGGCGATACCGAGCCGCTGCCATTGCAGACCCGCACAGCGAAATCGCTTGCGGATGCAACTCTGTTCACGACATCGCCACACCTTTTTGAGGGCGCGGCGCGGGACCGTTTCAGCAAGCTAGAAGCAGCGGTAAAGCTGTTTCGATATGGTTGTGATTGCTATGCATTCGCCATGCTTGCTGCTGGTCACGCAGACATTGTCGTTGAGCCAGGTTTACAGCCCTACGACATTTGCGGCCTGATCAGCCTGATTGAGAAAGCCGGTGGTGTTGTTACAGATTGGGACGGCGGGCGACCAGAAGCGGGCGGAAATGTTGTTGCTGCCGCAACAGCGGAATTGCACGATAAGACCCTTGCGCTTTTGAATCCGAAATAAGGGTCCGGAGCCTAACTATCTCCCGGCACGAATGCGTTGAACGCTGCAAAGAATTGCTCGCGGTAGTAGGGCGCTTCTTGCATGAGTTCGTGTTTTGCGCCGTCGACCATGACGAGTGCACCGGAGCGCAGTCGGCTGGCGTAATCCTCGATTGCAGAGGCTGACACAATGCGGTCTCCACCTGCACCGATCAGCAGCGTTGGGATGTGAATTTGAGCAAGGTGATTGTGGTCAAGCACGGTTGCGATTGCATCGGTGACCGCACGCACCCAGCCAAAGGTGGGGCCGCCGAGGCCCAATCCTTTTTCGGGCAGAAGAAGCTCACGATTGCGCTCGAATGTATCAAGGTCGGTCGTCAGTAAATTGGTCGGAAACTTCAGCCGTCTGCTGCCGACCGGGCCGCCACCGGCATACATCTTGCCCGCACCCAAGAAACAAAATGCCGATGAAATCGTGTGCAATTGTTCGGTCGTCAAACGTCGATCCGCGAGAGAGAGAAGCGGACTAGCCAGTACAATGCGCTTCAGCCGGTTGATGAGACGTGGCGCAGTGTAAAGCGCAGCGAGCGCTCCAGTTGAATGCGCCAGCAAATGGAACGGCGGTCGCGTGTCGGGCAATGCAACGCCGGTGAACACGGTCTCAATATCGGTTGCATACTGCTCGAAGTGATCGACGTGGCCGCGTCTGACATCTTTGAAAAACCGTGTTGAGCGTCCTTGCCCGCGCCAATCGAATGAAACCACGTCAAAACCGCTGGAGACCAGTCTGGCAAAAACATGATCATATTTTTCAAGCGCTTCATTTCGCCCGTGCAGAAGGACTATTGTCCCTTTGTGCGGTCGTTTGGTGGACGTGAACGTAACAGTGCGCAGCTTGAAGCCATCGGGGGTCGTCACCCATTCGAGCCGTGAGGCCTTTTCAAGCATAGTCTTTTTCCGTGCGCGCGTTTATCCGCTGATATGCGTGATGGGTGGGATGGTCAAAAAGAAACCGAAGGCGCGATACATGCGCCTCCGATATTTTCACCAAAGTGGAGGGACGTTGATGCTTTGGCGAATTTAAAATTCAGCGTTGTGAACCTGGCTTAGAAACCGAAACCGAAGCTCCATGTGACGCTTCGATCGCGACCCTCATAGCGTCTATGGTCGCGTTGATAGGGTAGGTGCTTTCTGCGTTCTACGGGACGATAAGCGCGATGCGGACGGATAAGTTCGCGATAAATGACTTGGCCATTGCGGCGGTTAACGACAAGACGGACCGTTCCGCGACGTCCTTTGGCCCGCGCTACGACGACCCGTGGACCGACAAATCCGATGCGAACATCGTGAAAACCACGCTTGCGAAGCCTGCGCGCAATCCGGCGAGGTCCGAACCGTTTTCCATGCACGTGATGGATTTCCTCAAAACCGGAATTGGCCCAGCCTGGTCCATAAAAGTTATCATGTACGCGTTCTGCGGGGTGAGCGGACGCAGGTGAGATGGTCATCGCACCAAACAGCGCAGCTGCAGCGGTGAGTGCAAGTGGATATTTCATCGAGGGGCTCCTCTTGGTCGTGGACGTTGGCCAATTCGTAAATGAAACAGCCTGAACCGACCCGGAGGCGTTTGTTCATATTCGGTTAAGGTTTCGCGCGCCGACATTTACCGCTCTTGAACGGCAAAATTGCCACCACCATATCCGTTGGGCAGGCGCCAGACGGGCCTGCAGCTTTACGAAAGCCGCGCCGAATGCGGGCGGTTTTCAAGTTCAAAAATGCAAACGTTGCTCAATGGAGAACACTATGCGTCACGTAGATTTCACACCCCTTTACCGCTCAACTGTCGGTTTTGACCGCCTGTTCAATATGTTGGACACGCTCGCTCAGCCCGATAACAGTCAGGCGACGTACCCGCCCTATAATATCGAGCGAACCGACGATAACACCTATCGTATAACGATGGCGGTTGCCGGCTTTGCCGAAGATGACATCGCGATTGAGGCTCGTCCAAACATTCTAACCGTTACTGGCGCTAAGCCTGAGGAGAAGACCGAAGGTCGCGAAGTGCTGCATCGGGGTATTGCCTCGCGTGCGTTCGAGCGTCGGTTCCAACTTGCCGATCACGTGGAAGTCAGATCGGCCACTATGGAAAACGGATTGCTGCACATCGAACTGGCCCGCGAAGTACCAGAAGCGATGAAGCCGAAGAAAATCTCGATCACTGCTGGCGTAAAGGACAATGCCAAGCAGATCGAAGCCACCAAAAACTAATCGGTTTTAAACCGAACCAGTATGACGCCGGGCCGTGAGCCCGGCGTTTTTTGCTTTAGAAGGTGCCCATCGGTCAATATCATATCAATCGCGCGAGCGCTTCGATGTGCGACTGTTCAGTCTCAAACGACGTGACCAAACGGATGAGGCACTCGTCCTCATCCAATAGATGTCTGTCACTCGGTGTAGGTTGCCAAACAAAAGCCTGAAGCCCAACGTCCGACCATTTTTGAAAGTCTGCCCGCTTACAAATCGCGAAAATTTCGTTGATCTCCGGCTCCCAAGCCAGACGCATGCGGTCTGAACCGCGCACAATATCGGCAAGCGCTGTTGTGTGCGTGTTGGCGATTGTTGCGCATTCCAACCACAAATTGTCGTTCATCAACGCCATGAATTGAGCGGTCATGAACCTTAGCTTTGAAATCAGATGACCGGACCGCTTGCGCAAAAATTCCATGGACTCGGCAAGCGTTGGATCGAAGACAATCAGCGCTTCTGCACAAATACAGCCATTTTTCGTCCCGCCGAACGACAGTAGGTCGACGCCGTTTTTCCATGTGAGATGGGCTGGAGTGGTGCCGGACGCAGCAACGGCGTTTGAAAACCGGGATCCATCCATGTGAACTGGCGGTCGCCGCCCGGTCGTGTTTCCAGAAACGAGGCCCGATAGCTCTGTTATCTCCGCTGGGGAATAAAGCGTGCCGCCTTCGGTTGCCTGGGTCAGGGATAAGCCACCAACTCTGCCCGCATTCAGCCCACCTTCGGTCACCGACTGCACTTTTGCTTGCAGAGCCTGCCCATCTATTTTGCCTGCGCCGCCGCTAACGGCTTCAAGCTGAAGCCCCTGGGAGAAAAACCACGGCGCTCCGCACTCATCGACGCGAATGTGTGCCGCCTCATGGCAGAATATAACATCTCCCGGTCGAGCCATCGCGCTGAGGGCGAGTGCGTTCGCAGCCGTTCCGGTGGAGACGAGAAACACAGAGACCTCATGTTCAAAGATGTCGCAAAATTTCTCTTTGAGCGCCTCGTCTTCGGCTGTCCTACCGTGGGGTGGAACGTAACCGCTGGCACTTTGCGATATAGCCTCAATCACTTTGGGGTGTGCACCTGCCCAGTTATCCGATGTAAAAAGCACTGTGTTCGATCCCGGTGTCCATTTCTTAGTTGAGCCTCGTATCAAGAAACGGAAAATCTGGGCAAATACTAATGCAAGTCATGAATTCAGATTGACCAGACCGAGGGCATCGGGCACCTCGCACTCTCGGCCAATCGGAGCATGTCATGTCAGAGTTTCAAGGCGGCGTTGCCCGCGATCAATTGCGCGCATTCATTGAACGCATTGAGCGGCTGGAAGAAGAAAAGAAGACAATCGCCGACGACATCAAGGATGTCTATGCTGAGGCGAAAGCCACCGGTTTCGACACGAAAGTGCTGCGCAAGGTTGTTTCCATTCGCAAGCAAGACACCAACGAGCGGCTGGAGCAGGAAGCAGTTTTAGACACCTATCTTCACGCTCTCGGCATGGCGCCAGAGCCGGAAGATGCCTCATAGTTATCGGACTGCCTACTTGGGTATCGGGCTGCCTAGGTGGTTCTAGTTTGTGGCCGGAATTTGAATTTGCAGCGGCTGACCACCGCCTGATACGGTCTCAAACTTCGCGACAGACAGGAATGATACGGCATTGCCTGTAAATCGCTGTGTCTCCTGCGGAAGTGGTTCGCGCTGGAAACCGCGTGTGTAAACCGCGTCGGGCGCGGCCCGTTGCGCGTTCTTAATAAAGTCGGGTCTTGCGGTTGCCACACGTGAGTTGAGAGATGCCAGTGTGGTAACCATAGCCCCAAAGCGCGATGATGGATCGACGGGAGCAGGGACGGCGTCTATGCGGGCTGTAGGCGATGTCGTGGACACACTTGTAGGGTCTACACGCGTATCCTTTGGTGTGGGAACAGCTTGCTCAGGTGCCAGTGCTGCCACGATGAGATCGCTCTCAACTTGCTGTTCCCGTGCGCGCAAGGCGGGAACTGGAAGACGACCTGCTTTCACCTCAATGGAGCGTGGTGGCTCCGGCGTCTGATCTTGGAGTGCGGCAAGTTCGGTTGAAGCCGGCTCGGGCGCAACAACAGGTGTCGGCGCAGGAAGGGGTGCGGGCGCTGGCGGTGCATAGGCCAATTGCGTTTGCGGACGCTGCGGTACAGCGCTCGGAAGCGGTATCGGCGCTAAGGCAGGTGTAACCGGGCGCTCGGTAGTCCCGGTCAATGCGGCAAGAATAGCTTGGCGCTGTGCGCCCGTATCATCGGTGGCGACCGTTGAGCGGAGAGCGACTTCTGTGCCTGCGCCATTGTTTGCTGCATTCAATGCTTCTTCAAGCTCTTCGGCTGTACGACGCTCACGCGCAAGCTGCGCTGGGTCTGCACGTGCGATCAAAACAGCTGGCCGACGGTCCGGGACTGGCATCTGCTCCAGTGGTATCGATGCAACGAGTGATGTTGCCACCTCAGGCGCTGGCGCAGGCTCTGGCTGCGCCGGTGCGGGCGGCGTGACGGGTTCTGCAGTTGGTACTGGGGCTGCAGGTTCAGGCAAGTTTGCCTGCGGGACGGGCACGACAACCGGAACACCGGTGCTTCTCACGCCGCGCGGAGCAATTTCCGGTCGTGGCATACGTGACATCGAAAGCGAAGCCAGCTGCGTACCCGGCGTTTGTGGCGGCGGTGCTGCCCGACGGGTTTGCGCGCGCGAAGGCGCAGATGCCGCTGCGGTATCTTCTTCCTCATCGGCTCCGCCGCGATTAAAAAGGTTGGCGAGCAGATTACCGGAGCTGCGTTGACCCCCACGCGAGCCGCGATTGATGGTTGCCTGGCCACGGGCTTTTCTTGATTTATAGTCAGCGAGAGCCTGCTGATAGCCAGGCAGTGGTTTGCCGTCCGGAGGCAGGTGCAACGTTCCACCGCGCGGGAACAGTTTCGTTAATTGTCCGCGGCTCATGCGTGGCCACGCACGCACATTGCCCGTATCGTAGTGGACGAAGGGCGTTGCCGAACGCGGGTAGAAACCAACGCCGCCGCCTTGAAGTTTAAAGCCTATTTCACGGAGCCGATTTGCCGACACGCCGGGTATAAAGAAGTCGATGGCCTTGCCCAGCATATGCTGGCTTTTGCGGGCCTGACCGCCTCTGGTCTTGCGCAACATCGCGTTCGTTGCCGGTGAGCGATAGGCTGAAACCACGTGAATATATTCCCTTGAGCCGACTTCCTTGTAGGCTTCCCAGAGAATATCGAGCAGTTGTGGATCCATCTTCGTGGATTCGCCGCGACGCCAATCGCGCAGAAAGCGATTAATCTTCCGAAGACCGGCCTGATCGTACTTACCATTGCGCTTGAACGTAATGGTCGCGCGCTCTTT
>JBCDLI010000062.1:0-14352 GCA_038745535.1 Pseudomonadota bacterium | reverse complement strand
CAGCGGCAACACGGTTCCAGCCTCTGCCGCAGCGGTAAGCGGTGCATGGTCGTGCACCCTAAAATCTCTTTTAAACAAAACGACTTGAACCATGCTGCGCAGCCCTACCTACATCATCAACATCAGCGCGGCGCGGGGCCCGTGCAATAAATAAGCGTGGAGCAGATCGTCACATGGGCAAGTATCTTATTTTCGGAGCCAACGGTGGAATTGGAGCCGCGATCTCGCGAAAGCTGGTCGCCGGTGGCCACTCACTTCACCTAAGCAGTCGGGCCGGTGACGCGGCGGGGTTGGCGACCGAGCTTGGGGCGTCGCACACATCAGCTGACGTTTTGGATGACGAGCAACTTGGCGCTGCGGTGGCCGAGGCGGGATCGGACATAGACGGACTTGTCTATGCTGTGGGGACAATCAATCTGCGTCCGCTAACGAAGTTTAAGGAAGATGATTTCCTGCATGATTTCAAATTGAACGCCTCATCTGCTGCAAAAGCGATTCAGCATGCTCTTCCAGCGCTCAAGGCCGGGAATGGTGGTTCGGTGCTGTTGTTTTCGACGGTAGCTGTGCAGCAGGGTTTTGCTTCCCATGCGTCGGTAGCGATGGCGAAGGGCGCGGTCGAAGGGTTAACCAGAGCATTGGCGGCAGAATTGGCACCGACGGTTCGGGTCAATGCTATCGCACCAAGCCTGACAGACACCCAGCTTGCCGCACCCATGACCTCGTCTGAGCAAATGGCCAAAGCAATAGCAGGCATGCATGCAATACCTCGCCTAGGCAAAGCGGAAGACATGGCCGCCTTGGCAGAAGTGCTTTTGACCGATGCGGGTGGTTGGATCAGCGGCCAAGTTATCGGCGTGGATGGCGGTCGTTCAACACTGCGGACAAAGGGCTGACCATAGCTATTTCAAGCGCAGGGCCGGCCGAAAGGCATCGGGGATTTCGCGCTCTGTGCCGCTCGCCAAATCCACGGCAATCTCAGCCATGAGGTGTGCAATCGCGAAGGTGATTTTAAATCCGCCCGTCGCAATAATTGTGTCTTTGTGATCGGTGAGGTGGCCTAACAGCGGATCGGGTTTGCCCGCTTTGGGCCGTGTGTCAGCCCAGCGTTCTATAACCTGTGCGCCTTCCAACGCTTCGCACATGGCGGTTGCAGAGGCGATCACTTCATCCAGTTGCTGATCCGTCGTTTGTGCTTCTGCAAACTCGTTTTCAGATGTGGAACCAACCGCGATAGTTCCGTCCGCGTGGGCGATAACATAGGTGCCTTGATCATAGATGATTGGCGCATTTGAGTTGATCGGATGTATTGGCCGCAATGTTGCGCCTTGGCCTTTCACAGGTTTACCGGCCCGGCGCGGTTCATCTTTATTGACCAAGGAGAAAGACCCGACGCCGGCGGATACAATCTTTGGGACGACGAGCTTTTTAAGGGTCTCAGCGTCCATGCGCATGTTTTCGCAGACCGCGACATTCGGCTGCTCGCGCACCCACTTCACAAGAGCATCGACCAGTGCGCGGGGATTAATCCGCGCAGACAGCGTGTCTGCATTCCAGCCATGGCTCGCCGTATTGGTGGCCCAATCAGGTGCCGGATGGTCATCGGTAACACGCCAAGTGAGCGCGTCTGGCCAATTCATCTTCGCGCCGTCGACCCATATCTGGCTTTGCCGTCGCTTTTCTTGATGATTGATTGGCATGATACGACCAACGCGGTCGTAGCCGCATTGTTTGCCAGTCGCATTCTCAATTGCTGAAACCCAGTGGGGCAGGGAGATTAGCCCGTCCAACTGAAATTGCTTCTTGGGTGACCATGAGTTCGGTTGGTGTGGCATGAGCGCACCAAGGATGCCGCCGCTGGCGCGCGAACCAAGCGTGGCCTCGTCAATCAATTGGACGAGCATGCCCTTGCGTGCGGCGACCCAAGTGCTCCACAAGCCAACAATCCCGCCACCGATAACGACGATGTCGGGGGCTGGCGTGACAAGTTGAAAGGGACGGGGCGAAGGCGATGCCATTGAAAGATGAGCTCACGTGGATTGACGGCGATATGCCGTTTTCCACCACGTTTGGCGACCAGTTTTATGCGCGCGCCGACGGACGGGCGGAAGCTGACTACGTGTTTATACAGGGTAACAATTTGCCCGAGCGTTGGAGAAGTGCCAAGGCGTTCGCAATTGGAGAACTCGGCTTCGGTACTGGTTTGAATTTTCTGGAGACATGGCGTCAGTGGGAGGTGCTGCGAACACAAGACCAGAAGCTTCGGTTTGTGTCGTTCGAAGCCTATCCGATGCCGTTTGAGCACATGGCAAAAGCGATAGGTCGCTGGCCCGAATTGGCGGAGGTGTCTATGCAGTTTCAGTCGGCCAGTCAGACCCTTCATCCGGGCGCAAACCTATTTCAATTGGATGAGCAGACTGAACTGCAAATCATTGTCGGCGATGCGCGTGAGCAGTTGAGTTCGTTGTCAGTGCCGGTGGACGCTTGGTTCTTGGATGGGTTTTCACCGGCGAAGAACCCGCAATTGTGGGAAGCAACGCTTCTCAATCAATTGGCGGCCAAAACGGTCCTGGGCGGAACATTTGCGACATACACCGCTGCCTCTTGGGTACGCCGGAATTTGCAGGCGGCGGGCTTCGAAGTTGAAAAGCGCCCTGGGTTTGGAACAAAGCGCGAGATGATGGTTGGCAAATTGCCGATATGAAATTGGAATGCGGTTGTGTCGGCTGAGACTTTTGTTAATCGCTTGTTCACCGTCTTTTCACCATATCTGGAGCGTAGTGGCGCGAAGATAATGTACAAACAAACAACGACAGCTCTTAAAACGATCTGCGCTGCTTTCGCAGTCTGCTGCTTGCTGTCTGTACCAACCAAAGCCGCAACAAAATCAGAGCCGGTGGCTGAGTTTTCCGGGATCGATAAGATCACTGGGCGCATCATCTCCTTTGATGTCTACATTGATGAGACGGTCCAATTTGGTGCGCTGCAGATCACGCCTCGGGTGTGCAACTCACGCGATCAATTGGAATCGCCGGGACCGTCCACATTTGTTGAGGTGGACGAGATCACGCTTGACCGCACAATCCGGCGCATTTTTACCGGTTGGATGTTCTCAGATAGCCCAGGTTTAAACGCGATTGAGCACTCAGTTTATGATGTATGGCTGAAAGGGTGTAAGACGTCATCAGAGGTGCCTCCGCCCACCAACTGACGTCGTGCTAGAACTCTGCGCTAGCGTCCACTGCTTCTTTCAGCATGTGTTCGTATTCATCCTTCGGCACATCGATCGCGCCAAGCGTTTTTAGGTGATCGGTCGTAAACTGAGTGTCGAGCAGCACGAAGTTCTGCATCTTCAAATGCATAACGAGGTGGACGAGACAGACCTTGGACGCGTCGCTTTCGCGCGAGAACATGCTTTCGCCGAAGAAAGCCCCGCCCAGAGAAACGCCGTAAAGCCCGCCCACCAATTTGCCATCGAGCCAGGCCTCAACACTGTGCGCATGATCGAGATGGTGAAGCCGCTGGTATAGATCGATAATCCGAGAGTTGATCCACGTGGTCGGTCGATCCGGAGTGGGCTCGGCGCACTTTTCCATCACTGAACGGAAGGCAAAGTTGCGTTTGATGGAGAATTTTTCGCGCCGGATCGTCTTGCGAAGCGAGCGTGACACGCGCAGGCCATCGAGTGGGATAACGCCGCGCACCTTGGGTTCAACCCAAAAGAGTTCGGGATCGTCCGCGCTCTCGGCCATGGGAAAAAGGCCGATGGAATAGGCCTTGAGCAAAATTTGCGGCGTCAGAGTATCCTGTTTGGAACTACCGGTGCGCATAGAGCTTTATTTCCGCCTATTCGGCGTCCTGATTTTCGCTCAAAAACTTTTCAAGCCAGTGGATATCATAGTTGCCGTCGGCAATATCTTGATTATCCACCAAACGCCGGAAAAGCGGCAGAGTTGAGGACACGCCGTCGACAACGAATTCATCAAGCGCTCGGCGTAAGCGCATCATGCACTCGACGCGATTGCGCCCGTGGACAATCAGTTTGCCGATCAGGCTGTCGTAGTAGGGCGGTATTTTGTAGCCTGCAAACACACCAGAATCGACGCGGATGCCAAGTCCACCCGGCGTATGATAGTGAGTAATGAGACCGGGCGACGGCGCGAAGGTCACTGGGTCTTCTGCGTTCAAGCGGCATTCTATAGCGTGGCCGGTGAATGTGATCTCGTCTTGCTTGACCGATAGGCCTCCGCCCGATGCTACGCGCAGTTGTTCGTGGACCAGATCGATACCGGTAATTGCTTCGGTAATGGGATGTTCAACCTGCAGGCGCGTGTTCATCTCGATGAAATAAAACTCGCCGTTCTCGTAGAGGAACTCGACCGTTCCAGCGCCTCGATATTTAAGTTTCGAGACAGCATCCGCGCAGATTTTTCCGATCTCGTCGCGTTGTGACGCGTTAAGTGCAGGTGAATGGGCTTCTTCCCAGACTTTCTGGTGGCGGCGCTGGAGCGAACAGTCGCGTTCGCCCAAGTGAATTGCATTGCCTTCACCGTCGCCGACGACTTGAATTTCGATGTGCCGCGGCTTGCTGAGATATTTTTCGATGTAGACAGCGTCATCGCCGAAAGCTGCTGCTGCCTCTGACCGGGCAGTTGAAAGAGCAATCGAGAGCTCTGCTTCGGAATTGGCGACCTTCATGCCGCGCCCGCCGCCGCCGGAAGCCGCCTTGATGATCACCGGAAAGCCGATGTCTTTTGCGACGCGCTTGGCTTCTTCGGGATCGGAAATGCCGCCGTCAGAACCTGGCACGACCGGAATGCCAAGCGATTTTGCGGTGCGCTTGGCTTCGATCTTGTCGCCCATCACTTGGATGTGCTGCGCTGTCGGGCCAATGAACGTGATTTCGTGGGCTTCGAGAACATCGGCAAATTTCGCGTTCTCTGACAAAAACCCGTAACCTGGATGCACGGCGTCTGCCCCGGTGATCTCACAGGCCGCAACGACACTTTGAATATTCAGATAGCTTTCGCGTGACGGGGCAGGGCCGATGCACACGCTTTCGTCAGCAAGGCGAACATGCATCGCCTCTTCGTCTGCCGTTGAATGGACTGCCACTGTGGGAATACCCAACTCGCGGCAGGCACGTAGCACGCGTAGCGCGATCTCACCGCGATTGGCGATCAGAACCTTATTGAACATGGAGGCTCCTCCCGCTTTCTATTCGATGACCGCAATGGGTTGACCAAACTCGACCGCGTCACCGTCTTCGATAAGGAACGCTGTGAGCGTGCCTGAACGCGGTGCGGGAATTTGGTTCATCACCTTCATCGCCTCGATGATGAGAAGCGTTTCACCTTCTTTTACGTCTGTGCCGACCTGCACAAATGTGGGTTCGCCGGGAGCTGGTGAGAAGTAAACCGTTCCGACCATTGGTGAGGGTACTTCATTGCCCGAAGATGCAGCTGCACTTGGTGCAGTTGCCGCTGGCGCCGATGGCACAGCCGTCGGTGCTGCTACAGCTGGCGCTGCCGCAGGAGCCGCGGCCTGTACAACTTGGGCCGCCGGAGTTCGCGAAACACGAACACGCATCTCGCCTTGCTCAATCTCAATTTCGGTTAGGTCTGTTTCATTGAGAATTTTCGCCAGGTCTTTGACCAGCGACGAATCAAAGCCAGATTTTTTAACGGCCATGTTTCCCCCATTTACGGCGTGTTGCCGCGTTTGTTGTTATTTGTTCTCAGCGATCGCCTGTATCGCCAGCAGATAACCGTTCACACCGAAACCCGCAATTACGCCCTTCGCTACGGGCGAAACGTGCGAGTGGTGGCGAAATCGCTCTCGCGCATGAATGTTGGTGATGTGCACTTCGTAAATTTCCGCATCCGATCCCGAAATGGCGTCGCGCAGTGCAACGGAGGTGTGTGAAAACGCTCCTGGATTAAAGACCACAGGCATTTTTTCCGCGCCCGCTTTTTGAACTGCATCAATCAGTTCGCCTTCGTGATTGGATTGTTTGCAATCGACCTCAAACCCGAGTTCGGTCGCCGCGTGCGCACACATTGCCTCCACGTCTGCCAGCGTCGCAGAACCATATTTGTCTGGCTCGCGCTTACCCAGCAGATTGAGATTTGGCCCGTTCAGAATCAGAATCTTTTTCACGGTCGCCCACCTGTGTTTCCAGGCGGGTTATCGCGCCTTACCAATGCGGGCAAGTCTTTGAACTTTTTGGCTTTGTGGAAAGTCAAATAGACCCGCTCAGCAGGATGTCTTATCGCACTCGCGCATTTTTTGGATGCGCTTTGCAAGTTCATCACTGCCAACGGCACCGGGGAGAACTTCGTCTCCGATGACGTATGTGGGTGTTCCAGAAATGCCCAGCATCTGCGCCAACTGGTACGTCTCCTGAACTTGCAAAATCACGGTCGCTTTGGCCATTTCTGCTCGCAGTGCGCTCTCTTCCACTCCAAATGTTGACGCAAGCGCCATAGCGCTGGCTTCGTTTGCTTGACCGGGGCTCGTGATCAGCTTGTCGAGAAACTCCGCATAGTCTTCCGGCTTAAGCGAATTGAAGGCGAGTGAAACGGTATGTGCTGCTTGCGAGTTCGGGCCGAGGATCGGAAATTCCTTCATCACGATGCGCACATTATTATCGTTCTCGATCAATTCGAGGACGTCGCTGTGCGCCCGTCGGCAATAGCTGCAGTTATAGTCGAAGAACTCAACGATGGTCACGTCGCCGTCGGGATTACCGATAACTGGATCGCCACCATTGTTGTAAATGCTGTTTCCTTGGGTCGAGAACACATTTGCGCGGGCGAGTTTTTCAGCTTCGGCTTCGCGTTCTGCCAACACTTCTTGCATCTCGAGCAAAATTTCTGGGTTCTCCAGAAGGTATTCGCGAACAATTTCCTCCGTTTGCGCCCTGTTGGTTTCTGCCAAGGCGATGTGCGGAACGAAGGTCAAGGTGCAAATGGCAAGCGCTATCAGAAGCTTTTTCATATTCTCTCCATCACTTATCGACGGCGGCGGCCGCGATCTGGTGGTTCAAAACGTTTAATATCGTCGGCACGAAGCCACTGGGGTTCATTTGGCCGAAACCGCCTCTGCGCCCGCGCAGCAAACTGCCTCGCCTCTCTATACTGGGCAGAATGAAACTTCTCTTCCGCTGTCGCAAGCTCCGCATTTCCCGGATCACCCAAGCGGCCATAGGCCATCGCTAAATGTCGGTACGCGCGGGGATTAACCGGATCAATAGTGGTCGCCACCTCTAATTCGCCAATCGCACGACGCAGGCTTACTTCGTCACCTTTTAGGACAAGAGCTTGCCCAAGTGCGACGAGCATCGTCGGGTAGCGTCCTTTGGAGAGGCGGACAGCCGTCGATAAAGCGTCGACTGCGCCGTTTGGATTACGCGCCAGAAGTTGGGCTTCGCCTAGGATTTCATGGAAAAACGGGTTCGACCGATCACTCGCAATGAGGCGTTCGATCTTCGTGACAGCATCGCGGGGATTGCCGTAGAGAAAACTGTTGATTGCCCGCGCATAGTCGGCAATCACGCCTGACTTTTCCCGTGCAAACTGTTCCGCAGCACCTTGCCCGTAGCTGTAGGCAAGGATTTTTGCCCTCGCCATGTCGTGGCGACGTTGGAGTGCTGCGCTATCGCGTTTTTTGAAATTAGGGCTCGCTGTCGCAAGCTCTTCCAAAGCGAGAATACGCTCACGCGGCAGCGGATGGCTGATACGATACGGGTTTACGCGCTCACGGACGAGTGCCAGCCGTGTGTCAAAGCGCTTGAACGTTTCCAACATGCCCCGCGCCGACTGGCCCGTTGCATTGAGATATTGAACCGCAGCGCGGTCGGCAGCTGCCTCTTCGGAACGTTGGTAAGCAAGAAGGCCACGTCTTGCCGCCTCCGTGCCGCCAGCGGCTAAGCCTGCACCGGCGCTGACGCCTGCACCATTACCGGTCGCGCCTGCTGCCGCTGCAGCTGCCAAGCCAACCAGTGACGAAACAACAGAAATAATCTGCGCGCGGTCCAGCTGCTGGCGGAGGCGGTTTTGATGGCCGCCGGCTATGTGCCCGATTTCATGGGCCATGACGCCAATGATTTCGTTTGGCGTTTCAGCCTCCACAATTGCGCCGGTATGGAAGAAGATGCGGCTGCCGGAAACGAAAGCGTTAAACGAACGGTTGTTCACCAAAATGATATCGATGCGATCGCCGCGCACGCCTGCTGCCCTAAACAGCGGTTCGGCATAGTCGCGCAGAAGCTCTTCGATCTCTGCATCGCGCACGATGGGAAGCCGCGAAGACTGTGCCAAGGCCAAATGGGGCGCCACGGTTGCGACCAACATGATCAAGGTTATGAATGTCGCACGCAGCGTCGTCATTTCAGTGGTTCAGGCTCTTTTGGGTGGCGCCAAGATGTCGTAGCACGCCTCAACGTCAAACATAGCAAAAACATGGCAATGCCAGTCACTTGTGCGAGACTAGTTTAACGCCCAGTCGGTGACAAATGAGTGGGAAAATGGGACCTTTTTCGAAACGCAGTCAGGTTGCGCCGTTTCACGCCATGGATGTTATGGGCGAGGCTTTTCGGTTGCAGGAGCAGGGCGAGGACGTGTGCTTTCTCACCGTTGGACAGCCCTCGGCACTGCTTCCGCCGAGCGTCCGTGAGCTTGCGGCGGGTATCGTGGACACTCAAGTTCTCGGGTATACCGACGCCATTGGCAGATCGGATGCTCGGCGGGCAATTGCCGCCATGTATGCCGAATGTTATGGATTAGATGTTTATCCGTCACGGATCATTCTCACGACAGGCTCATCGGCTGGTTTTTCCTTGGCGTTTTTGACACTGGCCGACGCGGGTGGCCGTATTGCGATCACATCGCCCGGCTATCCGGCTTATCGAAGCATTATTGGCGCGCTTTCGATGGAGTGTGTGGAGATTCCTACCGATGGTGCCCACGGGCATATGCTTGATATTGATGTGCTGCTTTCAGAACACCGTAAAAAGCCCATCGATGCATTGCTAATTGCGAGTCCGGCTAATCCGACCGGTGCAGCGCTGAGCGCAGAAAATTTGCAACTTCTCGTCGATACTTGCCGAGAGAACGGAATCGCGTTCATCTCTGACGAAATCTACCACCGACTGCGATATACCGGTGATGATGCGTGCGCACTCCAGTTCGATGACCAGTCGGTCGTGATCAACTCATTTTCTAAATATTACTGCATGACCGGATGGCGCATTGGTTGGATGGTGGTGCCGGAGAACATGGTTCGCACCGTTGAGACGCTGGGCCAGAACCTTTATATTTCCGCGCCTGATCTATCGCAGCGCGTCGTGCCGGAGGTGTTGGCCCAAACCGCCTACTTCGATGAAATCCGCGATGGCTACCTCAAAAACCGTGCGGTGCTCATTGATCGTCTTCCAAGCATCGGCATCCAATTTGCTTCTACGACCGATGGCGCTTTTTACGCCTGGTGCGATGTGTCCGGGCTAACGAACGATTCCATGGATTTCGCCAAAAAGATGTTGCGAGAGATCAAGGTTGCCTGCGCCCCCGGCGTGGATTTTGACACCGAGAACGGACACCGGTTCATGCGTTTGTCCTATGCCGGATCGCATGAAACGGTATGCACTGCTCTTGATCGCATGGAAGCCTGGCTGAAATAGCCGTCGACGAAGGCGTCGCTATTTGCGACGCCACCAACCCCGCTTCGGTTTTTGCTCGGTCTCAGTTTCCGTCGTCGATGAGACGATTGGCACAACGTTAAGGTCGATGTTGTCCTCCGTCGCGCGAATTCGCTCGGGCTCGGCTTCGGCTTCTGCGTCAGGGGATGATGCTTTTTCAGAGGTTGTCACCGACGATTCAATCGCAACGTCTTTATCGTGACCGTTTACAGCTGACTTTGATGCCTCTTGAGTTTCCTCTTCAGCAGCATCGGCGGCAATTTTTACCTCTGGAGCCTCAGGGGTTTCCATTGCTACTTGCTCTGGCTCATTGATGTCAGCGTCCCGCTCGATTTCTTCTACAAGCTTCGCGGTTTTCTCCCGCATTTCAGCTTCTTCAGCTGCAATCTGATCCGCTAGCGGGCCAACTGGCTCTGCTGCTGGAATGTAATTGCGACGTCCACGGCGGTTTCGACCACCGCGGCGACCCCGACCGCGACGTTTGCCCCGTCCGTTGCGGCCTTTGCCGTCGTCTTCCTCATCATCATCGCTGCCTTGAGCCGGCACCTCTGCATTTTCGTTTTCGGCTGTCTTCTCAGATTTTCGACCACGGCGACGGCGTCTGCGATTGGACTTGCCGTTGTTTTCCTCGGCATCATCACTTCCACTGTCTTCTGCGGAAAATGCCGCGTAGGCTTCTTCATCGGCTTTCAGAACTTCCGGGTCTTCCTCAAAGTCAACGCTAATATGCTTAGCTTTGTCAGGGTCAGCAACGAGTGTGCTGAAATCGCCCTTCGATACGACTACGTCCTCGCCAACCGGCGTTTCGCCCGCGCTTATGAGGATACGAGCGCCGAAACGGTGCTCGAGGCCGGTGATAGTGTCACGCTTGTTGTTAAGCAGGTAAAGCGCAACCTCCGCATTCGTCTTCACGTCCGCGTCGAACTTTGCTGACTTCTGCAAAAATTCTTCGATCGCTCGAATTGCGCGAAGTGCTACTGACTGCACGGAGCGGACATAGCCTGTGCCATTGCAGTGAGGACACGGCGACATGGTGCTTTCAAGTACAGATGCCCGCATTCGCTGGCGGCTCATTTCAAGCAAGCCAAAGGAAGAAATGCGACCCAGTTGGATGCGCGCTCGATCGTGTTGGAGCGCCTCTTTCAGCTTCTTCTCAACGGCGCGGTTGTTGCGATTTTCTTCCATGTCGATGAAATCAATCACAATGAGACCGGCCAGATCGCGCAATCTCAACTGCCGCGCAACTTCTTCGGCAGCCTCAAGGTTCGTGGCGATGGCTGTTTCCTCAACCGACATCTCACGTGTGGACTTGCCTGAGTTCACATCAATCGCGACGAGCGCTTCGGTCTGGTTGATGATAATATAGCCACCGGACTTCAGCGTGACTTGCGGCAGGACCAGCGCGTCAAGTTCCTCTTCGACACCGGTGCGTGCCAAGATCGGTTGACTATCCCGCCAAGGCTTCACGATTTTCGCGTGACTTGGCATCAGCATCCGCATGAAGTCTTTCGCTTCACGGTAGGCCTGAGCCCCTGCGACTGCGATTTCTGACATTTCTGGATTGAATAAGTCGCGAATTGAACGCTTGATCAAATTACCCTCTTCGTAAACGAGGGCGGGCGCCGTCGACTGCAGTGTGAAGTCGCGAATATTGTCCCAGAGCCGCATCAGATATTCGTAATCGCGAACGATCTCCGTTGGCTTTTGGTCGGCCCCCGCGGTTCGCAAAATGACGCCCATGCCTTTCGGCACGTTCAGCTCTTTGACTGTGGCTTTCAGCCGTGTGCGGTCTGCCTGATTAGAAATCTTACGCGAAATTCCGCCCCCACGCGCCGTGTTTGGCATGAGTACCGAAAAGCGCCCGGCAAGGGATAGGTAGGTCGTGAGTGCCGCGCCTTTGTTGCCGCGCTCCTCTTTCACAACTTGGACGAGAATGATCTGGCGACGCTTGATCACTTCCTGTATTTTGTAGTGACGACGGCTGACCCGGCGCTTCGATGGGCGAACATCTTCGTCATCGTCGCTATCATTAGCGTCAACGACTTCATGCTCATCTGCAGCCGGATCGGCTTCAACTTTTGCCGATGACGTTTCGTCTGCTGTATCACCATTCGCTCTCGGCTCGCCAAAAACCTCGTCAAGCTCTTCTGAAATGCTCGGTGTGTCGTTGGTGGCGGCCGCAGCAACTGTTTTGTCTTTACTACCACCGTCCGCGTTTTCGTCGGAGCCTGCTTCGCTTTCCAAAGCGGCTAAAATTGCATCCATGGCGACCGGTTCAGCTTCAGGAATGCGTTTCTCGCGTCCGAAACGGCGTCTACCGCGTCCGCGACCGCGGCGATTGCGGTGCTTGCGACCGCCTCTTCTTTCCTTTTCGTCAGGCTCTGCGTCGTCGTCGGCGTCTTCTTCCGCTGCTAGACGCGCTTCTTCTTCCAGCAAAGCCTGACGGTCTGCTAGTGGAATTTGATAGTAGTCCGGGTGAATTTCGGAAAACGCGAGGAAACCGTGCCGGTTTCCACCGTATTCTACGAAGGCCGCCTGAAGTGATGGTTCGACCCGGGTGACTTTTGCTAGATAAATGTTGCCCCGAATTTGGGCCTTGTGTTCGGACTCAAAGTCAAAATCTTCGAGGCGATCACCTTTGGTTACGACTACCCGTGTTTCCTCCCGGTGGGAGCCGTCGATAAGCATTTTGCTCGGCATTTTATGAATATCCTGCCGCTTTCCTGACTGCGCAGTGAAATGCGCAAACCTCCCGGTTTGCCGCTTGTAATTCTGCGTTGCGGTGAAAGCGTAATGTTTTTCGCGGACGAATTTGAAAGCGCGTTTGGCTGCTGTCTAGATGCAGTTGGTAATCGATCAGAGTACGATAGGGCTGAAAATCGCCCATCTTCTAAGCGTATCATGACAAATTTGACGCCGGTTTCGTCCTGTTTTCTTTTAAGCTGCACAAAGCAGCCGGTTATTTGTTGAACCTTCGGGTCCGGTTTCCGGTCGACTATGATTGCCGCAACGGGGCACATTTACGCCTGTACCAATGCGAACTCAGTGTGCAGGGACGATTTTCCCTGGCTCAAAAACCTAGTTTCTTTGTGTCTAGCCTGCAAGTGCTTTATGAAAACCCAGCAAAATTGGCGCTTATTCTGTGTTCTCGCGCGTAAAGCGGGTGGCAGTAAACGTGCATTAACCATGATTGCCTTACGATCATCTGCAACACGCAAGGACGGTATCGGTGTTAGCGAACAGGGCGAAGTTGAAATTGAGGACACGATTCGTTTGTTCGTTGCTGGCTTTTCTATGCCTTGCAACTCAATTGAAACTATCTCACGCGCTTGATTTCCCAACTGCAATCAGCGCCGATGTTATTGCTGGTGCCGGTAGTCAAGCAAAACTGACTATCGAGTTTGACCGCGAAGCGCGTGTATCTCACCAACTTCTTCCAAATCCCAATCGCCTCATTTTGGATTTTGAACGCATTGGATACGGTTTTGAGAAGAAGCCTGATACCTGGGGCAAGAACATCGTCGAGACCTTCCGTTGGGGGGATATGAGCGCCGAAACATCCCGCATGATTTTTGAGCTCGATGCGCCCTTTCTCGTCGATCAGATGAAGTGGTTCGAACTCGAAAATACCGAAGGCGTTCGCTTGGAAGTTGCCCTGATCGAAACATCGCAAGCTGGCTTCATCGAAGAAATCGACAGAAACCTGCGCACCGCGTCAGTCCACCGTTCGACACCTAAGTCAGACAGACTTGGCGCTACTCCGCTTGCCGGCCCCCGCGCAGACGGGGCATTTACGGTGGTAATCGATGCCGGGCATGGCGGCATTGATGGCGGCGCAACGGGCAAGGGCGGTACAATTGAGAAGAACGTCACTTTGGCGTTTGTCCGTGAGCTTCGGACGATTTTGGACAATTATTCTAATCTCAATGTGGTTCTTACCCGCGACAGCGATGTTTTTCTGCGTCTCAATGAGCGGGTATCGATTGC
The DNA here is from genome assembly GCA_038745535.1 of Pseudomonadota bacterium. Classification (GTDB taxonomy): domain Bacteria; phylum Pseudomonadota; class Alphaproteobacteria; order Rhizobiales; family Rhizobiaceae; genus JBCDLI01. The sequence goes on along the minus strand of JBCDLI010000062.1, from coordinate 671 downwards.
GCGCCAGAATGGAGCCGCGCTCTTTATATCGTTCCATGCAGACACGGTTCGCCAAAGTTATGTGCGGGGCGCGACCGTTTACACGATTTCAGACCGGGCCTCGGATGAAGTGGCCGCGCAGGTCGCGCAATCGGAAAACCTATCTGATGAAGTCGCAGGCATCACGATAGAAGACACCAATGAAGACGTCGTTGACATCTTGATTGATTTAGCACGCCAAGAGACGCACGGTTTTTCAGTTCAATTTGCTCGCATTGCGATTGATGAGATGGGCCAGGTAACGCGGCTTATAAAGAATCCCCATCGTCATGCTGGATTCCGCGTTCTAAAAGCACCCGATGTGCCGTCGGTCTTGGTAGAACTTGGCTACTTATCAAATGCAGAAGACGAGAAACTGCTAAACGACGAAGCGTGGCGTCGTAAGATGGCAGAACAATTTGCCGGCGCCATTGCTCGGTTCGCGAGCCTGTCTGGCAAGCGAGTTGAGGCGCGCTTGTGATGGTTTTACGCTTGGTAATCTGCAATGATTGTTCCAGCTTTGCGCCTTGTTGCCGGATTTGAATTCAACGGCTGACATGATATCGCCCTGATAAAGCGCGAAGCGCGGTGGCGAGCGATGGGTCAGCACGATTAGGGGCATTTGATGCTGCGTCTACTAGGTTATTTCTTTG
>JBCDLI010000061.1:0-14715 GCA_038745535.1 Pseudomonadota bacterium | reverse complement strand
CTGCCGCTTTCCAGTGCACTCTCGGCCTTTGCCCGCGCTTTTTTGTTTTCGGTCTCGACGCCACTCACGATTATCATTTCTGTGGCGAGTGTGAGTGTTACCTCCAATAGTCGCGGCTCCCACTTTTCGCCGGTGAGAAACTGCACGGCATTGAAAACCTCCACCGCATTGCCAGCAGCAGATGCCAGAGGTTGGTTCATGTCGGTCAGAACTGCAGAGGCGTTCGTGCCCGCTCCGTCAGCGACACCGACGAGACTTTCGGCAAGCCGTACCGCTTGGTCCTCAGCTGCCATGAATGCCCCCGAACCGGACTTCACATCGAGCACAAGCGAACCAAGCCCGGCGGCCAGCTTCTTGGCGAGAATTGACGCGGTGATAAGCGGTATGTTCTCGACCGTCGCGGTCACATCGCGAACACCGTAGATGCGTTTGTCAGCCGGTGCCAGATTGGAGGTCTGTCCGATAATTGCACAACCGATCCCGGCGACCGTCTTTCGGAAAAGCTGATTGTCGGGCGTCGTATTGTAACCGGGTATCGCTTCCAGCTTGTCGAGCGTGCCACCCGTGTGGCCAAGGCCCCGACCGGAAATCATCGGCACCGCGAGGCCGCAGGCAGCTGCAATTGGCGCGAGCATCAAAGAGACATTGTCACCGACGCCGCCTGTCGAGTGTTTGTCGGAAACCGAGCGATCCATATCGCTCCAATCCAGCGTGTCGCCAGAGTCGCGCATGGCGAGTGTCAGATCCACCGTTTCTTCTTCATTCAGACCGTTGAGGTAAGCAGCCATTGCGAAAGCAGCGATCTGAGCATCTGTGACGCTGCCATCGGCAACGCCGCGAACAAAAGCGCCTATTTCTTTGGGCGAAAGCGTTTGCCGGTCACGTTTCGCGCGGATGATCTCAGCAGTTAGCATGGAAAAGGCCTAGTATCCGCTGTCGCTGCCCGCACTGGATGCTGTTCCATCTAACACCTCCAAGACATTACCCAGCAGGCTGGAGGCACCAAAGCGAAAGGTGCTTTTTTCGACCCAATCATGCCCCATGAGGTCATCGGCAATCGCAAAGTATGCCGCGCAGTCCTCGACCGTGCGGATGCCACCTGCCGCCTTAAACCCGCGCTTTGGATCACCAAACTGCTTGATCTCTCCTAGCATGATATCTGCGGTCTCAGGCGTCGCGTTGATATCGACTTTTCCGGTCGATGTCTTCACAAAGTCAGCGTCTTCATCCAGCGCAAGTCGGGTTGCGGCGCGGATCAAATCAGGCGCTTTAAGTTCGCCGCTTTCGATGATGACCTTCAGTTTCGCACGGCCGGACGTGGCGGCGCGAACCATGGCAATAGTGTCTCCAGCTAGATCAACATCACCGCTGGCCAACGCGTGATAGGGCAAGACCATATCCACTTCGGTCGCGCCGTCGGCGACGGCTTTCTTGGTTTCCGCAAGCACTGTTTTTCGATCTTTGTCCCCGCCGGGGAAGTTGACCACCGTTGCAATCGCAATCCCTGAACCCTCGCCAACCTCACGCATGCATTGCGCCACGAAATCCGGCCACACGCAGACGGCAGCGACCTTGCCGTGAGGCGTCGATGTGGCTGCGCACAACGCGGTAATGTCTTCGGCCGTGCAGTCATCGTTGAGATTTGTAAGGTCGATCAGTCCAAGAGCACGGGCGGCAATTTTCTGCAGATCATCGGTCATAGTGAACCGCTTTCATCGGCCAACATGCGGCTTAAAATGCGCTTTAGCTTTGCGCCGCCGATCGGTGCCATGTCTTTCGTCTCCTGATGGGACAGATCGCCTGCGGTCATGCCTGCACCCAGATTTGTGATGACCGAGCATGCTGCCACCCGCAGTCCAAGGAACCGACCGAGGATCACCTCCGGGACTGTAGACATCCCAACCGCATCTGCGCCCAACGTGCGCGCCATGCGGATTTCGGCTGGTGTTTCGAACGAAGGACCGGAAAACCACATGTAAACGCCGCGATGAACCGGGATGTTCTCAGCGTTCGCAGCGTTCGTCAGCGCTTCGATGACTAATCGATCATAGGCATTCGACATGCTGACAAAGCGCTCATCGCTGTCCTCGCCAATCAGCGGGTTCATGCCCGAATAGTTGATGTGATCCTCTACCATCATCACTGAGCCGGGCGGTATGTCTTCACGCACCGAGCCTGCCGCATTGGTGACGATGACGCGTTCGATACCGACGGCTTTCAGCATTTCCAAAGCCGGACGCATGACGCCCGCATCGCCTTGCTCATAGTAGTGAGAACGACCAGAAAGCGCGATGATCTCCGTCCCACTCAAAGAACCGCAAACAAGTTTGCCTGCATGGCCCGTTACCCCGGACCGAGGAAAGCTTTCGAGCTCAGCGTAAGGGATATGAATGGCGTCTACGATGGCGTCTGTTAAATCGCCAAGGCCGGATCCGAGAATGGCCGCAGTTTTAGGTTTGCGACCTTCCAACCCATCAATGACACGCTCAACCGCTGACTCTATCAACCTCAAACTCCCGAGAGAACTTCGGCTTCAAAGCCGTAGGGGAAAATGTCGGAGAGCAGCAGCGTTTCCACTATGCCATTTAAGTCGCTCAGATGAAGCCGCGCAGTTGGAGGCGCAAATTCAGCCAAACGCTGCCGGCATCCTCCACAGGGCGTGCACTTCTCTTTCTTCTCGGCCACGACGCAGATGTCGGTGATCTCCGCGCCGCCTGCCATCACGTAGTGAGCCAATGCGGTTGTCTCCGCGCACCAACCTTCGGGATACGATATGACCTCGATATTGGCGCCTACAAACACCTCGCCCTTTACGGTGAGGATTGCTGCACCGACGGGAAAGGCTGAATAGGTCGCGCGATGTTTGCCCATGGCTTCCACGGCGGCGCGATGAAGATCGGCGAGCTCCATCTCGCTAGCGCTCCTTTACATAGGGCTGGCCGCCAGCCTTTGGCGGTATCGCCTTACCGATGAAGCCTGCGAGCAATACGACCGTCAGCACGTATGGAAGCGCCTGCATGAACTGGGGCGGGATTTCGAAAAGGCCCGGAATGCGAATGCCTGCAAAGCGGATCGCTACCGCATCCAAAAACCCGAAGAGCAAACAGGCGAACATGGCGTTCACCGGTTTCCATTTGGCGAAGATTAGCGCGGCAAGTGCGATGAAGCCTTTTCCCGCGGTCATGTCTTTTACAAAGCCCGCGTTTTGGGCAACCGACAGATACGCACCAGCAAAGCCGCAAAGAATGCCGCAACAGATGACCGCGCGGTAGCGCAGCCAAGTAACTGAAATGCCCGCTGTATCGACCGCGCCCGGGTTCTCACCAACAGCGCGCATTCGAAGACCGAAGCGCGTGCGGAACAATATCCACCACGTCAGTGGCACAGCGAAAAACGCGAGGTAGACGAGGATTGAGTGACCGGACAGCAGCTCCGCATAGATTGGACCGATAAGCGGCACCTGACCAATCTCATCGGCAAATGGCAGCGTGATCGACGAGAAACGGCTCTCGCCTGACGATAGCGGCGGCGTGCGTCCGCCCTGTCGAAACCAGGCTTGGCCCAAAATGATGGTCGATCCGGCGGCAATGAAGTTGATCGCGACACCTGAGACGATCTGGTTGCCCCGGTGGGTGATCGACGCGAAACCGTGCAACAGCGCGAGCAGAACGGAGATCATAATCGCGAACGCAAGGCCGATCAGTGCCGAACCGTAGACCGCAGCTGCTGCACCACCGGCAAATGCTGCCGCGAGCATTTTGCCTTCCAGGCCAATATCAAACACGCCCGCACGTTCGGAGAACAATCCGGCCAGACAGGCAAACAAGAGCGGCACGGCCAAGCGAACGGTGGAATCAAGGACCAGAATTATTGTGGTGTAAGTATCCATCAGGTCGCGCTGCCCTGTGTATCCGGCTCACGACGTTGCGCGACGATTGCCATGTAAGCGCTGGCAATGGCTGGTCGAAACATGTGTTCCAGCGCACCGGCAAACAGGATCACCAACCCTTGGATAATAACAATCATATCACGTGAGATCGCCGGCATCTCAAATGAGATTTCCGCGCCGCCCTGATACAGCATCCCGAACAAAATGGCTGCAGGCACGATACCCGCGGGATGGGAACGGCCCATAAGGGCGACCGCGATGCCAACAAAGCCAGCGCCGGTGACGAAATCGAGCTGCAAACGCTCCTGTGCGCCCATGACCGGATTAAGCGCCATCATGCCTGCCAGCGCGCCCGATATCATCATCGCGATCACGATGATTTTGGTCTCATTCATGCCCGCATAGCGCGCCGCTTTGGGTGAATGGCCCATGGTGCGGATTTCGTAGCCGAGCCGGGTTCGCCAAATGAGCACCCAGACCAGATAGGCTGAGATAAGCGCCAGAATGAACGTGATATTGAATGGCGCAGACCGGATCGTCAGGCCAAACATCTCAATCAACCAATCCAATCGTGGCAGTTGTGCACCTTCGGCGAAGTTGCGGGTTTCGGGTGCCATCGCGCCCGGTGGCTTCAGCAAGTCAACAAGCAACCACACCATGAGCGATGCAGCGATGAAGTTGAACATGATCGTCGTGATCACGATGTGCGAGCCGCGTTTGGCTTGCAGATAGGCCGGTATCAACGCCCAAAGCGCGCCAACAATCGCCGCACAAATGGTCGCCAGAGGCAGGTTGATCCACCACGGAAATACGCTGTCGAAAGCCAGACATGCTGTTGCTACACCGAGCCCACCCACATAGGCCTGACCTTCGCCACCGATGTTGAACAATCCGCAGTGAAAGGCGACCGCAACGCAAAGACCGGTGAAGATGAAGTTCGTCGCGTAGAACAGCGTGTAGCCAATCCCGTCGCCTGAGCCAAACGCACCATCGACCAGCAAAATTGCAGCGCGCAGTGGGTTTTCACCGACAGCGAGGACGACGAGACCTGCGACCAAAAATGCGACCACAAGATTGATCAACGGTATGAGACCGTAGTCGACCCAAGCGGGAAGTTTTGCGTAGGGGACGGCCAAGCGATCTACCTCAAATAGCCAGTTTCGGTGAGAAATTCGGTCAGTGCTGCCTCAAAGCCAACGTTCTCTGATTTGCCATCGGGACAGACGAAGTCGACCTCCTCGACGGTGCACTTCGTCATGCCCCAATCCACCGACGCGTCATGCGATGCAAGTGCGAAATCAAGTGGGTCGTCCTCGCCTAAGAGCAAGAGATAGGCCGCGTAGGTGGCAAGCCATGAGTTTCGTTCCTCGCCATTGTCAGGAATTGTGATGATCCGGCCAAAGGCATCACGCACAGACCACTCGTAGACCTCTTCCGATGTGACGTCTTTGACTTCGCCATCACGCATTCCCAGGATTTGGATTGGAGCGAAGGAACCCGCATAGGGTGCAAACTCATAGAAAAACCGGATATCGAGTGCCTGGAGTTCCGACAGCCCATCGCCGTCGAGATCGCTAAGTGAAACCGAAGAAAAGTCGCCGTCAAACGATCCTGCAGGCAACAATTTCCAATCACCGCCGGTCTTTGTCATGACCACGGGTTGGGTACAACAATGGGCACCGCCAGAATAGGTCGCTGCAACAACTTCCAAACTCCCATTGGTGTCGTCCATCTCGACGATGTGGGCTATCGGACCGAAGACGGGCGAGAAATAGTCCTCAAACTCGTGCTGAAACGTTTGCGCGCCATCCTCGTAGATTGTCAGCTTGGCAACCCAATCGCTGGTCTCCTCGGTCTCGCCAACGAGTTGTATGGAAACGTGAACGTCCAGATCGTTGACGCTCATGGTGTATTCGCCCGGCCCATCGGGATGGATGCTGGTCAAGGCCTCGCAATAGGCTAGGCCCACACCGGCGAAAAAGAGCGCAAACGCTAGCGTAAACGATTTCATTCGGCAGCTTCCATTTCCGTCGTCTCGCTCTCAACGCCGGCCATCAAGAGGCCGATTTCGCCCTCGGTTGCGGTGCCGTCGCGCTCACCGACGATGCGGCCAGCAAACATCACCAATATGCGATCTGATAAGGAGCGGATTTCATCGAGCTCTACCGAAACAAGGATGACCGCTTTACCGGCGTCGCGCATCTCGATGATGCGCTTGTGAATGAACTCAATTGCGCCAACATCAACGCCGCGTGTGGGCTGCGCGACGATCAGGACTTTGGGGTCCTGTTCCATTTCGCGGGCAAGAACGATCTTTTGCTGATTGCCACCGGAAAAGTTTGCGGTTTTCAGGCGGCAATTTGGGGGGCGAATATCATACTGCTCAATCTTGGACCGCGCATCGTTTCGAATACCATCGAAATTGAGCATTGGGCCGTTGAGATAATCCTCATCATCGTGATAACCGAGGATACTGTTTTCACTTTCCTCAAACGCAAGAACCAGCCCCATGTGATGGCGGTCTTCGGGCACGTGGGCCATGCCGCGTTCGCGGAGCAGTGCCGGGTCAGCATCGCCCGTGACGCCTATCGGTTCGTCATCAAGTAGAACGTTGCCGCTTTCCGCACGTCTGATACCGGCAATGGCTTCGATCAGCTGGCTTTGGCCATTGCCCGCAACGCCTGCGATACCTACGATTTCACCAGCACGCGCCTGAAACGAGACGTTGTCCACCATCACGACGCCGCGCTTGTCTTTCACGGTCAGATTTTGAACGTCCAGCAGCACTTTGCCGGGATTTGCCGGCGCTTTTTCGACCTCCATCAGCACGCGGCGACCGACCATCAGCTCGGCAAGCTCTTCGACTGACGTTTCCGACGTTTTGCGCGTCGCAACCATTGTGCCCTGCCGCATCACAGAGACAGAATCCGTGATTGCCATGATTTCGCGCAGCTTGTGCGTTATCAACAAAACCGTTTTGCCCTGCGCCTTTAACTGCTCCAAAATGCGGAACAGGTGATCTGCTTCTGCCGGGGTCAACACGCCGGTTGGTTCATCAAGGATGAGAATATCCGCGCCACGATAGAGCGCTTTCAGGATTTCGACGCGTTGTTGCAGGCCGACCGGAATTTCGCCGATCACCGCGTCAGGATCGACGTTGAGCGCGTATTCTTTTTCCAACCGTTGGAGTTCCGCGCGGGCTTTTGTAATGCCACCGGAAAGCAACTGTGCGCCTTCTGCGCCCAGCATCACATTCTCAAGAACTGTGAAATTTTCAACCAACATAAAGTGTTGGTGCACCATGCCGATACCGCGGGCTATTGCGTCGTTTGGCGATGAAATTTTGAGTTCTTCGTCCGCTATCTTAATGGTCCCGCTATCGGCTTGATAAAAGCCGTACAGGATAGACATCAACGTCGATTTTCCCGCGCCATTTTCTCCGATGATACCGTGAATAGTCCCCGTCTCAACGGCGAGGTGGATGTCACGGTTGGCCTTCACGGGACCGAAGCTCTTATTTATTCCGACCAGCTCAATTGCCAATCCAGCCATTGACAGTCATGCTCCCGCACGTTTCATCGCTGGAACGGTAGCGAGGTTGAGCACCAGAATCCAGCGTAAAGACCAAGGTTCACGTGGGGCAGAAAATGAAAGATGAGATCGAGGCCCGTTTGGAAGATTTGGAAACGCTCAATGCGCACCAATCGCGCACGATCGAAGAACTAAACGAATTGGTTTTCCAGCAGGGCAAAGAAATTCGGGCGCTTAAATCCAAGCTATCGGGGCTTGCAGCGAGCTTTAACGAGGTGGCAGAGTTGGTGGGTAACGCAATGCCCAACGAGAAACCGCCCCATTGGTGACGGTCCACCGCAGTCTATGAAGCTTTCGCAGCCGTTTCGGGTCCACAATGCTCGCTGACTTTGCCCCGTTCATCGTTACACTGATCGTTACAGGGTTGTTTGCAGCGTTCGTGCTCGAACTTCGCTCTCCAGAGATCAGCGCGGGTATCGCGGTCGCACTTCTGCTTTTAAGCGGTATCGTTGAAATCGACGAAGTCTTATCGGTGCTCTCATCGCCCGCTTTGGTCGCCATCGCATCCATGTTTATCCTCACTTCGTCTTTGGTGAGGACCGGCATTGTCGAACGCGTAGCCAACTCGGCGATCTCACTGGCTGAATACAACTCTGTCCTAGGCTTGATGGTCATGCTGTGCATGACAGCAGTGCTGTCAGCTTTCATGAATAATACGCCGGTTGTCATGCTTATGATCCCAGTGGTGGTGCGGATCGCCCGGGCGACATCTCAATCAGCCTCGAAACTGCTCATACCGCTTTCCTACGCCGCTATTCTTGGCGGTACGTGCACGCTCATCGGCACCTCTACCAACCTGCTCGTCGACAGTGTCGCGCAAGATGCGGGCATTGAGCCGTTCCACATCTTTGAGGTTGCGCCATTGGGCATTGTCGCATCTTTGGTGGGTATCGCCACGCTTTTGATTGGGTATCGTTTTCTGCCTGATCGCACGAGCACGTCGACGATGGTAAACCGCGGATCTGGCAAGAAGTTTATCGTTCAGGCTGTCATCGAAGAGGGGTCTGACTACGTCGATATGGCCGTTAGGAGTGTTTCGACCTTTAATCAGCGTGACCGCCAATTGATCGACGTGCTCCGCGGGGACGAGTCTCTGCGTCGTGATCTATCGTCGGTCTACCTCCGTCCCGGTGATATCGTGGTCATGCGATCATCGGTGGCAGAAGTCCTGTCCATGGCGGAAGAAGGCACGCTCACAAAGGGCCCCCGCGGGCAAATTCAACAGACAGACGCACGCGATTCTACAACGGTAGAAATTCTGATCGCGCCCGGAGCAGGCATCCTCAACAAAACACTGCGGCATCTGAGATTGCGACGACGCTACGGGATTTATGCATTCGCGCTGCATCGGGGCGGCATGAACATGGCGGACCGCTTTGAAACCACACCTCTGGAAGTTGGCGACACACTGCTGATCGAAGGCGCGCCGGAAGACCTTGCCCGCTTTGCCGAGGACCAAAAGGTGGTGAACGTGACCGAGCCGCAGGAACGCGGCTTTCGCCGGTCACGGGCACCGCTGGCGCTTGCCATTTGTTTTGCCGTTGTCGGTGGAGCTGCAACGGGCCTCATGCCAATTGCATCGCTTGCCTTCATTGGCGCGATTGCAGTTCTAGCAACGCGATGCGTGGAAATTGAAGAGGCTGTCCAATCGGTCGATTGGCGCATTCTCGGTCTGATTTTCTCAATGCTTGTGATCGGTTTGGCGATGCAAAACACCGGACTGGTGGAGATTATCGTCTCGTTTGCCGAGCCTTGGCTGATGGTCTTGTCGCCGCTGGCTGCGCTTGCCGCTGTCTACGTACTCACGACCGTGCTGACCGAGCTTGTGACCAACCACGCTGTCGCCGTTATCATGGCGCCAATCGCCATTGGGATTGCACAAGCGCTTGGCCTTGATCCGCGTCCGTTTTTAGTTGCGGTGATGATCGCTGCGTCGGCTAGTTTCATCACGCCGATCGGCTATCAGACGAACACGCTTGTCTACAATGCGGGCGGCTACAAGTTTGCAGATTTTCTGCGCATCGGTTTCGTAATCGATCTGACGACATTCATCGCCGCCATGTTGGTCATTCCCATGGTGTGGCCGCTGGAAGCGGTCTGATTTATTCCGGCACTTCGAAGGTGATGGAAGCCCAAAGAGTTTCCCAAACGGCGTTGAGTGAGGCTGCCAGCTCTTCACTTGGGCGGCGAATGTGTACGACGTCTAAAAGATATGTATGACCGGGCTTCACGTCTATCGTCAGCTGCCCGTCACCATCGGTTTTAATTTTAAGGCTCCGCGACGCGGCATCGGCTCCGGTTGGCTTTTCCAACACCAGAACCTGCTGGTCAGACCACGGTTCACCGAACTTGGTCAGCGAAAAGTTCAGCCCATCCTTCAGATCATCGGTGTAAGGGTTTGCGAGCGCGGTGAACTCTACGGTCAGGTTCTGCGAGTTGTCCTGTCCCTCCCCGCCGTCAACGGCAATCAGGCTTTTTGCATACCGGCTATAGACTTCGCGAAAGCGGCCGGGCTCAAGATTGAGCGCTTCGTGCTTAGCTGTGAATTCTCCAAGACCTTTGCTTTCCAAAAAGCGACCGAAGCGTTCCACCGTTGAGTACGACGTGACAAGGTTGGCAGACTGGTAGGTCACAACGTGTAGCCCTGGGCCAAATGGCACTTCTGAAACTGCGGGCTTCGCGCCAACTTCTGACCCAACATCTTTCCGGTCACCATCTTTGGAGACCTCAAGACGTCTAAAATTATTCGGGCTGAACCCGTAGGATGTTCCGGCAAAATCCTCGCCGACAATAATGTCCACGTCGATCATCTCGTCGGCGGCGATCTGAAAATTCTGCGGCTGCAGCCACATCTCGTGCGCAAGTCCGTGCTCGCAGAAAAATAGTGCACCTGCAAAGACCGCGGCGAAAAGCGATTTGGTGAACATAGGCTAGTCCTTGGGATCGTTCTTCGCCGCAACTGGCGGTTTGCCGATGAAAGTCAATCGTTACGCGCCATGTGTTTACGCAAGATCGTCTTGCTGTGAACGGTGGTTCAATAAAAATGAACAATCAGTCCTCTCAGCGCGGTCTATGATGAACGCTGTCGCTTGATTACTTCTGCGGTCAACGAACAAAGGAGTTGAACATGCTTACTCAGATCAATGGCCTGCATCACGTCACTTCGATGGCGGGCGACGCCAAAATCAACAATGACTTCTTCACCAAAACGCTAGGACTGCGCCGCGTGAAGAAGACCGTGAACTTCGATGCGCCTGACGTTTATCACCTCTATTATGGTGATGAGCAGGGCACGCCCGGCAGTGTGATGACGTACTTTCCGTTCCCCAACATCGCTAAAGGCAGACAGGGCGTGGGCGAAGTTGGAACGACTGCGTTTTCTGTTCCTGAAGGTTCGCTTTCCTGGTGGCAAAACCACCTCGCGACCGAAGGGGTCAATGGCCTGAAAAAGATGGAAGCGTTCGGCGAAAAACGACTATCGTTCGCCGGGCCGGATGGAGACGGCTTCGCGCTGGTTGAAAAGTCAGACGATGACCGGGACCCATGGACACTTTCCGGCATGGATGAGGACCATGCCATTCGCGGCTTCCACGGTGCATCCATGCGGCTGGCAGATGACGGCGCTATGGCCGAACTTCTGGGTTTCATGAACTATGAAAAAGTAGATGAGACAGGAAACGTTACGCGGTTCAACGTGAAAGGTGTCGGAAATGGTGCTGACATCATTGAACTCGAAAAGCTTCCAAATGCAGCACGGGCGCGGCTTGGCGGTGGCTCGGTTCACCATATCGCGTTTTCGGTCGATGATCGCGAAAAACAATTGGAGGTCCGCAAAGCGCTCGTCGATACGGGCTATGATGTGACGCCGGTGATTGACCGCGATTACTTCTGGGCGATCTATTTTCGAACACCGGGTGGCGTCCTTTTCGAGATCGCAACCAATGAGCCGGGCTTTGATCGCGATGAAGACACAGCACATCTGGGCGAAGCGCTGAAACTGCCGCAGCAGCACGCGCATCTTCGTCCGTATCTGGAACAACAACTCCAACCCCTGGAGGCATAGATGACGAACAGCGAATACACATTCGCCACGAAAGAAGGGCCGCTCTACAAAAAGGGCGGTCCGGTGATCTTTGCCTTTCACGGCACGGGTGGTGACGAGCATCAATTTCTTGATGCAGCGTCGCAGATGATGCCCGAGGCAAAGGTCATTGCGCCACGTGGTGATGTTTCGGAAATGGGCGCAGCGCGCTTCTTCAAGCGTACCGGCGAAGGCCAATATGATTTCGATGATCTTTGGAAGCGCACCGAAGCGGTGACACGGTTTGTCTCGAACCATGTGGAAGCCAGCGAGCCGGGCACTGTGATCGGCTTAGGCTATTCAAACGGCGCGAATATTCTCGCCGCGGTCATCGACCGTTCGCCAAACCTGTTTCAGCATGCGGCGCTTATGCATCCGCTTGTGACATGGGATATCGACAAGGCGGCCAACGCGGGCACTCTCGATGTGCTCATCACTGCAGGTGCACGCGACCCGATCTGCCCGCCGGACATGACAGGCAAGCTTGCCGACATGCTGGAGGATAAGGGCGCTTCTGTCCGCACATGGTGGCATCGCGGTGGCCATGAGGTTCCAGCCGACGAGATGGCTGAAATTCAGAAATGGTTTGGCGAGCTTCGCGCTAAGGTTCAAGGCTCAGGCGAGCTGCCAATCCAACGTGAAGATGACGGCAAGAAAGGCCGCTGGTTCATGCGGGCCGCTTCGGGCCACGAGGCGGAGATGTCCTATACGTGGGGCAAGCCCGGATGCATTATCATCGATCATACGGGCGTGCCCGACGTGTTCAAAGGTCAAGGACTTGCAAAGAAGCTCTATCGCCACATGGTCGATACAGTCCGCGCTGAAGGCACCACAATCGTGCCGCTTTGCCCGTTTGTGGCCTCAATGCTCAAGCGGTATCCCGAAGATCACGATATCGTGGACGACCATGCGCCTGCTAGAGTTGGCTAACAGTATGTTCCGTTGAACGAGCAATTGGCAGGCTGATGTTTTCGGCCTGCCAAGTTTGATAATCATTCAGCATCCATTCAACGGTTTGGAATGCCAGATCGTCCCACGGAATCTGATCCCAGGTGAAAAGGCCAGTCTCCAGCGTCTCGTCGCCTGCAGCGTGAAGACCACCGTTCAATGTGGCGCGGTAAATCAATTGAACCTGCGAAAGGTGCCTCACTGTATAGCAAGCCATAAGCCCATGGAGGGTCAACAGTGCGTTGGCTTCTTCGCGTGCTTCACGCAGGGCACCTTCTTCCGGTGTCTCACCCACTTCCATATATCCGGCAGGAACTGTCCAAAAACCGTGACGCGGTTCGATTGCACGACGGCATAACAGTATCTTATCTTCAAAGGTAACCACTGAACCGACGACAATCTTCGGATTGACGTAGTTCACAAATCCGCACGCATCGCAGATATCGCGCTCGTGCGTATCGCCGTCTGGCGTGGTTCGGGTGAATGACTTTTCCAGCGTCGGGGGCATTCGGTGAAAGTGCTTCACCGACGCTAAAATGCAAGACGGGCGGCGCTATTGAAGCGCGAGTTGCCGTTCGATTTCAGGGATAATCGTCTCGCGGTGGATCGTTTGCGTAATCGGACCCACATGCTTGAACGCGACCGTTCCATCGGCTGCTATGATGAAGGTCTCCGGCATACCGTAGACGCCCCACTCAATGCCGGCGCGACCATTCGGGTCTGCGCCAATCGCTGCGTAGGGATTGCCAAGGCTGTCGAGAAACTGCCTGGCCTGGGCAGGGGCGTCCTTGTGATTGACACCAACCAGCGTGACGCGATCATCGGCACCGATATCCATGATGAAGGGATGCTCGTCGCGGCAGGGCGCGCACCAGGAAGCGAAGAAATTGACGACCGTGACACCTTCGAACTCTGCCGGATCAATGCCCGGGCGATCCAAAAGCGGGATTGCTTCCAAAACCACCGCGGGTGCCGACTGACCGATGAGCGCAGATGGCAGTGTGGAGGCGTCACGTCCAGGCTGCAGCAGCATAAACGCAAACATGGCCACGAGCGCGAAGAACGCACCCACCGGAAACCAGATCATCAGGCCGCTGCGTGACTTCTGCTCTTCGTCGTGGTCGGTAGATGTGTCGTCAGTCGATGACATAGACGTTATCGGTCGCTTCGCCGCATCGCTTCGGTTTGCGCTTCAAGACGTGCCAACTCACGCGAAGTGTGGCGCGCTGAAAGCATGACCCACAACAGAAGAATGAGGGTCACAAAACCCGCTGCGCCGTAAGACAGCATCACGAACGTTGCGTTCTCCATAACCTTAGGCCTTTTCCAGCATGGCAGTGGAGGGACCGCCGCGGGAAAGCCGCACGGACAACTTGCGCAAACGTGCAATCCGACGAGCACGCACTTCATTTCGCATTTCAGCCAGATGAAGCGCGAGGAACACCAGAGAGAATCCGACCGCACAAATAATTAGTGGCCAAAGCATCGTCGGGTGGATGGTAGGCCCATCCATGCGAATAACGGATGCCGGCTGGTGCAGCGTGTTCCATATGTCGACCGAAAACTTGATGATGGGAATATTTACGACGCCAACAAGCACGAGAATGGCGACCGGCTTTTCTGCGCGCTCTGGATCATCAAGTGTCCGCCCAAGCGCGATGATGCCGAGATACATCAAAAGCAAGATGAACACCGACGTGAGCCGCGCGTCCCAAACCCACCACGTGCCCCACATGGGGCGGCCCCACAGGGAACCGGTGATCAGGCAGATCAACGTGAACGCTGCTCCAATTGGCGCTGCGGCGCGGATAGAAATGCCAGCCATCGGATGGTTCCAGACAAGCGTGCCGACAGCCGAAAACGCCATGACCATGTAGCAGAACATGGCAAACCAAGCTGCAGGGACATGCACATACATGATGCGCACAGTTTCGCCCTGTTGGTAATCGAGCGGGGCGTTCCAACCCCATACCAGACCAACCGCGGTGACTGCGAAAGCCAGCACTGACACAAATGGCAACACGGCGCCTGAAACCTTCATGAAGCCCGACTGGCTGCCCAGCAGTGCCCATAGGCCGGTGCGGCCACGAATTGTCAGAGAAGCATCACTCATGTTTAATATATACGCACGAAATGATTTTCCGGCAATTGACCGCGGTCAAATAGACTTGCGTGAAACGTCGCAACGTTTAGTCGAATAATGCCT
>JBCDLI010000060.1:0-14719 GCA_038745535.1 Pseudomonadota bacterium | reverse complement strand
CTGCGCGACCTTAGTCAGGGATGGAGAAGAAACGCTTTCCCAATCCGCTTTGTGGATCAGCGAAAAATCGGGCCAAGAAGACAGTGAGGTTTCTGTCCCTGAAACTCTCTTGTCAGAAGTCGCACGCTTATCTGACCTAACAAATATCCTCGGCACACCAAATGCCGCCATGCTCCGTGATTGGTACATGCCGTTGTTGCACGGCACGACGGACGAGCGTTGGAACAACATCTTCCTCGGCGAACGCGCCCGCGATCTGGCACTCCACAAAAACCAAACCCTTAAACGCAGTACCTTCTGGACCATTACCGATGACCGCCCGGCATCCAAAATCATAGATGATGTTGCGGAGGCCTTGGGTTGGAAGCCGGGGATTTTGGATGAGGAAGAAGAAGACGCTATCGACTTAAATGCCTTAGCCGAGGTCGCCAGCCCGCAGCCCGGCCTCAAGACCGAAAATGGCGTCGATAAACTAACCGTCACAAATAATTCCGAAGTCGATCAAGTTGTTGCTCAGGCGCAGTTGGAGAACCTGCCGTTTGATCAAGCCGAGCTTTGCCAAACAATGATCGATCAGCTGCCAGGCAACGCGCCACCAAGTGTTGGCGTCAATCTCGATGCATATCGGCGAAATCTACTCAAAGGTCCGCTCGCTCTCTCAACTCGGCTCGTCGCTCAATATGGTGACGCATTCATTGCAGAGTTTGACGATCCACATTCGGACGTATGGAGCACCGGAACCAAGAGCCTACGAGTCAGCTGGAACTCAAATCACAAAGAAATTCTGCAGCATTACCCGCTGGCTAAAAAAGCCGATGAAATCATCGCGCCGCTGCCGTTTGACGAAGCTGCTGCGACGGGCGATGCGCTCAGCAAGCCGATTTCGGATGTCAATGAAGCCGTCAAAGCACTTCATGAAATCGAGCTTACTGACGACGATTTTGCTGAGTTTTTCGGGCAAGCCGCGGCAGACGCTGACAATTTTTCAGTTGCTTGGCCAAGCGTAGACCCGAGTGATAAACCTGTCACTGGATCGATTACGCCGAAGAAACGCTATGCGGCAGCGACGCTGGGATTCATGTCAAAGCTTCTGAACACTCTCGATTCTGCGGTTTCTCTTTCGAATACTCCTCAGGGCCAAGCAGTCATCAAGGCTGTGCGAGAAGCTATCGCAGCGCTCCGCGTGTTCTTCGGAATTTAATTCCCCCACCCTTACCCTCCCCCATGAATGTGGGAGGGAAGACACAAAGATCGAACTCGTTGTTCCCGCCTTTGCGCCCTGCATAGACATCTGAACCGACACTATGTTGCCGAAGTCCTCCCTCCTCCGTGCACGGGGGAGGGTAAGGGTGGGGGTAATTTCATCGCACATAATTCGTGAAAGTGATCCCAAGAGCGTCTGCTTACCCCAGCGCGAGTTACGCTCGGCCATGACCAAAAACAGGACCGGTAAGGCAAAAGCACGCTCGCGTAAAATGCGTAAAGAACTCAACGGTGGTGAAGCGCGTTTGTGGTCTGAACTTAGACGGCTGCGAGCAGACTACGGCATTCATGTACGCCGTCAGGTGCCCATCGGTCCGTACTTCGCCGATTTTGCCATTCTGTCCGAAAACTTGATCATCGAATTGGATGGCGAGCACCATTTTACCGAAGAAGGCATCGCCAGAGATGCGCGGCGCGATGCCAATATGCTTGCGAACGGTTATCGCACATTTCGCATTCACACTGGCGAATGAGCAGAAAATCCCGATGGCTGCATTGAAAGCCTGTTGCGGGAATTTGGGGTTTCGTAGTGTTGCCCCGCACCAGTGATTCTAACCTCGCCCTTACCCTCCCCAGTTTACGGGAAAGGATGGATGGTAGGGGCCGAGAGACGTGTTGGAATAACTGTTTTAAAAATCACCAAAACTGCTTTGATACCGGTAAATCGGACCTTTGGTAGCCAGGTCTCAGGTCAAAGAGGACAACACCGCTGATTTGACTTCCTCCACCTCGCCACCACCCAAACGTCCTGCCACTCGCAGTACCCGACTTGCTTCAATCGTCGCGATTTTCGCGGTCCGGATGATTGACGGTACCGGAAGGCGAACTGCTTCATGATCTTGAATGGAGACATCGCCATGCCATTTCGTGCGGCTGGTGGTGATCATCACCACCCATAGCAAACCGGTAGCAGCATTAAATTCATCGTGGGAAACGATAAGCGCCGGGCGCCTCTTCTCCGCCAATTGATCCGAATAGGGAAAGGGAACGACGACGATATCCCACTGACAAACCGCTAAGTCAGAGGTCGCCATAGGCCGCGTCGTCCTCCGCGCTTGACCACTCGGTGAAGACGGCAAACGGATCATCGTCCGCTTTGGCTTTTTCAATCACGATGCCTTGGGAGGTCTCTCGATAGGCCACTCGGTCACCGGGCTTAAGGCCAAGCTTGTCGCGAATGTCCCGCGGGATAACCGTTTGAGCTTTAGAAGTGATCTTCGAGGTAATTACATTCATGAAAGCAAGATATCTTACTTTCTTACTTCTTTCAATTTAGAAACACTCACCCCACCCGCCAGTCAATCGCCGCCAGACCATTTTGCTCCAAAAACGCGTTTGTCTGCGAGAAGGGTTTTGAGCCGAAGAACCCATTGTGCGCCGAAAGCGGCGAGGGGTGCGGGGCTTTCAGTACCAGATGGCGCGAGGTATCCACGAAGGCCGCCTTCTTCTGCGCATAAGAACCCCAGAGGATGAAAACGACCGGCTCGCTGCGATTGTTCACCTTGCGGATGACCGCATCGGTAAAGCGTTCCCAGCCCTTATCGCGATGGGACGCGGCCTTGTGTGCCTCGACGGTCAGAACCGAGTTGATCAGCAGCACGCCCTGCGCTGCCCACGCTTCAAGATTGCCGTGATTGGCAGGCGCAATGCCGATGTCGCTTTCCATCTCCTTGTAGATGTTGACGAGCGATGGCGGGGTGCGAACGCCTTTTTGGACCGAAAAACACAGCCCGTGCGCTTGACCAGGTCCGTGATAAGGGTCTTGACCCAGGATCACGACCTTCACCTGATCGAGTGGCGTCGCATCAAGCGCGGCGAACCACTGGCTGGCTGGAGGAAATATCTGTTTGCCCGCCTGCCGTTCAGCTTGCAGAAACTGCTTCAGCACTTGCATGTAAGGCGCATCGAACTCTTCGCCGAGCGGGTTCAGCCAAGTTGGGTGCAGTTTGATCTTTTCAGCCATGGCAACAGCACATCACGCAGGCTGAACGGCCTCAAGCATCGGCAAGATGAACTCGATTTTATCCACGACGTTCTGGCGTTTGAACTCAGCTTTGCTATGTCGGAAGCGGCAGGGACGGTTTTCAATGCCCACGACGACGATAACAATCAGCACAAACGGGCAGGGGACAACCGAGTTCACACGTGAAGTTCGAGCGTTTTGCGCGTCGTGTAGCGGCGATGGTCTGCTCACGGTTTTCGTTCGCCACACATCTTGTTCGCTTCTGATCCAAGAAAATGCCGATCCAGACGTGCAGCGCGATTTGAGGACATTCTTTCGTCGGCTTGTGCCGCCGACAGATGACCCATCTATGAATTGGGTGATCCACACCTGCGAGGGACCGGATGACATGCCTGCGCACATCAAGGCCGCGCTGACGCAAACCTCTATTGGCATTCCGGTGGTGAATGGAACTCCGGTGCTCGGCACGTGGCAGGGCATTTTTCTGTTTGAGCACCGCGACGCGCCGCACCGGCGGCAAATTGTTCTGCAGTTTTTGCGCGATGGTTAATCCCCCGTTAACAAGACGCGCCGACAACAAACCGATGAAAAACAAAGTACTGATATCGCTCATCATCCCTGCAATTGTCAGCTTACAGGGCTGCGCCGCGATTGCCGTTGCGGACGCCGCAGTTGGCACAACAGTTTTCGCTGCCAAGACCGCTGCAAAAACGACTGTAGGCGCGGGGCGTTTGGCCGCCCGTGGGGTCAAGGCCGTGACCCCCGATCTATCGCGTAACTCTGATCCAAAAGGCTTCGATTGCCAACTCACCAGCGACGGCCGTCGCGTGTGCTACGAGCGTTGATCGCGCGAATGTGAAAATCATGCGGCCATTTGAACGGATTTTCATAGTGGCCGGACTTTGATTGGCCACGTTCCGGTGTCATGTACGCACAAATGATTCAGTATGGGACTGCATGCCATGTCGATTTCTCAAAAGACGATTTCGCAAAAACTTACGCGCCGGTCAGCTCTGCTCCTTGCCGGTGCGGGCGCCACAACACTTGCGCTCACCGGGGGCGCTTTTGCCCAATCCGCGAGAACGCCAGAAGATACTGTCGATGTGGATGACTTGTTGCAGCCTGGCCCATTGCCAGAGATGGTGAAAGGCGACGAGGAAGCACCGGTAACGGTGGTTGAATACGCGTCCATGACCTGCGGGCACTGCGCGACCTTCCACAATGAGACCTGGCCCCAACTTGAAGAGGAATACGTAAAAACCGGCAAAGTGCGGTTTATCGTACGCGAATTTCCCTTTGATCCACGCGCCGCAGCGGCGTTCATGCTCGCTCGATGTGCGCCAAATGATGCGCATTTCCCGATGATGGATGCCCTTTTCAGCCAGCAGCGTACGTGGGCTTTTGCTGACAATGCGCGCACACCGCTTGAAAACATCGCTAAATTGGCCGGTTTTACACAAGAGTCCTTCGAGGCCTGCTTGACCGACCAACAGTTGTTGAATGATGTCAACGCCGTGAAGTCCCGTGGCGAGACCGAGTTTGGTGTGCGTTCAACGCCAACGTTCTTCGTAAACGGTGCAAAATATTCCGGAGCGATGACGTTTGAGCAGTTCTCGGCAATTCTGGACCCGCTTCTCGCGAGCTAGTTCTGCGTTTTTAATTTCCTCAGGCGCGCGGAGCTCCCATGCGCTTTGAAAAACTGCGTCTTGTCGGCTTCAAATCCTTTGTCGAGCCGACCGATTTTATAATCGAACGGGGGCTGACTGGCGTTGTCGGCCCAAATGGTTGCGGCAAATCCAATCTTGTAGAGGC
This sequence comes from Pseudomonadota bacterium, assembly GCA_038745535.1. Taxonomy (GTDB): domain Bacteria; phylum Pseudomonadota; class Alphaproteobacteria; order Rhizobiales; family Rhizobiaceae; genus JBCDLI01. Next base: position 9,681 of record JBCDLI010000060.1, on the reverse strand, counting down.
GCTTCGCTGGGTCATGGGCGAAAGCTCATACAAGTCCATGCGTGCGTCGGCCATGGATGACGTGATATTTTCCGGCTCGGCAACACGTCCATCACGCAACTCTGCTGAAGTGGCTCTGTTTCTCGATAATGCTGACCGCAATGCTCCGGCCGCATTTAACGAAAGCGATGAGGTCCATGTCAGCCGACGGATCGAGCGTGAGGCTGGTTCGGCTTACAAAATCTCAGGCAAGGATGCGCGCGCGAAAGATGTGCAGCTTCTATTTGCCGATAGTTCAACCGGTGCACGGTCGCCCTCAATGGTGGGGCAGGGCCGGATCGGTGAACTCATTCAGGCCAAGCCGCAGGCGCGTCGGGCATTGCTTGAAGAAGCTGCAGGTATCTCTGGTCTTCATTCCAGGAGGCATGAGGCCGAGCTACGTCTACGATCCGCAGAGACCAATTTAGAACGCCTCGACGATGTGGTCGCAGAGCTAGAAAGCCAAATTGAAAGTCTGAAACGGCAGGCACGGCAGGCGAGCCGCTTCAAAAATCTATCAAAGGAGATTCGCCAAACCGAGGCCACTGTCCTTCACCTGAAATGGACGAGCGCGAAGAGTACCGAAGCTGAAACGAATTCGGAGCTATCTCAAGCAACCGCTGCAGTGGCCGAGCGGTCCAAAGTGCAAATGGAAGCCGCAAGGGCGCAGGCTATAGCTCAACACGTGTTGCCTACTCTGCGGCAAGCTGAGGCCGAAGCAGCCGCAGCACTCCAGCGTCTCAACATCGCACGCGATCAATTGGACGCGGAAGTCGAGAAGCTTTCTGCACGACGTCGCGAACAACTCAATCGTGTGGAGCAGTTGAAGAGCGATATCGCGCGCGAAGCTCAACTGCTTAAAGACGCAGAAGACGCTGCGGGTCGGCTGACCAAGGAGAAAGCCGAATTAGAAGCAAACGACAGCGGCGCAGACGCTAGAACCGAGGAGCTGCGAGTAGCGGCGGAAGAGGCGCGAGCCCACCTTGTCGCGGCAGAAGCGAAGCTGTCCGATTTTACAGCGGAAAGCGCAGAGGCGAGCGCTTTGCGAACACAGCTTAACCGACGCAAATCGGAAATGATCCAGCGAATTGAGCGCTTTGAACAGCGGAAGTCAGAGGTCGGGCGAGAGCTTGCCGCGATAGCTGAGAAAATCAGGTCGCTTCCAGATCCGGCGGCACATGCGCAATCAGTGACTGCAGCCGATGAGCGGGTCAAAGAGGCCGAACGCGCAGTCCAGAATGCGGAAAACTCGACAGCAAATGCACGGGAAGCCGAACGAACGATCCGGCCAAGTGTGCAGGAAAAGCGGTCGGACTTAAATGCTCTGGAAGCCGAGGCGCGGACACTCGCAAACCTTTTAAATGCGGGCAGGTCTGATCTGTTTCCCGCGATCATAGAGTCGATAACGGTTACGAAAGGATACGAAACTGCGCTCGGTGCGGCGCTTGGTGACGACCTCGAGATTTCAACCGACGAGGGCGCGGCCGCCCATTGGCGAGGCTCCGCTTCAACCGCCGATGACCCAGAACTTCCAGAAGGCATTGCAAGTCTTGCTGACTATGTGGATGGCGCAGGCGCGCTTGAACGTCGGCTTCGTCAGATTGGTATTGTCGTGGATGTTGCGACAGGAGATCGCCTCAGCACTGGACTGAAAGTCGGGCAGCGCTTGGTCACCCGTGACGGTCACCTGTGGCGCTGGGACGGGTTGCGCGTGGCAGCCGATGCGCCCACGGCAGCAGCGCAACGGCTCGCACAGAAAAATCGTTTGGCCGAACTCGACAGTGAAATTGCGGAAAAAAGGACTTCGTTGTCGGAAATCGAGGCTGATCTAGCTACTGCGGAACGCAAGATCACGGAGGCCAGCGCCAGCGAGAAGCAGGCGCGCGAAAGTCTTCGAAAATCACAAGGCGAGGCGCGAGACGCACGCGAGAAGCTCGCCGACGCGGAACGCCAAGCGGGCGGATACGCACAGAAACGCGCCATCCTTGAAGAGCAGTTGTCCAGCGTCTCAAATGATTTGGTCGATGCGGAGAAGCTGATCATCGAGGTTGACGCTGCGATCGACGCTGAACCTGACCTGACCGCGCTAAATGCCAAGCTGGAAAGCCAAAAAGCTGTCGTAAGCCAACTGCGCGGTGTCTTGGCCGAAGCCACGGCTACCTATGAGGGTCTGACACGGGAACAGAAATTTCGCCGTGATCGCGTTCAGTCAATTTCGAACGATTTGACTACGTGGGAAAGGCGGAAATTAAACAGCCACGCTCAGATAGAAACGCTGACCTCACGCCGCGATGAAGCTGAACGTACCGCAGCTGAGTTGGACGGCGGACCAGAAGAGCTTCAGGTCAAAAAGCGGGCTTTAATCAAAGAGATCGAAGCGGCAGAAAGCGTACGCAAGGCTGCCGCCGATAAGCTTGCGCTTGCCGAAACCGACGCGCGTACTGCGGACCGCATGGCAACGGACTGCATCACAGACCTGTCTGAAACACGTGAGGCGCGGGCGCGGATTGAGGAGCGTTTGGTTGCCGCGAAGCAGCGTCGTTCCGACATCGAAGCGCGGATCGTTGAGACTTTCAACAAAGAGCCACACACCATCTTCGGATTGACGGGCCTCGGGCCCGATGACGAACTTCCAAATCTAAGCCCGTTGGAAAAAAAGCTTGAAAGATTGAAGGTGGACCGTGAGCGCCTCGGCGCAGTGAACCTGCGTGCTGAGGAAGAGCAGGTCGACCTCGTCGAGCGGCGCGATGAAATCGTCAATGAACGCGAAGACGTCATCGAAGCGATCCGTGAACTGCGGTCTGGGATCTCGTCTTTAAATCGCGAGGGTCGTGAGCGCCTTCTCGTTGCTTTTGAGGACGTGCAAGTACACTTCAAACGACTTTTTACTCACCTTTTTGGTGGCGGCACAGCTGAACTTCAATTGGTTGAGAATGACGACCCGCTGGAAGCTGGTCTAGAAATCATCGCGCGACCGCCCGGCAAAAAACCGCAAACCATGACGCTTCTATCCGGTGGCGAACAGGCATTGACGGCGATGGCGCTCATCTTTGCTGTTTTCTTAACCAACCCCGCGCCAATATGCGTGCTGGATGAGGTGGATGCGCCGCTGGACGATGCGAATGTGGAACGGTTTTGCGATCTCATGGATGAAATGACGCGCCAAACCGAAACGCGCTTTGTAATCATCACGCACAATCCGATCACCATGGCGCGGATGGATCGCCTTTTTGGTGTCACGATGGCCGAACAGGGTGTTTCACAGCTTGTCTCAGTCGATCTGCGCGAAGCCGAAGAGATCCGTGAGGCCAGTTAACGGTCGGCTGTGGGCTTATAGTGTGAGAAGATTTCAATCTGTAGCGATCTGTGCTATTGTGCAGTGCACAAAATCAAAGGCAATGACGCCTTGAGAGCCAACTGACGGGAAATAAACCGCGAAATGTCGCAAGCTTCTGTACGATCAGACGGGCTCCAAATAGCGAAAGAGCGTCCAGCGGCAGCTGTTAAGTGGATATACGCCTTTGGTGACGGCAAAGCGGATGGCGGCGCGACCGATCGCGATATTTTGGGCGGTAAAGGGGCAAACCTGGCTGAGATGGCCTCTTCGGGCTTACCTGTTCCACCCGGGTTTACGATCACGACCGAAATCGGTCGTGCATTTCATGAAAATGGCGGTGTCTTGCCCGATGAGATCAAGCAGGCCGTCGTGCTGGCGCTGGGCAAGCTCGAAAAGCAAACCGGTAAGAAGTTCGGCTCAACCGAAAAGCCCTTGTTGATTTCAGTTCGCTCGGGCGCACGAACATCGATGCCAGGGATGATGGATACGATCCTTAATCTTGGGATGAATACCGACACAGCCGACGCCTTGGGCCGCCAAACTGGAAATGACTGGTTCGCACTCGACACGCTACGCCGCTTCACCGCTATGTACGGGACGGTCGTGCAAGGGGTCGATCACAGTGCCTATGAAGAGGTTCACGAGAACCTTCTGGAAAAGTACGAGCTAGGCGATCTTCAGGACTTAAGCGCTGAAGAAATGCGCGAGCTGATCGCTGCCTACAAAGCGGCGATGCTCGAAGACTACGATGTGGAATTTCACCAAGACCCCTATGAGCAGCTTTGGTCTGCCATCATTGCCGTCATTGAAAGCTGGAATAGCCCACGCGCTCGCGTGTATCGCGCTGCTCACAACATCTCCGACGAGTGGGGCACCGCGGTAACAATCCAAGCCATGGTATTTGGCAACAGCGGCGAGACATCCGGCACAGGGGTCGCATTTACACGCGATCCATCGACAGGTGAGGACACGCTTTTCGGCGAGTTTATCCCAAATGCGCAGGGTGAAGACATCGTCGCCGGGTTCACGACGCCACGATCGATTACCAAGGCAGCGCGGAAGGCGCTCGATCAGGCAAAACTCTCGCTGGAAGAACTGCTGCCTGAGGTTTTCAAAGGCTTGCAGGCGCTTGCACATCGCGTTGAACGCCATTTTGGCGACATGCAGGATATCGAATTTACCATTGAAGATGGCCATCTCTGGCTCCTGCAAACGCGCGACGGAAAACGCTCGGCAACCGCCTCAATTCGCATTGCTGTTGAAATGGCGAAGGCGAAAGTGATTTCGCGAAAGACAGCGTTGCTCCGGGTGGATCCGGCTTCACTCGACCAGCTTCTGCACCCAGGCATTGACCCGAAGGCGCGACGGCCCGTTATTGGCAGAGGCCTTCCGGCAGCGCCTGGCGCAGCAACCGGGCAAATCGTATTTACGGCGCATGATGCAGTTGAGGCCAGTGAAACAGGCCAGCGCGTTATACTTGTGCGACCCGAAACCAATCCCGACGATATCCATGGCATGCACGCCTCTGAAGGCGTGCTCACCTCACGCGGTGGAATGACCAGCCATGCGGCCGTCGTAGCGCGAGGCATGGGTAAGCCATGTGTTACCGGTGCTGGTCAAATACGGATTGATGTTCAGGCTGGAGAAATGAGTGCATCGGGCCAGACATTCAAACCCGGCGATTTAATTACGATTGATGGCAACACAGGTGAGGTTATGGCGGGTTCACTGCCCATGGTTCAGCCGCGCCTTAGCCGCGATTTTGCCGAGCTCATGGAGTGGGCAGACGCCGAGCGCCGAATGCAGGTGCGCACAAACGCCGATCTTCCCGAAGACGCAATGGTGGCGGATTCCTTTGGAGCCGAAGGCATAGGTCTATGCCGGACCGAGCACATGTTCCAGGAATATGAAGAGCGGCTGTTCGCGATGCGCCAGCTCATCATGGCCAAAGATGCTGGTGAACGGTCCGCGGCTCTAAACGAGCTTTTGCCAATGCAGCGCGAAGACTTCGTGAAGCTCTTCCTCGCGATGCCGGGAAAACCGGTCACCATCCGCCTTCTTGACCCGCCCCTTTCTGAGTTTTTGCCCCATCGTGCGAGCGAACAGCGCGAGGTCGCGGAAAAACTAGGAATTACGCTCGATCAGCTGCAAGAACGATTGACGCAATTGAGCGATTTAAATCCCGTTCTTGGTAACCGCGGTGCACGGGTTGCGATCACTTATCCGGAGATTGCCGACATGCAGGTGCGCGCGATCTTCGAGGCCGCAGTCCTGGCAGGCGATAAAACGGGTCTACCGGTCGTGCCAGAAATCATGGTACCGCTCATCGCCTACAACAATGAGCTACGGCACATCAGGCAGCGAATTGATCGTATCGCGTCGAAGATCATTGAGGAAAAGGGCAAGCCGTTCGATTACCTTGTCGGCTGCATCATTGAGGTTCCACGCGCGGCCATTCGCGCGGATTTCATCGCGGAGGTCGCCGACTTTTTCTCCTTCGGCACGAACGATCTCACCCAAACTGCCCTCGGCCTTTCGCGCGATGACGCGTCCGTGGTGATGTCAAAGTACATTCGCGAAGGCGTGGTCGCGATGGACCCGTTTATCAATCTCGATGTGGAGGGTGTTGGTGAATTGATCCGTATCGCCGCAGAGAAGGGCAGGCGCGTAAATCCGGAACTTTCACTCTCAATTTCTGGCGAACATGGCGGTGATCCGGTTTCCATCCAGTTTTGCCAAGAACTAGGCATGCAATACGTTTCATGCTCGCCTTACCGCGTGCCGGTTGCAAAGCTAGCCGCTGCCCAAGCCGCAATAAGAATCGGAAGCGCACCCGCAGCCTGATGCGTCCACTACCGCCCAGACTACCGTCCGCCTCTGCGCGTTGGGCTCTCAGGCTCGCGAAGTTCTTGCCGTTTTTAGGTGTCGCGGTCTTCGTCAGTGTCCAACTTCAACTCATTGATCGCGATGGGTACGTGCTTCTCTATTGGGTTGTCCTATGGGCCGCGATTGTCGCGCTTTTTTTGACCCTGATCGGCATGCGGAGTTTGTGGGTGCGCGGCACAAAAGGTGGTCGCAAGGTCAGCGGTGCGCTCTTTTTGTGCACCGTGGTGCTGGTTCCCTACATCGCCATGGGCGCTGATTATTTGCGCTATCCGCGACAAGCTGACACGAGCACTGACCTTATCGTGCCTCCGCTCTTTCTCGATGAATTGCGCGATATCGCGGGCGATGCACGTGCCATCGTGGCGTCGACCCTGCGTGACGGCTACCCGGAACTGAGCGGGCAGCGCTACCAAGCCGACTTCGTACGCGTGTATGACGCTACAAAGCAGGTGATGGAGGAAAACGGGCTCAGCGAACGCGTTCAACGCGGTCGGATCGGCGCAAACGACGACATCTTCATTGAGTACGATTGGAACACCTTTTTCGCGCTCTGGCCGCACGAGCTTGTTGTGAGGCTTACAGATGAGGGCGAAACGGTTTTCGTCGATATGCGATCACGGGCAATCGAAAAAGATCACGACCTCGCTAAAAATGCAAAGCTCATCGCGCGGCTTCAAGCCCGACTGGACGCGCTGTTAATTGGCGAGATCACCCAATAGCGTACCGACCCTTGACGCTGACCCCATCCAAGCGCACGACACGGCCTTCATCAATCAGCATTTCAATATGGGCGAGAACCGATAGGGCAGCCGCACCATGCAGACGCTTGTCGGTGTCGCGGTAAAGTCGCTCAACGATTTCCGGTATGGTCACCTGGCCACGCTCTAGACATTCGATGACTGCGCGCTCGCGCATCTTTCGGTGCGCTTTTAGTCCGCGAAGAAGCGCCGCGGGCTCTGTTATAGCATCGCCGTGACCGGGGAGAAAAAGCCTGTCATCCCGTTGAAGCAACTTATCGAGAGATGAAAGATAGGCACGCATTGATCCATCCGGCGGCGCGATGATTGTCGTCGCCCAGCCCATGACGTGGTCTCCGCTCAGCAGGGCTTCGCCGCTGATGTCGAAACACAGATGATTCGCGGTATGGCCCGGCATCGCAACAGCCGTAATCTGCAGGTTGTCGCTTCCAATACCAAACGCCTCACCATCCGTCATTTCATGATCAGGCGTGTATGTATGGTCCGTTGCTTCGGAAAGGTGATGGGTCTCGCCCTGCTCCAAATCCCTGAACCAAAAGTGTCTGCCGCAACCCCAAACGGGCGCGTCAACCTTATCTTGAAGGCGCGACGCGAGTGCCGTGTGGTCCGTGTGCGTATGGGTGATCAGTATGCACTTGACCTGCCGACCGGCGATGATGTCGACAATCGTGCGAAGATGCTTGTCATCGTCCGGTCCCGGATCAACAACGCAAAGCTCATCGGTGCCAATGACATAGGTGTTCGTGCCGCGAAAAGTCATTGGCCCTGAGTTGTCCGCGGTAATTTTTCTTATGTTTTCCAACCCACTATGCTCACTTGTGATCTCCAAGCACTTGTTCGCTACTGTGTCGGGAAAGGCAAGGATCACGCCGCATTGGCCAGCCCATGATTAATGATGCGGCAATAGTGAATATTCCTTGCGCTTGAACCTATGCGAAAGTGGTGGCTATGCTGTGCCTGGAGGAAGTCTGGCAGGCAAAGATGGCGGCTGAAACTTCGTTTTTATTGAATGGGCTCGAAACCACGACAAGCGTTCGACCCGACACAACTGTGTTGAACTATCTTCGCGATACGCAAAAAGCGCGTGGCACCAAAGAGGGCTGTGCGGAGGGCGATTGTGGAGCGTGCACGGTGTTGCTCCAGCGAATTGGTACAAACGGCGGAAAGCCCGTAGCGGCAAATTCCTGCATCATGACCGTTGGGCAGGCTGACGGTGCCAGCATTACGACCGTGGAAGGATTAAAATCTGACGGCCAGTTGTCTGCATTGCAATCGGCAATGGCTTGCAATGGCTCATCCCAATGCGGTTTTTGCACACCTGGATTTGTCATGGCAGCGACCGGTTTGCTCGCCAGCAACGCATCGCCGCGCGAAGAGGAAATTCACGAAGCAATCGCCGGAAATCTTTGCCGCTGCACCGGTTATCGGCCGATTGTCGAAGCAATTCAGGATGCTGCCGGTCGTTGTGACTTAATAGAAGCCCCTGCGATTTTAACAGTGACTGAAAACACTTCATGCTCGGGTTCCACCTACCATCGACCGCGCTCGCTCAATGAACTCTTGGTGCTGAAGGCGGAAAATCCCGACGCGCTCATCCTAGCCGGCGGCACAGACCTCGGCGTCGCGCATGCGGCTTTTGAAGATCGCTGGAGCGATATTATCGCCACGGGCAACGTCGATGAGCTACGTGTCTGCCAAGCGACCGATACGGTTTTTGAGATCGGCGCAGCCGCGACTTGGCACGAGATGAAAGAACTTGTCGCGGCCGACTATCCCTCGCTCGCGACACTGTTGAGCCGTTTCGGGTCTGTGCAAATCCGTTCCATGGGAACCGTTGGGGGCAACATCGCGACCGCGAGTCCTATTGGCGATGGTCCGCCATCGTTGATCGCTCTGGGCGCAGAAATCACGCTGGCATCGTACGCCCATGGCCAACGCACCTTGCCGCTCGAAGATTTCTTTCTCGATTATCGCAAGACTGTGATTCGGCCAGATGAAGTCATCGTTTCGATCACGTTGCCGCGAAAGAAAGCCCAAACACATTTCCGCGTCTGGAAAATCTCCAAACGGTATGACCAAGATATTTCGACTGTTTGCGGCGCGTTTGCACTCGAACTTGATGGCGATCGTATAATGGCTGCACGTGTGGCCTATGGCGGCATGGCTGCCATTCCCAAGCGTGCAACATCCGTTGAAAAGGCACTCACGGGTAAGCTGCTCGACACTACCACTTGTATGCAAGCAGGCGCGGAAATTGAGAACGACTTTGCAGCGCTGAGCGATTGGCGCGGCAGCGCCGAATACCGGATGGATGTCGCCGAAGGCTTGCCCCTTCGTCTCGCGCACGATTTCGCCGGCGAACGCGTTGAGGTGATGGCATGAATGTTCGTCCCGTCACTCCCCATGTGGTTGAGCGCACAATTGTCGGCAAAGGCGTCGCGCACGATAGCGCTGCGAAGCACGTCTCAGGCGAAGCCATTTACATCGACGATATGCCCGATCTTCCGGCTACGTTGCACACAGCTCTTATCACATCACCGGTGGCCCAGGGCCTGCTGCGGGATATCCAAGCAGAAGAAGCGCGCATCATGCCCGGCGTTGCGGGTATCTATTTGGCTCAAGACATTCCCGGCCATAACGACATCGCGCCTATCCTCACCGGCGAGCCGCTATTTGCCGTTG
>JBCDLI010000059.1:0-15677 GCA_038745535.1 Pseudomonadota bacterium | reverse complement strand
CGCGAACGCGTTAGCGGTAAGCGGTTTAACCGAAATAGTCCGCATCAGGAGTCTGGCGTTCCAAAGAGGCGGAGACGTGCGATCCCGCCATCTGGCTGAATGTTCAACCGGATGTGGGTTACCGATCCCAAATCGACCACTTGGTCTTTATATTCATGGGTTTGATCTGGCCCAAGCTGTTGGCGCGGAAGCAGCTCCTTCCAAAACATTGCGTCGGTGACGAGTGCATCGGTCAAGCCATCGCCAAAGCTGCCCATATCAGCCGCCTGTATCCATGCCTTGTCTGGATAATTTCCTTTGAAGAACGCCGTATCGAGTATCACTTTTTCAATTCTGCCCCGCGCGCCAAGGGCGATGAGAATCCAATCATATCCCGGTTCCCGCCGCCGTCTTGTCTCCCAGCCATCGCCCATATTGATTGATGGTGCAGGGGCAAGAAGGCGTGCGTAGTCACCAAAATGGGCGTCTGAAAACGCCAATATGCGGCCGCCATTCAAAGCCGATGCGAGATCAATTTGACCTTTGGCGTTCAGCGCATCGAGTTCTGGAACACCAAACACTCTAAGCCGCGCCACACCGCCATCGGGAAAGATGTGAACCCGAAGATGCGTAAACGTGTCGAAGTTATCGCACGAGAAGTAATGGTGCGCATCGGGGCCAAGGGGTCGGTGGCGCAGCACGTTAATCCACCGCGTATCATCATCCGGGTCGCTGTCGAAAAGCTGTGCGCCTTCGATCATAACTGCGGGTGCGAAGTTCCCGGTAAAGTGCGACGTGTCTACGTCAAATCCAATGATACGACCGGGAGCGGCGAGCTTGATGATTGCGTGGTCATGACCGCCGTGCCGCCGCCGCCGAGTTTCCCACCCGTCCATCCATTTGCCATGATCATCAAATTTGCCTTCGATATAGACCGGCGGATGGTCATGAAGCATCCGCTCAAGCGGCGCAAAAAACTCATCAGAACAATGAAGTGCTGTTGCTCCTAAGCCCGCAGAAGCAAGGTTCACGCCCGTGCGTGCAAAAAGTGGAATGTCGGGAGAAAGGGACTCGACGCTGACCACGCATTTATTTCCTTATTTCGAACATGTGTTCCAGCCGTATCTGAGCGATCCGCTCCACCTGTAGGCAGGCGGTCTCAAACTCATCCTCAGCGGTATTCTCCAGCCGTTTCTGAAAGTTTTGGAGGATCGACTGCTTGTTATGATCGCGTACAGCAATGATAAACGGAAAGCCAAACTTGTCGGTATATCTTTGGTTCAACGCAGAAAAATCCGCTCTCTCCTGATCAGTCAACGCGTCTAATCCAGCCGACGCTTGTTCCGACGTCGACTCCGCTGTTAGCTGTTTTGCAGCGGCAAGTTTTCCCGCCAAGTCCGGGTGCGCAAGCAGCACTCCCATGCGTTTGTCAGCGCTTGCAGACCGGAAGACGCGACAAAGCGCATTGTGAATACCAACCGCGCAGTCATGCGCTGGGCCGAGTTCCAGATCATACGCGCCTTCGGCAATCCATGGTGAGTGTTCAAAAACGCTGCCAAAGGCGTCAACGAAGTCTGATCGCTGCAGCTTGCTCGGTGTCAGGTCCTCCGTCAGAGGCGGATGCGTTTTGGCCCAGTGGTCCGCGATCTCTAATCGTGTTGCAAACCATACACCTTCGTGGCTTTTCATGTGGTCAAGGACGCGTTGCAGCGCTGCGATGCGACCGGGTCGCCCAACCAAGCGACAGTGAAGACCGATTGACATCATCTTCGGTGCGCCCGCTTCACCCTCGGCATAGAGGACCTCGAAGCTGTCTTTCAGGTACTGCTCAAACTGGTCGCCGCTGTTAAATCCCTGAGGAGTTGCAAACCTCATATCATTGGCATCCAGTGTGTAGGGCACGATCAGCTGATGCCTTCCGTCAAACTGGACCCAATAGGGCAGGTCATCGGCGTAACTATCGGCAACATAGGCAAAATCACCTAACTGGGATGCGAGCCTCACCGTGTTGATTGACGAGCGTCCCGTGTACCAACCGCGCGGAGGAGAGCCCACGACTTCCGTATGGAGCCGAATTGCCTCGCGCATGTGCTCAGCCTCTTCGGCCTCGGTGAAATCCTTGTACTCGATCCATTTCAGCCCGTGCGATGCGATCTCCCAATCCGCTTTGAGCATGGCATCAACCTGTTCTGGCGAACGAGCGAGTGCAGTCGCCACGCCATAAACGGTGATCGGCAAATCCTTGAGCAATCCATGGAGCCGCCAAAAACCTGCGCGGGCGCCGTATTCGTAAATGCTCTCCATATTGGCATGACGTTGACCCGCCCATGCTTGAGCGCCCACGATTTCCGACAGAAAAGCTTCAGATGCAGCATCCCCATGGAGAATATTGTTCTCGCCCCCTTCTTCGTAGTTCAACACCATTTGCACTGCGATCTTTGCGTTTCCCGGCCATTGCGGGTCTGGCGCGTGTTGGCCATAACCTCGTAAATCGCGGGGGTAGCGATATAGAGTCACTGGTATGGCATCCCTCTTGCAAGACGTTGTCTGTATGCGGTTATTTCGCTGCATCACGTAGCACGAGATATAGAAGGCCGGAACGTTCTTTATGGCAGGTTTTTTGACGACGCACGTTTTGGACACAGCGCGCGGTGCTCCAGCCAACAACGTGAAGATTGCGCTCTACCGTGTCTCGGGAAATAGCCACAAGAAAATCGCTGAAACGATGACGAACTCGGACGGTCGAACAGACACTCCGATTTTGCCGGAGAACAAATTCAAGCTTGGCACCTACGAGCTTGTGTTCTTCATCGGTGATTACTTTCGAGCAAATGAGGTTTCATTGCCCGATCCGTTTTTTCTGGACCAGATACCACTTCGGTTTGGCATGGCAGAGGACGATCATTACCACGTGCCACTGCTCGTCTCGCCCTACAGCTATTCAACGTATCGAGGAAGCTGAGGCGGACAACGATGTACGATTTTGCAGTCATGTGGGATTGGTTTGCCTTCGCAGTAAGATGGCTTCATGTCATCACTGCAATGGCTTGGATCGGCGCGTCTTTCTACTTCATCGCACTCGACCTTGGCCTGCAAAAAGCCAAAGATATGCCCGCAGGAGCCTCTGGCGAAGAGTGGGAGGTACACGGCGGCGGGTTCTATCAAACGACGAAATACCTCGTCGCGCCCGACCGACTCCCCGAGCATCTGACTTGGCACAAATGGCAGAGCTACTGGACGTGGATCTCCGGCGCAGTACTCCTTGCCATAGTCTACTGGGTCGGTGGGGAAATCTACCTGATTGAACCCGAAAAGATGGACCTCGCGCTCTGGCAGGGCGTCGCGATCTCGGCTGGGTCTCTGACCATCGGCTGGATCATCTACGATTTCCTTTGCAAATCGCCCCTGGGCGAAAAGCCGACAACACTGATGTTGCTGCTCTTTGGAATGCTTGTTGCGATGTCGTGGGGATACCATCAAATCTTCACCGGACGGGCAGCACTTCTGCATCTTGGCGCGTTTACCGCCACGATCATGACCGCAAACGTCTTTTTCATCATTATGCCGAACCAGCGCATCGTGGTGGCTGATTTAAAAGCGGGCAGGGTGCCCGATGCAAAGTATGGGAAGATCGCAAAACTGCGTTCAACGCATAACAACTATCTGACGCTGCCCGTCATATTCTTGATGCTGTCGAACCACTATCCACTGGCATTTGCGACGGAGTTCTCATGGATCATCGCGTCCCTTGTGTTCCTATTGGGCGTCACCATCCGCCACTACTTCAATACGCGTCACGCTCGCAAAGGCAATCCGAATTGGACATGGGCGGCGACGGTCGTGATTTTCTTGATCATCGCATGGCTCTCTACGGCTTCCATGTTCGGCCCGGTGGAGGAAGCCGAAGCGCGGCCGCTTACAGACCATGAGTTGAGATTCGTGTCAGCGAGCGGCTACGAAAATGCGCGAGACATTGTTCAGGGCCGCTGCTCCATGTGCCATGCACGGGAACCGGTTTGGCCCGGTATCCGATGGTCGCCCAAAGGCGTTTTGCTCGAAACCGATGCCGACATCGCACGCAACGCTCGCGCGATCTATCTCCAATCAGCAGTTAGTCATGCAATGCCGCCGGCAAACATCACAAGTATGGAGAAGTCCGAGCGTAATGCCTTGGTTCGCTGGTATCGCGCGGCCGGTTCATCTGGCCTTAGCTCTGATGCACAGGCCAGTGCTACCCAAACACCAGCGGCGCACGTTGACGGCTAAAGAGTTCATCTAAAGCCAGATTTAATTGAGTTTCTTCCCAATCACTGGCAAGGGCTTCGTGAAAAATGCCGTTTTGCGTCTTCGGCGCGAGGCCACCGACAGGTGGATCGCTGTCGAGATTTGTTGGAAACGAATACCCTTCTGCGCAAGCGGCGACTGCCGCTTGAACTTCGATTTCTGTGAGTTCGTTTCTTTGTCTCAGCGTTCTCAAGGCAGGGTAAAGCGCCTTGCACATTGCAAATCGGTCCACCGTTTCCATTGCGCGCCCGAAAGCAGATGACACCTGCAACAAGTTCACAAGCCGATGAATGTCTTCTGATTTGTTCGCACCGCCTGCGTGGAAGAGGGCGGGATTAAAGAAGATGGCATCCCCTTTTTCGAGCGGCAATTGCACGTGGTGATCCTCAAAATAATGACGGAAATCATCGCGTCGCCAAGCGGCGTAACCGGGCCCATAGAGCTGCGAGAACGGCAACAGTTTCGTCGGCCCCGCTTCGATTGGCACGTCCACGTGAGCGATACCGCCTTGCAGCGTCATGACTGGCGACAGCGCATGGGCGTGAGCGGGATAGGACGCGCTGATTTCCGCAGTTTGAAATCCAAGGTGGTAATCACGATGGGGTTGCTGTGCTTCGCCGCCGGGACGAATAAGATTGACCTGCGCGGTCATCTGATAGTTCGGCCCCAGCCAAGCCTCGCAGACCGCATCAATGGTGGGCCTAGCATGGTAGCGCGCAAAAACATCCGGCGCCTTGATGCATAGCTTCTGCAGCGAGTTCCAAATGCGATCGTTGGCACCGGACTTCGCGAAGTGGTCGGCACCGCCACCGGCTTTCTCTTTCTCGCTGGCGATGATTTTGGAAAAGACTTCGGTCGCTTCATCAAGCACGTCGGTGTCGCCATAGACGCCCTTTAGCGTCAAGACACCCGGGCCTTCCAGCAACACGTGAGCGAACTCCGCCATGACGACCCTTTTCGAGCCGCTATCGGTCAACAATGGTTCCAGTCGACCCGCGTCATAGACCGGGATATTGCTGACGACCTCTTCGGCGTGAACAACTGTAGAGGCGTCGGTCTCTTGACTGACGATCGCTGCGAAGTCAGCTAGGTGACAGTCGTTTTCCCGAAAATAGCTCGCTCGATTTTTCCGTTGAATATTCATGTGATGCCCTCCTCATTGCCGATGAAGATAAACCACCGTCTCTGCGAGCCAATCTGAAGAATTGATGGAATTTTCGCTGGAAAGACCGGTCGCGTGGGCAGTTCAGACGTTTTCTCGAAGGAAAAGGCTGAAAGGCGTGAAAGCCTCGTCCGTCAGTGATGTTGGGCGCCCGTGATGATTTGCGATGATTTCCAGAGCGCGTCGGGCTTCAAGATCCGGGTTCTGGTCGATGACGGCATCAATTTTGCCGGCAGTGAGCAAGTCCTTGCGTTCCGGCGTAAGTTCGTGGGTCACGATGACGATGTGATGCTGTATGCCGAGAGCTTCAATCGCCTTGCGGACGCCAATATTGCCCGCTGTGGGATTGTAAACGCCGCGAACATTGGGGTGGTCCGTTAAAGCTTGGAGCATCTGCATCGCCACGCGTTCGGGGTTATCATATGCTTCGAAACCGTCGACGATCTGCACTTTCGCAAAGCGCTCTGCTAGCACTTCTCGAAGTCCTGCTTGACGGTGCTTTTGGTCCTGCTGTTTGCGAAGGCCCATCATCGCGATCACGTCGCCACCGTCGGCACCCAAAAAGCGCCCCATAAGTTCCCCGGCAAGACGCCCCATTTTGTGATTGTCGGGACCCACATAAGCGTGACGACCGGTGCCCGGAAGATCAGTTACAAGCGTGACCACGGGCATCTTCGCGGCGATTTTCTCTACAGCGGACATGATCGCATCTTCCGCCGGTGCGCAGATTATGAGGCCGTCATAGCCGGTTGCGACCGATTGAATGCGCTCGCGGATGGATTTGATGTCTGCTCGATCAATATGCTGGATGAAGCTTGAGACTTTGGCCTCCGCCAACGCCGCATTCATGCGCAGAACAGAATCGCGCATGCGGACGAAAAACGGGTCCTGCGGCGGTGGTATGAGCACTGCGATTCGCAGCGTTCGCATGTGTTTGCGGTACGCGATACGATCCAAATTGAGCTTTGTCGCCCACTCCAGCACTTTGGCTTCGGACTTTGGTGACACTCCGCCACGACCATTTACAACCCGATCGACAGTGGCAACGCTTACTCCGGCAGCGTGTGCAATTTCATCGAGTGTAGTTTTCTTGCTCATGGTGGTCCTGATGGCTTCCCGTCAAATCGCAGGCTTAGCTGCGTCAATCGTTACGCCTAACGTCGAAACCAGCGCAAGAGCAGAATTGACCGTTTTGGCGTGTGGGGAGGACGATGGACCGGGTTTTTTGGCAACAGGCTGTACGCCATGAGGGCCTGTTTTGATCGGGATCGCGCTACTGGGAGCGGGTCGCATGGGTCAGGTGCACGCCGATGCGATTGCTCAGGCCGATGCGCGGATTGTCTGCGTATTTGATCAGGTTACGGAGGTGGCGCAACGGCTTGGCGACGCTACAGGTGCAAAGGTTATTGGCACCGCCGAGGATGCAATCAATCATCCAGATGTCGACGCGGTGATGGTAGTGACCTCTTCTGACACCCACACAAAGCTGATCTTGAAAGCCCACCAAGCTGGCAAAGCTGTGTTCTGTGAGAAGCCCCTATCTAACTCTTTAGAAGATGCGCAGAATTGCATCGATGCGCTCGGTGATGACGGCTCCAAGCGCGTTTTTCTCGGCTTCAATCGTCGTTTTGACAAGCACCACGGCGCGCTTTGCGCACGGGTAAAGTCGGGCGAGATTGGCACGCTAGAGCAGCTCATCATAACAAGCCGCGATCCTTATCCGCCGCCGCTGGAGTACATTCCGAAGTCTGGCGGTCTTTTCAGCGATATGATGATCCATGATTTCGACATGGCGCGATCCATTTTGACCGAAGAGCCCGTATCCATTGTCGCCAACGGTTCAAGCGTCGTTGACCCGGAGATTGGCACGCTTGGCGATGTGGACAGCGCCACAGTCATCATGCGCACAGCTTCCGGGGTATTGGTCATCATCGTGAATTCGCGCCGCTGCGCATTTGGCTACGATCAACGGATAGAGGCGTTCGGATCACAAGGCATGTTGATCTCAAACAACGTGCCAAAAACTTCTGTCACACTAGCGAACGGTGACAGCCATGATGGGAAGGATGCGCTGCCAGAGTTTTTCATGGATCGCTATGCTGAAAGTTACGTCGCTGAGATCGAGACATTTCTCGACTGTGTGCGCTCGGGCAAGGACATGCCGGTCAACGCGATAGACGGCCTGCGCGCCATGATGCTCGCCAACGCAGCAACGCAATCCAATCTCACTGGCGAAGTCGTGGAGATCGCCATGAACGAGTTGATGATTAAAGCACGACTGTTGTCTTAGGTCTTTTGGTCAAGTACTTTGAAATCTCGGAGTTTGATGGCGGAGAGGAGCCGCAAGCGAACTCCAAAGCATATACCGGCTTCGGATTTTGGCCGGAAAATCGCTCTTCGGGGCATTCATGTTAGGGAGGAAAACAACATGAAAAAACTTCTGCTCGCAGCAACTGCGCTTGCAGCCGTGACAACGGGCGCGATGGCCGAACGTTACGTGATGATTACACACACGCAAGGCACAGATCCGTTCTGGCCAGTGGTCGAAAAAGGCGGTCGCGACGCCGCTGAGGACGTGGGCGCAACGCTGGAATACAACTTCGATGCATCCGGTGACATGGCCGGCATGGCACAGCTGATCGAAGCAGCCGCTGCGACCCAGCCCGATGGTATTGTTGTATCACTTCCAGATGCCGATGCGCTTGGACCGTCGATCAAAGCAGCCGTCGAAAGCGGTGTTCCGGTGATCACGATGAATTCAGGCCTAGAATCATCGGCAGACGTTGGCGCACTCATGCACGTGGGTCAGCCGGAACGTTTGGCCGGTGAACGCGCAGGTGATCGCGCAAAAACTGAAGGCGTCACAAACGGCCTTTGCCTAAACCAGGAGGCATTTAACACCGCACTTGTTGACCGTTGCGAAGGTTATTTCTCCGGCCTCGGTGGCGATCTGAACATGATCGACGTTTCCAACGATGTTGCTCAGATCGAAACGCGGACCGCGGCTGCTCTGCAGGCGGACGAATCGATCGACGGTGTTTTGGCCGTAGGCCCACACGTGTGTGAAGCCGCCCAAAAGGCGATCTCCGACGTTGGTGCAGACGTGCATCTGGCATGCTTTGATCTTTCACCCGGCGTGATGGATTTGATCGAAGCGGGTAATGTTGCGTTCACCATTGACCAGCAGCAATACCTGCAGGGTTATATGCCAGTGATCGCGCTGCATCTTCACAACAACTACGCAGGTCTTCTGCCGGGGGCCAACATCCCATCGGGTCCCGGCTTTGTGGACCAATCAAACGCTGCTGCTGTTAAAGAACAGGCTGGCGTCAACCGCTAAGCGAAGCGGTTACGACTTGGCGGGTGGTTCGACCTCCCGCCTCTTTGAACTACTCACAAATTAAACGAGGTTCGCATGTCTGGTCGCACCGAGTCGGACCGACTTGTCCAAGAGTCGTGGCTTCAACGCCTTATACGCAGGCCCGAAGTCGGCGCATTCTGCGTCATGGTTTTCATCATTGTTGCTCTCGCCTTTGCCTCCGACGGACGCGCCTTCAATGCGCTTGGTTTGAAGAACAACATCGCGATCATTGCGCAGTTTGGCATCATCGCGACCGGCGCGGCCATGCTGATGATAGCAGGCGAATTTGACCTCTCAATTGGCTCGATGATCGGCTTTGCGGGCATGTCGATGGCGATGATGTTGAAATGGGGTTTGCCATTCGGACTGGGCGACGCAACGCCGTTCTCGGCGTTTGTTATCACATTGTTGATGACGCTATCTCTTGGCTGGTTCATCGGATTTATTGTTGTGAAATCCGGGCTGTCGAGCTTCATCGTAACGCTCGCGTTTTTATTCTTTCTGCGCGGCACCACAGAAGTCGCCTTCCGCTTGATCAACCAATCGACACAGATCTCAGGCCTACCCGACTATAAGGAAACCAACTGGTTTGCTGACCTAATGGGCGGCGAGGTTTTTGGCTGGTTTTTCGACATCTGGTTTGCGCTCGGCGGCAATATCAACCGTGCAGGCAATCAGTGGGTCACGGGCTTTGACGCACGTTTCTTATGGTGGATCATCATCGCCGGTATTGCCTACTTCGTGCTCAGCCGGACGCAACTCGGTAATTGGATTTATGCCACCGGCGACAACAAGGAAAGCGCGCGCGCAAACGGCGTGCCCGTGAATAAGGTGAAGATAGGGCTCTTCATGTTCACAGCATTCTGCGCGACCGTTTTCGCAGCCTGCCAGGTCTTCGACACCAACACCTCAGACGCCGCAAAGGGCAATCTGAAAGAGCTAGAGGCAATCGCCATTGCAGTGGTCGGTGGAACACTCATGACCGGCGGCTTCGGGTCTGTGATCGGTGTTGTATTCGGCGCGGTCACCGTGGGCCTCGTGGCAAACGCGGTTTTCTTCATCCCGTGGATCGATGGGTCGTGGTTCCGCGTATTTGTGGGCACCGTCCTTCTTGCGGCGGTCTTTGCCAATGAACGCATCCGCAAGCGTATTACGGGAGGGATTTAATGCTTTTCCTTCTTCCACATTTTGACGGGACGCTTTTTGTGTTGGAAGCAAAGCTGACAGGCAGCGAAAAGCGACACATCATTGAAGGAAACGCATGATGACACAGCCGTATCTTCGCGTCGAAAACCTCGTCAAACAGTTTGGTCCTTTTACAGCCCTCAATGGCGTAAACCTCGAAGTCTATCCGGGCGAGGTGCACGCTTTATTAGGCGACAATGGTGCGGGCAAATCGACCCTGATCAAGACGCTCGCTGGTGTGCACCAGCCGACAAGGGGCCAGCTTTACGTCGCTGGCGAGCCCGTGAAGTTTCGCTCGCCGCGTGATGCGACAGCGGCAGGGATTGGTACTGTCTACCAGGATCTGGCGCTGAACCAGCTCATGAGCGTGACCCGTAACTTCTTCATGGGACGCGAGAAAAAGGGCTTGTTTGGAAATCTCAAAATGGACGAGATGGACCAGATCGCCCACGACGAGATGCTGAAGATCGGGATTGATTTTTCCGATCCCCAGCAAGCCGTCGGCACGATGTCTGGCGGTCAACGACAAACGCTGGCGATTGCCCGCGCGATCTATTTCGGTGCGAAGGTTCTGATCCTCGATGAGCCAACATCAGCGCTCGGCCAAAAGCAGCAGATGGAAGTGCTGAAGACGATCAAACGCGTTCGTGCGCGCGGCGATATCGCAATCATCTTCATCACACACAATGAAATCCATTCCAATCTCGTCGCCGACCGCTTTACATTCCTTGCGCTTGGCAAGGTCATCGGCGCGGGCACTAAAGCGGAGCTTGAAGGCACGGACATCCGCAAGTTGATGGCCGGCGGCGTGGAAATAAAGGATCTTGAGAAAGAACTCGCGGCGATTGGCTAGGCGCGGCGAGGGCCTATTGCGCCGATGATTCCGCGCGTTTTTGCAGTGACCTGCGGATAGACAGCCTTCGCGATGCTGATGCGGTCAAAGTCCTTCGGGTTTTTGGCCAAGTGGTCGCGTAGTGCACGCCCATATGCTTGGCGCAATTCGGTCCCGATGTTGAATTTGCAGACCGAGGCATCACGGGCAATCGCGACGCGAACGTCACTTGAGATTCCCGAACCACCGTGCAGCACGAGTGGAATTTTCGTTGCCGCTGAGATCTCATCCAATCGCTCACGATCAATGTGCGCAGCTTTCTCCGTTTGGAGGTGAACATTGCCGACCGAAATTGCGAGCGCGTCAACACCGGTTTCTTCTGCCATTCTCTTCGCTTCCGAAACGTCTGTGAGTGCGCCGGGCTTGCCTTCGGCGTAACCGACGAATCCGATTTCCGCCTCGCACGACGCGCCATAGGAGTGCGCGAGTTCGGCCGCTTTCGTGGTCAGCGAAACGTTTTCAGCGAGCGGCAGTTTCGACCCATCGAACATGATCGATGTGAAGCCGACGTCGAGCGCTTTTTTGCACTCAACTAAATCCGTGGAGTGGTCCAAATGCGCGACCACTGGGACCGACGCCCGCTCCGCCAAATACCGGAACATGGGCCCGATCACCTCCAGCGGCATGTGCGCACGAAACCCCGGTCCCGCTTGCAAAATGACAGGCAGGTTTTCCGCCTCCGCCGCGTCTACATATGCAACTGCTTCCTCCCAACTGAGCACAACCAGCCCAGCGACAGCGTAACCATCACGCAAGGCTGGGGTGAGGACATCATGAAGGGTTGCGCAAGTCACTGAACAGAGCTCATTTGAACTTCGCGATCATGTCCTTGATGCCGGGGATTGTCTCAATCTGATCAGCGTGGGTCGGTTGGAAATATTGGACGAGAGGTCGCTGCGAGAGCCCGCCGAGAATGGTGAAATAGTACATCTCGTAGCCGGGCAGCACGCAGCAGGGGTGATATCCCTTGTCGATCACAAAGGTGGAACCGTCGACAATATGAAATGCCTCGCCGGGCGCATTCTCGTCCCGCTGCAGCATCTGCATGCCCGAGCCATGCTTCGGTCGAAAGCGAAAATTGTAGGTCTCATCGTGTCGCGTTTCGTCGGGCAGACGGTCCGTATCATGCTTATGCGATGGGAAGCCGGACCAGCCGCCTTGGCCAACGGTATAAAGCTCACTCACGAGCAGACGCCCAACGCGACCCGCCTGTTTCTGACCGAGGATATGCTTAATCTTGCGATGGGTTTTGGTGTCGTCGGAGCCGTATTGAACGAGATCAATCTCGTTTGCCCGCACAGCGAACGGCTCGAGCGTCTCATCAAACCTCGCTCCAGCGATGAACACTTCGGCGTTGTCTGACGCACACGTAAACTCGGCCCCCGCATCAGTTGGAACGTAGAACCCCTCTGGCTCGCCGTCCCACACGTCTGCTCCGCGACCCCCGAGGTCCTTTGCTTGCACCCCATTACTGACGATGTTTATCGTGCCGGTGGCAGGCACCACACAAGTCTCAAAGCCCTCGACGGCGTAACTAAATGTCTCGCCGCCTTTCAACTTCACGATGTTGAAGAAATTGAGCGGTACCCGCTCGTCATCGACGTCCACGATCGGTTTGTTTTGATTGTCAAAAGGCGGGATGTGCATGGTGTCACTCGGTTCCGTTGTGGGCTTTCATGAATGCTTCCAGGTCGTCCCAATCTGGCATGGCAGGCGCGCAGCCGGGTTTGCTCACCGTGATCGCGGCGGAAGCCGAGCCGTGTTGCAACGCCAGCAGTAGATCATTTCCCGCGTCTAAGGACGCAAGCAATGCCGATAGAAACGCATCGCCTGACCCAACGGGCTTGAGCGCGTGAACAGGAAAGATCGGCGTTTCAATGACGTCGCCGTCGGAATGGGTCACGCTACCGCGCTCGCCTAATTTTAGAACGCAAATGCCGCGTGGTTTCGCTATGGCAACCCGCTGGACAGTCTCTCGTAGGCTCTCATTGGAGCTTGAAATAAGCGGCCATTCTTCATCATTGCCGACAACGACATCACAAAACGAAATTGCCTTCCATAACACGGCTGATGCCTCAGACCGACCAGCCCAGGAGTAAGCGCGATAGTCGATATCGAGAACGTTCCGCAGACCTGACGCTTGCGCTTGTCGGAGAAGCATAAACACAGCGGTTCGTGACGGCTCGACGGCCAGTGCGGTTCCCGTGATGACGACCGTGCCGAAACCCGCCAGATCAATCGAGTCCGCATGTTCTAGAGACAACGCGAGGTCGGACGCGTTATTTCGATAGAGCAGCGTCTGGTGGTTCTCGACCCGGGCTTCGGTCAGCGCCAGTGACGTCCGACACTCTCCGGCAAGCGTTTGTATTTTGGACGTGTCGACTGCATAGCGCGTCAATTGAGTGCGGCAGAACCGGCCCACGGGATCGTCTGATAATGCGGTTAGCAGTGAGGCCTTACATCCAAGTTTGGAAAGGCCCACCGCGATGTTGGCAGCCGATCCGCCAAGCGATGTTTGCAACGTTTGTGCGGTTTCGATTGACGTACCGAAAGGGACTGGGGTGAGGTCCATGCTGGCGCGCCCCACAACGAGATATTTTTGCCCTGTTCCCATCAGCGTTGTGGTTCCGTCTTCCCTCTTAGACGATCAAGTATTGCGGCCTCTTTGATGATCTCCAGCGCATTGATGCGGGGATTACGTCAATGTCTTGGGAGGGGCACATGCGTGGGATCGGCGTCGGCATAATTGGTGGCGGCTACATGGGAAAAGCGCACGCGGTCGCAATGACGTCCGTTGGTGCAATCTTCAACACAGAACTGCGTCCGCGTCTTGAAATGGTATGCGCAACCAGTGACGCGGCGGCCGAAAAATACCGGGCCGCTTACGGTTTTAAGCGCGGCACGTCCGATTGGCGAGAGCTTGTCGCCGCCCCAGAAATCGAAGCTATTGTGATCGCGTCACCCCAGTGGACGCACCGAGAAATCGCCGAAGCTGCCTTTGCAGCCGGAAAACATGTGATGTGCGAAAAGCCACTTGGCGCGAGGTTGGACGAAGCAGAAGCGATGACCAAAGCCGCCGAAGCCAGCGGCAAAATCCACATGGTTGGCTTCAACTACGTAAGAACTCCGGCGACCCAATTCGCTCGCCAACTCATATGCGAAGGCGCAATCGGCGATGTGACGTGGTTCCGCGGTGAGCATACGGAAGACTTTCTGGCCGACCCGGACCTACCCGCAAATTGGCGAACGCAATCGCGTGCCGTCGGAACAATGGGCGATCTTGCACCGCACATGATCAATTGTGCACTCGCGCTTGTCGGTGATGTGACGTCGCTATCGGCCTCCATCGGCACCGTGCATAAGACTCGAAAGTCCGAAGACGGTACAAAAACTGTGGAGGTGGAAAACGACGACCACGCTCAAATGATGTGTCGGTTTGCCAGCGGTGCCATGGGGCACATTTATTTTAGCCGCGTCTCCCACGGCCGCAAGATGGGATATGTTTATGAGGTCGTTGGCACGAAAGGCGCGATCCGCTTTGACCAGGAAGATCAGAACGCGCTGTGGCTTTATAAAAGCGATGATCCCGAGCGCACCACCGGTTTCAAGAAAATCTTGGCCGGACCAGCCCACCCAGACTTTTTGCCGTTTTGCCAAGGACCGGGGCACGGCACGGGCTATCAGGACCAGATCACCATTGAAGCGAAGGATTTCCTGACAGCAATCGCTGAGGGGGAACCCAAATGGCCCACGTTCCGTGATGGTCTCGCCGTGGCCCGTATTGTCGATGCGGCTTGGAGATCAAATGAGACCGGACACTGGCAATCCGTTGAAAATGGAAAGGCCTGATCAATGGTGAAATTGAAATGGGGATTGATCGGCGGCGGTGAGGGCAGCCAGATCGGGCCCGCGCACCGACTAGGCGCAGCAATTGACGGACTCTTTGAATTCACCGCTGGTGCGCTTGATCATCGACCCGATGCAGGTCGTGCCTATGGCTTGGAATTGGGCCTCAATGCCGATCGATCCTACGGCGATTGGCGCGAGATGTTAGCCGCAGAACGTTCGCGGGATGATCGCCTTGATCTGGTAACCATCGCCACGCCGAACGATACCCACTTCGAAATTGCCAAGTCTTTTTTGAAAGCGGATTTTCACGTGCTGTGTGAAAAACCCATGACAATCACTGTGGACGAAGCCGAGGAGATCGTTCGGCTTTCTCAAAGCACAGGACGGATTTGCGCGGTCAATTATGGCTATTCCGGCTACTCGCTCGTACGGCACATGAAGGCAATGGTCGCACGCGGCGATATTGGCAAAGTTCGGCTGGTGGTTGCAGAATTCGCCCACGGGCATCATGCAGACGCCGACGATGCCGATAATCCGCGCGTGCGCTGGCGCTATGATCCGAAAACGGCGGGAGTGTCTGCCCAGTTCGCCGATTGCGGCATCCACGCCATGCACATGGCATCATTCGTGACCGGCCAAGAGGTCACCGAGGTTTCCGCCGATTGCGTGTCCTGCATCCCTTCGCGAGAGCTGGAAGACGATGCAATGGTGAATTTCCGAATGGACGGCGGCGCGGTTGGACGACTGTGGACATCATCGGTCGCTTTAGGCCGTATGCACGGCCTCACAATCCAGGTGTTTGGTGAAATCGGTGGTCTGCGCTGGGCACAAGAACAGCCCAACCAACTCTATCATATGCCGCTGCGCGGGCGGCTGCAGGTAATTGAACGCGGAGAAGCAGGATTATCGCCCGAGGCTGACAATGCCTCAAGGGTCACGATCGGCCATGCCGAGGGTATGCCTTT
>JBCDLI010000058.1:0-16124 GCA_038745535.1 Pseudomonadota bacterium | reverse complement strand
TTCCAGCTTTGCGCCTTGTTGCCGGATTTGAATTCAACGGCTGACATGATATCGCCCTGATAAAGCGCGAAGCGCGGTGGCGAGCGATGGGTCAGCACGATTAGGGGCATTTGATGCTGCGTCTACTAGGTTATTTCTTTGGTCTTGGTGCAGTGGCGTTTTTGTTGGTCGCCAGCGCGGTGATCGTTTACGTCTCTGATCTTACAGAGGACCTGCCGGATTACGAGGTTTTGGCAAACTACGAGCCACCGGTAACAACGCGATTCCATTCTGCAAATGGCCAATTAATGGGCGAGTTTGCACGTGAGCGCCGTCTCTACCTGCCAGTACAGGCCGTGCCTGATCGCGTGAAGGCGGCATTCCTTTCAGCGGAAGACAAGAATTTCTATCGCCACCAAGGCGTGGACTTCATGGCGCTTGGCCGCGCCGTCGTGACCAATGTGCAAAATTACGGAAAAAATCGACGTCTGGTTGGTGCCTCAACGATCACTCAACAGGTGGCCAAAAACTTTCTTCTCACCAATGACCGAACGATAGATCGTAAAATCAAAGAAGCGGTGCTCGCGTTTCGAATTGAACGAGCCTATTCAAAAGACCGCATTTTAGAACTTTACCTAAACGAGATTTTCTTCGGCGCCGGTGCCTATGGTATTGCCGGTGCAGCGCTTACCTATTTCGGCAAGGCGGTAAACGAGCTTGATCTCCACGAAGCGGCCTACCTCGCAGCGCTGCCAAAAGCGCCCAGCAATTACCACCCATTTGATGATCGCGAGGCGGCCACATCTCGACGTAACTGGATTATCGACCGGATGGTCGAGAACGGCTATATCACCCCTGAAGAGGCTTCAATTGCTCAAGACAAGCCTCTGGGTGTGAATTTTAGGCGTCGGGGCGAGTACGTCTTCGCGTCAGAATATTTTACCGAAGAAGTGCGTCGTGAAATCATTGAGCGTTACGGAGACGATGCGCTTTATGAGGGCGGCCTTTCGGTTCGAACGACGCTCGATCCTGAACTGCAAGTAGATGCACGCAAAGCACTGCACAACGGCCTCATCGGTTTCGACCGCAATTGGGGATGGCGCGGCGCGGTTACCCAGATTGAGGCTGGTCGAGAGTGGGGCGAGGCTCTGGCGCAAATTGATGACATAGACGATGTTCCCGAGTGGGATCTGGCTGTGGTTATCGGGGTCAATTCCGAAAGCGTTGAGATTGGCCTCCAGCCACAACGCACTGCTGGTGGCGCGATAGCGGCTGAACGGAAAACCGGAACTATTCCCGCCGACGAGTTGCGCTGGGCATTCCGACTGCGTGATAGGGAAGGAAAAGCGTCTCGGGCGGGATCTTTGACGGACGTCCTATCTGTGGGTGACGTGGTCTACACCGAGCCGAAGGGCGATAGCGGTTCCTACGCTTTGCGACAGGTGCCCGCTGTTTCCGGCGCGCTTGTTGCCATGGACCCGGTCACGGGTCGTGTTCTCGCGATGGTTGGCGGATTTTCCTACGACATCTCTGAATTTAACCGTGCCACGCAGGCATTTCGCCAGCCAGGCTCCTCGTTCAAGCCGTTTGTCTACGCAGCCGCGCTGGATAATGGCTACACGCCCGCGTCCGTGGTGCTTGATGCACCGATTAAGTTGATTTCCGGTGGCGAGGTTTGGGAGCCCAAAAACTACGCTGGCGATGGAGCGGGGCCATCCACGCTTCGACTTGGTATCGAGAAGTCGCGGAACCTGATGACTGTGCGCTTAGCCAAAGACATGGGCATGGAGTTGGTTGCTGAATACGCTGAGCGATTCGGTATTTATGATAACCTTTCGCCCGTTCTCGCTATGAGCCTTGGGTCGGGCGAAACGACTGTGATGCGCATGGTTTCCGCGTTTTCAGTGCTGGCGAATGGCGGTCGGTCCATCCAACCCTCCATTATCGACCGAGTGCAAGACCGTTATGGAAAAACGATCTTCAAGCACGACACTCGTATTTGCGAAGGCTGTCAGGCAACGAGTTGGCTTGGTCAGACCGAGCCTCAGCTTGTTGATCAGCGCCAGCAGGTTTTGGACCCCATGACCGCGTATCAAATTACCTCAATGATGGAGGGCGTCATTGAGCGAGGCACAGCGCAGAACCTGAAGGACCTCGGACACCGTATCGCCGGTAAAACCGGTACCACGAACGAAGAGCGTGACGCTTGGTTTGTCGGTTATAGCCCAAATCTGGTCACTGGGATCTATGTTGGTTTCGACAACCCGACACCTATGGGCAAAGGCAGTACGGGTGGTGGTTTGGCCGCTCCGATCTTCAAAGAGTTTATGGCCGCAGCTTTGGAAGGGCAGCCTGATATCGAGTTCGGCGTTCCTGAACTCATGAATTTCGTTACGATCAACCGTAACACCGGCATGCGTGCGTCCGGCAGTGGTGCAAACATTATTTCAGAAGCTTTCAAGCCTGGTACCGGCCCAGCTGATACATATTCGGTCATTGGGGCCGAGGTTGCGACGGCTCCCTCGCAAGCGCCTCGCCGCGTGATCTCTGATCGCGCTCGTCAGGCGATTCAATCGGGTCAAGGCGGACTGTTTTAGGCGACCTTCCGTCTGGGCTCTTTACTCCGAAATCAACCGGCGATACGCCGTCCCGCAGAAGTGAGAGGTTCACATGCGCGCGGAAATTTCGACAATTGTCGACGACATCAAGCAGGGCATTTCCCTGCTGAGGAGGCATCTTTGACTGGGATACAGCAGTCAAACGCCTAGAATATCTAAATGCTCGTTCTGAAGACGCAGACCTCTGGAATGACCCAGCGGAAGCTCAAAAACTGATGCAAGAGCGGCAGCGATTGGAAGAATTGACCGGTGCTATTTCTGGTTTCGAGCAATCGGTGGAAGACAGTGTCGAACTGATCGCTCTTGGCGAAGAAGAGGGCGATCAGGAAACGATCACGGATGCCGAAGAAACCATTAAAGGCCTGATGCCGAGCATCGAGAAGATGCAGGTTGAAGCGCTCCTATCCGGTGAAATGGACGGTAGCGATACATTCCTCGAAGTTCACTCGGGCGCTGGCGGTACCGAAAGCCAGGATTGGGCGAACATGCTGTTGCGCATGTACACGCGCTGGGCGGATCAACGCGGGTTCAAAGCTGAACTTCAGGAATATACGTCGGGTGAAGAGGCAGGCATCAAATCTGCCACGCTGCTTATCAAGGGTCATAACGCGCACGGGTGGTTGAAGACGGAGACCGGTGTGCATCGTCTCGTGCGGATTTCACCTTATGATTCGAATGCCCGGCGCCACACATCGTTTTCGTCTGTCGGCGTCTATCCGGTCATTGATGACAACGTTGAGATCGAAATCCAAGACAAAGATATCCGCATCGACACCTATCGTTCGTCTGGGGCAGGCGGTCAGCACGTGAACACGACTGACTCTGCTGTCCGTATTACCCATATGCCCACCGGCATCGTGGTGACATCCTCGGAGAAATCGCAGCACCAAAACCGCGCAAATGCGATGAAAGCGCTTCGGGCCCGCCTTTATGATCTTGAGATGAAAAAGCGCGAGGAAGCTGCGCAATCGGAGTTTGATTCAAAGTCAGAAATCGGGTGGGGTCACCAGATTCGCTCCTACGTGTTGCAGCCCTATCAGCTGGTGAAGGACCTGCGGACAGGCGTTGAGTCAACGGCGCCTTCAAACGTGCTGGACGGTGATTTGGATGGCTTCATGGAGGCCGCTTTGGCGCAGCGGGTGACCGGAAAAGCAGCTGATGCTGTTGATGATCTAGACTGATTGTTTCTGTTCAATCATTGATAATGCAGGATTTTTTCCGACAGCTCGGTCTTTCTGCTTAAAATTCCCTCACCGTTTTACTCCGCAATACCGAAGTATGTGGTGCAATTCGTTTCGCGACCGCATATAGCGCGGCGGTGTTTGCTGCATCGCAGCGATTAATGCTGCACGTTCGGCGACAACGAACACGAACTGCAGTGCAACGAGACCAAAAACCGGAGATGCGAATGACGACGCAATATCAAAGCGACATTGAAGCCATCCGTGACCTTATCAATTCCTTTGGGGGGACATGGAACGCGATCAGCCCCGAGTATGTGGCGAGGATGCGGGCGCAGAATAAATTCAAAACTGGCCTGGACATCGCTAAGTACACAGCGGCGATCATGCGTAAGGACATGGCAGACTACGATGCCGACCCTGCTAACTACACACAGTCGCTTGGCTGTTGGCACGGCTTTGTTGGTCAGCAGAAGCTGATTTCGATCAAAAAGCACTTCGGCACCACCAATAAGCGTTACCTCTATCTTTCGGGGTGGATGGTTGCTGCGCTCCGTTCCGAGTTTGGCCCGCTGCCGGATCAGTCGATGCACGAGAAGACATCTGTGCCGGCGCTGATCGAAGAGCTTTACACCTTCCTGCGCCAGGCCGACGCTCGCGAGCTCGGCATGCTGTTCCGTGAGCTTGATGACGCGCACGAAGCTGGCGATGAGGTGAAAGCCAAAGCGATCCAGAACGAGATCGATAACTACGAAACGCATGTTGTGCCGATCATTGCCGACATTGATGCTGGTTTCGGTAACGCCGAAGCGACTTACCTGCTGGCAAAGAAGATGATCGAAGCTGGTGCTTGTGCACTTCAGATCGAGAACCAGGTTTCTGACGAAAAGCAGTGTGGCCACCAGGACGGTAAAGTGACGGTTCCACATGAGGACTTCCTTCAGAAGGTCCGTGCATGCCGCTACGCGTTCCTTGAGATGGGCGTGGAAGACGGTGTTGTTGTCACCCGCACAGATTCGCTCGGCGCTGGCCTCACAAAGCAGATTGCTTACTCCACCGAGCCTGGCGATCTTGGCGACCAGTACAATGCGTTCCTCGATTGCGATGAAGTTACCGTCGATGAGTTGAAGCCATCCGACGTTGTCATCAAGCGCGACGGTAAGCTGATGCGTCCAAAGCGTCTTCCTTCGAACCTGTTCCAGTTCAAGCCGAACACCGGTGAAGACCGTTGCGTGCTCGACTGTATCACGTCGCTACAGAACGGCGCCGACCTTCTTTGGATTGAAACAGAGAAGCCGAACGTGCAGCAGATCAAGGGCATGGTTGACCGCATTCGCGAAGTCATTCCAAACGCGAAGCTCGTCTACAACAACTCGCCTTCGTTCAACTGGACACTCAAGTTCCGCGATCAGATTTACGCTGATTGGGAAGCAGCCGGCAAAGACGTGTCTGCCTACGACAAGTCCAAGCTGATGAGTTCCGAGTACGACGATACGGAGCTCGGCAAAGAAGCTGATGCGCAAATTCAGTCATTCCAGCGCGATGGTTCGCGTGAGGCTGGCATCTTCCATCACCTCATCACGCTGCCAACCTACCACACTGCTGCGCTTTCAACCGACAATCTTGCGAAGCGTTACTTTGGCGACGAAGCGATGCTTGGTTACGTCAAGCAGGTTCAGCGCGAAGAAATCCGTCAGGGTATTGCTTGTGTGAAGCACCAGAACATGGCCGGTTCGGACATGGGCGACGACCACAAAGAGTATTTTGCCGGTGAGGCAGCGCTGAAAGCTGGCGGTAAAGACAACACGATGAACCAGTTCGAAGCCGCTGAATAAGCTTGCCGAATTGTCGATCTTGGAAATGGCCCTCCGGGGCCATTTTTGATTCCAGCTGTCGCTAAAGTGCCGGATTGTAGTCGTAGAGCCAGCTCAAGTCTTTGGCGAATGCCATGTGTGGTCGGACTTTAAACGCGGTATCGCGAGCAATGCGGGGTAGGCCTGACAGATGATAAATGCGTCGATTGAACTTCGTACGTCGCGCTACTTTTGTAATCCGTGGCTTACGTACTTGCTCGTAGTTGGAAATTGCCGTTGGGACATCGCCTGAATTTTCGAAAATCTGTTTGGCGAGGATGAAAGCGTCTTCGATCGCCATTGCAGCACCTTGGGCAGCAAAGGGTTCGATAGCGTGAGCGGCATCGCCGACGACCACGATGTTTGTCCCGTTGGACCAAGGAGACGCTTCCGAAACTCTGGCCAGTGGCCAGCAGGACCAATTCGCATCTAGGATAGCTTTTGATCCCACACCGCGGAATTGATCGGCTAATGCGGCCACGGTTTCGGCGGGCGGGGTTTTGCTCCACGTCTGCTCTTTTACATTGCCGTGAATAATCCCGACGAGGTTGCGTAAGCCGTTGTCGTTGAGCGGGTAGCTGACCAAATGCGCTTTTGTGCCTAGGTAGGCCGTTACCGTCGGCTGGATCGTATCCATCACCGCGGTTGTCCTCAAAGCGATACGTCCAGTGAGCTGCGCGTCTGCATCGGGCGAAATTGATCGGCGAACTTTTGACCAGACACCGTCCGCGCCAACGACCAGATCGCCTGACACCACCTCGTCTTGCTGATCAGTCACTAGCTGCACTGAATTATCGAAGGGCAGTGCGGAAATGACCGGCATCCCTGTCATGATTTCAATGCCCTCGTTTGCTTGTGCCGCTTCGTAAAGCGCACGATGCAACGCTGCCCGGTGGATAGTCACTAAGCCATGCGCGGGATTGTCCTTGTTGTCGAGCGGTAGTGAAAGCAGCCGCTTTCCGCTTCGGCCGTCGGCGAGGTCTATCGCCTCTGGTGTCATACCCGCGCGACGGATTTCAGCGGCGAGACCCAAGCGCTCGAAAACATGCATCGCGTTTGGCGGAACCTGAAGGCCCGCTCCGACTTCACCGGGCTCAGCAAAAGCCTCCAGAACTGTGCTTGCGATCCCGAAATGAGCGAGCGAAAGCGCGGTGGTCAAACCGCCTATGCCCGCCCCAACGATAACAATTTTCATCTTTTTCCCATGGGATGCCGAAACCGAGAGGCACCTTGGTAGCGCTTTTAAACCGCCTGTCGTAGTGCGACATCCACCGCCAAAGAGCCAATAGGATATTTTGCGTGCGCGACGACTATTTTTCCCACGACGGTCTATTATTGCACTTCGTCGATAGCGGCGAGGGCGGCCGTCCACCTGTCGTGATGATCCATGGGTTTGCGTCAAATATCGCCACCAATTGGATCAATCCAGGATGGTTTGCGGCTTTCGAAAAGGTGGGAATGCGCTCCATCGCGATTGATAATCGCGGCCATGGAAAATCTGATAAGCCGCACGATGATGAAGCATACCATCCGGAAAAAATGGCAGACGATGCGGTCGCGCTGCTTGATCATTTGAACGTCGAAAAAGCCCATATATTTGGTTATTCGATGGGTGCGCGCATTAGCGCTTTTCTCGCTCTGCGACATCCAAGTCGCGTGTCTTCGCTTGTCCTTGGTGGGCTTGGAATTGGCATGGTGAATGGCGTCGGCGATTGGGACCCGATTGCGGACGCGTTACTTGCTCCATCCTTGGATGATGTCTCACACGCTCGTGGGCGAATGTTCCGGGAGTTTGCCGATCAGACCGGAAGTGATCGTATCGCATTGGCAAGCTGCATCCGGACGTCTCGCACTTTGGTGACGCGTGGGGAAGCTGCATCTATTTCCGCTCCGACGCTGATTGGTGTCGGCACGAAAGACGATGTCGCGGGCGACGCCCATGAACTGGCTGATCTGATGCCAAATGCGCGAGCGTTCGACATTGAGCGGCGCGATCATATGCTCGCGGTGGGTGATGCATCTTTCAAGCGAGCGGTTGTGTCCTTTCTAGATGAAATCGGATAACAAGCGACCAAGGCGACGTGTGAGACCGCCTTCAACTGAGCATTATGCACGGAGAATGAATGGCTACCCAATCATCTGAGAAGGTCAGCAGCGTTGTGCAATCTGTCGACCCGATTTGGGCTGCAGTGCGCGAAGAGGCAGAAGCCGCAAGTGCCAGCGATCCAACACTTGCAGGGTTCTTCCACTCAACGGTCATCAACCAAACCAGCCTAGAGGCTGCGGTCTGTCATCGTATCTCGAAGCGTCTCGACCATCCCGATGTGCCTTCTGCTCTCATTCGTCAGGCTTTTGGCAAGATGGTGGCAGCAGACGCCGAATGGCGCCGGACCGTGCGGGTAGATTTGCATGCGGTTTACGAGCGCGACCCGGCCTGCAGTCGTTATTTGGAAGCGCTTTTATACTTCAAGGGCTTTCATGCGATACAAACGCACCGGCTTGCGCATTGGCTGGTGAATAATGGTCGCCGCGATTTTGCGCTGTATTTGCAAAGCAGATCGTCGGCCATTTTTCAGACTGATATCAACCCCGCCGCCAAGATCGGGCGCGGTATCTTTCTTGATCACGCGACGGGATTTGTTGTTGGCGAAACAGCTGTCATCGGCGATGACGTTTCGATCATGCAGGGCGTTACGCTGGGCGGCACTGGTAAGCTTGGCGCGGACCGGCATCCAAAGATCGGCAAGGGCGTGCTGATCGGCGCGGGCGCTAAAATACTGGGTAATTTTCACATAGGTGACTGCTCAAAGGTGGCTGCCGGTTCGGTGGTTCTTTCGGAAGTTCCGTCGTGCAAAACGGTTGCTGGAGTGCCTGCGAAAATTGTCGGAGAAGCTGGGTGCAGCGAGCCATCGCGGGACATGGACCAGATGATTGGTATCAACGGTCAGCCGCCCGAAGACACCTGACTTTTTATTTTCACACCAAAACGATTAGATTACGGGGACCATACGTGACCGCAGAAGAACTCAAGCTGCTCAGCGATTATTTCAAACGCATTTTCGACAATCCAGCACTTGCGGTGAAAGCGCGGCCAAAAATCGTTGATTCAGCCGAACTTTACGTTGGCGAAGAATTTCTGGGCATTGTTTCGCGCATAGAAGACGAAGGGGAGGTATCTTACGACCTCTCGATGTCGATTTTGGATATCGATCTGGAACCCTAGGCGATGTCTGCGTCAGGCTTCGGCGCGAAAATTAGCGATCACGGTCTCAAATTCTGTCGTCAGTGATCGCCAGCTTTTTAGAAAGTGTGCTGGAAAGCGGACACGGATCTGGCTGGTTTGCCCGGAAAAGAATTCGGTTTCGCACGCTGCCAAAACTGTTTCTTCCGCACTGGTGATGCAGCGTGCTACGAAATGCGGCTTGCCGGTGCGCGACGGCGCATACACCAAAACCTCATCGACGAAACCAAGCGATGCTTTCAGCTTACTCACCTTCAATCCGTTGAAGATGTCTTTCGGTTCACCCTCAATGGCCTTGGCGTAAACGGCGTCTAGGCGATCGCGCATATCCAGAATGCTACTGCGCTGGCTTATGTTGAAAAAGGCCACCTGCATGGCATCTGGATTTTGTTCGTTGAACGCGTTGGCCTGTTCTCGACTGTATCCGTCACGGGTAGGCCAGTGCATATACAGTTGCAATTGCCCGGTGATGCCTGATGTTCGCGCTTCTGCGTACCTGATCATGTTTTCGGGCACCGAATAGACGTCGTTTCCGATGACGATTTCATGCCTGTCGCGTTTCGCGCTGTGCCCGGCGTCGGCAAATGCTTCGCCGTAAATAAGGCCGACGAAGTATATAACGAGCGACGTCGCCATTAGCCCGAAGAACACCCAAAACGCCCTGAAGGCCAAGCCTTCAAGTGGCGGTTTTTGCTCCGGCTGTGAGAATGTGACTTGCCCGCGCATAAGTGACCTGTTGTGGTACATATTCGGCGGCACGCGCCTTGCTGGAACATGAATGAGTAGGGTTAACCGATTGTAAAAGGCGTGGTTGGGTGTTTCCGGTTTTCGTGTGTGTCGTCGTGGGATTTTCAATTGCTTTGTGCATTTGGAGTTTTGCATGCGCTGTTTCTGGTGAAGCAGAGATGCGTTTTCGCGATGATACGATTCAGCGTTTTGGCGCAGGGCGATCGCTTGTCGTCTTTGCGCTCTGTGGACCCGTCATCGCTTTGAATACGGAAGGCTGGCTATCGGTTCGGCTGACGGTCGGCTTGATATGGGCCGCCTGTCTCGGTTTTGTGTTTTCTGAGATAGCGCTCTTGCTGCGATAGCGTGCATCAGCGCATGGTTCTCGAAGCTAGACGCGAGGGAGGACAGATGGCGTACTATTCACTTGGTGATCTGAAACCGAAGGAAGTGGGGGGATCGCCGGCATTTATCGCCGCCGATGCCAACATTATCGGTCACGTGGAGATCGGCGCTGACGTGAACATCTGGTTTGGTACAGCTGTCCGTGGTGACAACGAGCCCATTATAATTGGTCCACGTACTAATCTGCAGGAGCACTCAATCCTCCACACCGACATGGGGTATCCACTTACGATAGGTGAGGGGTGCACAATTGGACATCGGGCTCTTCTCCATGGGTGCACTATTGGTGACAATTCGCTCATCGGAATGGGCGCGATTGTCCTGAACGGCGCGGTCATTGGCGAAAATTGTCTGGTCGGCGCAGGCGCTCTGGTGACGGAGCGCAAAACCTTTCCCGACAACTCGCTTATTGTTGGGGCGCCTGCAAAGGCGATCAGAACGCTGGATGATAAGGCAATTGAGGCACTGCGAATTTCAGCGAAGCACTACGTTGATAATGGCAAGCGTTTCGCGCGAGACATGAAGCCAGTTGGATAGACGTTTGTGCAAAAAAGCCGACCACCTTTCGGCGGTCGGCTATTCCGGTCGGTGGGATGGGGATTGGGGACTAGACCGGAAATCTCAATTGGATGCGATAAGGGTGCGGGAGTCGGCGATATCTTCCCAACGGCCCGAGTGCTCGGGCGTCTGGCGCTTCAGATAACGATACTCCGTCATGCGCCAACTGCGGATTTCGTTTTGAAGATTGTCCAAAACCACATCGCCTTCGCTGGTTCGCACTGTAAGCACGGCATGGCCATCACCATTTTCCTGCCGCACGACTGTGATCAGCAGATTGGCAGGTGAAAAACCTGCTTGTTGCAGCAAATGCCGTTTCAAAAGCACGTAGTCTTCGCAGTCGCCAACAGTCTCCGGATAGGACCAAAGCTCGTTGATCCCCCAAATTTCCATGTCGGTTTTTGGAACAATCGCGTCGTTCACCTTCGCATTTATCTGGTGAAGGGCCGCCCATCGCGCGTCCGTCATTTGCTCAGGTGAAACGGCGCGGTTCCGTTTGCATTCCTGAGGGAGCGCTTTGCAGAAGGTATGATGGCCAATAGGCTGGGTCGTTATGCCTGTCGTCCTCATCGCAGTCGTGTTGCCATAGGCGACTGACGTGGCGACGAGACTGAATACGAACGCCGGGATGGTGGTTTTGCGACTACGGTTTAGCAGTGTTCTTGTCATTTTTACCCTCCGCTGGAGGGCACATTGGCAAGAACAGTTTTATTTCACGCGAAAAGTGAAGCCAGACTTTGATGCGAATACGCGGAAAATTCTGATAAAATTCGCTGCAAATTGAGTCTAACGCGAGTGCGGCCTAGGAAAAAAATGTATCGAAAGTGCCACGCTGTTGTACGTGGGCAAACTCGATTGCCACACCGTCATCGAAATGACGGACTATACGGCCGCGCAGATTTCCTAGAGTGACCGGTGTCCCGATCGCAGGGCGAACGGCTATCTCAAGTGCCGCGCCCGAAAGCGACAGATCGAGAATTTGACAGGAGTATTCGCGGCCATCGCCGAGTGAAAGCGTATTGATTTGCCGCTTGGGCACCAAACGTTCGTGACGGCGATCCTCAGGAAGGTTTAGTTCGTGCTTATTGGTCAGCCACGTCAATCTTGCCGAGACGCGTTCGCGTTTTTTTGCTGACAGATCGAACTCAATTGAAAACCCGCTCGGGTTCGTTTTCGTGATGGTGCCTACTATTCGGCCGATATGATCGATATACGCAATAACGCGTTCGCCGACCGACCCCTCTCCAGAGGTTCTCAGTTTCGCGGTCCCCGGTGACATCTGTGTAACGTGACACTCGTGCTCCGTGCGGTCTGGAAGCATAAGGCGACCGTGCAGATCAACGTCGACACGCTGAAAGCGACTGGTCACGGGGCTAGTTGAGGTTTGCTGTGCAGGTGCCGCTAACATTTCGAAACTCTGTAAACTGTGAGCCTGCAAACTGTCGGCAAAGATTTAAAATTCAGTAAGGGTTATGGGCACTCGCGAAATTTTACAGTCCAATTTTGAGACACTTTTTGCGCATAGCGTTATCGCTTGATGGCCTCATTGCATGCCGCACTCGATTACCTGAAGCTGAACATCTCGATTGCTCCTGGGACCCACGCCATTATTGCCGTCGATGACACGAAGTTGGCGGTTCAAGTCGCGATGGTGATGACTGCGGAATGGGATGGGCACCGCCGGGCGACTGCGTATTGCGAACAACTCCTCCTCAATGTTGATAACGCGAAGCGTATCAATTCGCATCGAGACAACGGCGTCGCTGCCAAGCCAAGCGGTCACTTCGTGAGGTTCTATCGCGGCCATGATGATTGTTTGACCATCTGTCGAGGTGAGTGGGAGCATGACAGCTTCAAACCGAAGTTCCCGATCTCGTGCGCTTGTTCCGGTCAACTCAAGCACAACGCCAACTGCTTCTTCGGCAATAACGCTGAATGCCTGTTGGCTCAAATGACAACTATCGCGATGAAAAAGGGATGCGCCCAAGTCGCCGGTAAGTTCGCGACCAAGTATGAGGCCCAAACGAGAACCAGCTAGCGCAAATCTGTATGCAGCATCACGATCCGTTTGGCGGAGAAGACACACGCTACCGAGTGCTCTTCCAAGTGCGGAAGGTTCTATGTCGCGTCGGTGGGGGATATCGCCGTTTTGACGTTTTGATTTCCAATAATCGAACACCCGAGAGGTATTTTGATTTATGAGCATGTTAATCTCGCGCGTGTGCTCGCCAACATGTGCCAGCGTGGAACAAAACGGCGATCCATCCCGCCGATACGCCTGCGGCTTCATGTGCCGTACCACCTCGGACCGAGGTTTTTCCGCCGCGCTGTTAACCTTAACAGGAGCCTAACGTTGCCCCGCAGGCTGCGATGTGGTGTTGTGCCGAAGACAGTTCAGTCACAGCAAATTCGGTGGGCAGGGGCCCGGGCCATCCAAATTTTGGATGGCCTTTTCTTTTTGTGGGACTGGCCTTTTACAACTGATGGGCTAGCACACGGTTATGTCTGACAGTGACCCCCAGCAAGAGCGCAAGACAAATACGCCCGAAGACGGTGAGGGGCTTCAAACCCAACCTCAACCGGCACTGAATATCCCCGTCATTTTGATATTTTTTTCGATGGCTTGCGTCGGTCTGCACATATTTCGCACTGAAATGGCGGACTTCGACCTCAACCGACAGCTGATCATTTTCTTTGCCTTTATTCCATTGAGATATGCGCCTGATTTCATCGCACTCGATTTGCCAACGATTGTCGCACCGATCACCTATTCGCTATTGCACGGCGATTGGATACATCTCGGGATCAATCTGATCTGGCTTGTTGCTTTCGGAAGTCCGGTTGCATGGCGGTTGGGGTGGTATCGAACAGTCTTATTCTGGATCATTACCAGCGCATGCGCTGCCGGTTTTCATTTGATGCTCTATTTCGGGGACGAAGTGCCTTTAATCGGCGCGTCAGGCGCAGTCTCTGGCTTCATGGGTGCTGCGGCACGCTTTGGATTTCGGACCGATGGGAAGCATCCGCGCCGCGGCTTTGTCGCCGGGCGCATGTCCATTCTCCAGACACTCAAAATCCCTAGTGTGGTCGGGTTTTTGATCGTTTGGGTGGTGGTAAATTATCTTTCCGGCACCGGATTTATGGGCATTGCCGGAGACCGCTCAATCGCTTGGGAAGCCCATATAGGCGGTCTGCTTGCAGGGTTTTTGCTGATCGGGTTCATTGATCGCAAACCCTAACGAGCGTAGCGCAGTCAGGATTTGCCATAAACGTCTTCGGGGTCGAAGATCGGGGTCCTGTTTGCATCAAACCGGAGGCTAGCCACACCGTCATGTGTGTCCACGATGCGGTAAAAACAGGTCTTGCGGCCCGTGTGGCAGTTCGCATTGTCGCCTTGTGTTTCGACACGCAGCGTCAGTACGTCCTGGTCGCAATCGGTGCGAATTTCTTTCACCAATTGCTGGTTGCCGGAGGTTTCCCCCTTCTTCCACAGGCTTTGGCGGGAGCGTGACCAATAGTGCGCAATTCCCGTTTCCAATGTCAGCGAAAGCGCATCTGCGTTCATGTGCGCGACCATGACCACCTCGCCGGTTTCATTGTCGAGGGTAACCACCGTGATAAGTCCGTCGTCACTTAAACGAGGCGTGAATTGAGTCCCCGCTTCCAGCTCCTCTTTTGAGCTAGGCGGAGCCTGAAAAGTGAATATTGTCATGGGGGACGAAACCTAATTTCCGCCGCTTGCTAACTACGTTGCCGCCGAAGTTCAATCGCGGCTAGATCGCAGCGGGTGAGATCAGGCGTGAACCAGCGTCATGAAGCGCTGCTGTTCTTCGGGTTCTTTGAAAGCGCCCTTGAAGGCTGTAGTCATTGTCGTCGACCCCTGCTTGCGGATGCCACGCATCGCCATGCACATGTGTTCAGCTTCGATCATGACCGCTACGCCGCGAGGATTGAGTGACTCGTCAATCGCTGTTGCAATTTGGGATGTCATCGTTTCCTGCGTTTGCAGTCTATGGGCAAAGATGTCGACGACACGGGCGATTTTCGAAAGACCAAGCACTTTGCCATCAGGCAGATAGGCCACATGCGCCTTACCGATGATCGGTACAACGTGGTGTTCACAGTGCGAGTGAAACTGAATATCTTTCACAAGCACCAGATCATCATATCCCGCCACTTCTTCGAATGTGCGGCCAAGCACATCGTGGGGGTCAAGGTCATAACCGC
Source organism: Pseudomonadota bacterium (assembly GCA_038745535.1). Lineage (GTDB taxonomy): Bacteria > Pseudomonadota > Alphaproteobacteria > Rhizobiales > Rhizobiaceae > JBCDLI01. The sequence goes on along the minus strand of JBCDLI010000058.1, from coordinate 1,336 downwards.
CAAAGAGTTCGCGATAGGCTTTGGCCACTCGCTTTGGCGTGTCTAGTAATCCTTCGCGTTCCGGATCGTCGCCGGCCCAGCGCAGAAGGACTTTGACCGCCTCTTCAGCTTCTTTCTGCGTTGGTCTTGCAGCATCAATCTCGTTGCTGGCGAGGGAAGTGTCTTTGACGACAGCGTCCATAGAGATCTCCCGAGTTCCACCATTTAGTCACGTGCGATATGGGCGTTTTGCCCTCGTGACAATCGGCTTGTGAGCCTGAATATCGCATACTAGATATGAAGCAGCAACGTATCGAGTGTAATAATATTACATTGGCACCATCTCTGTAGAGAAGAGTAGGCTTAGCTAGGGCTAAATAAAGGTCAGGCATGATTGACGCGGTCTATAATTCAAAATTGCTGGAATTAGCGTCCAATATCGGCGCAACGACACGGCTCCATACACCGGACGCCAGTGCTTCGGCGCATTCTAAGCTTTGCGGTTCAACGGTCACTATCGATTTGCGCGTCGATGATAAGGGCGTTGTCACCGATTATGGTCAGCACGTAAGGGCCTGTGCGCTTGGTCAGGCGACCGCATCCATAATGGCTGAGCAGATTATTGGGACCCATGGTGACGAACTGCGTGACACACGTTCTGCTGCCTACGCGATGCTGAAAGAGAACGCGCCAGCACCAGACGGCCGCTTTGCCGACCTAAAATATCTTGAGCCTGTGCGTGAATATAAAGCGCGCCACGCATCAACACTTCTTGTATTTGATGCCGTTATCGACGCGCTAGACGAGATTGAGGCGAAGCGTGGGCTCGCAGTTCCAGCCTGAACGTGTGTGAGGCCTGCAAAACCAAGCCCTCAAATGGCCGGAACTGGGCGGGTCCGTGGCGTAGAACGCCCGGTAGGGTAATCGGCACATCGCTTGTGCGGCTTTATCAATTGACGCTCTCGGGCTTCATCGGAAACACCTGCCGACACATCCCAACGTGTTCTGAGTATGCCTATGAGGCGTTTGCCCGGCACGGTTTTATTCGCGGCCTGTGGTTGTCGCTCAGGCGGCTGTCGCGATGTGGCCCCGGCGGCACGCAGGGCATCGACAACGTTCCTGAAAATTTCTGACGTCGATTACCGGAAAGAAAGTGTCGTTCGCTGTGGCGCAGCGAAGTAAGCGCGATATGTAATCTGAAGAGCATCAACACACGCGTAAGATTCGAAATGGACACGTCTTCCACATCACAAACGCCGAACGAAAACGACGGAATCTATTCCGAACTCGGCGCTATACGCTCGGATTTTCTCGACCGTGTGATTGCTGCCGTCGATGCCGAGAACGCTGATTATCT
>JBCDLI010000057.1:0-17077 GCA_038745535.1 Pseudomonadota bacterium | reverse complement strand
CATCATCTCCAAGTCGTTCACATCAAGCGACCGGTAATCTGACCTCCAACTGAAACGCCGGATAAGTCCCCTCCCAACCGATCCGGCCGATCACACCCCGCATGGCGTCCAACCCGCCATGCGGGGTTTTTGTTGGTGGGAACCCACTGCACAAATTTCATCCTTTCATCGCGAATCGACATCGCGTAATTCCCATCGACGAGAGGGAGACCATGGCGGATTTAGACGGAAAGATAGCGATTGTGACCGGCGCAGCTAAGGGCATCGGTTACGCAATCGCGCGGCGCTTACTACAGGATGGCTGCCGGGTCGCGATAGCCGACGTTGACAAAGCAAAAGGCAAGCAAGCTGAGAAAGAACTGGAAGATATCGGCCCAACGCATTTTTTTGCCGTTGATGTATCAAACCGACTAGACGTTCATAACCTCGTGGCGGGCGTTATCGACCTTTGGGGCGACATCGATATCCTCGTGAACAATGCAGCGATTGTGCATGCCGCAGATTTCCTGGAACTTGCCGAAGATGATTTCGACCAGGTTCTGAATGTTAATTTGAAAGGCACATTTCTCGTTGGCCAAGCAGTTGCCGAATACATGGTGGAGAAGGTGAAGGGCGGCGGCCACGCAGGCTCGATTGTCAACATGTCCTCAATCAACGCGAAGGTCGCTATTCCCAATCAGGTGCCCTACTGCGTTTCAAAAGGCGGCGTAAACCAACTGACGAAGGTCATGGCCCTGTCGCTTGCGCCCCATGGCATTCGTGTAAACGCAGTTGGTCCCGGCTCAATCGCGACCGAAATGCTGACGAGCGTCACCGACAACGCGGAGGCGCGGAAAGGCATCCTATCGCGCACGCCGCTTGGTCGGGTTGGTGATGTTACCGAGGTGGCCTCAATCGTGTCTTTTCTGGCATCGCGTGAGGCAGGCTACATGACCGGCGAAATTCTGTATGCAGACGGCGGACGCTTGGCTTTGAATTATACGGTGGACGTACCGGACGACGATTGAGTTCTGAAAACATCCTGACAGTATGCTGTCAGGAGGGGTCTGTTAGGCGTGGGCTGCCATCAACATCGGAAGCACACAATGACAGAACACACAGTCGACATCACAACAACAATGCCACAGCTGCCCACCACGCCGGGCTATGCCTGCTGGTATGAAATCCCAGTCCGCGATCTCGCCAAAGGCCAAGCCTTTTACGAAGCTGTGTTAGACATCAAAATGATCTACGAGCAAAACGAAGTCTTGCCCAATCCGATGGTGTGGTTTGCCGATCCAAAGACGCCCGGATCTCTTGGCCACCTCTATCCTGGCAAACCAGCAGATACAGGCAACGGACCAACAATACACCTCTTGGCGACCGAACCCCTCGAAAAGGTCATAGAGCGTGTTGAACCGGCAGGGGGCGAAGTCGTCTCGCCCATCATCGACATTCCAATTGGTCGTTTCGTTTACATCACCGATCCTGACGGCAACTCGATCGGCCTGTTCAATTTTGACCAAAAGGCCACCTGAGAGATGCGCAGAGCCGACCGTCTTTTTCAGATCGTGCAACATCTGCGCGGCGGTCGGCTGGTGACGGCAAAAATTCTGAGTGAACGGCTCGAAGTCTCCGAACGCACAATTTATCGCGACATAGCCGATCTCCAATCAACCGGCGTCCCAATCGATGGTGAGGCGGGCATCGGCTACATCATGCGGGAAGGCTACGACCTGCCGCCACTGATGTTTTCTCGCGATGAAATCGTGGCCCTTGTCGCAGGGGCACGCCTAATCCGCGCCGTCGGCGGACTGGAGATGGCGAAAGCTGCCGAAGAGGCACTGATCAAAATTGAAACTGTTCTCCCCGAGGCGGAAAAGACCCGCGTCGAACGGGTCGCCATCCGCGCACCGTTCCGTTTTATTCCGGACGATGTCCGCCATTCGTTAGATGTGATTGAACGCGCCAGCGAAGATCGCCAGGTGCTTGTCTTCAATTACGAAGACGCAGAGGGGCGACAAACTTCACGGCAGATAAATCCGCTCGGTCTTTGGATTTGGACGCAAAGCTGGACTGCGCTCGGCTGGTGCCGCATGCGCGAGGACTTTCGGATGTTTCGCGTTGACCGGATGAGCGAATTGTCCGCGACCGGAGAGCGGTTTAAACCGCAAAAAGGCCAAACACTTAAAGACTGCTACGCTCAGATGATCGAACGGGGCCAAGTCCCACCCGATTTTGACTTTGCCTCACAAGGCTTTTGAAAAACGCGTTAGTCCGCTTTTTCGTCCGTCTTTAGCGACTTCAACTTGGCAAACACCGAATCCGGATCAATTTCGTCTTCCTCATTTGAATTAGGTTCGGCTGCAGGCGCATCAACTGGCGTGGAGAACACGTCTTCTGCGGTCAGGTTTTCGGTCTGAGTCGCAGGCATCAATGCTGGATCAACAGCCGTAATTGGCGCTTCTTCAGTTGCTTCAACTTCTGGTTCGGCAGGCTTGTTCTTTGCCGCACGCGCCACTTCAAAATCGAGTTCAATTTGCGTGCAAAGGCCAAGCGCAACCGGATCGACGGGCTGCAAATTCGGCGAATTCCAGTGTGTCCGCTCGCGAATTTGATCGATCGTGTTTTTCGTCGTGCCGACAAGACGCGATATCTGCGCGACCTTCAATTCTGGATGATTTCTGATCAGCCAGAGAATAGCATTGGGGCGATCTTGACGCTTAGAAAGCGGTGTGTAGCGCGGACCCTTCTTTTTGATCGGCGGTACGCGAACCTTCGGCTCAAGCATTTTCAGCTTGTGGTTTGGGTCACCTTCGGCCTTGGCAATCTCGTCACGCGATAATTGTCCCGTGTTGATCGGATCGAGGCCTTTAATACCCTGAGCGGACTCCCCATCAGCAATGGCTGCCACTTCCAGCGGGTGGAGAGTGCAAAACTCCGCAATCTGATCGAAAGTAAGCGCGGTGTTGTCGACCAGCCAGACAGCTGTCGCTTTGGGCATCAACAATTGGGTCGCCATGGTGTTTGCCTTTCAAGCAAAGAGTTGCATCGTCCGCGCCGGGGCCGCGGGCGTGGGATAAACCACTGATTTCCGGAAGTACAAAAACAATAGGGCGGCAAACCGATTCACGCAAGTCATGATTGACTTACCCATCCCGTCATGGAGATTTCAAACAACTGTCATCGCTTTGTCACGTGAACCAAGTCCTACCGGACCCGCCTTTATCCAGCGGAGACACCGATGAAATCCATTTTGAACGGCGCTTTACCCCTAGCGCTTTTGGCCTCAACAGCCACCGTTGCCCTTGCCGATGACATGAGCTTCAAGCGAATAGCGTCCTTTCCCGTAAATCTGAACATCCCTGCCGAAGCCGGTCAGGAGAGTGAAAGCGCATCGGAAATCATCGCTGCGACCGAAGACGGTCAGATGCTGGTCTATTCCGATAGCCCGCTCGGCGGCGTTGGCATGATCGACATCTCAAACCCTGCAAATCCACAGCCTGCCGGTTTCATTGAATTCGATGGCGAGCCGACAGCTGTTTCTGTCCAGGGCGGGCGGGTTTTCGTTTCCCTGAATACGTCAGAGAGCTTTGTGGAGCCGTCGGGCCGCCTTGTCAGCGTCAACCTCAGCAGCGGCGAGATTGAACAGGATTGCGAACTCGGAGGACAACCAGACTCAACCGCGATTTCTCCAGACGGCACCCTCCTCGCCGTAGCAATTGAGAACGAGCGCGACGAAGATTTAAACGACGGCGTGATCCCGCAAATGCCCGCCGGTAACGTTGAGATTTATCGCCTTGCTTCAGGCGCACTTGACTGCAGCAGCCGCATCGTTGCCGACGTCACAGGTCTCGCTGAAGTCGCAGGCTCAGACCCTGAGCCGGAATTTGTAGATTTCAACGCGGCTAACGAACTCGCCGTCACCCTACAAGAAAACAACCACATCGTGGTGTTGAATGGCGAAACCGGCGAAGTCATCTCGCATTTCTCCGCAGGGGCCGTTGATCTGGAAAACGTCGACACAGCCGAAGAGCGCGCATTGACATTCGATGACACGCTCGAAGGTGTCGTTCGTGAACCGGACGCCGTCCAGTGGCTCGACAATGACCGCTTGGTCACCGCAAACGAAGGTGATTACGAAGGCGGCTCGCGCGGCTTCACCATCTTTAACAAGCAAGGCGAAGTGCTCTTTGAAAGCGGTCTCGAGTTCGAATATCAGGTGGCAATGGTAGGCCACTATCCTGAGCGCCGTTCGGGCAACAAAGGCGTGGAGCCCGAGGGCATGGAAGTCGCCAACTTCGATGGTGTGCCGCACATCTTCCTTCTGTCAGAGCGCGGCTCGGTCGTTGGCGTTTACCGCGACAATGGCGGTTCTAACGCGCCGGACTTCGTTCAACTGTTGCCAACGGCTCTTGGGCCGGAAGGCGCGATTGCCATTCCAAATCGTAACCTCGTGGCTATCGCCAACGAAGTTGACCTGATCGAAGACGGCGGTGTGCGCAGCCACGTGACCATCTATGAGCGGTCCGAAGGTGAAGCTGAATACCCGATGATCATGTCGGACATGGACGACAATGGTCGTCCGATTGGCTTCGGCGCACTTTCTGGCCTAACGGCTGACCCGGAACAACCCGGAATTCTCTACGCTGTCAACGATAGTTTCTATGCGATGCAGCCGACAATTTTCACGATTGACGCGAACCAATCTCCTGCTCGGATCACCAAGGCAACGCGCATCACGCGCGGCGGTGCAAACGCACAATTGCTGGACCTAGAGGGCATCACGCCGGATGGCGAAGGCGGCTTCTGGCTGGCGTCTGAAGGTCGCACTGATCGCATGATCCCACACGGCATTTACCATGTGAACGCAGACGGCGAGATCGAAGATCAGATCCCATTCCCTGCCGAACTGCTTGCCGTTGAGCGCCGCTTTGGTGCCGAAGGGATCACGCGCATCGGCGATACGCTTTGGATCGCGCTGCAACGCGAATGGGGCAACGATCCCGAAGGCATGTTGAAACTCGTGTCACACAACCTCGAAACCGAGGAATGGGGCGCGGTGCACTATCCGCTTCAGCCAAAGGGCGCCGGCTGGGTTGGTCTGTCAGAAATCACCGCCCACGACGGTGACCATGTCTACATCATCGAGCGTGACAACCAGATCGGCGAAGCAGCAGAGATCAAGCGTCTCTATCGCGTTGCGGTCGATGAATTGCAGCCCGCACCACTTGATGGCGACCTGCCAGTCGTCGCAAAGCAAATCATGCACAACTTCATCCCGGACCTTCGCTCAACGGGCGGCTATGTTGTCGACAAGATTGAAGGCTTCGCCATCGATGCTGAGAACCGCGCTTTTGCGGTGACAGACAATGACGGCGTGGACGACTCAAACGGCGAGACACTGTTCTTCGAGATCGTTGGCCTCTCAGCGCGCATGTGATCGGAAACAAAGCAGCTACACTAAGTCCTCGGCGTTTCGCCGGGGGTTTTTCTTGCGGGCAGCAAAAACCTTACCCAACATCCAGCATGATTTTGCCAATGTGGTCCCCGCTCTCCATGCGCTCGTGAGCACGCCAAGCCTCATCAAGTGGAAAGATCATGTCCATGATGGGCGTTACCTTGCCTGAATTGAGAAGCGGCCAAACCTGCCGTTCGAGTTCCGTAGCGAGTTCAGCTTTAAACTTTGTCGAGCGCGGACGAAGCGTTGAGCCAGTGTGAACCAGCCGCTTCACCATGACTTTCGTGAAGTCCACCTCGACTCTTGCGCCCTGCAAAAAAGCGATCTGCACGATGCGACCGTCGACGGCGGCGGCGCTATGGTTTCGCGGAATATAGTCACCACCCACCATATCGAGGATGACATTTGCACCCGCACCGTCGGTGGCCGACTTTACCGCGGCGACAAAATCTTGGGTCCGATAGTTGATCGCGAGGTCCGCACCGAGCATTCGGCAAAGATCGCACTTTTCGTCCGTGCCCGCGGTCGCAAACACAGTCGCGCCAAGCGCCTTCGCCAATTGTATGGCCGTTGTACCGATCCCAGACGTCCCACCATGGAGGAGAAACGTCTCAGCCTCCTTTAGGCCACCACGTTGAAAAACGTTGTGCCAAACCGTGAAATGATTTTCCGGCACCGCTGCCGCTTGGGTCAGTGTAAATCCGGTCGGAACGGGCAGGACGGCGCCTTCATCAACGGCAACGAACTGCGCGTACCCGCCTCCATTGGTGAGCGCGCACACCTTATCACCCGGGCGAAAACGTTTTGTCTCAGCACCTGCAACCTTAACGACGCCGGAAACCTCTAGCCCTGGCAAATCACTTGCCCCTTTCGGCGGCGGATACCTGCCTTCACGTTGAATAACATCGGGTCGATTGATGCCCGCGGCCTTAACTTCAATTAAAATCTCGGAAGGCCGAGGCACTGGGATCGGACGTTCGCATGGCTGCAAAACGCGCGGCCCACCTGGCTCCACGATCTCAACCGCACGCATCATCTCGCCCATGTTTTTGTATCCTTTGATCCCAGCGCGGGTCTTGTGCTTTATCTGCCTGCCATTCAACCATGTCGAAGATACGCGGGAGGCGTGAAAATCAATGGAAGAGGAAGAACCAAAGAAGCCTTCAAACTATCAAATCGGGTCCGATCTTGCAGATATGTCGGTCGACGAACTTCTCGAACTGGCCGCCGAACTCAAACAGGAAGCGGCGCGCCTAGAAGCAGAAGCGAAGGCGAAGCGTTCGTCTATAGATGCTGCATCGGCGCTGTTTCAAAACTGAACAATAGGTTAGCGCTTTACTGGGTATTAAGCTTTATAGGCGACTAATGAACGCGCCATGAAGCTAATTTTTGCTTCATGACCTCTCCCTGTTAACTTTCACGAGCCGCTCCGTCGGCTCTTTTTTTTTGAGCGTTAACCGTCCATTAATCATAAGCTTGCCAACGCCAGACTAGTCCTGTTTTATTGTGTCAGAGATTTAGCGGCTGGGGTATTCTGCACCAAGTCGCGTGTAAGCGTGCAGCAGGGTATCTATGGCGGTCATCAAACATTCGATCGATAACACGGTCAGTTTTTCACGTCGAAAATTGGCGTCTCAATCATTTCAGTCTCTCTACGACGAGGGAATGACCTTGGTTGAGGAGACGGCGACCTATCTTGATGGCATCGGGCGTGAAGAAGCCAAGTGTCTGCGCCGTGCTGCCACAAGCCTTTATGCAGCAGAATCGATGCGTCTGACCACGCGGCTTATGCAAATATCGTCTTGGCTCCTACTTCACCGGGCACAGAACACCGGTGAAGTGTCGGACGGGCAAGTGGAAGACGAACGCTCGAAAATACGGCTCGATACCGTATCTGCAGACCGTAGCACCGTAGGCTGGGATGAACTTCCGCAACCATTTTTGAAGTTAATCGCCCGCTCGCTGCGTTTGCAGCACCGCGTGACCTGCCTAGACGCAGAACTTTATAGCGACGAATACGGGGATGAAGAAACCGACGCCAATCCGGTCAACGCCCAGATCGCACTTCTGCGCACCGCATTCGGCGGCTAGTCGAGCGCAATAAAAAAGCGCGGACCGGCCGCGCTTCCTCAACCCATCAAGGTCATATGGCTTATAGGCCGATACCTTCAAACTTCTTCTTGAAGCGTGACACCCGGCCGCCACGATCCATCAGTGTCTGCGATCCGCCTGTCCACGCTGGATGCGAGGTTGGATCGATCTCAAGGTTCATCGTTTCGCCTTCAGAACCCCAAGTTGAGCGTGTCATGTATTCTGTGCCGTCGGTCATGACGATTTTAATCGTGTGATATTCAGGATGAATGTCTTTTTTCATCGTACTACCTGTCTCTTCTGCCGTGTGGATCAGGTCGGCCTTTGGCTTCACCCGACATCCACAATACAAAAGCCGTGAGCTAATTCGCCACGGCTTCCCAAATTTCTTGCGCGGCTATACAGTGGCGGCGCCGGTTTCACAAGTGGCGCAAACATAACAAAAGTGCACGAGCGGGTGGCAGATCACGATGCGTCGTCATCGGTGCCCAGATGAAAAAGCTCAAGGGGTCCCTCGGGAGAAGGCGGCTTTGACCAAAAAACAATCCGTGTCACCGCTGAAGCAGCTGGTGCCCTATTTGACCCGCTACAAACTGCTGGCGGCCGGTTCACTCGTTGCGCTCACAATTGCCGCAGCGACCACACTCGCTTTGCCTATCGCTGTGAGACGAATGATCGACTTCGGCTTTTCCAGCGATAATGCGGAGCTCATCAACACCTATTTCACGGCGCTGATCGCGGTCTCGGCCCTGCTTGCGCTGGCATCGGCCTTACGTTTCTACCTTGTTGTCAGCTTTGGTGAGCGAATTGTTGCCGATTTACGTCGCGACGTTTTCAGCCACATCATGTCGCTCTCGGCATCTTTTTATGACCGCACACGATCAGGCGAAATCGTGTCGCGGATGACGGCAGACACAACGCAGATAAAAAGCGCGTTTTCCAGCACGTTTTCCTACGCGCTTCGCAATATGATACTCGGCATCGGTGGCTTCGTGATGATGCTGATCTCAGCGCCGAGACTGGCGGCTATTACGATTGTGGCGATCCCGCTGATCATAGCGCCCATTGTTCTTTTTGGCAGAAGCGTGCGCCGCAGATCACGGGCGGCGCAGGATACACTCGCGGATGCGTCCGCATTTGCCACCGAGGCCATCACATCAGTGCGGTCATTCCAAGCCTTCGCTGCCGAAGGAGAGGCATCAAAGCAGTTCTCAACCTCAGTTGGGCAGGCGTTCATGGCCGCACGATCGGCAATAAACGCGCGCGCCTGGCTCACCGGTCTTGGTATATTTCTGGTCTTCACCAGCATTGTTGCAGTTCTGTGGCTAGGGGCGCGTTCCGTTTTCAACGGCACCATGACAACCGGAGAACTTAGCCAATTCGTGCTTTATGCAATTATCACCGCAGCAGCCTTTGCAGCCCTCTCAGAAACATGGGGCGAACTGCAGCAAACGGCTGGTGCTGCCGAGAGACTGTCAGAACTGCTGAGTGAAAAAACCGACGTCAAAGAGGCTGCGGACGCGGTTACCTTACCCGCCAATATCCGCGGCGACGTAGAGTTTAAAGACGTAAAGTTCGCTTATCCGACGCGTCCCGATGAACAAATTTTGCGCGGATTGTCGCTCAACATCAAGGCCGGAGAAACCATTGCCGTGGTTGGATCATCAGGCGCAGGCAAGTCGACACTTTTCGCCCTGCTGCTGCGATTCTACGATCCCGCAAGCGGTGCGATACGAATTGACGGAACCAACATCGACAAAGCGACGCTCAGATCACTTCGCAGCACCATCGCCAATGTACCGCAAGATATCGCCGTGCTCTCGGGCACGGTTGCCGAAAATATCGCGTTTGCGGCGCCCGATATTTCACGAGAGGCGATCATCGAAGCCGCAAAGACCGCGCACGCAGATCGTTTCATTCAGGCCCTGCCAAATGGTTACGATACCGAGGTTGGCGAACGTGGCATCACCCTTTCCGGTGGCCAGCGCCAACGCATAGCCATTGCGCGCGCGGTCCTCGCAGACGCGCCAATTCTGCTGCTTGACGAAGCGACATCCGCCTTGGATGCCGAAAGTGAAGACCTGGTACAAAAGGCCCTGGATAAGTTGATGAACGGCCGGACGACGATCGTCATCGCCCACCGTCTCGCGACAATTCTTAAAGCTGACAGGATCGTCGTTATGGACAACGGCCAGATTGTCGAAGAAGGCACGCACGCCACACTTTCAAGAAAGAAGAACGGCCTCTACGCCAATCTTGCCAAGTTGCAGTTCGATCTGGGCCAAACGTCACTCAGTGCCGCAGAGTAAGTATTCACTAGCGCTCTGTCAGTTTGAGTTCGATCCGTCGGTTCCGCGCGCGCGCCTCGACGGTGTCAGCCGGATCAAGCGGTTGGAATTCGCCAAAGCCAGCCGCAACCAATCTGGTTGGCGGAACACCTTCTTCAATGAGAAACTTCACCACTGAAGTTGCCCGTTCTGTAGAGAGTTCCCAATTGTCCTGGAACCGCCCGGTGGACGATAGCGGAATGTTATCGGTGTGCCCGTCGACACGAAGCACCCAGCTGATCTCTTCGGGAATTTCCTGCTCAAGTTGAATAATCGCCTCGGCAAGCTTGGCCATTTCATCACGCCCAGCATCATTGATCTGCTCGCCGCCAGACGGAAACAGTACTTCAGACTGAAACACAAATCGGTCACCGACGACGCGCACATTCTCACGGTCTGAGAGGATATCGCGTAGCCTCCCGAAGAAGTCGGACCGGAAGCGGTTTAGCTCCTGAACCCGTTGGGCGAGCGCAACATTCAACCGTCGGCCAAGGTCCGCAATTTGCGTGCGCGATTCGCGATCCCGCTGTTCGGAGACTTCCAAGGCACCTTCCAAAGCACCGATTTGCCGGCGAAGCGCGGCGATCTGCTGATTGAGAAGCTCCACTTGGCTCATGGCCCGAGCTGACATTTCGCGTTCTTCATCAAGTGAATTTGTAAGGACGCCGATTTCCGCTTCGGCCTGCGCACTCGCACCCGAACCAGCAGAGAGCAATTGTTCCAAACGGGATCGCTCACCTTCAACTGCCGATAGGGACGCTTCCAAATTGAGCAGTTGGTCCTCAGTGTCTTGCCGTGAAGAGCGCTCGAGCGCGAGCAATTCCGTCAGCTCATTAATCTGCGAGTTAAGACGATTAAGAACGGCATCCCGGTCCGAAATTTCTTCGCTTAAGAGAAACTGAGCGAGCACAAACACCGATAGCAAGAACATGAACGCCAGCAGCAACGTCGATAGTGCATCAACGAAGCCCGGCCAATAATCCACGCGGCGATCACCGCGTCGGTTGCGTGCAAGAGCCATGGATCAGCCGCGCTTGTCCATTTTTTCCAATGATGAGGAAATCTTTCCAAGCGTCTCTGTGATCTGCTTGCGCTCATCGGATTGAGCATCGACCCACTCGCGGATGATCAACTGCTCGGATCGCATCGACTTAACCAGACCCTGAATGCCCTCTGCCAAGTTCGCCAGCGCAGCCTGTACTTTTGCATCGCCTGAGGCACCTGACTGCAAAGCCTGAAGCTGCTGCATCACCTGAGAAACGTCGCCTGAAGCGGCGACCGGGCCGGAACCAAAATCACCATCAATCTCGGTAACCGACGAGAGCCAGTTCTCAAGCTCGGTGTAAAATCGGTTCTGGGCCCGCCCGGCCTGCAGATCGAGAAAGCCAAGCACCAAAGAGCCGGACAGCCCGAAAAGGGATGAGGAAAACGCGGTCCCCATTCCTTCAAGGGGCTCAGACAGGCCGATCTTGAGCGAGTCCAGAATATCTGTCGTGGTCCCTGCGCCCGCGTCGAGGCCCTGAATAGTCGATCCAATTGAACCAATAGTTTGGAGCAGGCCCCAAAAGGTGCCGAGAAGACCAAGGAACACGAGAAGACCCGTCAGATATCGCGAAATGTCACGGCTTTCATCCAAACGCGTGGCAATCGATTCAAGAATGGACCGCATCGACCCGGTCGAAAGGGAGCCCTTCTGTTGGCGCATGAGCATCGCCCGCATCGGCGCCAGCAATTGCGGGTTGGTTCGCTCAGCACCAAACGTGTCGCCGGACTTGAATGAGTTGACCCATTTCACTTCCCGAAAGAGTCGGATGACCTGCAGAAAGACGAGGATCGTTCCGACGATCAGAACACCGAAGATGAGACCGTTCAGTCCGGGATTGGTCATGAAGGCGGACGTAATCTGTCGAAACAATATCGCCGCCAAAAAGCCAACGAGGCCAAGAAATATAGCCATCGAAATAAGGAAAACGGCGGGATTTGACAGTCGATCGGGATCGTAGCGATCCAAGAAGCCGACTTTTGCATTTGCACCATTGCTGGCTGTGCTGGCCGACATTTGCGAGCCTCCCGAACTACGCCCGATCACGTGGGCGGAAACTGTGGCCGTTTCAGGCCGCAGTCAAGGTGACCATCAAAGGAACACCAATTTGACCGCCAATCCGATCATGAATAGGCCCACGACACCGTCCAAGACCTGCCAGCTGCGAGGATCGGCAAAAACAGGCGCGAGCAGACGCGCTCCGTATCCGAGCACAAAGAAGAAAATTATGCTCGCCGTAGAAGCACCTGCGGCGAAGGCGATCTTATTTGTATAGTCCGCGCTAACAGCACCCAAAACCAGAACCGTATCGAGATAAACATGAGGATTAAGCCATGTGAGCGCCAAACACGTCATCACTGCCGCTTTGAGCTGTACGCGTTTGTCTTCGGTCGGCGTCAACGCGTCAGCTTTGGTAAACGCTTCGCGAATACTTTTGAGACCGTACCATAAAAGAAACGCTGCGCCGCCATAGGTCAGCACTGGTCCAATCCACGGCGCGTTGCGCATAACAACGGCAAAACCGGCCACACTTGCCGCAATCAAAATGACATCGGACAATGCGCAAACGCTGACGACGGCGAAAACATGCTCGCGCCGAAGGCCCTGTCTCAGCACAAACGCGTTTTGTGCACCAATCGCGAGGATCAGCGAAAGTCCAAGCGTGAAGCCAGCGAGATAAGTCGCTAGTCCACTCAAGTTTTTGCGGTCTTGAAAGGCTTATGGAGAACGTCGCGGAGCTGCTTCGCCATCTTCTCGTTGCCAGCAACAAAGCCGCCTGTATCAAACATTTTGTCACCACCGTTCTTATCGGTGACAAACCCTCCGGCCTCGCGAACGAGCAAAATACCGGCGGCAATGTCCCAAGGCTGCAAATTGTCTTCCCAGAATGCGTCAAAGCGGCCTGCAGCGACATAGGCTAAGCCCATGGCGACCGAACCAGACTGTCGGATACCAATGCAATTGTTCATCACATTGCGCAACTCAATGAGGTAATTGCCATGATCGCCGCGACCTAGATGCGGAACAGCGGTGCCAACGACGCAATCGGTCAGTTCCCGGCGGCCGGAAACACGCATGCGGCGGTCATTCGAAAATGCACCACGCCCCCGTTCGGCAGTAAACAGTTCGTCGGTCGCCGGATTATAGATCACACCGGCGACGAGTTTGCCCTGCGTTTCCAGCGCGATGGAGACGGCGAAACTTGGGATACCATGTAAAAAGTTCGTTGTTCCATCGAGCGGGTCAACGATCCAACGGTGCTGATGATCTTTGCCGGTCACCTCACCGCTTTCTTCCATCAAAAACCCATAATCAGGTCGCGCACGCTGTAGCTCTTCGCGGATCGTTTTCTCGGCGCGCGTATCGGCTTGGCTTACAAAGTCGCCCGGCCCTTTCACCGAAACCTGAAGGTTTTGTACCTCGCCAAAATCGCGCGCGAGACCACGGCCCGCCTTGCGCGCGGCGCCAATCATCACATTCATGATCGCAGAAACGGCCATGGTCTACTCCAGATAACAGGTTGGTTTTGCGTTAGTCGGCGCGCTTCACATAGGTGAGTTCGTTGGTGTCAACGATGATCTTTTCGCCCTGTGTGATAAATGGCGGCACAGAAACCCTGACACCATTTTCCAAAATCGCCGGCTTGTATGAATTCGCAGCGGTTTGCCCTTTGACCACCGCTTCGGTCTCCGCAATTTCAAGCACCACCGTATCGGGGAGGCGAATGCCGATTGGGCGCTCTTCGTGCATCTCTACCGTCACAACCATACCGTCTTGTAGAAACGACGCACGATCACCGACAAACTCTTTTTGAAGCTGCAACTGATCGTAAGTTTCATTGTCCATGAAGACCAACGCGTCGCCCTCTTCATAGAGGTATTGAAAGTCCTTTTGCTCCAAACGAACGCGCTCAACGGTTTCCGTAGCGCGAAAGCGCTCATTGAGCTTACGCCCATCAATGAGATTTTTCAGTTCAACTTGCGCAAACGCTCCACCTTTGCCCGGCTTCACATGGCCAGTTTTTACAGCGACCCAGAGCCCACCGTCATGCTGAATGACATTACCAGGTTTGATTTCGTTACCATTCATTTTCATGGGATGACGTCCGTCTTTCGCGCTCAATCGGCGACGTTAAAATCCGCCGTGCATGAACATATCTGCCCGTCGCTGACAAGATGCAGGCCGCAGGCTTAGCAGGTCAAAGAAGCTCGTTTGCCAGATCAATCGCAGTTCTCTGGGTTTCTTCTGAAAGTCCAAGCCAGAAATCTTCTAAGACGCGGTCTCTCAGCCCCTGTCGCCGCGCAGAAATATACCAGGCAGCGGCTGATTTGGTGTCCGGTGGCGTGCCGATGCCGCCCCAAAGAAGCTTCGCCACTTCGGCGCGGGCGAGCAGATTACCCGAGCGTGCTGAACGCAATACCCAACGATAACCAAGCTCCAAGTCCCGCTCGACGCCTAGGCCGCTGACCAGCATTTGACCGTATTCCAATTGCGCATCGGAGAAGCCACCGTTAGCTGCCTTCGCCAACCAGAATGCAGCCGTTTCCAAATCGGTGGTAACGGGCAGAACACCTTGGGAATAATATTGCGCAACGGCGTATTGCGCGTCTGGGACATCTGCCCGAGCGGCCTCGATGTAAAGCGCAAACGCATCGCTTTGACCAGACGATCCGGGGCGCTCAGATATGATGAGCTGCGCAAGATTGAACGAAGCTTGACCATTGCCAGCGTCCGCCGCTGCTTGCATGAGTCGTCGGCCCTCCGCGCGCTTGGTATCGTCGTCCTCGCGCTGGGCTTCACCAAGAAGCGCGGCCCCATAGCGAAATTGCGCTTCGGGAACGCCCTGAGCGGCTGCTTTTTCGTACCAAAACAGTGCCTCTTCCGGGTTGAACGGTTTTCCCAATCCGCGCGAGTAAATCTCACCAAGAAGGGTTTGCGCCGCTGCATCTCCGGCTTCCGCGCGGGGCAGCGCCAGATTGTGAGCCGTGATGTACAGCCCGCGCTGGAAAGCACCATAGGCTTCATCGGCTGGCCTCTCCCCAAAACGCGATGGAACCGGCTCAGCCTTCTCTATCTCAACGGGTTTTTCGTTACCGGCTTTCGCCTCCTCGGCAACCGCAGCTGGCAGTACGCCGCAGACAGTCATACATACCCCGAAAAGAAGGCTTGCTGATCGTCTACTATGCTTGGGCATATGGATAATTCTGCAAGATTTCATTTGCGCTTGCCACACACGCTGCGGGATCGCGCCCGTCGGCAAAGACGGCTGCAGACAGCGCAACGAACTCAGCACCGGTTTTTGCAGCATCATCAATATGCTCGACCTCATTACCCGCCATCACAATACACGGGATCTCCACCAAATGCGCCCACCATGTGGCCAATTCGAGGTTCTTGGGATGTGGCTCAGGCTTTATATCGTTCCCAATGCGCCCGATGAATAGAAAATCCGGGCGCGCTTCGCCAAACTTGAGCGCTTCGTCGCGACCCTTCACATTGCCCACGCCGACGAAGAGCGTGTCAGACTGTTTCGTCAAAGCGTCGGTCAGATCATCAGAGCCCGTCGTGATCATGAGGCCGTCGACGCCAGCGCGTCCAGCGAGACGCGTATCGTCAACCGCAATGACTGCGGTTTCACGCCCAGCAGTAACATCCATCACATCTTCCAGAACCGATACATAATCGGCTTCCGCCAAGCCAAATCGCGGAACAACAATGCTTGCGATGTCGCCGCCACCAAGCGCGCTTTCAAGCAATGCGGTGTCCAATGTTTTGACCAAGGGCTCGGGCAGAACCAGAACCAAACGGCTTGGAACATACGGGGCGTCTGTCATCGTTTATTCACCTAAAGTATCGCGCCCATTGGGTGGATAATTGCTCAGAATTTTCACCGCTGAATATACGAACTTTTTGATCTGTCGAGCTTGCCAACAAATACTTTGTCGATCACTACTTACGTATGGGTATAGATATTTTCGACGCAATTTCAGATGGCAACCGTCGCTTCCTTCTCGAAGAATTACGACGCGAGCCGTCGACGGTAAATCAACTGGCAAAGAAGTTGCCCGTTTCCCGTCCGGCAGTGTCACAGCACTTGAAAGTGTTGCTCGACGCGAACCTCGTCGACGTTGAGGCAGATGGCACAAAGCGCATCTACTCACTCAATTCCCACGGTTTCACGCGGTTAAATATTTGGATTGACCAGTTCTGGGACGAATAAGGCCACCCTCCCGGGCGGCCTCGTCATGATCATTATCGGCTCGTCTCAATGCGCGGTGTGCACTCGAATTCGCTCGATTTCTTCTTTTATCTTCAGCTTCTCGCGTTTCATCTGAGAAAGAGCAGTTTGATCCGGTGCCGGTCGTCCAAAGGCGCTTGAGATTTGCTCTTCAAGCTTAAGGTGTTTGCGCTCAAGTGCTTCAAGATGGCCTTCTAGTGACATCGGATACCTCCTAGTTTTTGGTTCGCCCCAACACTAAAAATGCTGCCACAGGAAAATTCGTCTGTCGAATGATGCGTAGTAGGATTTTGAAATCTGAAAAATTGTGGTAACGGCCCCGTAAATTATAGCAGCCGATCCCTCCAAAATCGAGACACTTCCCGCGCCATGGACGAACAGGAACAGGCTGATCTGCGCTTGGCCATTGCAAAGCTGAGCCAAGAGCACAAAGATCTCGGCGTCGCGATAGACGCCATGGCGCAAATTGGTGCCGATCCCCTTGCCGCACAGCGCCTTAAGAAGAAAAAGCTGACCATGAAGGATCGGCTCGCGAAGCTGCAAAGCCAACTCATTCCAGACATGCCTGCCTAAATGGACACCATGACAAACAGCGAACCACGCGTTGCGATTATTATGGGCAGTCAATCCGATTGGCCGACAATGAAACATGCCGCCGATGTCCTCGACGAACTCGGCGTTGCTTTTGAGGCGCGCATCGTCTCCGCTCACCGAACGCCTGATCGAATGTACGATTTCGCCAAAACCGCGAAGGAAAATGGCTTCCATGTGATAATTGCGGGTGCAGGCGGTGCAGCGCATCTCCCCGGCATGACTGCCGCACTCACCACGCTCCCGGTTCTCGGTGTTCCGGTCCAATCAAAAGCACTTTCAGGTCAGGATTCGCTTCTTTCAATCGTGCAAATGCCAGGCGGCATACCGGTCGGAACGCTGGCAAT
>JBCDLI010000056.1:0-17495 GCA_038745535.1 Pseudomonadota bacterium | reverse complement strand
GAGCGGATCGACCCTGAAAAGATGATAACGCGTTTGCTCATTTTGGAAATTTAAGTCCTAGACTGTGGTGGGTAATGTGTAAGACCACAGATAGGCAGGTGGCAGATTTCGCAAGACCACGTCGTGACGGGCCGCGTGAAATTTGGTGCCGTCTGAGGGCACAGGATTCTTCGGGCCGTGGGTAATTTGGATCACCGGGCGACCGCGCGGAACACGCGCAAGGAAGCGCATAATGATGTCGATGCGTTCGTCCGGCTTCAAGTTCAGCATCGGAATACCGGAGATAACACAATCAAACTTCTGCTGGTCGGGCGTGCCAACGAGGGCATCCATTTCAAGCACATCGCCGTGAATAACACGGCTCTGCGGAAACTCACGCTTGAGCCGGGCAGCAAAGCCCGCCGCATATTCGATGATAACCAGTTTTTCAGGCGGCAAGCCGCGGGCCAAGATCTGGCGGGTCACAACGCCAGTGCCTGCGCCAACTTCCAATACCGGGAGGTCACCTTCGGGCCTCACAACAGATGCCATGCTGCGCGAGGCATAGCGGCTGGTCGCGACAACCGCACCGACCTGTTTGGGGTGCTTCAACCAGCCTTTGAAGAAATCGATACCCTCGCCGAACGGCATTTTAATCGTTGATATTTTGTCGCTCATTCAGACTTCGTTTCCCTCATTGAACTCACACCCTCGAATATGTCCATATGCGTGCAGGCGGCAAGTTTCGCCAAACCCAGGGTGATTTTTCCACGCGGATATTGGCGTCTCTCACCGCAATTGGCGACCGCACACCATAGGAAAACTGGATGAGCGGTCTCCCCTTGGGCAGTATCGCAAGCACATCGGTAAGCATCTTTTGGCGTTTCTGTTCGCCGAAATTCAAAAGCGGCAAGCCCGAAATCACACAGTCGAAGAGCGAAACACCGGTCTGCTTGAGTGTCTCGGTCAGATCGAAAGCATCGCCGTTCAATACGTGGATGCCTGGAAACTGCTTTCGCAACTTGGTACAGAACGTTCCATCATACTCGACGGTGAATAGGTTTTCCGGCGCGAGGCCAGTGCGTAGAATTGCCGATGTGATGGCACCCGTACCGGGGCCAAGCTCAAGAGCTGGCAATTGTGATTGTAGATCAATCTGTGCTGCCATTTGGTCTGCCAGCGCGCGAGATGTGGGCGCAATGGCTCCGGTCTGACGAGGAGACTGGACAAGCGCGCCCACAAAGTGGGCCTGGTCTGCTAAGCGTGTGGTAATCGTTTTCGCGCGGGTCTTTGCATTTCGCCGAATACGCGCCGCAGCGCGTGCTGATCTGCGGTTGAGCTTGATTTGCAGTGCCGCCAAGGCTTTGGTCTCGTGGTTTCCCTGCGATACTTAAGACACCAACGCGCCCCCTTAAGGCAAGAGCCTTTCCAAAATTCGCCCTTGGCTTTGCGTCTTAGAGGTGCGCGCCAGTTGCCTATTCACCGAGATCAAAGAAATCCCGCATGCGGTTAAAAAAGCCGGATGATTGCGGGCTATTTTCTTTCGCGGAAATTTCGTCAAACTCTTCGAGCAGTTCCCGCTGGCGTTTGGACAAGTTTTGCGGCGTCTCGACGGCGATCTGAATGTAAAGATCACCCATATCGGAACGTCTCAGCACGGGCATGCCCTTGCCACGCAATCGGAATTGCCGCCCCGATTGGGTGCCCTCGGGCACTTTTACGCGCGCCTGACCTTCGTCGAGCGTCCCGACTTCGAACTGGCCACCAAGCGCTGCGGTCGCCATGGAAATCGGGATTTTGCAATAAAGGTCCGCACCGTCACGCTGGAAGAATTCGTGCGGCTTAACCGAGATGAAGATATAAAGGTCGCCTGTTGGACCACCACGGAAACCGGCTTCCCCCTCGCCCGCTAAGCGGATGCGTGTGCCGTCCTCAATGCCAGCGGGGATATTTACAGACAGTGACCGTTCCTGGGTCACCCGTCCCGTGCCGCCGCAATTATCGCACGGGTCTTCGATGACCTCTCCACGACCACCACACGTGGGACATGGGCGCTCGATGGAAAAAAACCCCTGCGCAGCGCGAATGCGACCTGAACCGTTGCACGTGCGGCAGGTCACGGGGCTGGTACCGGGCTTTGCGCCTGTTCCATTGCACACTTCACAGACTGCCGTGGACGGTACACGAATTTGCGCTGTTTTGCCTGCAAAGGCCTCTTCAAGCGTGATTTCCAAATTGTAGCGCAGATCGCCGCCGCGCTCGCGACCGCCCGACGACTGGCGACGGCCGCCGCCCATCATCTCGCCAAAGATGTCTTCGAAAATATCTGAAAACCCGCCGCCACCGGCAAATGGCCCGCCAGGGCCGCCAGCGCCGCCCTGTTCGAACGCAGCATGGCCGAAGCGGTCATAGGCTGCCCGTTTTTGGGGGTCTTTCAGTGTCTCGTAGGCTTCGTTGACTTCCTTGAACTTTGCTTCTGCAGCCGCATCGCCCGGATTTTTGTCAGGATGATACTTCATCGCCATCTTGCGATAGGCGCTTTTAAGACCTTTCTCATCGGCGCCTTTGGAAACGCCCAAGGTCTCGTAGAAGTCAGCTTTTGCCATGGTGATGCCCCAACGCTTCAACCAAAACCGCGCCGGACAAACCGGCGCGGATATCAGTCAGCCCGACTAAATCAGGCTGACTTTTTCTGGTCTTCGTCGTCGTCGATTTCTTCGAAATCGGCATCAACCACGTCATCACCAACATCGCTTGCCGCATCTGCTGCTGCGTCGGCTTCCGCTTCGGACTGGGTGGCTTCGTATATCGCCTGACCGAGCTTCATGGACGCTTCGGCGAGTGCCTGCGTCTTCGCTGTGATCGCGTCACCATCCACGTCTTCCTTTGCGACCTCGTCTTTCAGGTCGGTCAGCGCGGCTTCGATAGCAGCCTTATCGTCCTCAGAAACTTTGTCACCGTGCTCCTTCAACGACTTCTCAGTGGAGTCGATCAGGCTTTCGGCCTGGTTCTTGGCTTCAACCGCCTCGCGACGCTTCTTATCCGCCTCGGCGTTTGCCTCGGCATCCTTCACCATCTGCTCGACTTCATCGTCGGACAGACCGCCGGACGCCTGGATGCGGATTTCATGCTCCTTGCCGGTGCCTTTGTCCTGCGCCTTCACGTTCACGATGCCATTGGCATCAATGTCAAACGTGACCTCGATCTGCGGAATGCCGCGCGGTGCGGGCGGAATGCCCACCAGATCGAACTGGCCGAGACCCTTGTTGTCGCCGAACATTTCACGCTCGCCCTGACCAACACGGATCGTCACCGCAGACTGATTATCGTCGGCTGTGGAGAACACCTGGCTCTTCTTGGTCGGGATGGTTGTGTTGCGATCAATCAGACGCGTGAACACGCCGCCAAGCGTTTCGATACCGAGCGACAAAGGCGTCACGTCGAGCAGCAGCACGTCTTTCACGTCGCCCTGCAGCACGCCGCCTTGGATGGCCGCGCCCATGGCAACCACTTCGTCCGGGTTCACACCCTTGTGTGGCTCCTTGCCGAAGAAGTTTTTGACCGTTTCCTGCACCTTAGGCATCCGGGTCATACCGCCGACCAGAACCACTTCATCAATGTCGCCTGCCGACATGGATGCGTCTTTCAACGCCGCCTTCATCGGGTTCACGGTGCGCTTGATGAGATCGTCTACGAGGCTTTCAAACTTCGCGCGCGTCAGCTTCATTGTCAGGTGCTTTGGACCGGACGCGTCGGCTGTGATGAACGGGAGGTTGATTTCAGTCTGCGAGGACGATGACAGCTCGATCTTCGCTTTTTCCGCAGCTTCCTTCAGACGCTGCAGCGCGAGCTTGTCGGATTTCAGGTCGATGCCCTGATCCTTTTTGAATTCATCTGCGAAGTACTCGACCAAACGCAGGTCAAAGTCCTCACCGCCGAGGAAGGTGTCACCATTGGTGGCCTTCACCTCAAACACGCCGTCGCCGATTTCGAGGATCGACACGTCGAACGTGCCGCCGCCCAAATCGTAGACCGCGATTGTCTTGCCGTCTCTTTTATCCAATCCGTAGGCGAGCGCGGCGGCTGTCGGCTCGTTGATGATGCGCAGCACGTCCAAACCAGCGATCTTGCCGGCATCTTTTGTCGCCTGACGCTGAGCGTCGTTAAAGTATGCGGGTACGGTCACGACTGCCTGCTCGACGGTCTCGCCGAGATAAGCTTCCGCGGTTTCCTTCATCTTTTGCAGGATCATGGCGGATATTTCAGCGGGCGACTTCTTATCGCCGCTCACTTCCACCCACGCATCGCCGTTTTTGCCCTCGACGATGTTGTAGGGGACCATGCCCTTGTCTTTTTCCACCGTCGGGTCGGAATAGCGCCGACCAATCAGGCGCTTGACCGCGAAAAGCGTGCCTTCCGGGTTGGTGACCGCCTGACGCTTGGCAGGCTGGCCCACAAGGCGCTCGCCGTCGTCAGAAAACGCGACCATGGACGGCGTCGTGCGCGCGCCTTCGGCGTTTTCGATCACTTTTGCATCCTTGCCGTCCATCACGGCGACGCAGGAGTTTGTGGTGCCGAGGTCGATACCAATTACTTTTGCCATTTTAACCCTCTTTCTCAGCAAACCGCATCCGACCCGTTATGGCGTTCGTCTGCGCGGTTCCGTGGCTGGCGATTGTGTGTCCCAAACAGCGGAAATGCCCGCTGCTCATCTAGCGAGCCATATAAGAATGGGCGTTTTCACGTGCAAGGTGGTTTGGGGAGGGATTTTTTGGGGGTCGCCGCAAGAAAACACCTCACATGCGACCCATAAAGGGAAAACCAACGTAACTAGGCCAGAAAATCGGCTGAATTAAAAATCGACCGCTTCGGCGGTGCAGTTCCCCATGGCCCGGTAAACTTCGTCATATCCTTGCGGAGATGCGCGCACGATTACCGTCAGATCATCGTTGGAGAGTTCCGCGCTGTATTGCATGAGCGCCTCCGTCCCATCTCCATCGCGTGCCATGAACTCCCACGCATATTCTACAAACGCGCCTTCGGTCGTCGCGACCCAACCATCCACGTATCCTCTTGCGTCGAAATATTCGATGACAGGTTCGGAAACGGCAATTTGATTTCGTTCCAAATCGTGCGCGATGATAAGGACCTCATCCAAAAACGCGTCGGTCTCGCTGATGGCAACGTCGCATGTATAGCTCACACCGGCGAGATCATCGGTGTTGGCGTGGCCTGATACGAGGGTGAGAGATGCGAAAAGCAGAGATACTGGAACTGCATATTTGGTTACACCGGTCGTTGTCATTAAATTCGTTTCCTAGTTCGGATTTCTTCTACTTCACGTCCGTGTTCAGCAACCGTTTGCGGCGAACACCGCGTTGTCAATGCGCTTTGCAAACCAAGCAATTTGTCCGTCGAGATTTGTCTGGCACCAAGTTTGCTGCTCGGCGGCCGTCTCTTTGCAGGTGATGACCGGAGCACATTGGTTTGGTTGCAGGGCGCCAATCACCTGAAATCCGACCCCAGCACCTTGCCGAACATTGAGTGGCACGCGCACGAGCTGCGGCACATAAGTGTCGCTGGCGATCAATTCGGCTGTATATTCTGAGTCCGGTGCGCAACTTAGATCATCAGCAAAGTGGAGACAATCCGGCCTTATCCGAGCGTCAGTACGTGCTGACGGAATGATAAACGGGTCGAAATAACCGAGATAGGTAAGGATGACCGGGTCACCGTCGCCAAAGATGCCCGCATATTGGCTTGCGCTTTCCTTTTCAAAAACGACCGCGGCATCGATCTTTCGGCGTTGGGACGACCCTTCTGCGAACATTATGACGGTGTTGCCCTGATCGGCCATTTTGTAGGAAACGAGACCCTCAAATTCCTCCGCACAATCGTCGGGATATTCGAGGCGTTGTGCGCCGTCGCGTTCGTCTTGGTCCGTCAGCACAATCCGGCAGCCGTTGCCATAGAGCTCAATCTCAAAAACTTCGACGTCCAGCCCCGCTTTCTGGGCAAAAGATATGGCAGTAATGCCGATGAGGGCGACGAATAGTGTCGAAGTAAATCCGGTAATCTTCACCATCATTTATTCAGGACCTCGTCACATCGCGACAGGCCAAAGGTGCCGCCGGTATCTTGAATTTTCGTCAGGCCCGTAATCGTGCCGTTCTCATCTGTTGCAATCTGTAATTCGCAGAAGACATTGATCGTGCGCTGGGTGGGTTTAGGATCGCCGGAGAAAACGGCATTTACCAATCCGCCGACATTGACGTTTGCAGACGTACTCGTTGTGCGCGTGCGTGTGATCGTCGTGTTGGCATTTGGCCGTTGCACGCTGGTAGTTGTGCGGCTGGTGGTGCGACCAAATCCATTCTCGGTGGAAAGCTGCGATTTCTTCTTGTTACCGAATGGATCGTCATCAAACTCGTATGAATTTTGATTGTTGGATCGGGTAATGGTGGTTTCTCCACCGCGCCAACGATACAGCACCCCGCCATTGTTTGTGTAGAATTCGGTGCGTGGCGCACCATAGCGTGCGAAGAACGCGTCGCTCGGTTGTCCTACCCAGCGTGACGCGGCCTGCTGCGTCGCCTCCTCTGCGGTCGTACACGCTGCCAATCCCGTCGCCGACAAAGCGAGCGCGACCAGTGCGTTCGTCTTGAGCCTCATCTTAGTCTGCCCTTATGTCTGTTGGCTGCACGGTTACATAGCGCGCATGCAGCCTTCCGCTCACGTCGCGAAGTGATGGGCGCATGTGTTTCAACACGCTAAAAACACTGCAAACATCAAACCAACTCAGTGATTTTGTTTCCCGCTCACATCGCTTTGACGTGCCTAAAACATTGCGTTACCGCATCCAGAGCAACTCATAGGCATTATTAGAACAATACAAGAAAATTCATGAGCGATCTGTCAGACATCAGAATGAGCTTTGGCTTCTCACAGGAGCAGCTCGCAGAACGGATGGGCAAAGATGTCTCGACCATCAGTCGGTGGGAGCGCGGCAAAACGAAGGCGCCTTTGCTTTCACCTATGGTTCATTCAGCCAACCGTCCCTACCAGTATATCCGCCATATGATTGAGCCGGAACTGATGGCGCATGTGGAAGCTGACGAAGGCCTATCCGGTCTCTACTACGGCAACGAGTTCATGATCATCTGCTACAGCCGCGGCAACCTGAGAAAATTCCCGCTGCTGCGCGCAAGTTACGGTTTCAAAGGTGCTGGCTATTTAAAGGGCGAAGGAAAGCGTCTTTACGATAAAAACATGGATAATCTAAATCGCGCGCTTTCGACGCCCGGCAGCTTTGCGGTTTGCCGCACACCGCGCCAAAGCGGCATCATCGTAACGCAGGCCTTCCACATCGAGTTCAGCTTCATTGGCAACAATTTGATCCAAGCGGTTTCGCGGGAAATGACTGACGAAGAGGCGGAGTGTCATCCGGTTGGCAGCATCGAATACACGTTTGGGTAGGTGAAGGGTCGCAAGCTTACCGGCGGCCCCTCACCCCACCTTCCCTGCCCGCCTCAACAACCAGACGAAAAACATGCCGCCGATGAGGCCGGTCACGATGCCGATGGGCATGTCTTCGGGCGCCATGATGGTGCGGGCGATGATGTCTGCCCAGAGGAGAAAAATCGCGCCGAAAAGCGCGGAAAACGGCAACAGGCGGCGATAGTCTCCGCCGACGATCATCCGCGCGATGTGCGGCACCATCAAACCCACAAAGCCGATAATGCCGGAAAACGCGACCATGACGCCGGTGATCATCGCGGCGATGACGAAGGTCTGCAGCCGAAAACGGTCCACCGCGATGCCAAGCGTGGACGCGGTTTCGTCGCCCACGGTCATGGCGTTTAGTTGCGCGGAGCTGATCGCCAGCCATGCGCCGCAGAGGGCGAGTACGGTCAGCGGGTAGATCAGCTGCGCCCATTGGGCGAGGCCGAGGCCGCCGAGCATCCAAAACACGACCGTATGGGTCGCGCGCGGATCGCCCAAAAAGATCAAGATATTGGCGAGCGCCATGATGATGAACGAGACCGCCACGCCCGCCAGCACAAGACGGTCCGCGGTGGTGGCGTCTGCCACGCGCACGACGCCGAGCACGACGAGCGTTGCGATCAATGCCCCGGCGAACGCCATAAGCGGTACGGTCAAAAGCCCTAAGGACAGGCCGGTGTGCAGCAGCGCCAGAATAGCTCCAAACGCACCGCCGGACGAAATGCCCAGCAAATGCGGATCGGCCAGCGGATTTCGCGTGACGGCCTGCAGGCTTGCGCCCACCATGGCCAGCCCCGCGCCGACCATCATGGCCAGCAGTGCGCGGGGAAAGCGGATGTCCCATACAATGGCCTCGCGGCCCGCCGACCAGGTCTGTTCCACCGCGCCGGGCAGCACCTTGTTGGCCAGCACACCCCAGACGACCGATGCCGGGATGGAGACCGCCCCGACGCCGATTGCAAAGGTCAGCGACACCACCAGCACCGCAATCGCGATGGCTGCGACCGGAACAGGTTTGGATATGGCAGCAGCGAACGCGCTGCCCTTGGATTGGGTGATGGTGGGTGCTGACATTTTTAGTATTTCCGCCTGTTAGCTATCTGCGCCCCAGAAGCCGTTGGCGAGCTTCTTGATGGCGTTGATGTTGCGCGGTCCGGGCGTCGCCTCAACATATTCCAGCACGACGAAGCGGTCGTTCTTCACCGCATCCAGATCGGCAAAGGCCGGGTTCGACATCATGAATTCGCGCTTTTCTTCCGCAGTTACGTTGCCGTAGTTGACGATGACGATCACTTCCGGATTGCGCTCTACCACGGTTTCCCAACCGACGGTCGCCCAGCTTTTCTCCAGATCATCAACGATGTTTGTGCCGCCAGCAGCTTCGATCATCGCGGTTGGCATGGCGTATCTGCCGGCAGTGAAGGGTGTATCTTCGCCACTGTCATAGACGAATACGCGTAGAGGCTCATCGCCAGTGTCGAGCGATTCAGTGAAGGCTGTAAGTTCGGCCTTATAGCCTTCGACCAATTCTTGCGCCTTAGCTTCCACGCCAAAGATTTTGCCGAGGTTCAAGATGTCATTGTACATGTCATCCATGGAGACCTTGGCTTTTTCGCCGATGTGAATGCAGCTTTCGGTCAGCTCGTAAACCTGAATGCCGAACGGCTCCAGCGTCTCCGGAGTGACTTCGCCACCGACCTTCATGCCGTAGTTCCAACCCGCAAAGAAGAAGTCCGCATCGGCACCAATGAGCACCTCTTTGGTGGGGTATTTTTCGGAAAGCTCCGGCAGAGCTTCCACGCCCGCGCGCATCTCTTCGTCCAGCGTCTTCCAGCCGGAAATGCCAGTGTAGCCGACCATGCGGTCCGTGAGGCCGAGCACGAGCATCATCTCGGTCAGGTTCACATCGTTGGAGATTGCAGCCGATGGCGGCTGGTCAAACGTGACGGTGCGGTTGCAGCTTTGCACACTGGTTTCGGCCACCGCGGCTGATGTCATCAGGGTGAATAGGGAGAGTCCGATCAGGCTCTTTTTCATCTCAATTCCTTTCGTTGAGTGAGTAGGTGAAGTGGGACCGATTGGTCGGGTGAAGCGTCTCGCGGTGCGCTTGCACGGCAAAGGCATCGGAGACGGATTGGTCGTTCAGCACGGTATGCGGCTCGCCAAAGGCGCGCTTTTCGCCGTGCTTCAAAAGCAGGATGTCGTCGCAGACGTCTGCCGCCATGTTG
This sequence comes from Pseudomonadota bacterium, assembly GCA_038745535.1. GTDB lineage: Bacteria > Pseudomonadota > Alphaproteobacteria > Rhizobiales > Rhizobiaceae > JBCDLI01. The sequence continues at coordinate 7,785 of JBCDLI010000056.1, read as the reverse complement.
AGATCGTGCAGGCTGGTGACGATGGTCATGTCGAGACCGCGAATGAGTTCCAGCACCTCCAGCTGATGGCGAATGTCGAGGTGGTTGGTCGGCTCGTCGAGCACCAGAATGCCGGGCTCTTGGGCGAGCGCACGGGCGACCATGACGCGCTGGCGTTCACCGCCGGAGAGCGTGCCAAACTGGCGGTGGGTGAAGCCTTGCAGGTCCAGCCGCGCGAGCGAATTTGCAATGATATCGCGATCACGGGAACCATTTCCGCTGAATGCGCCGTGGTGCGGCGTTCGACCGAGCGCGACGATCTCGGCGACCGTGAGCGCAAAATCGGTCGGCTGTTCCTGCAGCACTGCGGCCACGGTCTGCGCGACGGTTTTGGCAGGCACGGACCAGATGTCGTGCCCGCCGATTTCGACCCGCCCGGTCGCCGGTTTGTAATAGCGATAGACGAGCCGCAGCAGCGTGGACTTGCCGGCGCCATTGGCACCGACAACACCGAGCACGCGGCCCGCGCGGAGCTCAATCGACAGCGGGCGGAGGATTTCTTTCCCGCGCGCTGTCGACCAGCTCACGCCGTCGAGTTTGAGGGAAACGGCGGTCAACGCGCGTCAGCCCGCTTCGCAATTGCCGCCGTTATCGGTCGTGCGTTTTTAGCCTTAAACATCCCAATCGCCCCTTCGTCGGGGATCGGGTGTGACTGGTCTGCCGAACGGTGTGCGCCGTTGTCGTCATATGTCTCTCCCCCGGAGCACCCCGCCCGGTACGGTTTCAGTTGACATGGCAGGTCTCCTGACTCGCGGGTCGATGCTTGCCCGAACCTTCCCGGAGCTATCGCTCCAGTGGCTCACTCGGGGTCGCTCACCGCTCACAGTTGCGGGGGCAGTCACGGATTTGGCGCCTGATGGCTACACCGCACCGTGTTCCCTTTTAATCCGCGGCCTTGGTTTAAAGGCGCGCGAAACCATGGCTGATGTTCAACACAATGGATGATCATTGGCAATCGGAAACGGCATGAGACGAAGGTGGGGTGGAAGTTTGAACGTCGGGGGTGCGGACTTTGCTGTCAATTGTTCCGCACTAACCAATGACAGTACAACGGTCCAAAGCGGACGTAGTAATGGGGCGCTGACCTGAATACTGGAATTGAGCAATGACCAAATTGATTGGCGAACAGCGTTGATCGTTCGCTTGCAACGCCCCGTCAGTTTGCAATCGACACTAATCGTTGTTCAATGAAATAATGCTGATCGACATTTTCGCCCGCCGCTATCAGAACCGAACGCTTCGCGACAGCTTCGAGCAACGCGATAGCCGTCTCCTTGTTCACGCATTTCGCATTCTGGGTGAAGATATATATCCATACTATAGAAACGGCGAGGAAGACGCCATTGGGGTCGCTTTCTGGACCAACCTGCACAGCAACATATCACGCGAACTTGGCGTGAAGGAACTGTCACCGATACGGTTTTCGTACACGACCAAATGGAACGGGAACGATCACGTCCAATCCGGCAAATGTGCTATGGTCAATGTCTGCGAAAATTGGCTGACGAAGGCCGTGTCGGGTTCCCCCACGAGCACGTCAAAGAGCGACTGAGCCTTATTGAATTAGGTTTTCGAGAGCGTGAAGCTGAAATTAATGCGAAGAACGCATCTGCTATCAATGATGGCGAACGACTTCTCGCATCATTGTCGCGTTCCGACTTGCGGGTGCCGGGTGACCCGGAAGCGGCTGCACGAAAGAGGCGAGAGACAGATACTGCTGCATTTCTCGCGTGTGTTGAGGAACTTAACGCGCGTTTCCGTCAAGCTAGCTACCCGTTGAACTACCACAATGGCTACATCCAAATCTCGACCGATGATGTCGTTCAGCAGGAAATTGAGACACCGTTCTGGGCGTTAGTCAGTGATCCCATTTGGGCAAACGTCGACTTGGATATGAAAGAGGCACTCGACCTTCGCGACAGCGATGGGCGCGACCCAGCCTTTTATGCTGCTCGCGCATTGGAGAGCACCATCACAGTTATTTGTGACCAGAAGGGATGGACCCACGGCGGAGAAAAGGGTGCTCACAACTACATTGATAACTTTGCATCTAGGAAGAACGAGCTCATTTCACCTTGGGAAAGCGCGTCATTGAAGGAATTCTTTAGACACGTCCGCAACCCATTCGGGCATGGCGCAGGTAGTTTGCAAATGCCGCGCCTGTCGCGCCCGCAGACCGAATGGGCTATCGAATTTGGAATGATTTGGATTAAAAACCTCGTTCGTCGCCTGTGAAGTAAACATGAGTTTGCAGTATCCGTTTCTTAGCGCATGGTCGTCGTTGAAGCGATGCTAAGAAATAGTGGCGAACGGGCTCTAACCAGCTACTTCCGGCTCAATTTTAGTGCACTTACCGCGCGATTTGATACGGAATGAAAAGCGCCAAGTCCTGCCAGACCCAGAGCAGGACGGCGGTGGAAAGCATCATCAACGCGAAGGGCCACGCGCCCGCAACAACCTCTTCCAGCCGCGCTCGCCCGACCGCTTGGATGACAAATAAATTGAGCCCGACCGGCGGGGTGATGAGCGCGGTTTCGATCAACACCACAAAGAAGATGCCGAACCAGACCGGATCAATGCCCATGCCCACGACGGCGGGCAGCAGTACCGGCACCATGATCAACAGCATGGATAGCGCTTCCAAAAAGAAGCCGATGATCAGCAACACAATGCCGACCGCGAGGATGAACATCGCGGCGCTTTCAAAGTTTGAACTCAGCCACGCGCTGATGGTCTGCGGGATGAGATAAAGCGCGATTGCGAACGAAAATATCTTTGCGCCTGCCACGATGATCAGCACCATCGCGGTGGTTTTTAGCGCGCCTTCCACGGCCTCCTGCAGCAGGCTGAAATTCATGCGGCCCATGGCGAAGGTGATCACCAGTGCAAGCACGAAGCCAACGCCTGCGCTTTCTGATGGTGTCGCGATGCCGAGATAGATTGCGCCAATGATTGCAGCGGCCAATAGCACGGTCGGTAAAGCGAGCAGCGTCGCGCGGAGACGGTCGGTCCACGCGGTGCGTTCGGTATGGGCGCCGCCGCGCAGGCGATTGTAGGCCATGGAATAGGCAATGAAGACGGCGGCGAGAAACAGGCCCGGCCCAATGCCTGCGAGAAACAGCGTGGGAATGGAGACCTCTGCGACCACGCCGTATAGGATCAGCGGGATCGACGGCGGAATGAGAATACCGAGCGTGCCACCAGCTGCCAGTTGCCCCATGATGAACGGGCGGGGATAGCCTCGCTTTTCCATCTCGGGGATTGCGACGGTGCCGATGGTTGCTGCTGTTGCGACGGACGAACCGGAAATGGCAGAGAATAGCGTGCAGGATTTCACCGTGGCCACACCCAGCCCGCCGGGCCAGTGACCAACCCAGGATTGAACGGCGGCAAACAGATCGCGCCCGACGCCGCCCTTTAACAGAACATTAGACATCAAAAGAAAGAGCGGCACTGCGAGCAGTTCGGAACTGTCCATCGCGCCGTAGAGGCGCTGTGGAACGCCAATAAGCGGGATTCCCTTCCACCAAAGAAGAAACACGCCGAGACCGCCCATCGCATAGGCGACCGGCACACGCAGCAGGAGCAGCGCGATCAGCGCGCCGATGATGAGGATGGTTTCCATCAGTGCGCGGCCAGATCAGCATTGTTGTCGGCTTCGTCTGCGCCAATGCCGGTCCACACCTTGATGATCTCGGCGACGGCCTGAAGCGCCATCAAACCGAAGCCAACCCAGAGCGCGGACTGGGTAAATACCTTCGGCACGGCGAGCGAACTGTCGGTTGTGTGGCCGGCAAGCGTGGACCGCAGCCAGACGTCCCAGCCTCCCGTCGCAATGACAAGCGATGTACCGATGACCACGAGCAGCGCAAAGGTGTCTGTGAGCTTACGGCCTAAAGTTCCTTCTTTGCGAAACGCGACATCGATCACGATGTGACTGCGGTGCCGCAGGACATAGGCAATCGCGATGAACACGCCCCAGACCTGTATGATGCGGCTGACCTCGTTGACCCAGATGGTGGGCATAACGAGGACGTATCGCATGAAGACTTCGTAGCAGATGAACAGACCAACAGCGAAAAAGGACCAAGCGGCGAGCCGCCCGGTCCAATCGGAGATTTTGTTCATCGCGTGGACGAAGAGTGTTAGGCTTTTCACTTGAAGCCCCACATGAGTTCGGGAGATAGGGCGCGCCGGTAAAGCGCGCCTGATTGATTAGTTGGCCGAAGCGCGTGCGGCTTCGATGACTTCGCGTGCTGCTTGGCCCGCATCATCGATAAAGCGATCTGCCACGCCCGACGTTGCCTGCACCCACGATGCGCGTTCGTCAGCGGTGAGTTCAACCACGGTCATTTTCTCGCCAACTTCGGCAATCGCTTCGTCTTCCTCGGCGTAAATCGAGTTACGCAATTGCTGTTCGACTTCCGCTGCTGCTTCCATGATGATTTGCTGTTGATCAGCTGGAAGGCCTTCGAAGAGATCGTTGTTGATGACAGCGACGAATTCAATCGCGCTATCGAAGCTTAGCGTCATGTGGTCCATGACCTCGTACAGCGCGCGGGACCGCACAGCAGAAACGCCCGTCATGCCAATATCGACCGTGCCTTGCTGGTAAGCGAGAAACTGCTCAGAGCCTGAGATCAGCGTGGGTGCGCCGCCGAGCGACTCCACCGTCCAGCCAAGAACCTTGCCGTATGTGCGAACGCGCTTACCGTCCATGTTAGCGGGCGTGCGCACTTCCTCTTCGTTGGACAGATAGACGTTACGACCAAACGCCTGCCACCAGAGAACCTTTGCGCCGGTTTCTTCCAAGATCTTTGCATCAAGGAATTCGCGCATGGGCGAACCGGTTGCAGTCGCTGCGCGCAGGTGGTCTTCATTTTCAAAAAGGAACGGAAGGTTGACGACGTCTACCGTCGGCACAGCACCGGCAAAGCGGCCAAGAAAGGCCGAGCCCGCGTCAATAGCGCCCGTGCCAACCGCTTCGGGCACTTCGTTGTCACGGAACAATTGCGCCGATGGGAACAGCTGAATGGACAGTTCGCCGCCGGATTTTTCTCTGATTATTTCGTCAAAGGCCAGCCAGTTTTGGCCGAGCGAGTGTGTCTCCGGCAATTGCAGCGTCACGCGAATAGTCGTGTCGGCAATCGCTGCCATCGGCGCCAAGGTCAGCGCAGCAGCTGCAAGCAAGCGTGTGATCGTCTTTTTCATAAGATTTCCTCCCCAGGATGAGCGCGAACGAGCTGATCGGCTGCAAACGCATCTTGGCATTTCGTCTAATGCGAGGAGAAGGTCAAGCACCACTCGCGATCTGGGTCTGGGTAAAGTCTTCCAGACCCCGGATGCCGCCTTCGCGGCCATTGTAGGACTGCTCATTGTGCCGTATTTGGATTTTGGTTTATCATCCACCAACAAGAAATAGATGGATCGCCTGCGTACACTTCGTCTGTTTTGCCGTATTGTCGAACTCGGGTCATTTTCGAGTGCCGCGCGCGGATTGGGATTGCCTTCGGCGACCGCCTCAACGTGGATGAAGTCGCTTGAAAACTCGCTCGGTGTTCGGTTGCTGGAGAGAAGCACACGAAAGGTGGCTGTGACGGCAGAAGGGCGCGCCTATTACGAGCGCGTGAACAACATTCTCCAAGATCTAGATGAAGTTGATGAAAGCCTCCGAGCGGACGGAGCAGAACTCGCAGGAAGAGTCAAGATTGCGCTTACCGGGCACATAATGCGCGGCGTTGTTTTGCCCTTTTTGCCCGCTTTCACCGAAGCCCACCCGAAGCTCGATCTCTCGTTCACCATGGCAGACCGGCCAGTGGATTTGCTAACGGAAAATGTGGACCTCGCAATTCGATTGGGCACGCTCAGCAACAGCAGCCTTTTGGCTAAGCAGCTTGCCTCCTTCCGCCTAGTAACACTGGCGACGCGGGAACTGGCTGCTTCTGCTCCTGCCGATCCAAGGACCCTGCGACCAGAACAAACCATCGGCTATCGGTATCCGCCGCCACGCGACGAGGCCGGATTGCCCTTTCGGTTTAACCGGGACGGGGAACGCTTTGAGATACCCCTCGCCGGACGGATACAGTTCGACGAGTTCGACACCTGCATTGATGCAGCGCAGGCAGGACTGGGCTACATTCAGGTGCTCTGGTGCCAAGCGCATGACGCAATCCGTCGCGGCTCACTCGTGCCTGTTTATCTGGATTGGGCCGACGTGTTCAGCCCGGTTTCGCTCCTGTCGCTTGAACGGAAAAACCGGCCCCGACGCGTTGAAGGCGTGATGGAATGGCTGGTGGACATATTCGCCAAAACCGCGGCCATCTGTGAGCAGGAAATTGAGCAAGCTAGGGCCAATCCGCCTGGTTGATTATTCGCCTATGTGAATAGCGAGTTCAAATTATAGCAGTTTATTCCGCTTCGTACGTCCTTCTATGTTCTGAAACATAGCAAGCGTGCATCTGCAGACCTCTGTTGGATGCACATTTCAGGAAGGAAAATCCGATGAGAGCCGCAATTTACACCGAGATCGGTGACGCCGCAGACGTACTCAAAATCGTGGACACGGAAGCGCCGAAGCCCGGCGCGGGCGAAGTGCTGGTCCGTATTTATGCATCGGGCGTGAACCCCGCCGATACCAAGACACGCAGTGGTGTGTTTCCGCTGCCGGAAGGTTGGAGCCAAATCATTCCGCACAATGATGGAGCGGGCGTGATTGACGCCGTGGGCGCCGGTGTTGATGAGGCCATGATCGGCAAGCGCGTCTGGCTGCATACGGCCCAATGGGGCGGCGTGAGCGGTACTGCCGCCGAGTATGCGGTGACACGGTCCGACCGCGTAATCGAGCTTCCGAAAAACGTTGATTTCTCCGCGGGCGCAACATTCGGCGTCCCGCTCCTGACCGCTCGGAATGCGGTTTTGATGAATGGACCGGTGAGGGGTAAAACCGTTTTGGTGCAGGGCGGTGCCGGCGCTGTGGGTGGCTATGCCATACAAATCGCGAAGGCCAAAGGCGCGCGGGTGATTGCAACGGTCAGTTCGGATACCAAAGCCGAAGCGGCGCGCCACGCGGGAGCCGATGCTGTCATCAATTATAAATCGGAGAATGTTGCCGAACGGATCGCCGAACTTACCGACGGCTCTGGGGTTGACCATCTTGTAGAAGTCAATTTGAGCGTGAATGCTGCGACCTATCCCGATATCATGGCCAATGGCGGTTTCGTGGCCGTCTACGGGTCAGACGCAATGGAGGCAGAAGTGCCTGCAGTCATGTCTCTTATGAAGCAGCTTCGATACGGGTTTTTTCTTGTCTACGAATTGCCACGCGAAACACTAGCCAAGGCCACCGCGGATCTGACGGCGTTGCTTGAAGAGGGCGCAATAACGGCTGTCATCCACTCGTCTCTACCGCTTGACCAGATCGCCGAAGCGCATCGGCTGGTTGAAAGTGGTGAGGCACAGGGCAATGTGGTCGTCACGCTGAATTAAAGGACGCAACCGCCAGCATTCGGGAAAAGCTGGGCCGGCTTTTCCCGGGGCGTTTGTTGGTCAACGCTCGTCGGCAGTGCCAAGTATCATCAATGCAAAAGGCCATGCCCATTCGACGATCTCCTCCAGCCTTGCTCGTCTCTACTAGCGCGTAGACAAACTCAAGCACCACTAACGATCTTCGTTTCGGTAAAGTCGTCCAAACCCCAGATGCCGCCTTCGCGGCCATTGCCGGACTGCTTGTAGCCGCCAAAGGGATGG
>JBCDLI010000055.1:0-17518 GCA_038745535.1 Pseudomonadota bacterium | reverse complement strand
CGCCTCGATCGTGCCTTTCTGCACTTCCAGATCCCAATCGCCGTCGAGATCAGCTGCGCCTGTTAGGTCTTCAGAAGCGGCGACATCAGCGCCTGTCACATCCGCCAATGCCTGAACGGCAGACGCACCTCGGGCGTTGGCAGCGAAATCGCAACCGTAAATGAGGATATCGGCATCTTCTGAGAGGGAAGAGGCGATGACAGTCATGGCTTCGGCATGTCTGCCGTTCATGGAGGATTCGGTCAGCTTGGTGGAGCCAAGATCAAGCGTACCCGAACGGCCATGGGAAACGATGTGGATCGCATCAATGTCGGAGCGGCCTTCCAGATGAGATGCGATTTGCTTCACACCATCACTATCCGCCGAAATGCGAACGACTTCGGCACCCGCAGGCAGCGATGCGATGATGTCCTCGGCGTTTTCAACCGCAGCATCTATAAAAAAGACTTCGTTTGGAGCGGCTTCCAACTCGGCGATAGCGGCGAGTGTGTTCTCGTCGGCCTCGCGCTGGGCATCGGCCTCTGCTGCGAGAGCCTCAAGATCGACCGCGATATCTGCCGTGGCTTCGGCCGTAGCGTCCATAGCGGCGTCGAGCAAAACCCGAGGCTCAAGTGCAACCATGCGGTCGTCAAATTGCGACTGCTCCGCCTTGCGCTCACGCTCTTCTGAAAGACCTGCCTCACGTTGGTCGTGTCCCCGACCAGCCCCTCTATCGGTCATCCAATATGCTCCAAATAGGTGTAATTTCCTGGAACACTATTTCAGATTGAAACCTAACAAAAGGTTAAAAGTTGTATTTTGACACGCCTACAACTTTTTCTTGTATCATTTCGGGAAAGTGGCCTTAACTGCTGATAAACAACGATTTTTTTAGCTTTTTCCAGTCGGTCTCTGACGTTGCGTAAATTTAGAAATGCAACTGTTGCGCGAATAACACAACCCAAGAAATAGCGGTGTTTGCAATTCCTAGTCGATTGCCAGCAAATCAATGGAGGTTTATTTACTTTTACGCAAACGTAAGAATTTGGGGAAATCCATGGCGCTACCGGGCATTCTGAAAGATAATCCGCGTATCCCGGTGGTGGCAGCGCCGCTGTTTATCATTTCCCACCCGGATTTGGTATTGGCTCAATGCAAAGCCGGCGTGGTCGGCTCGTTTCCTGCACTGAATGCGAGACCTGAAGCGCAATTGGACGAATGGCTTGCGCAGATGACCGAGGAGCTTGCCGCCTATGATGCAGCTAATCCTGACAGGCCTGCTGCACCGTTCGCGGTTAATCAGATCGTGCATCCGTCTAATCAGCGATTGGAACACGACCTCACCATGTGCGTGAAATACAAAGTCCCCATCGTGATATCGTCACTCGGTGCGGTGCCCGAGGTAAATGCAGCGGTACACTCCTACGGTGGCATCGTGCTGCACGACGTTACAAACAATCGACACGCCAAATCCGCTATCCGTAAAGGCGCGGACGGGCTCGTAGCGGTCGCGGCGGGCGCCGGTGGCCATGCCGGTACGCTCAGCCCTTTCGCGTTGATCCAAGAAATCCGCGAATGGTTCGACGGCCCTCTCCTATTGTCGGGATCAATCGCGAACGGGGGTGCAGTCCTCGCAGCGCAGGCCATGGGTGCGGACATGGCCTATATTGGCTCTCCATTTATCGCGACCAACGAGGCTCGTGCAGTCGATGAATACAAGCAGATGATTGTCGATAGTGCTGCCAACGACATCGTTTATTCCAATTACTTCACCGGCATTCACGGCAATTATCTCAAACCCTCGATCGCGAATGCTGGAATGGACCCCAATGATTTGCCCGAGGCCGATCCTTCCAAGATGGACTTTAAAGAAGCGACCAAAGAAGGCTCGAAGGCGTGGAAAGACATATGGGGCTGCGGTCAAGGCATCGGGGCGGTGAAAAACGTCGGGCCGACCGCGGACTTGGTCAATCGCCTTGCGAAAGAATACGACGATGCAAAAGCTGCAATCTCAGCAGCCGCGTAATCGCCTTCAAACGCGGCCATTGCGCTTAAATTCCTCACATCTGCGTGAAGCTGAATATTTAACCAACGGCATTTATCGACCGTTCAGGTACCCGATGTTAGGCTGTCTAGAGTTTTTTCGGGGATGAATACATGATTACCAAGCGTTCTTTCTTTCTTAGTGCGGCTGCCGCATTGGCGACCACATCGACACCAGCACTGGCGCACCATACCAAGCAGTATAAACAGCGCGTTCGCGATCTTGCGCCTCGCAGCGTCCGGTTTTCTGGATATGCCGTGGGAACTGTCGTTGTCGATCCGCGAAATCACTTCCTCTATCTGGTGGAAAGCCAAGGTCGCGCACGCCGATATATGGTCGGCGTCGGCCGCGCTGGTCGAGCTTTTAAAGGCTCTGCACGCATCGGGCGTAAAGCGAAATGGCCAAGCTGGACACCAACACAGAACATGATCCGACGCGAGCCGCAAAAATATGCGCGCTTTGCCGGTGGCGTTCCCGGCGGTCCGGGTAACCCACTTGGTGCCCGCGCACTTTATTTGTATCGCGGTAGCCGTGACACCTACTACCGCATTCACGGCACCAATGCGCCGTCAAGCATTGGTCGTTCGGTTTCTAACGGTTGTATCCGTATGCTCAACGAGCACGTCACCGACCTTTACACCCGCGTTAGGGTCGGCGCGCGGGTCGTTGTGATCTGAGTTGCAGGCCAGCCAATGATTTGAGGGCGTGATGTCAGTCGCGCCCTTTTCTTTTTTCTTGATCGTTTTTGCACATCGACATAAACGCCGGGAAACGCCGCTTTAGCTCAGTTGGTAGAGCACATCATTCGTAATGATGGGGTCACGTGTTCGAGTCACGTAAGCGGCACCAACCGCAATTTTCGCCCAGCGAAAAATGCGGCGGTAGCGAATACGATTAGGAACCAATCGCGTGCCACACAGACGCGAATAGCCACCGAAACAGCCAACACCGGCAAGTCGTTTACAAAAACGAGGAGAGTGCTCCCTGCGAGACTGTTCACCTCTGACACCTGAAAAATCTGCATTGAGCGCCCCATGGTTCTCATATTGGGACAAAAAGCAGCGACCTACGCGTTTTAGTAATGTTTCTCGGCTACGCCGTCGGCAAAACTAAAGCGGAGTTTATCGGTGCCACAACCCATTAAAAAAGCAGTTATTCCCGTAGCGGGCCTTGGAACGCGGTTCCTTCCGGCGACGAAGGCTGTCCCGAAAGAGATGATGAACATCGTTGATCGGCCTATGCTTCAGTTCATCGTGGACGAAGCGCTTGAGGCTGGCATCGAACATATCTGCTTTGTCACTGGCCGCAATAAGCAGGTCATTGAAGATTATTTCGACACAGCCTTCGAGCTAGAGGCGACCCTTGAGGCCCGCGGTGCGTCAAAAAAGAAAATACTCGACGAGGTTCGTGCGCAAACGCCACGTGCTGGCTCCATGACGTTTACCCGACAGCAGGCTCCACTTGGTCTCGGTCATGCCGTCTGGTGTGCACGCGATGTTGTGGGTGATGAACCGTTTGCTGTGCTGCTGCCCGACATGCTGATGAGTGGCGAAACGGGGTGCCTGAAACAGATGATGGATGTTTACGAAGCGACCGGCGGAAACATCGTGTCCGTAGAAGAATGTCTGCCGGAAGAGGCCGACAAATATGGCATCGTTTCCATCGCCACTCGCGAGGATACGCACTTCGAGATCACCGGCATGGTGGAAAAGCCCGAAAAAGGAACTGCGCCTTCGAACTTTTTCCTCAACGGTCGCTACATCCTCGACAACTCGGTGATGCAAAAGCTGACCACGCAGGAACCCGGCGCCGGTGGCGAGATCCAACTGACCGACTCCATGCTCGCGCTCATGGGCGATCAAAGTTTCTACGGCGTACCATTCGCGGGCGAGACTTATGATTGCGGAAACAAGATGGGCTTTGTCACGGCAAATATCAAAATGGCTTTGAAAGACACCGACATTGGCGACGGTGTTCGCGCCTTAATCGCTTCTGTTAACTAGCGCTTACCTATTTACCGCGAGTACATAACCCGCCGACGATGATCGCATCTCGGTGGGTTTTTATGTAATTAATCTCTTACGAAGTCCGAATGTGAGCCACGAGACCAGCGGTTGAAGCATCGCGGTCTGCCGTGCCTTCACCTGTTTGAACCACTGGCAGCAGTTGGGTTGCGAGTTCTTTGCCTAGTTCGACACCCCACTGGTCAAACGCATTTATACCGTAAAGCTGCGCCTCCACGAATACCCGGTGTTCATAAAGTGCGATCAGACGCCCGAGAGCAAATGGTGTGAGCTTCTCGTGGACAATGGTGATAGACGGGCGGTTGCCGGTAAAAACACGATGGGGTGCGATCTCATCGGCTTTAGCCTCTGTCGCACCCTTTTCGAGCAACTGAGCGTGCGCCTCCTCCAATGTGCGGCCCTTCATCAGTGCCTCGCTCTGGGCCAAGCAATTGGACAGCAGAAGGTCTTGATGGTGTTGCAGTTCCGGCTCGTGCGACTTCGCACCCACTATGAACTCGACCGGTACCGTATCCGTGCCCTGATGCAACAGCTGAAAGAATGCGTGCTGCCCGTTTGTGCCCGGTTCACCCCACACTGTTGGCCCACTGCTTCCGTCCACCGGCGAACCGTCTTTTTGAACGCCCTTGCCGTTCGATTCCATGTCCAATTGCTGGAGATATGCCGGCAAGCGCGCGAGCCGTTGATCATAGGGAATGACCGCACGGCTCGAGTGGTCGCAGATTAGCCGGTGCCAATACCCGATGAGACCCAGCATCATTGGCAGATTTTCAGGTGTCGGCGCACTGCGGAAATGCTCATCGAGCGCATACGCGCCTTGAAGAAAGTCTTCGAACCGCTTGGGTCCGATCGCGATCATGATCGGCAGACCAATCGCACCCCAAACCGAGTAGCGACCACCGACCCAGTCCCAGAACCCAAATACGCGCTGCGAAGAGATGCCAAATTCGGCGACCTTCTCCAAAGCCGTTGAAACCGCGCAGAAATGGCTGCCGACGGCGTCAGAACCAAGATGTTTCTCAATCCACGCGCGGGCGGTTTTCGCATTGGTCATGGTTTCAATCGTGGTGAATGTTTTAGATGCAATCACGAAGAGCGTGGTTTCTGCATCTAGCTTGGCCAGCGTATCGGCCATGTCTGCGCTGTCGATATTAGATACAAAGTGCGATCTTGGACCATCGCAGTAAGGTGCCAGTGCCTGCACCGCCATCACAGGTCCGAGATCGGAACCGCCGATACCGATGTTCACCACATCGGTGATTTGCTTGCCCGTAGAACCAACCAAAGCACCGGAGCGCACCTCATCTGCGAATGCTCCCATCGCCTCTAGGACATCACGAATTCCCGGCATTACGTCTTCACCATCAACGACGATCTGCCTGTCAGACCGGTTGCGGAGTGCGGTGTGCAGCACGGCGCGGTCCTCGGTGGTATTGATCTTTTCTCCCGAAAACATCGCATCGCGTTTTTCGGCAACGTCGCAGACTTCTGCTAATTCAGCTAAAAGCTTGATCGTATCTTCGTTGACCAGACATTTGGACCAATCGAGCAGCAAATCATCGAGCCGAGCGCTATGATGTTGAAAACGATCAGGGTCAGCGGAGAAGATCGCGCGCATGTCCTTGGGTGCATCGTGTTGGACGTGCGCGTTCAGCTTCGCAATTATATCGTCTTTGGTCGTCATGGCCTGCTCTCATGATTTGCTGCTGGGCACACAAGCTGCAGTTAAATACCAATCATGCAAGGGCAGAAACGATGGGAATTTCGGATTAAAGCCTGCTGAGCATCAAACCACCGAAAACCATGAAGATACCCGCGATCCGCTGCCAGTTTATTTCCTGAACAGGAATTCCGAACGCGCCCACAGCATCCAGTATAAGGCCCGCTGTGAGTTGGCCGAGAACCGTTGCCGAGGCCACGGTAAGCACCCCAACGCGGGGTGCCGCCCAAAGAATTGCGAACACATAGTATGCCCCTATGAAGCCGCCGCTCCACGCCCACCAGGGCACCGAAGCAAGGGCCTCACCGCTTGGCATTCCACCGCGGATTGCGGTTGTGGAGGTCAAAAACGCGAAACCAACACCAAAGGAAATCAAAGCGGCTGCAAATGGATCGCCTACGGTACGTCCGAGGCTGGCGTTAATCGGGCCTTGGATCGCAAGTAACATGCCACCGACGGTTACAACGGCGATGGTCAGAAGGACTGTGCTGTTCAAAGGCAGATCACTTACGTTTGGGATTACTCCTCACCGTCTGCATGATTGCCAGTCCGTTGAAAAGCCTCAACGCAGTTCCCGCCTCAAAATCTTACCGACATTTGTCTTGGGCAGTTCATCACGAAACACAATGTATTTGGGCCGCTTATAATTGGTCAGATTTGCAACGCAGTGAGCGCGGATATCCTCTTCGCTTATCTCTTCATTGGCACGCACGACGAAGAGCTTCACGACCTCGCCTGAATGCTCATCAGGCTCACCGACTGCAGCAGCCTCGACCACGCCGGGGCAACCGGCAACAACTTCCTCAATTTCGTTGGGATACACGTTAAAGCCGGAGACAAGGATCATATCCTTCTTCCGGTCAACGATTTTGACGTAGCCTTCATCATTTATGAAGCCCATGTCGCCTGAGCGGAAAAACCCGTCTTCGGTCATCACATTTGCGGTTTCATCTGGACGGTTCCAATAGCCAGCCATGACCTGTGGCCCACGAATGCAGATTTCGCCCACATCGCCATTTGCAAGCTCGGCGCCTTCATCGTCGCGAATGGAAATATCGGTCGACGGCATTGGCAATCCGATTGTGCCCGTGAACTCTTGTGCATCAAGGCGATTACCGGTCGCGACAGGCGACGTCTCAGAGAGACCGTAACCCTCGGTCACCACACAGCCAGTCATTTCTTTCCAACGCCGCGCAACCGGTTCCTGCACGGCCATACCGCCACCAAACGTCATACGCAGATTGCTGAAGTTTAGCTTTTGGAAATCGGCGTTGTTCATCAACGCATTGAACAAAGTATTCAGGCCCGGGAAGAAGTGAAACTTGTGGTTCTTGAGCTCTTTCACAAAGGCAGGGATGTCACGCGGGTTTGGGATCAAAATGTTGTGGCCGCCTTGCGTGATTCCGACCATCGCATTCACCGTGAGAGCGAAAATATGATAAAGCGGCAGGGCGCACACCAAATTGACTTGGTCGGGTTTTCCCTTGGCGCGGTAGCCCACATCCAGCCAGACCTTTGACTGTTCGATGTTGGACAACACGTTGGAATGGGTAAGCACAGCTCCTTTCGACACACCTGTCGTACCACCCGTATATTGCAGAAAAGCGATGTCACTTTTGCTGATATTGTACGGGCTGTAGGGTGCGCCTGAGTTGAGCGCCTGTTTAAACTTAAGGTGACCGGGTAGCGTCCACGACGGCACCATTTTTTTCACCTTGCGGACGACAAAGTTCACGATGTGGCCTTTCAAGCCCATCATGTCGCCCATGGAGGTCACGATGACATGCTCAACGTTGGTCTTGGCTTTGATCGCCTCCAACGTGCCGGCGAAGTTTTCCAGGATAATGATCGCTTTCGCGCCTGAGTCCTTAAGCTGATGTTCTAGCTCGCGCGGGGTGTAGAGCGGATTGACGTTCACTACAGTCAAGCCGGTACGCAGGACCGCTGCCATAGCGACCGGATACTGCAAAATGTTTGGCATCATCAGCGCGACGCGGTCGCCTTTTTGAAGGCCCAGCGACTGTAAATGTCCCCCAAGCGCTTTCGAAGCCATATCGAGCTCGCCGTAGGTAATCGACTTACCCATGCAGGAAAATGCAGTGCGTGGAGAGAACGCGCGAAACGCCTCTTGCAGCATCTCGCCGACATGCTGGTGCTGCAGCGCGCCAATTTCATGTGGCACATTCGGCGGGTATGATCCCAACCACGGCTTACCCATCACAGTTTTTTGCTTGCGCGCCTGCGCATTTCTTATCGCCATCAGTTCCTCCCGAACGAAACAACGTTGTCACAACAACGGCCTCCCAGCCTCCTACGACGGTAGTAGAAACCGACTGCCGCCGCAAGCGAAGTGCGATACCGCAGCGGAAGCACAGAGGGTCTGGTTTTGATCGGTTGGAGAGAGGGAAGTCGCCGTCCATTGCAATGAGGGGCTGAAGCAATGGACGGCACGGTTGGCTGCTCAGGGAGCTAGCACAACAGATCCCATTGGAGATGACCGAGTGTTTTTCGGTTCGAAAGAGCCAGAGAAATCCGGCTCCGCATATTCAAGCTGGTATCGGCGTCGCTTGGGCCGCAGGTCCCGATGGCCCGTTCGACATCTCGGCGTCTTTGGATCATATCGACCCGCATTGGCGAACGCATGGTTTTTGAAGAGATGCTATTCAAAGCGCATCTACCACGTGAACTTCACTGTTAAGAGGTTTGACACGCAGCTCCTCCTTCCGCTGTCAGGAGGCTTGGATAAAATGCGGAAGTCGCACCGCAAAGATCGCAATTTGGCTTACGACAAACGCGATAGGTAATGCGGCATTACCTTTTCCGCTTAGGTCTTTAGTTAGGCTCTAAGCACGAATAGCTTGGCCTTCTTTATCGAAGAGATGCATCTTGGCTGGATCAGCTGTAAGTGCGATGTCCTGACCGACTTTGATCGGTATATCGCCCACTAATTTCGCGACCACAGCTTCATCGTGACTTGGTATATTGACGTGCGCCAATGTTACTTCACCAAGCGCCTCAACGACATCAATCTTGCCCGAGATAACTGCTTTCTTGGTGTCTGTCGAGAGCACCAAATCCTCAGGCCGGACGCCAAGATGAGCGTCGGTACCCTTCCAAGATGTTTCGCCCTTGACCGGTAACGAAGACCGGCCCCCAGCCGTCTCAATCGTGGTCGACTTTGAGTTTGACGATGTAATTGAGCCGGGGAGTATGTTCATCGCTGGAGAGCCGATAAACTGTGCTACGAACAAATTGTCCGGCTTGTGATAGAGTTCCATCGGAGAACCAACCTGCTCTACATACCCACCGCGGAGAACGACGATCCGGTCCGCTAAAGTCATAGCCTCCACCTGATCGTGGGTGACATAGATCATAGTGGTATCGGGCATCGATTCGTGGAGTTTCGCGATCTCAATGCGTGTCGCGACACGAAGTGCTGCGTCGAGGTTTGAGAGTGGTTCGTCAAACAAGAAAACCTTGGGATTTCGACAGATCGCGCGACCAATCGCAACGCGCTGGCGTTGACCGCCAGAAAGGGCTTTGGGGAGGCGATCGAGATAGGAGCCGAGTTGCAGGATTTCCGCTGCAGACTTAACGCGCTCATCGATCTCTTGCGGCGTTTTTTTGGCCAACCTCATGCCGAATGCCATGTTGTCGTAAACGGTCATGTGCGGGTAGAGCGCGTAGGACTGGAATACCATTGCGATCCCGCGCTGGGATGGTGGCACATCGTTGACGATCATCTGGTCAATCTCAAGCGTTCCACCGGTAACACTCTCCAGACCGGCGATTGTGCGAAGCAATGTTGACTTCCCGCAGCCTGATGGACCGACAAAGACGATGAATTCACCCTTCTGGATGTGGAGGTCGATGCCGTGCAGGACTTCGACATCGCCGTAGGCCTTCTTGATTTTCTCAAGCTTTAGTTCAGCCATTTTCCCTCCCGGTCCCGCGTGGGACAAAAAATCAAAGTGTCGCGAAATAGGCGCCGTAGGGCTGCAGGCGAACCTGCCCGCCACTGGCTTCGGCGCCACCATGGGGCGAATCGTTCATTGCCGTTCCAGCGTGCTCAAACGTGGCGGTTTTAGCATGTTCTGATGCATTGACGACGACCAGCACACGCTCACCTTCAAATGAGCGCTCGAAGGCGAGTACACCCTCAGGCGCATCGTGAAATGCAATCTCACCTTTCACGAAAACAGGGTGCGCGGACCGAAACGCGAGCATCTTGCGATAATGTTCAAGCAGCGTGCCGTCTTGGCCGGTCTGCACGTTGGCAGCGCTCGTAAGGTGTTCCGGCGGAACAGGCAGCCAAGGTTTGGGGGCTCTTGAAAAACCGCCATGAGCTTCGTTGTGGGACCACACCATCGGCGTGCGGCAACCATCGCGACCCTTGAAGGTGGGCCAGAACTGAATGCCATAGGGGTCTTGCAGATCTTCAAAATCGAGGACTGCCTCGGTGAGCCCAAGCTCTTCGCCCTGATACAGGCACACCGATCCACGCAGCGTAAGGATGACCGTAGCTGTCATTTTCAAAAAGCCGTCACGATCTATGACTTGATCGGCCCAGCGAGACGCATGACGAACGACATCGTGATTTGAGAAAGCCCAGCAGGACCATCCGTCCGGTGCAGCAGCTTCAAATTCTGAAACGACCCTTTTCACGCGTTCAGCCGAAAGTTGTGTCGGCTCTAGAAAATCAAAGGCGTAGCACATCTGAAGGAGGTCATCTCCCTTGGTATACTGCGCCACGAGGTCGAGCCCCATTTGCGCATCACCAACCTCGCCGACGGCAGCTGCTCCGTATTCGTCCAACAGTGCACGAAAGCGCCGAAGAAACTCCACGTTCTCGGGCTGGCTCTTTGAATAGATGTGGTTTTGGTAGTTATACGGGTTCACGCTTGGCGCGATGGATGCATTGCGCTCGTCGACGCTTAACGCGGGATTGTCTTCCAGACCCGCCGAATGGAAATAGAAGTTCACCGTGTCGAGGCGAAAACCATCCACGCCGCGGTCCAGCCAAAACCGCACTTCATCAAGTAGCTGGTTTTGTACATCAGGATTGTGGAAATTCAGATCGGGCTGCGATTTCAAAAAATTGTGCAGATAATACTGCTCGCGACGCGTGTCCCACTCCCAAGCGGAGCCGCCAAAAATGGAAAGCCAGTTGTTAGGCGGGGTGCCGTCGGGTTTTGCGTCTGCCCACACATACCAATCGGCATAGCGGTTCGTGCGGTCCATCCGCGAGTGGCGAAACCAGTGGTGCTGGTCCGATGAGTGGGAGATGACTTGGTCGATCATGACCTTGAGGCCAAGGCGGTGCGCCTCAGCGATCATCGCGTCGAAGTCAGCCATCGTGCCAAACATCGGATCGACTTTGCGATAGTCGGACACGTCATAGCCAAAATCTTCCATAGGCGATTGGAAGAACGGCGAAATCCATATTGCGTCAGCACCAAGATCGGCGATGTAGGGCAGACGACGTGTTATGCCTTGGAGATCGCCGATGCCGTCATTGTTGGTATCCTGAAACGAACGCGGGTAAATCTGGTAGATCACCGTCCCGCGCCACCAGTCCCTATCATCGTGCTGCTGCGTTAGGCTGCCGGGCGTTTCGTCTTGCAGAGTACCATAGACAATATTCATAGGATCACAACCTCAAACTCATTTCACCGAGCCGGCGAGAAGCCCACGGACAAGAAAGCGCTGCATTGCGAAGAAGACGATCAGTGGGACGGCAATCGAAACAAACGCAGCAGCCGCAAGAATGCCCCAGTCGCCACCACGCGACCCGAGCAGGTCGTCTGCAATCTTCACCGTCATGACCCAGCTTTCGGAGTTTGACGGCAGGAAGACCTTCGCAACCAACAGGTCATTCCACGTCCACAGAAACTGAAAAATCGCAAAGCTTGCGAGTGCGGGAAAGCTTAACGGTAACACGATCCGTGTAAAAATCTGGAAGTCCGTTGCGCCATCGACGCGAGCGTTTTCAATGATGTCGCGAGGCAGGCCCACCATGTAATTTCGCAGAAGATAGATCGCGAGTGGCAGACCAAAGCCGGTGTGTGCGAGCCATATGCCGAGGAAACTCTGGCCTATGCCAATTTGATTGTGCAGCGTCAGAAGCGGTACGAGCGCAAGCTGCAACGGGACGACCAGAAGGCCAACGATACCGGCAATCAGAAAACCACGTCCCGCAAACTTCATCCAAGCGAGCGCATAGGCTGCAAAAGCCGCAATCAGGATCGGAATGATCGTCGCGGGAATCGTGACTGTCAGCGTGTTGATGAACGCGCGGTCCATGTTGTCGGACGTCAGAATAATCTCGTAGTTTTCGAGACCAAAATCGGGGGGAGATTCCGAAACGATATACAGGGACGGTGACCGCCCGATTTCGGATGCGGACTCCCACCGGAATGTCCCATCAGGCTGAACTGTCAAAGACCGATCAAAGACGGGTATATCACCAACAACGACAGGATTGCCGTCGACGACTTCGGGAAACTCAGGCTCGCTGCCCGCACCAAAGACGACGATGACGCGTTCATCATCGACCTCGCCGTCCGGTTCGGTCACGTTCACCCGATAGCGTGCAATTGTTTCACCCGGTGTTGCCGCGCCGGGTTCGCGAGAAATGAGACCGAACGCGGAAACCTCGCCAGAACCGGTTTCAAATACATTGCCATCTAGCACGAAGCGGTCGCCGTCTTGGAACGGGCTGTCGGCGGGCGGATTTACGCGGAAAGCTTGCGTCACTGGAAAAAGCGATGACCACCATCCGGTTTCTGAAATCTGTTCGCGATCACGGAACGATGACACCAGAAGACCCACCGTCGGGATCAACCAGATGATCACCAATGCAGCCACGGAGATGTTGGTGACAATCGAAAGGCCTGATCGCTCGCCTGCTATCGCCGACATATCAGGCCTCCTTCCGCGCTTGGACGATGTTCCAGATCATCACTGGAAGCACGATAATCATGATGACAAAGGCGACTGCGGTCGCGCGTCCATCGTCGCGGAACATGAAGTCCATCATGTAGCTCGGCAAAATTTCGGTATCAAAGTTGCCGCCGGTCATCGCGTAAACGATGTCGAACACCTTGAGCACGAGAATGGTGATCGTCGTCCACACGACGACAATTGTCCCCATGATCTGCGGGATCTTGATTTTGAAGAAGATTTGAAACGGGTTTGCGCCATCGATGATCGCCGCCTCGACGGTTTCTTCCGGTATTCCACGCAGCGCAGCAGACAGAATCACCATCGCGAAGCCTGTCTGTATCCAGATCAGAATGACCATCAGGAAGAAGTTATTCCAAAACGCGATTTGCAGGACGTCGATTGGATCCATGCCAAAGAAGTCGCGCACGGCGTTGATGATGCCGATATCGGGATCGTTGGCGTAGACGAATTTCCAGATGAGTGACGCGCCGACAAAGCTGATCGCCATCGGCATGAAAATGAGCGACTTTGCGATGTTACCCCAACTGAGGCGGTCAGTCAGTTGCGCCGCAAGCAAGCCGAAAAACGTTGCGCCTGCAGGCACCACAAGAACCCATAGAAAATTGTTGAAGAGAGCGACCTGAAAGCCCTCCTCGGAAAACATCTGCGTGTAGTTGCCGAAGCCGATGAAGGTGTCGCCCGCACGGTTGAACAAAGACCGATAGAAGCTGCCAACCACCGGATAGACGAGATACAGTGTGAGCGCGAAAAGCGCGGGAAATAAGAAAAGCCACGGACGCACCATTGTCGCGCGGCGAATATTGCGCCCAGCATCATCGGCTCGCGGCGGAAAGATGATCCGATCGAGCACCCAGTTCGACGTGTAAAAATAGGCGATACAGCCCGTCACGCCGATGACAATTGTAAGTATGCCCTGAAACAAGGGGGACATGAGGCTCTCCTCGACGCTTCCCCACCTCAAAAGAAGTAACGGTTATCTCAATTTGAGGGGCGAAGTGCCCATCCCGACACAAGTCGGCAAGGGCGTATTCACGTCGGAGCAAACAGCTCCAGAAGGGCGGCTTTACTGGATGCCGTCCCAGCGTTGCTGAATGCCGGTCGCAACGGCTTCAGCATCTTCGCCTGTGACGTAATCAACCATACCGGTCCAAAACGCACCCGCGCCGATTTCGCCTGGCATCAGGTCGGACGCATCAAACCGGAACGTGGAGGCACCGAGCAGGATTTCGCCCAAACCCTTAAGCATGTCGTTGGCATAGAGGTCTGTGTTCACACCATTGTGCGGTGTCAGGAAGCCTGACTGAGCCATCCACACTTCGTGGGCAACTGGTGTCTTCAAGAACTCCAGAAGTGCACTCGCCGCATCGCTGGGGTTCGTGATTGCCCACATGGTGCCTGCACCAAGAACTGGCGAACCAAGGTCCCGCCCTTCATAGGCTGGGAAGTAGAAGAAAGCGGAATCATTGCCTTCGGGGAAAAATGTCGGGATGAATGACGCCTGACGGTGCATGTAGCACTCCGGCGGCACTGCGAAGAGGCCGTTTGGGCTTTCGCGGAAATCCGTTGTCGCTACAGCCTGCGCGCCGCCTTGCACGAAGTCATCGTTTTTCGCGAAGAAGCCGAACTCTTCAATCGCACCGACGACAGCCGGATCGTTGAACGAGATCTCGTTGGCAACCCAAGCATCGTAGGTTTCAGGCGCCTGCGTGCGGAGCATCATGTCTTCCACCCAGTCGGTCGCCGGCCAGCCCGTGGCCGCGCCAGACCCGAGGCCGATGCACCATGGTGTGCCGCCATCGTCGACGATCTGCTGGGTGAGTTCTTTAAGCTCTTCCATTGTTTCTGGAATGTCGTAGCCCGCTTCATCAAAAGCGGACTCTGAGTACCAAACGATCGACTTCACATCGACCTTATAGAAAAAGCCGAAATACTGATCATTGCCGTCGCGGTCTGCGAACGAGCCAAGATCGACCCACGACTGTCCCGCGGCATAGTTTTCACGCATCCATGCGTCAGACCCTTCGGCCAGCGGCGTCAGGAAACCTTGGGCAGCCATGTCAGCTGCGAGGCCCGGCTGCGGAAAGACTGCGAGGTTTGGCGCACTGCCTGCGCGGGCGGCAATGACAATATCGTTCTCAAATGAGTCGGAGCCGGAATAGTTGACGGTCGCGCCCGTTGCTTGCTCAAAATAGTCGAGCATAGAGTTGACGAGTTCCGCGTCCTGACCGGTCCATGGTCCGGTAATTTCGATGGCCTCACCTGCGAAATCATTTGCGGCCGCAAACTCTTCGTAGGATGCCCAGTTAAACTCGCCGTCTCCGATGGGAAACGTGAGGTTGATATGGCCGTCGGCATGTGCGGATGCACCAACGGCAAAAGCGGCGACTCCCGCCAGCAAAAGCTTCTTCATGGCTGTTCCTCCCAAGAACACAATGAAACAGATCACAATGTGAAAACCTTGCGCCTTCAAAGCGCTTTGGCTAGCTTTAACTTTCGTCTTACACTGCGAAGGTGTCAAGCGATTTAGATTGGGCGAAATCTGCAAAGTGGTAGGGGGGCACGCAGATATGGCGAATTTAAAGGAGCTGTCGGAGATACTTGGGTTGTCGCAAACGACGGTCAGTCGCGCGCTTAATGGCTACCCGGAGGTTGCTGAACGCACGCGAAAGCGGGTCGCTGACGCAGCGCGAAAACACAATTATACACCCAATCCGGGTGCAAGAGGTCTGGCCACCGGAAAAGCCCGCACCATCGGCCACGTCATCCCGCTTTCTGGAGAGAGCATGATGAACCCACACTTCAGCGATGTGATTTCAGCAGTTGGACGTGTTTGTCAGCAGCGCGGCTACGACATGCTATTGTCCGTTGTCGATGAGGCAGAGCACCTAGAGGCTTATCAAAAACTCAAAGCAGACCGTCGGGTTGACGGAGTGATTGTGCACCTTCCACTGTCCGATGATCCGCGCATAGACCTGCTCCAAACCCTCAATATCCCATTTGTGGTTCACGGACGCACGCTCGGCAACGAAGATGAATACGCTTGGGTGGACATCGACAATAGGCACGCGTTCTTAGAAGCAACCCGACACCTGATCGAACTTGGTCACAGGCGCATCGCCTTCATGAACGGGATGGCGGACAGCGCCTTCGCGCATTTGCGCCGCGAAGGCTACGGACACGCAATGGGAGAGGCAGGCCTGAAGGTCGACGAAGGACTTCTTTCAAATGGCGAAATGACGGAGCCACTCGGTCACTCAGAAATGATGCGGCTGCTTGATCTCGATGAGCCACCGACGGCAGTTTTGTGTTCGTCGACAGTTCTCGCAACAGGCGCTTTGCGAGCCCTGCAGGAACACAGTCTCACCGTTGGAAAGGACGTTTCGCTCGTCGCGCATGACGATGAGTTGTCGTTCATGCTCGCTGACACTGGCGACACGAGAATGACTGTGGTGCGCTCGGCGATCTCAAAGGCCGGTGCGGCGGCTGCAGACATGCTGATCGATATGATTGAGGAAGAAAAAGTACCGAAATCGGTTCTGTTGGAAGCGCAATTTATAAAGGGAAACACCTCTGGCCCGCCGCATCCACCAGACGTAGGACATTGACGTGGAAAGTGATTGCTGACACCGACAACTCGGAGCTGGTTTCGGGGGAGCGACGATGAAACTACTGAGATACGGACCAAAGGGTGGTGAGCGTCCAGCCCTTCTGGATGGCGACGGTGTCATTCGCGATCTCTCTAATCACATCGGTGACGTGGATGGGCCTTTTCTCTCAAAAGCATCTTTAGAAAAACTGCGAGCGCTTGATCCGGGAACACTGCCAAAGGTGGAAGGGACGCAACGCGTTGGTCAGTGCGTGGCTAATCCGGGCAAGGTCATGTGCATTGGCCTCAATTATAAAGATCACGCGGCTGAAACGGGATCAAAGCTGCCCGAACACCCGATGCTGTTTATGAAAGCCAACTCGGCAATGACCGGACCCGATGACGATGTGGTTCTACCACGGGGGTCAGAGCACACCGATTGGGAGGTGGAACTGGCCGCAGTCATCGGCGAGCCTGCGAAGTATGTGTCTGTCGACGAAGCGCTCGACCACGTCGCGGGCTATTGCGTGATGAACGATGTCTCCGAACGCCGTTTTCAAAAGCACATGTCAGGGCAATTCACTAAGGGCAAAAGCTGTGACACGTTTGGCCCGCTTGGCCCTTGGTTGGTGACTGCCGACGAGATTGAGGATCCACAGAACTTGTCTCTATGGTGCGACGTCAACGGCAAGCGGATGCAGGACGGTACGACGTCGGATATGATCTTCTCGGTCGCCGAAATCATCTCGCACCTGTCGCAAATGTTTACATTGCACCCGGGCGATATCATCTCCACGGGCACACCGGCGGGTGTCGGCGCGGGCGTTAAGCCAGCACCGCTGTTCTTAAAGCCCGACGACGAGCTAGAACTCGGCGTCGAAGGTCTCGGCGTCCAGCACCAAACAATCGTGGCCGACGGTTAAGCAGCTAGATCACACTGACGAGAGCGACCGCCGCGCCGAGCAGCAAAAGCGTTTGGGACACCACGAGGAAGATGTGGCGTCCGCCAAGGGCCAACATATCTCCGATTTTCGTCTTCATTCCGAGCGCTGCAATCGCGGTGACAAGCAACAAGCGGCTGGCGTCGACCATGAATTCGGTCAACATCGACGGCACGAAACCGGTTGAGTTGACGAGCACGAACACCACGAAGAAAATCACGAAAAGCGGCACGGTAGCGCCGGACGATCCATCGCTTG
>JBCDLI010000054.1:0-17731 GCA_038745535.1 Pseudomonadota bacterium | reverse complement strand
TGATCTTTCATCGAAAACCAGCCATTCGTCCGGTCCGAGCCAAAGCGCCGTACGCGACCCGGAAGTCGCAGACGATTTGGGCCTTCGCGGCAGTTCCAGACCGAGCGCTTCACTGAGCGTTGGAACACCAGTGTCACGCGCACGAAGGCTCATCCGACACGCGTCGCGCGCAATGGTCAAAGCGACACCACTCGACGCATGGACGCGACCCGTAAGCGGCGGCTGACGCACAAAATCGAATGCCATATCAGCCATTCACCCGCCCTCCCTCTGGATCAAAGAACTGCGTGCCACAGACTTCCACCTCCACAAAGCCATCATCCGCCGCCGACGCATAAAGCGTCTCGCCCATTCGATTGAACCCATTCTCGACGAGCGCCAGAGCAATCGGCTGGCCACAATTCTCAGACCAGTAGGCTGATGACACCCAGCCGATCATTTCCATCGGCGCGACTTGGCCGGTAGTTTCAACGATCTGCGCACCTTCTTCGAGAACCGTTTCACCGTTCTTTGATTTCAAACCAACCAATTGCCGCCGGCCAGACTTAACAAGATCGGGACGCATCAGACCGCGAATGCCAACGAAGTCGTCTTTCTTCTTTCCAACGGCCCACGAAAGTCCGGCATCGTGCGGGGTCACCGTCCCATCGGTGTCTTGACCAACGATGATGTAGCCTTTTTCGGCCCGCAACACATGCATCGTCTCGGTGCCGTAGGCGCAGCCGCCAAGTGCCTTTGCCTTTGCGTGCAGCACATCCCAGACCGCGCGACCGTAATCGGCCGGCACATTGACCTCGAACCCCAGATCGCCAGTAAACGACATGCGGAACAATCGCATGGGCACGCCGCAGATCTTACCCTCCGCAAAACCCATGTGCGGCAGCGCCTCGGGCGAAAGATCAACGTCCTCTACGTAGGCGGCGATCAGGTCGCGTGCTTTCGGACCCTGGACGGCAATCACCGCCCATTGCTCCGTTGTAGACGTCAGCCAAACGTCCAGATCGGGAAATTCAGTCTGAAGATAATCCTCCATATGATGGAGGACACGGGGCGCACCGCCCGTGGTCGTCGTCACGTGAAAGCGCTCATCGGCCACCCTCGCAACCACCCCGTCATCATAGATGAACCCATCCTCGCGGCACATAATGCCGTAGCGCAAGCGACCAACACCAAGTTTCAAAAACGGATTGGTGTACATCAGGTTCAGGAACTTTGCCGCGTCCGGCCCAACGACCTCAATCTTGCCAAGCGTTGAGGCGTCGAACACACCCACGCTTTCGCGCACCGTTCGGCATTCACGATTGACCGCCTCGTGCATGCCTTCGCCGGCGGTCGGATAATACCAGGCGCGTTTCCACTGGCCGACATCTTCGAAAACCGCCCCAAGCGCGACCGAACTTTCATGGATCGGCGTGGTGCGCGTGGGATCGAAAAGCTTGCCACGACTGTGGCCGACCAACGCTCCAAAGGTCACCGGTGTATAAGGCGCCCGAAATGTCGTGAGACCCACTTCCGGGATGTCGCGGTCAAGCGCCTGCGCTGCAATCGCAAGCCCATGCATGTTGGAAAGCTTGCCTTGGTCGGTTGCCATGCCATTCGTCGTGAACCGCTTAACGTGTTCGATGGAGTGGAAACCCTCCTGCACCGCTTGGCGAATATCTTTAGCCGTTACGTCGTTCTGGAAATCAACAAACGCCTTCACCACGCGCCCCGCGTCGGCAGGCTTCGCTGGCCCCAACTGCGAACCTGACCATGAAGTCCCGCCCTTGGCGTGAATAGAAACAGGCTTTAATTTGCCCGATGCGCTTGTATCGCTTGCGGCTTTCACACCAGCAGCTATGCCCTGCTCAACGGTCTCTTCTAGCGTTTCGACACCGTTGCAAGCACCAACGGATACGCAGTCCTGCACATTCTCGGCCGGCAGAAATTGCTCCCGTTCCTCGTCCCAAATCACCTTGCCCCGCGATTGCGAATACATGTGCACCGACGGCGTCCACCCACCAGACATAATGATCGCATCGACCGGAATGATTTCCGATTTATCATCACGCCCTAGCGGCTCGACACTCATCGAAGCGACTTGGAGCGAACCGCCTGCTGCTGTTACCGCATGACCTGTTAGCACCCGAATACCCGCCTCGCGGGCTGCATTCGCCAGTGGCGTCGAAACCTCCTTGCGCGTATCCACTATAGCCGCGATCTCTGCGCCAGCATTGTGCAAATCGCGCGCGGCTGCGTAAGCGCTGTCATTGGCGGTAAAGACGCCGATCTTGCTGCCCACTCTGACGCCGTGATGGTTGAGATAGGTCCGCGCGGCTGACGCGAGCATGATGCCTGGGCGATCATTGTTAGCAAACACCATGTGCCGCTCAATCGCGCCCGTTGCAATGATGACGCGTTTTGCGCGAACCTGCCAAAGCCGCTCGCGGGGTAATTCTACATCCGGTTCCGACAGATGCTCTGTCACCCGTTCGACCAGACCTACGAAGTTTTGCGCGTAGTAGCCAAACGCCGTTGTGCGGGTGAGCACACGGCAATTTGCCATCGCGGCAAGTTTAGCGCGCACAGTTTCTGCCCATTCAAAACCGGCTTCGTCGTTGATCGAAACACTCGCTTCGTGGTGAAGCGCACCGCCCATTTTCGCCTGTTCATCGCAGATGATGACGTTCGCGCCATTTTCCGCAGCGGTCAGCGCAGCCGCGAGACCCGATACCCCGCCCCCAATAATCAGCACATCACAGTGGGCATAACGCGACGCATAAAAATCCGGATCAGGCTCGGTCGGTGCATCGCCAAGTCCGGCAGCGCGACGGATCACCGGCTCATAGAGCTTGTCCCACGCTTTTCTCGGCCACATGAAAGTCTTGTAGTAAAATCCCGCCGTAAAAAACGGCGAGGCAAAGTCGTTCACCGCGCCCACATCGAACGATAGGCTCGGCCAGTTGTTCTGCGAAACTGCCTCCATGCCATCGTAAATTTCTTGCACGGTCGCGCGCACATTTGGCACCACGCGTGCCTTGTCGCGCCGAATACCCACGAGCGCGTTCGGTTCTTCCGGGCCCGCCGTTACGATCCCGCGTGGTCGGTGATATTTGAACGAACGGCCAACCAGATGCACACCATTTGCCAGCAAAGCAGAAGCAAGCGTGTCACCTTCAAGGCCCACATAGTCTTCGCCATCAAAGGTGAAGTTTACCTCCCGCGCGGGCGTGAGACGGCCTTTCCCAGCAATACGGTTTGTTTGGGCAGTCACTTACGCCACCTCGCTTTGCGCAATCACTAAACCCAAATCCGGCTTTGGCTCACCGGCTTTGTAAGTCAGCACTATCTTATCGGTGACAGTATCACGGACCGCGTTGAAGAACCGACCACAGCCATGCACGTGCCGCCAGCGCTCAAACGTGTAGCCCTTTGGGTTGTCCCGATAGAAAAGGAACCGCGAGAATTCTTCGTTCGTTAAGTCAGTCATGCGATCAGACCGAGTAATATGCGCCTCACCGGCGTGGCGAAACTCGATCTCGGGACGTTCTTCTTCACAATAAGGGCAGTAGATTAAGAGCATTTCACACCCCTCAATGCGCCACGGCAGCAGCGGCCGCCTCATCAATCAAACGTCCCGTCTCAAACCGTTCCAGCGTGAAGCCCTCGTTGATCGGATGCGGGTTGTCGTTCGCTATGGTGTGGGCAAACACATGCGCAGAACCCGGCGTGGCCTTGAACCCACCCGTGCCCCACCCGCAATTGACGAACAGCCCTGGCACCGGCGTCTTCGCGATAATCGGCGAACGGTCCGGCGTCACGTCGACGATACCACCCCATGACCGCAGCATTTTCATGCGCGTGAAAACAGGGAACATTTCGCAGATCGCATCGAGCGTATGCTGGATAATGTGTAGCCCACCCGTTTGAGAGTAGGACGTATATTGATCGGTTCCCGCACCAATCACCAACTCGCCTTTATCGGACTGGGAGATATAGGCGTGCACCGTGTTCGACATCACCACGCAGGGAAAACACGGCTTAACCGGCTCTGACACAAGCGCCTGCAATGGATAACTCTCCAGCGGCATGCGCACGTCTGCCATCTGCATCACGACCGAAGTATTACCTGCCGCGACCACACCGATCTTCTTCGCGCCGATATGCCCGCGCGTTGTCTCCACCCCGGTCACGTGCCCGTTGGAGCCGCGACGAATACCGGTGACTTCGCAATTTTGTATAACATGCACGCCCCGCGAAGACGCACCGCGTGCATAACCCCACGCAACGGCGTCGTGACGTGCGGTCCCGCCTCGGCGTTGAAGCGCAGCGCCCATCACCGGATAACGCGCAGATTTGGAGATGTTAAGCGGTGGACAATAGGCCTTCGCTTCCTCCGGCGATAGCCATTCATTGTCGACACCGTTCAGCCGGTTGGCATGCACATGACGTTTGAACGACTGCACATCATGAACATTGTGCGCGAGCATCATCACACCGCGCGGAGAATACATGACGTTGTAGTTGAGGTCTTGGCTGAGACCTTCCCACAGCTTTACCGAGTGATCGTAGAGCCCAGCGGATTCGTCATAAAGATAATTGGAACGAATGATCGTCGTGTTGCGACCCGTATTACCCCCGCCGAGCCAGCCTTTTTCAAGCACTGCAACGTTCGTGATGCCGTGCTCTTTGGCCAAATAGTAAGCGGTGCCAAGCCCGTGACCGCCTGCACCGATGATGATCACATCATATTCAGATTTCGGCTCTGGATTATCCCATTGGACATCCCAGCCCTTGTGGGCGCGCATTGCCTCGCGGGCGACAGCAAAGCCAGAAAAGCGGCGCATTTTTGCCTCCAATACAAAGCGCGGTCCGTGATTTTGATGGCACACGCATTCCGTGGAGACCAGTCTTTTCAGCTTGCCTAAATGCGCAACAAAACCGCACATTTGCTGGACAAGAGCGCGTTTTATTGTTAACGCGCCGCCAACCGCAGTCGATGTTCGCCTGCGGGCGGCTAAGTTTACCCGTTCATTCTGGCTTTTTAAGCTGCTGAGCAAGCGCCGCCTGCACTTGGCATCGAGATGGAAACCGACAACCTTCGAAAGAGGAAACGAGAAAACGTGCAGGTACTTGTCCGAGACAACAACGTAGATCAGGCGCTCCGCGTACTGAAGAAGAAGATGCAGCGCGAAGGCGTATTCCGCGAGATGAAACTGCGCGGCCACTACGAAAAGCCGTCTGAAAAGCGCGCACGCGAAAAAGCAGAAGCTGTACGTCGGACACGCAAACTCGCTCGCAAGCGCGCCCAGCGCGAGGGCCTTTTAGGCGGACGCAAGGGCCGCTGATTGCTGCGCCCCTTTTTTGTCTTGTTTATTTGATGTTACGTGAAGCGCGGGTTTTCGGCTCGCGCTTATTTTATTCGGCAATGCCGAGGGGTGACAGGTGAAAACGGGCAGAGCTGAAACAGCCTCGCGACGCGTGCGTCGGACATCATTTGCAAGTGCATGCATTTTGGCGCTTGCCGGGTGCGTTTCCGCCGATCCCGGCGCGGCGCTGGTCAACATCGATACGGCGCAGGGCAGCCGCGAAAACATCGCATCGCTCACCCAAGTTATTCGGGAAAATCCGAATGATCCAAATTCCTACAATGTACGCGGGTCTGCATTTGGCCGATCAGGTCAGTTTCAACTTGCGCTTCAAGACTTCAACCGGGCCATACAACTAAACCCCAACTTCTTTGAAGCCTACGCCAACCGCGCTCTTATCCATCGGTTTGTCGGCGACCTCGCAGCCTCGGCAGGTGACTATAATAGTGCGATCCGGCTCAACCCGCGCTACGACAAAGCCTACATTGGTCGCGGCGAACTTTATCGGCGAGAGGGTCGAGCGGTCGAAGCGTTTCAAGACTTCGAACGCGCAATCCGTCTCGACACCACAGACCCCCGCGCCTATCATCGTCGCGGCTTGATCTATCAAAGCCGCCAGCAGCACCAGTTTGCAATTGATGATTTTTCAACGGCGGTCTCACTGCAGCCCGATGCGCCCGAACCCTACAATGCACGTGCAATTTCGCACCTTGCTCAAAACCAGCTCGAACCTGCTTTTGACGACGCAAACTACGCTATCGAACTTGACCGCGAAAATGCTGAAAGCTGGGCAACTCAGGCTCTGATCCACGAAGCAAAAGGCGACCGCGCAGCCGCGCAGAAGTCTTTCCGCCAGGCGATACGGCTCAATCCGCGTTACGAAATTGCACGCCAAGGCCTTGCGCGTGTGAGCTAGTATCCCCGCTTCTTTAGGCTGAAAGTTCCTCAGGCCGGACAGGCTCCCTAAGCGCCATAGCTGCCATCAGCGTTTGCAGGTGCGCGTTTTCAACGCTCGGACTTATACCTTCAAGGAAGAACTCCGGAGCCTCAACGCCGAGCGTTTTGGCGGTGGGCTTCCAGTAGCTGGTATGGGTGAAGTTGTGCCCGAACTTTCCGTTGATCGTTACATCAACGTCGACGATACCGGCTTTGAATAGCTTGCGGAGCCGGCCTGAGACCACATCACCGCGCAGCACACCGTTTTCAGGATCATCAAAAATGTTCACCCAGCGCGTCGCGGAAAACGGCGCGCTGTGCCGCGCATAAATGGAGCCATCGCTACTGCGATAGGTAATCGGATTTTCTTTCAAAGCTCCATCACCAAAAAGCTGCGGTGGGCATTGCGGCAGCAAACCTCTTTCGACTTGGCCGCGAAGCTCTTCGGCATTTTGCGCCAGCAGAAATTCCGCATGGGTCAGCGGACTGCCAATAGAAATGAAATCGGAAATGCGCCACGCACCATCGGTTTGAGCCAAGTCGGCGCAAATTGATCGCTGCTCTGCCCGAAAGGTTTGCAGATCATCACCGTTGGTCACCAACTCAAGGTCTTTAAGCTTTGCCCCCAACCGCTCCATGCCCTCCAGAGCCTGGGCTGAACGCACGCCCCCACGCACTGGCCCGCGCTCAACCCAGAAATGCTTGATCAGGTCATACGCGATCATTGTGCCGAGCGAATGGGCGACGATGATCACACGATCATACGCGGGCATGTTGCTGTCATCTATATATTTGATTCCGGGCTGCTTGGGCTTGCCATGCAGTTCACGCAGCAGCGCTAGACCCCGTTCGATGACCTTTGCACGTTGCTCAATTGTATCGGGGGTCACCCGCGCATAACGCGCCACATCGCCTACAAACGGAACTACGAGCCGGCGAACGATGTAGGCGAGGCCTAGCGCTGCGAGCATGAGATATAGGCTCAGATTACCAAACAGCGCGAAGGACCCAGTAAAGACAACTATTGCGGTCAACACAGACGCGAGCAACGCAACCAGACCGAACGCATAGAGAAGATCGCGCGTATTTGCCTTCATCCCAAGGAGGGAACGGGCCACTTGGATAAGGGGCAGGCCAACAACAATCACGCCCAGAAAAATCTGCCCACCACGCCCAAGCTCGGTTCCCATGAAGAACGTCGCTACCGCGGCCACAAACAGGCCGACGATGGAAATCGAAATTGCCCATAATGTCAGCCACGCCCATTTTATGTGATCAGGCACATCACCGCGTTTGCGCAACAGCAAGCCAAACACCCATGACTTCACTTGATCCAGCGTATTTCCGGCCATGATGTCGGCCCAGTAGAACTCGTAGAAATCTGTGCGACGCGGGAGGTTGTCACCGCCGACTGTGGTCACTCGATAGAGTTCGCGCGACCCGGTGCGCGTGTCAGGAACGGCAACAAACCGCGCTTCGCCAAGTTCCCCTGTATCACCGATAGCGCCGAGAATACCGTTGAGCGTTTCGCCCGGTTTTTGTTCGCCGATACCATGAACGACGACGACAGCCTGCCGTGGTTGTGATGATGAAGCCATGATGCCCTCCCGTAACGTCAGCATACAGGCGAATTTACCGAAAGCATCAGCTGGTACCGCTGGCAGAGCGCTTATCACGCAATAATCACGCGGTTTCCAAGATCACTCCGCGGGGAGCTCGGTGAAAAACTCAACGGCGCGCGCGAGACTACCGTACCGTTGCAAATTGTTGTGGGCAGCGCCGTCCAGAGTGACAAACTCGACATTACCTCCACCAGCTTCCGCCAAGGCCTGCCCGTGCCGAATTGGGATGATGTCGTCGCGATTGCCGTGAAGCATCAAAACCGGCAGATTAAGCGAACTGATCTGATCGACAGGGGCGATATTGTGCCGAAAGAGCGTGCGTACGGGCGCCCACGGGTAAAGCCCTGCGGCCACTTCGACCAGCTCATCATAGGGCGCTTCAAGAACCAAAGCCCCCACCTCACGTTCGGTCGCGGCGTGCACAGCCAAACCGGTTCCAAGAGAATGGGCGTAAATCGCGGGTCTCTTCGCCGATCGCGCCGCGGCCCAATCCACGGCAGCAAGGGCGTCCAGCTTTAAACCGGCAGCGCTCGGCTCTCCCGTCGAACCGCCATAGCCACGATAGGTGGTCAGAAGCGTACCGAACCCGGCTTCCTGTAGCACGATGGCGGTATCACGTTCAAATACCGGAGCGGACGCATTGCCATGGAAGCGCACAACGATTGGCTTCTTATCGTTTCCGGCTAGAAACAGCGCTTTCAGCGTCTCGCCATCGCCCGTGACAATATCGATCTGCTCAAAACGTTCATCGAACTGGAGCGCCGAGGCATTTTGCGCCGGAAACAGCATCTGGTCCTGAAAAACAAACAGGGCGGCCACAGCCGCCCCGTAGGTAATCGCCAGAATGACTGCGAGGCGGAGAATTTTACTCCGTATCGCGCCCATTATTTAGTCTTCCATGGCCTTGTTGATGTCTTCGACCATCTTCTTCGCGTCAGCAAAGAGCATCATCGTGTTGTCGCGGAAGAACAGTTCGTTTTGAACACCTGCATAGCCCGACGCCATGCCCCGCTTTACGAAGAGGACTGTACCGGAGTTTTCGACATCCAAAATCGGCATGCCAAAGATCGGCGATGTCTTATCGGTCTTTGCAGCCGGGTTGGTCACGTCATTCGCACCGATGACGAAGGCAACGTCTGCTTGGCTGAACTCGGCGTTGATGTCTTCCAACTCAAAGACCTCATCATAAGGCACGTTTGCCTCCGCCAAAAGCACGTTCATATGGCCCGGCATACGACCGGCAACCGGATGGATCGCGTATTTTACGTCCACACCATGCTCTTTGAGGTTGTCAGCCATCTCACGAAGTGCGTGCTGAGCCTGCGCAACCGCCATGCCATAGCCCGGTACGATGATCACTTTCTCAGCGTTCTTCATCATGAAGGCCGCATCGTCAGCTGCACCCTGCTTGACCGGACGCTCTTCGACTTCGCCACCGGAGGCAGCAGCCGCGTCGTCACCACCCCAACCACCGAGGATGACCGAGATAAACGAGCGGTTCATGCCCTTACACATGATGCAGGAAAGGATCGCACCCGACGAGCCCACCAGCGCACCGGTGATGATAAGCGCCAGATTTTCAACCGTGAAACCGATACCTGCAGCTGCCCAACCCGAATACGAGTTCAGCATGGAGACAACAACCGGCATATCCGCGCCGCCAATCGGGATGATGATCAGCACGCCAAGGACCAGCGACAAGATCACGATCAACCAGAAGACCGTATAGCTTTCGGAAGCCACGAGAACACCGACCAGCACCACGATACCGATTGCGAGGCCACCGTTGATGAGGTGGCGCATGGGCAGCATGATCGGTTTACCGCTCATACGGCCATCAAGTTTCAAAAACGCGATGATCGAACCGGTGAATGTGATCGCGCCGATTGCAACGCCAATCGACATTTCGATCAATGCCGCCGTCTTGATGTCGCCGATCGTTCCGATACCGAATGAGGTTGGCGAATACATTGCGGCAGCGGCAACAAGCACTGCGGCGAGACCCACGAGCGAGTGGAAACCGGCCACAAGCTGCGGCATCGCCGTCATCGCGATGTTGCGTGCCACATAGGCACCCGCACCACCACCAATAGCGATGCCAAGCAGGATCATGATGCTGCCACCGAAGCCGGGTGCGGCAAGGACAAGTGTCGTGCCGACGGCCACACCCATACCAATCATGCCATAGAGATTACCCTGTCGGCTGGTCGAGGGATGGGAAAGACCGCGAAGCGCGAGGATGAAAAGAATACCTGATACCAGGTAGAGAAAGGCTGCGAGATTCTCAGACATTGTTCAGCGGCTCACTTCTCTTTCTTTTTGTACATGGCCAGCATGCGCTGGGTGACGAGAAACCCGCCGAAGATGTTCACAGATGCGAGCACGAGCGCGACGAACCCGAAGCCGGTCGCAAGGCCGGACGCTGACAAGCCCACCGCGAGCAGCGCACCGACAACGATCACCGATGAAATCGCGTTGGTCACAGCCATCAATGGCGTGTGCAGCGCAGGCGTCACTGACCAGACCACGTAGTAACCAACGAAAATCGCGAGAACAAAAATCGAAAACAGGAACACGAAGTCGCTTACGCCACCCGTGGCAGCGGGCGCGACAATTTCTGTCGCTTCAGGCAAAAGGTTTGCCGCATCACGAACGCCCTCAACGGCCGTATCGAGTTGCTCCAGTGATCTTTCTAGTAATTCACTCATGATGCGTCCCCTTCGGCTTCAGGCTTTGGTCCGCCAAAATTTGGATGAACAATCGCGCCACCATGGGTGAGCAGCGTTGCCGAAACCAATTCATCTTCAAGATCGATTGCGAGTGAACCGCTTTCCTTGTCGACAAGCGTTTCAAGGAAAGTGAAGAGGTTCTTCGCATAAAGTGTAGACGCGGAAGCCGCCACGCGGCCCGGCATGTTCGCGTACCCCGCGATTTGCGCGCCGTTCTTGGTCGTCACAACTTCGCCGAGCTTTGCACCTTCAACGTTGCCGCCACGCTCAACCGCGAGGTCGACGAGGACAGAACCGGACTTCATCGCTTGAACCATTGCTGCCGATACAAGCTTTGGCGCTGGGCGGCCCGGAATAAGCGCTGTTGTAATGACAATGTCCTGCTTGGAAATGTGCTCGGCAACCAATGCCGCCTGCCTTTCCTGATATTCCTTGGACATCTCTTTAGCGTATCCGCCGGATGTCTCAGCCGCTTTGAACTCTTCATCCTCAACAGCTACGAACTTGCCGCCAAGCGATGCAACCTGCTCCTTTGCCGCCGGACGAACGTCCGTCGCAGACACGACTGCGCCGAGACGCTTTGCCGTCGCGATTGCCTGAAGGCCCGCAACACCGGCACCCATGACAAACACTTTCGCAGCGGGAACAGTACCAGCAGCAGTCATCATCATGGGAAGCGCACGGTCATAAAGCGCGGCGCCTTCGACGACGGCTTGATAACCGGCCAGGTTTGCTTGCGATGATAGCACGTCCATAGACTGAGCACGTGTGATGCGCGGCATCAATTCCATAGAAAACGCGGAAAGCCCTGCCTTCGCCATCGCATCAATAGCAGATTGCGAATCCCAGGGTTCCATCACCGCGAGCACTGCAGCGCCCTTTTTGTACTTCTTGATTTCAGCCGCGCTGGGTTGGCTGACTTTCAAAACGACATCGGCTTTTGCAGCGTCAGCAGCTTTCCCGACGGTCGCACCTGCTGCCTCGTAATCAGCGTCGGTGATAGAAGATGAGGCACCAGCACCGGTCTCCACAACAACGGTATGCCCGGCACCCGTTAATCGCTTTGCCGTATCAGGCGAAAGCGCAACGCGCTGTTCAGCCTTATCGGTCTCTTTCGGAACAAATACACTTAGTGCCAACACACATCCCCTCTGTCCGCGGCAGCATTATATTGCACTGCACAATTATTCTGTATGCATTTCTCGACTTAAGAGTGTCAACTCACCCAAAAGGCAAGGCGACCACACGGAATTGCATGTTGAAATGAAATGAGGTGGCACCGTTGCCACTTAAGCGAGGAAGTAGGCGATCACCATTAAGCCTATCAGCACGACTGTCCCACCGAACAGCCCGCCGCCCGCGAAAAAACCAAATGCCATGGCCAGCAGCAATGCGCAACAGAAGATGGTCAACCACTTCGCACCAACCACAAAAAAGTCATAGGTCCGCTCGTGCTCGGGATAGTCCATCACGTTCTTTTCCGCGCCTACAGATTTCTTATCGCTCTTTTCAGCCATCTATCTCTTCCACACCAAGCCAATTAATTCCAGAAACGGCGTTACCGAACTTGGGTGCAAAGTTCAATTGGCACCGGCAATATCGAAAGCCTATTGCGACGCCACCGCGTCGAGCCCAATCGTCGGCGCTACAGAGAGATACGGCAAACCATTTGAGGCGTTTTGAAACAACAGTCGCCCTTCGGTTTCGGAATAATGGAAGGCAGGATAACGCCGTACAAGGTCAGGCCACGTGCTTTGCGCCACCGCCAATAGATAGGCCTGAACGCGCATGTGGTCAGGCTCAATCGGCCCTGCCATCCGGGTCATTTGGAAGACGCGCCGATAAAATGGAGTGTGCTCCTTTTTGACGGCAGCAAGGCAGTAATCGGCATCGAGACACCGTGTGGCCAGTGGCCCAAGGCGTAAAGTAAGTAATGCTAGGCCCGGCAGGCTGTCCGTCATATCGGGGTCAACGACCAAACGGCTGGGGTCAATGAATGAGAGGCCTTGCGACAAAAGTGGTGCAAGGTAATCCGCAAAAATGTCTTGAACTGGCGTGGGCCGACTGCCTTCTTCCAGCCGATTGAGCCTCACCGAAGCCACGAGGTTAGACCCGTCATAGACACCGAAAAGATAGGTATTTGACTCGCGGTCGATGGGCTCAATGACGGCACTACCAAATTTTTCGAGATAGACTTGGCGGGCATCAAAGGCTTTCTGCCTCAGCATTCCGATCTCCTGCAGATCGTCCTCACTGTGCACCCGTCGATAGGTGAGCCTTTGCGCTGTCTCTTTTAGGCTTTCAAGCGAGGCCAAAGCGGTTGCCGCTGGCACTGTCGTTGCCGCAGCCTTCCGCACCTCGAGATTTTTTGTAGCTTCCATTGCGTTCGTCCCACCGAATACAGCCTCGGCCCAAACGAACGAAAAGTTTAATCAAATGTAAAGCAACCGATCACAAACTTCGGTGGTATCCGCCGGTTATTTGGACGCAGCAGCAAAGCAAATGCGCCAAAACTTACCCTTGACCACGCAGCGGCAGATTTTTCTTGGTAATGTGGATGTCGGCCAGTCGGGCGATGGCGCTCGCAGGCAACGCTGGTGCAAACACCCAACCCTGGACCAGATCAGCTTTGACGTGCTGGCGAACGATTTCCAGCTGTTCGATCGTCTCCACACCCTCAACGACAACCTTTTTGCCAAGCGTCTGACAGAGCCGGACGGTATGCGTGAGAAGCTCTAACTGCCTTGGATCAACTTCTATTCCGGTTACGAATGAACGGTCGACCTTTATGATGTCGAATGGCAAAGACGCGAGGTAACTGAGACTACTTTGTCCGGTTCCAAAATCATCAAGCGATACGCCGACACCCAGTTCGCGAAGCTCAAAAAGCTGCTTTTCCAGAGCAACCCGATCCTTCACAACTGCGGTCTCGGTAAGTTCAAACGTCAGTGTTTCGGGGGATATGCCGTAGCGGGCAATCGCAGCTGAAACCACAGCGCAAAGATCGAGCGTCGCAAAATCATCAGCTGATAGATTAATTGACGCTTTAAGATGGTCTGGCCACGTCGCAAGCTCAGCACAGGTTTTGTTATGGATGTGCTCGGTAATTCGGCTGACAACGCCCATTTCTTCGGCCAACGGAATGAAAACGGCCGGCGATATCGGTTTGCCATCAGAGCCCGTCCATCGGCAAAGCGCCTCAACCGAATGAAGCCGTTGGTTCGTCGCTGAAATAATCGGCTGATAAAGCACCGAAAGCTGGTCGTCCTCGATGGCCTTGAGAAGCGCAACTTTCATCGCCTGCCGCTCGCGGTACCGGGCTTCCATCTCGTCGGTGAAGGATGTGTAACGGCCCTTCCCCAGATGCTTGCTTCGATAAAGCGCAATGTCAGCGCGGCGCATGCCATCCACCAAATCAAACGCTTTCAATGGGCAACTATAGGCACCTATGCTCACTGTAACCCTCAGTTGCTCATCACCAAATTGATATGGCAGCGACATCCGCTCACAAAACGCAGTCAGCTTTTGCTCCAACTCGCTCTGCGTGTAGTTGCCGGTTGCGAAGATCAGGAATTCATCGCCGCCCTGGCGACCATAGTCCCAGTCTGAGGGGCAAAACTTCGAGAGCCGAGCAGCAATCGCTTTTAAAAGCGCATCGCCTTTATGGTGCCCGAGCGTGTCGTTGATGTGTTTGAAATCATCGATATCGAAAACGAGCAGCAGAGCCTGCAAATTGATCGATTTCTTCTGTCGAAGTGAGATCAACGTCTCAAGATAGCCTCGGTTCGGCAAATCCGTGAGCGGATCAAATCGCGCGAGCTTCTTCATTTGGGTCAGCGACTGAACCCGTTGTGTCACATCCTCGACAAGAAGCACGAGCGGCGCATCGGTCGTATCATTGCGCGTGAACTGCAATTTGCGGCCATCGTTAAGCGTTACCGTGCCGCGTATGCGATGACCCTCGACAATGTCAGTGAGAACTTCGGCGTACTTGCGAGCGGTTCCAGCCGCAAAGTTCGATTCTTTGGTAAGTTTCCTCACGATTGCAGAAATGCGCCGCCCTTCGAGATCGGCAGGCGAAGCCAGATCAAGCATGGACGTCGCATTCTGGTTCACAACACGAATACGATCCGCATCATCCAGCATGATCAAACCGCCCGGCATGGCACCGAGGGCGGCGTCGAAATTTGTGGCCAGTTGCTCAACTTCGTGACGGCGGCGCACGGCGCGTTCCACAGGAATGCGAACGGCCTTTACGTTTGATAGAACCAGCATCGCAAACGGCAGCGCCAACACAGCCAGCATAATGTGCGCTGTGTCTTGTTTAAAATAGAGACCTGCACTCGGCGGCAGCAAGAGCGCCGTGATCATCACAGTCGCTATCATCTTTGAGCCGTACAAACGACCAACGATCGTCGGAAAACCGGCAAACAATAACGCGAAGGCCGAAATCGAAACGAGCTGATTATCGGAGGCATGAAGCCCAACAGACACAACCAGACCGACCAGCAAGCTGGCAGCCCCCGCAGATACAGCACACTTTAGTTCCCACTGCCTCGACCACTGCATATCACATGCATCATAGGTGCGGGTACGAGCGGCGCGTGCTTCGCGATAGCGACACGCTTCTACGTAGCGAAAACACGCGACCAATGTGATCACGAGCGCTAGGGCGAGCAGGAGTGGCTCAGCTGTAGTCCACCAGAGCAGGGTGGTCACAGCCAGCTGCAGCACGGCACCGAGCAGGAGTTGCGACCGCGCACTAAAAAGTGAGTCCACAAACGTTGTGTAAACATCAATGTCAGCAGCTTTTACTTGGTCAGCCGATGTGCCGGGATTGCTCATGCCTGTATAAAGCAAATTCTGGTTTAAATTTTCCTTTATCCTGTGAAAAATTTGGGCAACTTGATAAACTATAAGGTTGTATTACATCAATTTTGGGTTGCAAAATTGCCTTAATTTACGTTGGGTAATTCAAATGGAAAAACCACCGTCAACTTGCAATACAGTACCAGCAATATAACTTGAAGCTTCTGATGCAAGAAGAAGAAATACACCATCTAATTGCTCAAACCGCCCGATAGTCTTTATTGGGATTGAATCTATCAAGACAGATGACGCACCTTTCTCGAAATATTTGGAAGTCATCTGCGTTTCAAACCAACCCGGCGCAACGCAATTTATGCGAACATTCTTGCGGGCCCACTTTTTTGCCAAGTGGTTCGAAAATTCTTCGCAAGCTGCTTTTGAAGCGCAATATTCGGCGGTACGCGAAAATTTTGGGCCGCGAAGAGCAGAGGTCACATTGATTATACTGCCCCGGGTGCCTGCTTTTGCCATGCGCGACGCCATCAATTCAGACAAAGCGGCAATCGACACGGTATTTATATCCAAAACACGCTGAAAAATCTCGCGAGAGTCTTTCTGACTAGATTTACGGCCAGGGTATTCCATCAACCCGGCATTGTTGATGAGCGTATCGCAGCGGCCAAATCGGCTTTCAGCGGTATCAAACGCCGTTTCCATGGCGTCGGCGTCTGTAACATCTGCAATTAAATGGTGGGGCACGCCCTCTACATTTTTTACATTTCCTGAAATTTCGTTGTTGCTACGTGGCGCAGTTCTGCTGATCCCGGTCACGTTTGCGCCATTGCGAACGAACATCTTCGCCAAGTACTGGCCGATTCCACTGGAAGCGCCGGTGATAATAATGTGCTTTCCGCTCACATCGAAAATTGTTCCCTGAAGGCTCATCGCGCAAAAATCCTTTCGTCTGGACAAAACCGTTTAGTCGATACGATCAGATTTTCGACCAAGCCAAATCACCCGCATTTGGACGTTTTTATCAGGCGGAGAAAACTTACACAGCGATTGCAGCCTCATACAAAGGGTGTTAGCCGAAAATCTAATAAAGAGGCACCTGATCAGGGTTGGAATAAATCCAAACGCAGGGTGCAAAGGTCATTGCCGGGGAGGCTCATGCAGGCTTTGCTATCCATTTCGCGCCGCCTAGATGCGGTGACGGCCTTTATTGGCCGCTCAGTTTCGTGGCTTATCCTCGCCGCGGTTTTGGTCAGCGCAGGCAATGCCATCATTCGAAAAGTCTTCGATACCTCGTCGAACGCTTGGCTGGAGTTACAGTGGTATTTGTACGGCGCAGTGTTTCTTCTTGCTGCCGCTTACACCCTGCAAAGAAACGAAC
The DNA here is from genome assembly GCA_038745535.1 of Pseudomonadota bacterium. Taxonomy (GTDB): domain Bacteria; phylum Pseudomonadota; class Alphaproteobacteria; order Rhizobiales; family Rhizobiaceae; genus JBCDLI01. Next base: position 894 of record JBCDLI010000054.1, on the reverse strand, counting down.
ACGTCCGCATTGATGTCGCCGTGTCGGGTTTATCAAAACGCACGCGAGACTGGATTGATCTCTTCGGCCACATCTTCTTTTTGCTGCCGTTTGCGGGCCTCATGATCTATCTTTCATGGCCCTTCGTAGTGAATTCGTTCAACTCCGGAGATGTCTCGGTCAATGCCGGTGGCCTTACCCTGTGGCCCGCGCGGATGATGGTGTTGGCTGGGTTCATCTTGCTGTTCGCGCAAGGCATTTCGGAAATCATAAAGCGCTACGCGATCATCAAAGGCCTCATAGAAGATGACGCCTCCGGCCAGAACGAATTGCCACCACTGTTAGAAGAGCTTGAGACCGCCGCAGACCTTGATAAGCGGGGCATCAAGAAATGATCGAATTCATCGCCCAAAATCTAGCGCCGATCATGTTTTTGTCCGTCATGGCCATGCTTCTGCTTGGCTACCCGGTGTCATTCACACTCGCTGCAGGCGGACTGATCTTCTTTATCATCGGCGTGGAACTTTCCATCTTTGCACCGCAAGAGATCACGCTTTCATTGCCGTTTCTGGGGCTGCACCCAAGTCGAACCTTCGACATCATGCGCAACGACACATTACTGGCGATCCCCTTCTTTACATTTATGGGTCTCATCCTTGAACGGTCACGCATGGCGGAAGACCTGCTCGACACGATCGGTCAGTTGTTTGGTCCTTTGCGCGGTGGCTTGGGCTTTGCCGTTATTCTCGTCGGTGCACTTCTTGGCGCAACGACGGGCGTTGTTGCAGCATCAGTGATTGCCATGGGCCTCATCTCGCTGCCAATCATGATGCGTTACGGCTACGACCGGTCGGTCGCAACCGGCACCATTGCCGCTTCCGGAACGCTGGCGCAGATCGTTCCACCATCGCTTGT
>JBCDLI010000053.1:0-17873 GCA_038745535.1 Pseudomonadota bacterium | reverse complement strand
GCATCTCCCCGGCATGACTGCCGCACTCACCACGCTCCCGGTTCTCGGTGTTCCGGTCCAATCAAAAGCACTTTCAGGTCAGGATTCGCTTCTTTCAATCGTGCAAATGCCAGGCGGCATACCGGTCGGAACGCTGGCAATCGGCAATGCCGGAGCAACGAATGCAGGGCTAATGGCAGCCGCAATTCTCGCCGTAAACGACGAGACATTGTCAACGCGGTTGCAAGACTACCGTTCGGCAATGGCAGCGAAGGTCGCCGAACATCCGGTCGATGAACCGGGCGCATGACGTTGAGCTCGCAGTCATCTGCAAACCCAATTCCCCGTGGCTCGTCAATCGGCATCATTGGCGGTGGGCAACTCGGACGAATGTTGGCCATGGCCGCTGCGCGCCTCGGCTATAAGACGATTGCCCTTGATCCAGCCGCAGACTGCCCCGCCGCACAGGTCGTCGATCGTGTAATTTGCGCCGACTACAGTGACGCGAGCGCAGTGGCGGAACTGAGCGAGGCAAGCGATGTCATCACGTTCGAATTTGAAAATGTGGACGTGGAGGCGATACGTTCCCGCACTGGCGAAACAGCCGTTTATCCACCGCTTGATGCGCTTGCGATCTCGCAAGATAGGCTAATCGAAAAGCGTTTCTTGAATGAAAACGGCCTCCAAGCGGCTGAGTTTGCAACCATTGACAATCTGGCTGATCTCAAGACAGCGCTGATTGCTTTCGACGGCCACGGCATCTTGAAAACGAGACGCTTCGGCTACGATGGCAAGGGCCAAGTCCGGATATCCCCCGACGGGCCTTCCGCAGAAGAAGCTTTGAAACTGATTAAAAATGCCCCTGCGGTTTTGGAGAAGCTGATTGACTTCGAATGCGAGGTTTCAGTCATCGTCACGCGGTCGCTTGCGGGTGATGTCAAGTGCTTCGACCCGGCGAGGAACACACACGAGAACGGCATTCTGTCCGTCTCCGCGGTGCCATCCGGTGTAGCAATTGAGATCGAGACGAAGGCCCAAGGCCTTGCGACGACGCTGGTAGAAAAGCTGAACTATGTCGGCACGCTGGGCCTTGAGTTCTTCGTCACCCGCGACGGCGAACTCAAGGCCAACGAATTCGCGCCCCGTGTTCACAATTCCGGCCATTGGACCGAGGCCGCATGCAGCACCTCGCAATTTGAACAACACATACGCGCAATTACCGGCCTGCCACTCGGTGATCCGTCACGCCATTCCGATGCAAGCATGGCGAATTTGCTGGGCGATGACATTGAGAAAATTCCGACACTCGCGTGGCAAGATAATCTGGTTGTCCACGACTATGGGAAGACGGAAGCACGGCCCGGCCGTAAAATGGGTCACTACACGCGAATTTTGCCAAAGACGTAGCGCAAAAACCCTTCTCAACCCTGCTCATGGTGCCGTGCTGCGTTGACACCGCAGCAGCACTTGGCTATCCCGCTTCCAACACGCGCTTCAGGCGCGTTTTTGTTTGAAATCACGCCGCCAGAGGCTTGGAAAAATGAAAATCAAGAATTCGCTTAAGTCGCTGAAGGGCCGTGACCGCAACAACCGTTTGGTTCGCCGCAAGGGCCGCGTTTACATCATCAACAAGCAAAACCCGCGCTTCAAAGCGCGTCAGGGTTAAGTTCGTTTCGCGCAAAGCGCTCTGTCAGCGCATCGCGCAAGTTTGACGCATAACATTTTTCTGAATTGACGCTGCGGGTTTGAAGGCTACCCTCAGCGAATGAGATTTTTAGTACTTCTTTTTGCGGGCCTCACAATTACCGGTGCCGCCTACGCTCAAAACAATGAAATCAATCCGGAAGATTTCCTTCCAGACGGCGAGCGCCAACTCGAAGAGCAGCTTCCCGACGCTTCGGACGAGGCACTTGTACCGACACCCGATGATGTCCCGCTCGAACAGGCAGTGAGCCGCCTTGATGAGCTGTTTGGCGACTTGAAACGTGCAGCAAACAGCAGTTACGCCGAGACGATAGCGCAGTCCATCTGGGCCGAATGGTTCAAATCGGGTAGCGCCACAATCGATCTCTGGATGAACTGGGCACGAGAAGCGACGCGTGAACGCGACTTTCACATCGCACTCGATTATCTTGATCAGATCGTTACCCAGGAGCCCGATTTTGCCGAAGGTTGGAACCGGCGCGCGACAGTCCATTTCATGATGAACAACTACGCAAAGTCGATGTCAGACATCACACGCGTGCTGGAACTGGAACCACGTCATTTCGGCGCGCTGTCCGGCATGGCGATCATTCTAGAACGCACGGGACGAAAAGAGGCAGCCCTCAAAGCGTGGTCTGAGACGCTTTCGGTCTATCCCGCAATGGAGAACGCTCAAAACGCCGTGATCCGACTGGAAGAAGAACTTGGCGGCGACCCTGCATGACATAAGTTTCGGTTAAACCAAACCGGACGTCATCACGCATGAACTTCATTTACGGCCTAGCCTTTTTGGCACTTTCCGTGCTGCTCATTCTCTTCGCGATGACACGATTTGGCGTGTGGTCGATTGAGCGTAGCCTTCCCCCCGACGGCGAATTCGCTTCAACGTCTACCGGTAATATCCACCATCAATTTAAGCGCGTGGGCGATGACGCGCCAACCGTCATTTTCGTCCACGGTGCGAGCAGTAATCTGCACGATCAAATGTCCATCTACGGCGACCTTCTAGCGGGCGAGTTCAACGCGCTTTACTATGATCGCCCGGGACACGGTTATTCGCGCATCAAAAGCGGAACTGTTCTGACACCCGGGGAGCAAGCTGACGCGCTGGCCGAACTTATGGACACGCTAGACATTCCGAAGGCTGTTATCGTCGGTCATTCTTTCGGCGGTGCGATTTCAGTGAGCATGGCTCTCCGGTATCCGGAAAAGGTCAGTGGATTGGCGCTTCTATCACCAGTTAGTCACCCGTGGCCGGGCGGTGTGAACTGGTACTACGACCTCGCCAGCCGGCCCATTCTCGGGCGTTTTTTTGTGCAGGCGATTGCACTTCCAGCTGTCCTTTCCCGCATGGGTTCGGGCGCAGCCTGCGTATTTGCGCCCAACCCGGTCACCGAAGGGTATCTCGATCAGACGCGCTCGCGGCTCCTGGCGAGACCCGGCCACTTTCGCAACAACTCCATGCAGGTGGCCGCGCTTTACGACTACGTGACCGAAGTTTCGCCCCGTTATGGCGAGATTGAAACGCCGACCGTAATTCTGACCGGCAACCGCGATACCATCGTGCTCGCTGATATCCACTCAATTGGCCTCAAGCGACAGCTCCCGAATGCAGATCTCTATTGGGTTAAAAATCTCGGGCACAAGCCGGACCATGTGGCGCCAGACTTCGTCGTCGACGCATTAAGATCGTTAACGGGCTCCAATGAAGTTGACCTCGCCGCCAGCGCAGCTCGCCTTGAAGCGCGGCTGGGCGAACAAAATTACGGCCCGATTGATCAATGCATCGACAGCGATGTGATCAAGAATGCGCTGGACAAGCCCGATGAAGTTCGCACGTCGATGGTGGACTGACCGCGTTAAATTCCGGACAGTCCGTCGGAACCTATGTAAGCAATTCGCAACATATTCGTAGCACCCGGTGTCCTGAGCGGAACACCGGCAGAAATGATGACGCGATCGCCGGGTTTCGCGAACTGCTCGTCATAGGCAATCCGGCAGGCCCGATCGACCATATCATCGAGGTCCTTCGCATCGTCAGAAATAACCGAATGGCAACCCCAAACGAGCGCAAGACGGCGTGCCGTGCGTTCGACCGGTGAAAGCGTGATAATTGGCACCTGCGGGCGCTCGCGCGCGGTGCGCAATCCGGTTGTGCCGGAGCCCGTAAAGCAGACAATCGCCGCCAGGTTTAATGTCTCGCCGATTTGGCGTGCGGCAGCAGAAATCGCGTCTGCGCCTGTCGCCTCGGTTTCCGGCCGCTGAGCGTTGATAATGCCGGGATAGGTGGGGTCCTTCTCCACCTGTTCGGCGATCTTCGACATCATGCTCACGGCTTCGACCGGATAATCGCCTGCGGCAGATTCCGCAGACAGCATCACCGCGTCCGCACCCTCAAACACGGCAATCGCGACATCGGAAACTTCGGCCCGTGTGGGAACCGGCGCTGAAATCATCGATTCGAGCATTTGCGTCGCTACAACCACTGGCTTGCCCGCGCGGCGCGCTTTACGCGTGATCTGTTTTTGAATGCCCGGCACATTTTCCAGCGGCAATTCCACGCCAAGATCGCCACGGGCAACCATGACAGCATCAGACAACTCAATGATCTCATCGATCTGCTGCACTGCTTGCGGCTTTTCAATCTTGGAAAGCAGCGCGACCTTGCCACGCGATATTTTCCGGACTTCGGCAAGGTCTTCGGGGCGTTGGATGAAAGATAGTGCAACCCAGTCCACGTCCTCTTCCAGCACAGCGTCGAGATCGGCAAAGTCCTTTGGGGTCAGAGCACCGCCTTCCAGCAGCGTGTCGGGAAGGCTCACGCCTTTTCGGTCCGATATCTTGGTTCCAGACACGACCGTGCACTTGATCGATTTACCGTCCGTCTCTTCTGCGCGAAGGGCAAGACGACCGTCGTCTATCAATAGCCGGTGACCAGGCTCAACGGCTGCGAGGATTTCAGGATGGGGAAGAAAAACCCGCTCTGACGTGCCCGGCGCGTCGTTATTATCGAGCGTAAATGTTTGCCCCTGTTCCAAATCAATCGTCGTATCTGCAAATTTTCCAACGCGGAGTTTTGGGCCTTGCAGGTCAGCCAAAATGCCAATTGGCCGTTTTACCCTGTCTTCCACCCGACGAATTTTCGCCACCAATTCCCGCATGAGGTCATGGCTCGCATGGCTCATATTAATGCGGAAAACATCAGCTCCGGCGCGATAGAGCGCTTCGATTTGATCTTCTTCAGAGGAGGCAGGTCCCAGCGTGGCGAGTATTTTTATTTTTCTTTGCCGCTTCACTGCGTAGCCTCTTCTTCAATTATCGGCGCCGTTACCGGCGGAGCCTCTGGAGTTTCGGGTGCTGGTGGACTGTCGACGAGTTGGACCATCCAGCTTTGTTGGTTGCCCGTGTCATACTCACGAAATCCAACACGTTGATAACCGCGCGAGTAACAATCGTTGACACCGGTAATTTTAAATTCGCGTTCAGTGACGCACATAGCGATTTCACCGTCCCAGGTGCCGCCCCGCAGAGCGTCTTCTGCGTAAAGATAGTAATATCTGGAACCAAGCGGACCTTCGAGCAGTGTCCGGCAGGAAGCCGCTTCAATGCGCCACCACCCTTCGGTGATCCAGCCAGTGCGGGCGCGGTAACCAATGGCCACGCCAACCAATTCTTGCGTTGCATTGCAAACGCGGAAATCTGCCTTTGCATCGGTGGGGATCAGGGTCGGCAGCGCCAGCGCGCTAAGGGCAACAAGTCCGGTCCACAGTCTCATATTGATTGTTACTTTTGCGGGTTCAAATCGGAAATCGGATGTAAAATCCAAAGCTTGCGTATTTCCGTTTTGGCATTCCACTGTCGGTTGTCAATGCTGCTGCGTGGAATATGGTAGTGCTAGTAAATTTTTGAGATGGGCAGTGAAGTGACGCAACCAGTAAACGATACGCAAAAAACAGAGATCGAGGCGGCTGCGTTCCGCGCCCTTGTTTCCCACCTTCAATCACGAACCGATGTGCAAAACATCGACATGATGAACCTCGCTGGCTTTTGCAGGAACTGCCTTTCGCGATGGTATCAAGAAGCGGCAGCCGAACGCGGCATCGAGATATCAAAAGACGAGGCCCGCGAAGAGGTCTACGGCATGCCGCACAGCGAGTGGAAAGCGAAGTACCAGACCGAGGCAAGTGCCGAGCAGACGCCCCAATTCAGCGCAGTCGAAAAGAGCCACTAGGCTCAAAAATTTGGTGGGGTTGGCGGCAGCGTCAGAATTTCCGGCGCCTCAGCGGACACAGTATTCTGCGGCGCGCGCCGGACAAAGTTACCGGCCCGCCCGGGCTGCGTTGGTGGCGCCGAACCGTCCTCAATGAGCCGCTGTCTGACAGAGCGCGCGACCAGCGGGTTCGCGTTGGCTACCTCGGTTCCCGCAATTGCATCGGTCATATCACCAAGTAATGCACCACCACCGTCAAGGTCGGGATCAGTCATGCTGATGGGGTTGGTGCGAATGAGTTCGGACTCCGTTTGCAGCGGCGGCAGCTTCAGCATCGGCAGGCCTTCCGGCGCAAGTGACGTCAACAATGGCGCTACATCATCACCAAGGATAAGCTTCAATTGGCGCTCGACGTAAAAGGCAGACTTGCGTTTTCCTGCGCGGGTAAAATTGATGCCGTCAGAGTTTCGCAAACGGACCGTCTGACCCTTAATATCGGGACCCGATTGGATGAAACGCCCCTCCTCGTCGACAAAACCATCCCAGATATCAACGAAGTATCCACGCCGCGCTTCCACAGCTGTTTGGTAAAGGCCGTTAAATGCCAGCATATCCGCCGACATTGACTTGAACCGGAAAGGCGGCGTGCCGACCCAAACAACCGACACCGAAGCGCTGGACACGGCATCGAGCAATTCATCAATGCGCTGCTTGTATTCCTCAGTCCATGGCTCAGACCGCACATCTTGCGTGCTGCCATCGACACGCATCACCTGACGGTCATTTGAACCAAGTTGAATTACAACGAGTGCGGGCTTCTCAGCTTCCAAGATCGGCCCGATCTCCGAAGCCCAATCGTAGTAGTCATCGCGAACAAGTCCGGAGGAGCCGTTCGTCTTCGACCGGATCACCACGTTCTCGACGTCTGCGAACGCTTCTTCCAAGCCCTCCGCAGTCCCTTCGGCAACAAAATCGCCGACAACCAACACCACTCTCGCGTTTTCGTTTTTCTCAACAGCTTGAGGCGGAGGTGGAGCCGTCGCTACCGCCCGCTGACGTGTCGGTGTGCGCGATGCCCGTGTGGTTGATCTTCGCTGAGTTCTGGAACGCTTGACCGATGAACTCGTCGCTCGTCTTGGTGAGGTCTGGCGTCGTTGCGTTCTCGGTTCGCTTCGCTTTTCGCGATTACGCCTGAGCAACTCCATGAGCGTTTGCGGTCGCGTGTCATTGGCCTGTGCCGTCGATGTCCCGATTAAACCCGGACGGCTTTGTGGGCTCACGACAAACACCAAAGCCAAGAAAACAACGATTGAAAGTCTGATTGCGCCAGTCATGCCCATGGATGTCTGGCGCTATGCGCCAGCCTATTGCCGACGCAGAACGCTTAGCACTTCCATGGACGGGAATCCATCCTGGGCGAGGCCGTACCGCGCTTGAAAGGCTTTCACTGCCCCGCGCGTCATCGGACCGGGCTTGCCGTCGATGTCACCTTCGTAAAAGCCCTTGCGTGCGAGACGGGCTTGTAGCTCCTCGGCTTGGGCAACGGACAGGCGTGTGTAGGGGCGCTTCCAGTCCCGTGTGGGCGGCGGAAAGCCACCGATCTGATCAGCGAGTAGTCCAACGCCCAGCGCATATTTATCAGCGTTGTTATATCGTTTGAGGACGAAGAAGTTATCGATCATCAGGAACGCGGGTCCATCGCGACCCTGCAAAACTTTCAGCTCTGCCCGCTGTGACGACCGTGGAAACTCTCGACCGCTCGCGCGTCGAACGCCGATGCGCTGCCATTCGCCCAGGCTCATTTTCCCACCAGGGAACTTGCGCCCTGCCGGCAGAACAACCTCATAACCCCATGTCTGACCCGACTTCCAGCTGTTTCGGCGCAATAGATTTGCCGCCGTAAACAGCGCATCGGGGACGGAATTCCAGATGTCTTTTCTGCCATCACCGTCGCCATCGGTCGCAAACGCCGTGTAGCTGGTAGGAATGAATTGCGTATGTCCCATTGCACCGGCCCAAGAACCAACCAGGCCGTTGAGTGGAACGTCTCCGCGTTGGGCGATCTTCAACGCTTCGATCAACTGACCTCGTGCGAAACGCGCACGGCGCTTGTCTGCGTAAGCAAGCGTTGCTAGCGCCTGTGGCACATAGTGCAAGCGACTACGATCTTTCAGCGCTTCACCGTAGCTCGATTCCATCGACCAGATTGCGAGCACGATATTCTTGGACACGCCCATCTGGCGTTCTATACGATCCAACAGACGGCCATGCTTGCGCATCATTTGTTGACCATTGCCAATTGTGCGCTCATTCACGCGGCTATCGATATACTGCCAAGCTTCGTCTTTGAATTCCGGTTGAAAACGCGCTTTGCGCAGCACTTCACTATCCGGTGACTTAACGTTGGCAAACGCCCGGTCATAGATAGCGGTCGACACGCCCTCGCGCGCAGCAACGCCGCGAAATTCCCGCACCCAGCGCTGGAAACCAGCGTCGGCATGGGCTGAACTCACGCCAAGCCCAATAGGACAAGCGAGCCCCGCCACTCCAGCTGTTGCGCCCAGAATAAATCCTCGACGTGAATTCGCGAAAGTCTTGTCAGTCATCTTAAGCCTCATCTCATCGTTCGACATTGAGTAAAGTTGAACATGGCCATTCCTTGACCACGCCCGAATAGGTTTTGGCCTGCGTCATCGTTGGAACCTCAGTCCGAGGAAACCGCGATGGCTTGTCTGCGCTTCTGTTTCGTCCGCGCTTGCGACCGCTTCAAAGCCATAGCTGCCGGTCAGGCCCATATATCGGTTGAACCAGTAGGTGACGCCCGCATCGACCCCGAAGGTATCAAGCGAAAAGTCCGGGCCCTCCGGATTTTCATGGGAGTAGGAAAAGCCGAGACTGCCTTCCATATTGTAACGGATTTGCTGATTGATCGACGCATCAAGTGTGTAAATTCTAGCGCCTGAAACGCCGGTGGCCGAGGAAGGTGCCGTCGTCGTGCCCACTTGGAGCGCCACATCGGTTCCCTCGCGAGGCGTCCAATTCAGGTCAGCGCCGACGACTACGGCGGAAATGTCACTCAGGCTATCTTCATCAAAATCATCGTAAACGAAGCCGGCGGATACTTCACCGCTTAGCCTTTCGCCGAGATCAATCTCCGTTCCCGCTCGCAGTGTGTAACTCGTGCTGTCGCGCGCGATGCCATCGGAGTCGATTGCGGTATCCGATGTTCGTACGCCGATTTCAGCCTCTGCAAACGGGCTGAAAACGGGCGAAGCCTGAAAGCCACCGCGGACCGCAAAACGGTAGCTGGTCGCATCATTATCCGCTGTCGTTCCGGTGACCGGGTCGCCGGGGCTGGTGCTATTCTCGTTCGATATCAGTATGTCGTCGTCGGACAGATCACGCTGCACACCGCCGCGTAGAGCAAGCGCAATGAGGCCGGTATCATATTGGAGCTCTGCATCCGCCGCGAGCGATTGCGATGTCCGAGACGTCTCAAAAACGCTTTGCGTCAGATCGTAGTCAATCGTGCCAACCAGCGAAAGTTCGCGTGTAATGTCCAGCGTGCCCTCAACACCAAGGCCAAGTTCAGGTGCTTCTGGCGCTTCACCGCTGAAAAGCTTCTGGAAACGACCATTTGCAGAAATCGCGAGCGAATGGCGTACCCAATCAGACTGAGCTTCGAAACCGGCGCTGATCTCTGCAAAGCTTCCATCTTCATTGTCATCGATGACGACAGGCGTTGGATCACCGCTTAATTGCGCGCCGCGACGGCTCACCGTTGAAACGCCAATATCGAGCGTTGGGCGAATGATAAACGCGCCAAGACGAACACCGACCGGGGAAAAGTAGTCGGCTTCCGGCTCGATGTCGGGTTGGAGCTGGGTAGGTTCTGTTGGAAGAGCGGAACCGGCGCGAATGGAATTCGTCTCCAAATCATCCAACGCGTCAGGCGCGGCAATCTCTTCTGCCGTTGCGTCATCTTCCTCGGCATCCGGCTCACGACCGAAAGGATTGCTTACCCCCGATTGCCGCGCGGGCGAAAACTGATCCAAGTCTACGTTTGACCCTTGGAAGCCGGACGGCTCATCGTCCTCTTCATCGGCCGATGAGATTTGTTCTGCAGTCAGGCCGCTTTGAGCCCGTGTCGGATTTTCCAAGTTTTGAAGAGGATCGGCTAGAACAGACGCGTTTGCCCCGGTGCTCTGGGACGTCAGGATTGGATCCGCTACCGTTCCGCGGAGCGCCGCCGACTGTGCATTTGCATCATTTATATGATTGAGTGCGATAAGGGTCGTTGCAGAGACGCCGAACAGCAGTCGAACACAGTACGCACTTGCTGCCGAACGACCATCCATCGAGCTGCTGCGTGCACTTGTCTGTTTTTTCGCCCTATCGGAACGCACCGGAGACCTCTTTACGATTACTGAAACGTAAAGAGGTTGGGTTAATAGTGTATTGAAATGGGACGATGAACAGCGCCGAAGGCGAGGGTTATACCCAGCCCTGAAGCTCGCGGCGAACCATGGTTTCGATCACTGCCATGCCGTCCTCGCTATCATTCAAGCACGGAATATAGGTGAAGTTTTCACCGCCCGCCTCTTCGAAAATCTCGTGGCCCTCGCCAGCGATTTCCTCTAGCGTTTCCAAACAGTCCGAAACAAATCCCGGATTGAACACGGCGACAGACTTCACGCCTTGGCTCGGCAAAGCTTCCAGAGTTTTGTCCGTGTATGGCTGAAGCCATTCTTCAGGACCAAAACGCGACTGGAAACAGGTCATCAGACGACCCTTTTCCCAACCGAGTCGCTGCTCAAGAAGACGCGATGTCTTGTGACAGTGACAATGGTAGGGATCGCCGCGCTTGAAATAACTTTGCGGAATACCGTGGTAGGACGCAATGACGCGTTCTGGCTCAAAATCCAATTTCGAGAGGTGTGTCTCAAGGGACCGCGCCAGAGCTTCGATATACACCGGCTCATCATGGTAGGATGGTACCGTGCGAAGTGCAGACTGAAAACGCGTGTTTTGCAGAACTTCAAACACCTTATCGTTCACGGTTGCAGTCGTTGCAGCCGAGTAATGCGGATAAAGCGGAAACGCGAGAATGCGATCACAACCCTCTGCCATCAGGTGCTCCATTCGCTCCTTAATGGATGGGTTTCCATAGCGCATCGCCCAATCAACAACGATGTTTTCATGGTCAGTTAGCGTCTCGCCTAGCTTTTCCGCTTGCGAACGGGTGTACGTGCGCAAATAGCTTTCATCGAGCTCGTGGTTCCAGATTTCCTCGTAGGCCTTGCCAATCCGTCCGGGACGAACGTTCAAAACGATGCCGTACAAAATCGGATACCAAAGCGCTTTTGGCCACTCAATCACGCGCTTATCGGTAAGGAACTCCTGCAGATAGCGACGCATAGAACGGAAATCTGTGCCGTCGGGCGTTCCAAGGTTGATCAGCAAGATGCCAACCTTACCAATTTTCACGCGCGGGTGTTCCGGCGGCAGCGGTCCAACCGCTTTTGCCATCAACCGATTTAATTGTGTTTGCACATTCATGCGACGTACCCCGACGAAAACATCCGGCTTCTCCAATGAGAGCTAGATAGCGCAGTTTGGAATTGTTCTCAAATGGGCCTACGACGAAATACGGGCGTCAGATTAACGCAATAGAAAAAAGGCGCCGCAAACGCGACGCCTTCTCATCATCATTTTGATTGAGATTACTCGGGCACAACGATGCTTGCGCCGACTTTTAGATCGGTGGGATCGGCGTCCGGATTGGCTTCAATCAGCTTAGTGAACATCGTGGCGTCACCGTAGAATTCACGTGCCAACTCCCAAAAGTTGTCACCTGCGGCAATCGTATAGGTGGGCGCATTGCCGTCCGCTTCTGCTTCAGTAGCAATGGTCGGACCGTCTGTAGAAAGCGTCGAAGCGGCTAAACCGGTCTCTGGAACCGCAACGACGACTTCGGTTTCCTCAGTGGCGCTTTCTTCGGTTGCCGATGCTTCTTCCTCAGAAGCAGGCGCTTCTGACTCTGACGGCTCAACAGTGATTGTCGGACCATCGGTCGAAAGCGTAGAGGCAGATAAGCCGGTTTCCGGCACGACTACGGGTGCACCGGTGTCCGCAGCCGCTTCTTCTTCGGTCGCTTCTTCGGTCAGTTCCGGTGCAGCCAGCTCAGCTGTGCTGGCAGTAATACGCCCGTCGGTGTAAGGCTCATAGGGGCTGTTAGCAGCGATGTAGTCTGCAACGACCATTTCAAGTCCGGGACCGAAATCGTAGGCGTTTTGGGCATCACTTGCGAAGACACCATAGCCATCGCCGCCACCGCGCATGTAATTGTTTGTGCCGACCTTGTAGGTCGCGCCTTCATCAATTGGCCCGAAGCCTCCATTGCCGTCAGCGACCATCACGTCAGAGATACGACTTCCGGGCTCCGCATCCTTGTCAAACGTGTATTTAAGGCCAGAGACCTGTGGGAAGCGCCCTGCCCCGTCGTCAATCCGGCTAACGCCATTTTCCAGCGCTTCGACAATGCCAGCGCCGCTGATTTCAAAGGTCGCAAGCGTGTTCTGGAATGGCAGGACCGTGAGCACCTCGCCCATGGTGATCTGTCCCTCATCGATGGAAGCACGAAGCCCGCCGCCGTTTTGGATCGCGATGGTGACGCCCTGATCTTTCACGCGATCAACGATTGCATCCGCCACCAGGTTGCCCATCGCACATTCCATCGCTCGACAAACCTCACGGCTGCCTTCAATCGCTGCTGCTGCCTCACCAACAGGACGCGCCTTTAGTTCTTCGATCGGAGCAGCCAAAGCGGCAACGCGCTCAGCCACACCCGCATCCGGCGTAACCGACGCATCAAGGAGGTGCGGTTCACCAGCGGCGCGGGTAACATTGCCTTCGTCATCAAAGGTGACCCGCAGTTCGCCGAGATACTTGGAATAGGCATAGGCCTGAACAATTGGCACATCCACGCCAGATGGGTTTGCAACCCGAACCGGATAAGTATCCGCCGCATCCTCATCGATGTTGGAAAGAAGCGTATGGCTATGGCCGCCTACGATGACATCAATACCGTCCACAGCCGCAGCGATTTCCTTGTCGCGCGCAAGACCGACATGGGACAGCAGCACGATCTTATTGATGCCATCTGCTTCCAGTTCAGCAACCTTGGCAGTCAGATGTTCAATCTCGTCGATAATCTCAATCGTCGGGCCGGGTGATGAGGTTTCGTCCGTGTCAGTTGCAAGAACCGACACAATACCAATGCGCTCGCCACCAACTTCAAGCACCGCGTGCGAAGGGATTTTCCCCGCGAGCACTGACTCTTCCGATGCAATCGTGTTGCCGGAAATCACCGGAAACTCGACCAGATTGATAAAGCTATCAAGCGCCTCCGGGCCATCATCGAATTCATGATTGCCAACAGCCATCGCATCAAAGCCAATGCCATTCATGAAACCGGCAGCTGTTGTGCCTTTGTAGGTCGTATAGAAGAGTGATCCCTGAAACTGGTCACCGGCATCAAGCGTGATGACATTTTGACCGGTGCTCGTCAGCCGTTCGCGTCGCTCGTCGATTTTGGTCTTTAATCGAGCCACACCACCGAAGCATTTCCCTTCCGCCTCGTCGTCTGCATTACACGTGCTGTCGAAACGATTGATTGGCTCAATGCGTGAATGCAGATCGTTAATGTGCAAAATGTTGAGTGTGTAGTCGGCCAGCGCAGTCGTGCCGGATAGTGCGGTCGCAGCAGCGGCCAGCAAAGCAACGGATTTGATGGATTTCATATAAGGAGCTCCCTGTCAGCTTCGCTGGTCGCCAAACCGTAAGACCGACCAGCTTTTCGGCTGCAGGGATTTTTAAAGGCCGCTGGCCCGCCGTCAACAAAAACGCGCGGTGTTATAGAGAATTCACAAGCAGCCTTAGACAGATCACGTCGCCAACCTCACCATCGAGAATTGGTTACCGTCGTCACGGGAGCAGTTAAGCTGATTTCTGCCAAAAAGGCGGCAGTTTGCGCGCCGGGTTTGACCGGATTCTTCCGACGTCAACACCAGTGCATAATCGGTGGGAGACAATTGCTGATATGAACCGCGGATAAGCGTTTCTCCGGTCTGGGTATCAACCCACACGGTGGAGGAGTTTGAGAAGCTCGCACTATAGAGCCCTTGGGTGTTTTGCCACTGCCCTTCCAGACCCATTGGCTGGATTGCGACGGGACCACCGCGTCGTGGTCCGTTTTCAATCACACAGCCTGCTGTTGCCACACACAACGCCAATATTGCCGCCGTTCTCAGTCTCATTATCGCGCCCATTTCGCCCTGATCCGTTTCAGATTGATACAATTTTTTTCGAATGCTACCGCAGCTCGCTCTCGATAGGAGTAAAAATTGTTAATTTTGGTTAACGGAGCGCGTCAAACCTCAGTCGAGTGTTCGATCAATCTCTTCTAACTGATCGATGATTCCCTCGATCACCGACAGACCACCCAACCAGAAGTCAGGCGCCGAAGCGTCCAATCCAAATGGCGCCAGCAATTCGCTGTGATGTTTCGATCCACCGGCCCGCAGCAGCTGAAGATACCGCTCCTGGAAGCCATCCTCGGCGTTTTGATAGACTGCGTAGAGTGAATTAACGAGGCAATCACCAAACGCATAGGCATAGACGTAAAACGGCGAGTGGATAAAATGCGGCACATAAGCCCAAAAAATCCGGTAGCGCTCGTCGAGTTCAACCGACGGCCCGAGACTTTGGCGTGAAACATGGAGCCAATGTGAAGCAATGTCATCAGCGGTCATTTCACCGTCCCGACGATGTTCATGCACCAGCCGTTCAAACATATAAAAACTGATCTGCCGCACCACCGTGTTGATCATGTCTTCGGCCTTTTGAGCCAGCATGGTTTTTCTCTGTAGCGGGTCGGATGTGGCCGAAAGCAGCGATTGAAAAGTCAACATTTCGCCAAACACCGATGCGGTTTCGGCGAGAGTGAGCGGTGTCGAGGCCAGAAGTGCACCCTGCTCTGCCGCTAGGACCTGATGCACACCGTGACCCAATTCGTGCGCTAGGACCATCACGTCGCGGGGCTTGCCCAGATAGTTAAGCAGCACGTAGGGGTGCGCCGACGGCACAGTCGGATGAGAAAACGCGCCCGGCGCTTTGCCATCGCGCGACGGCGCATCAATCCAACGCTCGTCAAAGAAACGCTTGGCAATCGACGCCACTTCCGGGCTAAATTTCCCGTATGCATCAAGCACGATTTGCTGCGCTGTGTCCCATTCGATGACCTCTTCGTTGGTCGATGGCAGCGGCGCATTACGGTCCCACGCTTGAAGCTTGTCGAAGCCCAACCATTTCGCTTTCATAGCGTAATAGCGGTGGGAAATTGCAGGGAATTTCTGCTGGACTGCTTCAACAAGAGCATCAACGACGGGTTTTTCCACGCGGTTGGCAAGGTGGCGGCTGTCAGCGACATCTTCAAAGCCACGCCAACGATCTGAAATTTCTTTGTCTTTTGCGAGCGTGTTCGTGATCAGCAGGAACGTCCGCTCGTTTTCCCCAAGGGTTTTCGATATTGCGTCGTACGCATCGTGACGCTTTTCGCGATCCTGATCCAGCAGCAGGTTCAACGCGGGTTCGAGCGCCAAACGTTTTCCATCAATATCAAAGCGAAGGGCAGCCATTGTCTCATCGAAGAGGCGATTGAACGCCGCCGTTCCCGTCGCGCTTTTCTCAAGGAACAACTTCTCAACCTGCGGCTCCAGTTGATGCGGCTTCTCCTTCCGCAAATCCGATAGCCACGGGCGATACTTCGCCAGAATGTTATCGCTATCAAATCCGGCCTCCAAAGCTGCCTCGTCCAACGCGTTCAGTTCCAGCGAGAAGAACAGGAGGTGAGAACCGGCCGCGGTTAGGGTTTGTTGAACGTCGCCGTAAAATTTTGCGTTGGTCGGCTCTGTCGTGTTGCCCGCATAGACCAGGCTTGCAAACGATATGAGACGACCGAGTCGATCCTCAATCTGCTCGTATTCAGCAATCACTGCGCCAAGCACACCTGCTTCCAGGGCGTCACCGAGCTTGCCTTTGTGCTTTTCCTCAAACGAGGCACAAAGTGGGACCGCATCCTTAATGGCTGCACGCGTTTCGTCAGCATCAACTGAAGGGAAAAGATCGGTCAGGTTCCAAACAGGCAGGCTATCAAGTGGCTCCTGTTTCAGCGCATTGGCTTTTGAACTTTTCTGAAACACCGCCTTGGCAAGGCTTCCGGGGTTTAATGGCATTTCGGGCACCGACCTTCGACGTTCGATAAATTTTGAAACACTTACTTAGTCAGGAATTATGTCGGCTGTGCCACCTTGGATCACCAGTGCGTGAAATTTCACGACCGATTGACCCTAATTCCCACGGTGGCCGCAACGTATGAGTAAACGAGTTCTCGTAGTAGACGATGATCCGGTCCAATGTCGATTGCTGCAAGCGGCAATAACGAAACTCGGTTATGACGTGACCACGCTGAACTCCGGCGACATGGCGCTGGAGCTTTTGGAAAATCGCCAGCGACCGCAACCCCACGTGATTGTCCTCGACCTGATCATGCCCGGCATGGACGGCTTAGCGGTCATGGCTCGGATGGCTGAAAAAGACATCGAAATTCCGGTGATCGTGCAAACTGCAAAAGGCGGGGTTGATGTTGCGGTATCGGCCATGCGCGCGGGCGCTTTCGATTTCTGCGTAAAACCGACGCCGGTCGAAAAGTTAAACCGCGCGATTATCGACGCCCTGAAAGTCTCAGCGTCGAAAACGAGCGAACCAAAGCCTGCCAAAACCTCCTCCAGAGCAGCAACCACCACATTTATCGGCCAATGCGAGCCTATGAAGCGGGTGCAACGGCTGATCACGAAAGCCGCTGCGTCGGACATTCCTGTCCTCATTGAAGGCGAATCGGGCACGGGCAAGGAGCTCGTCGCGCGGTCACTGCAATCGCAATCAGCACGGGCAAACAAACCATTCGTCATCGTCAATTGCGGCGCTATTCCGGAAAATCTGGTCGAAAGCATCCTTTTCGGTCACGAGCGCGGTGCGTTTACGGGCGCCACGGAAAAGCATACCGGCAAATTCATAGAAGCCGATGGCGGAACGCTTTTCCTCGATGAAATCGGTGACCTTCCGCTTGAGGCTCAGGTCAAGGTCCTGCGCGCAATACAAGACGGTGAAGTGGAACCGGTGGGGGCGCGGTCATCTAAAAAGGTGAATGTGCGGCTAATCTCAGCAACGCATCGCGATTTGATCGCAGCCGTGCGCGAAGGCCGTTTCCGCGAGGACCTTTATTATCGCCTGAACGTTTTCCCTATTCTGGTACCGCCCCTGCGCTACCGGAAAGAAGACATCGCGGAACTAACCGACTACTTCATTACACAGGCAAAAATCCAAGGGCCGTCTGATGTAACAGGCATTTCGCGAGAGGCGATGGACTTGCTCGTTCGCCACGATTGGCCGGGCAACATTCGCCAGTTACAAAATGCGGTATCCCGCGCGGTGGTGCTCAGCGACAGCGACACACTGGGCGTGGATCTGTTCCCACAAATCGCAGCCCAAGTTGACGGTATAGCACTCGATAAAACGCCCCCTTCCGCTCCGGAATACGCAGGCGACGACGCAGCCTACCAATTACCTCCCAACCACAGCACGCCCATCGCCGCGGCACCGGAAGTAGATTATTCCGACTATCTGAAGCTTGTAGACGAAGACGGCCACATCCGTAGCCTTACCGACTTGGAAAGCGATACGATTGAGGCAGCACTCGACCGTTACAATGGCCGCATGAGCGAAGTTGCCCGCCGCCTTGGTATCGGGCGATCTACGCTCTACCGCAAGCTTAAAGAGTACGCGCTGGATGAAGAGGTGGTCTGACGGCACACTCGCGTGACGTGGCGAAAAACGTCTGCGCAGGCTCTATTTTTGGAGT
>JBCDLI010000052.1:0-18090 GCA_038745535.1 Pseudomonadota bacterium | reverse complement strand
ATACAATGATGCAGACCACAGTCCGAACGCCGCTGTGAGGGCGAGACCAATCAGCGGTGCAAAGGCAGCACCAAAAATCCACGACAAATTGGTCGACATCGCCACGCCTGAATAGCGGTACTGCGGCAGGAAGCGGGCTGGAGCAATCGCGCTTGATGACCCGTGGGTGAGACCGAGAAGTGCAAAGCCAGCTAGAATGAAAACCCATGGCTGCGAATCAAGCGATGTAATTGTGAAACACAGACCAATCGTCATTAGCGCACCAAGCATCAACACCTTCGGGCGTCCTATTTTATCTGAAAGCCACCCTGAGAAGAACACGGTGAATACGCCAATCGTGCCGCCTGTCATCTGCCAGAGCAAAATCTCTGAGATGGAGATATCTGTGTAGAGCATCGCGTAGGCCAAGGGGAAGACAGTCACCATGTGGAAGAGCGAATACGCAGCAAGCGGCATAAATGTTGAAATGAGAATCGGCTTCTTTTGAAAGCTGAAAACTTCGCTCAGCGGCGCCGATTGCGGCGGCAGAGAATCACCCCCGAAATCAGCAGACAACAGCCTGATCCGAGCGAAGAGCGACACCACATTCACTGCCATCACAGCGAAGAATGCAAAACGCCAGCCGAAATTCATGAATTCTTCTTCGGTGAGAAACCCATGCATCACGTAAAAAAGAGCTGCAGCAACGCAGAAGCCAATAGGTCCGCCAAGCTGAGGGATCATCCCATAAAAACCACGACGGCCGTCAGGTGCGGCACTTTGTAGCTGCATAGTGATGCCATCCCAAGCACCGCCGAGGCCAAGGCCCTGAACGAAGCGCAAAGCTGCAAGTAAAGCGGGCGCCCACCATCCAATGCTCTCGTAACCGGGCAGCAGACCAATCGCGACCGTTGAAGTACCGAGCACCATTAACGCGATGACGATCTTTCCGCCTCTGCCCACCTTCTTTTGGAGGCTGCGCCCGATCAGACTTGCGATCGGCCTCGCAATAAAGGCTAGCGAGAACACGCCAAACGATAAAAGCGTAGCGGTTACAGGAGCATAGTTAGGAAAAAAGAGCGTCGGGAAGACCACTGCCGAAGCAATAGCGTAAACAAAGAAACCGAAGAAATCTGTCACTCGAGCCATGATCACGGTCGTCACAACCTCATCGATTGTAACCTCGTGAACGTCATGGGAATCGTCGTAATGCGTGTCAGCCACGTCTCACCTGCATGTATTTAAGAGCCTATTTTTAGGGGCATTTCGCAACCGCGTACGCCCAATGGAGTGGTTGTAGCACTATCGGCGCGGGCGTAGTTAGCCGTACCAAAGGCGGGTCTGGGCTAAAGTGTATTTTTTCCATACCCCACGATCCAGCCTATAAAGGGTAAGATCGTGACAAGTCTCTTTAGAATAATTCCAATAATAGTAGTCGGGCTAATCTTGTCCGGTTGTGACTATCAACTGCTCTATCCGAGCGGTGACATTGCTGTGCAGCAGCGTGATCTCATCATATACTCAACAGTATTGATGCTGATCGTGATTATTCCCGTAATCGGGCTGACGCTTTTCTTTGCATGGCGTTACCGCGAGTCCAACACTGCCGCAACTTATGAGCCTGAGTGGGATCACTCGATCAGCCTCGAGGTCGTTATCTGGGCAGTCCCGCTGGCGATCATCATATGCCTCGGCAGCTTGACTTGGGTCGCAACCCACCGCCTCAACCCATACGACGATCTGCGCCGCATAGCGGCCGACACGCCAATAAATGAAAACGTCGAGCCGTTGCAAATTCAGGTGGTGTCCATGGATTGGAAATGGGCCTTCATCTACCCGCAATACGACATCGCAACGGTGAATGAGGCGGCGACAATCGTCGACCGTCCCATCGAGTTCAAGATCACATCCAACAGTGTCATGAACGCGTTCTTCGTGCCGTCTATGGCGGGCATGATCTATGCCATGGCGGGCATGGAAACCGAGCTAAACGCGGTGATGAACAAGCCTGGCAAGGTCCAGGGTTTTGCCGGCCAATATTCAGGCGCCGGTCACTCTCACATGTATTTCGATTTCCATACATTCGACGAAGACGGCTTTGACGCGTGGGTCAGCAAAGTACGCGCAGAAGCCAACGAGCCGATGCTAACGCGCGACGAGTTCTTGAAGCTCGCAGAGCCAACAGAGAATCACCCCGTCACCTACTTCGCATCGGTCGAGGAACTGGTGTGGGATCGCATCATCAACATGTGCGTCGGCTATGACCGCCTTTGTCAAAACGACATGATGATGGTGGATGCACTTGGCGGAGGTGGCCTCGAAGGCCTCGTCAATCGCGAGATGTTTGCCGGCATATGCTCGGTTGAAGACCCAGGTGTGGTCCTCGCGCTCATACGCAAAAACCGCGAATGGAACAGCGAAGACATCTTGGCGGCCATGAGCGAGCCGGTGGCAGCACCGATGACGTCGCTCGACGCTGCACAACAACATACATTGGAGAACTGAGATTATGTCACTCGCGAACATCGCGCTCGCATCGGCACCAGTGGGTCAAATCCACTGGTTTTGGGGCAAGCTCAGCTGGAACATATTTCCGTTCTACGATCCGATCATCCTCTCAACCTTCATCGCGGTTGTAATCGGCGGCGCAGTTGCTGTCGGAGCGCTCACATATTTCAAACTGTGGGGCTACTTGTGGAACGAGTGGTTCACGTCGATCGATCACAAAAAGATCGGTATCATGTACATGATACTGGGTCTTGTGATGCTATTGCGTGGCTTTGCCGACGCAGTCCTGATGCGCTTACAACAGTGGCTGGCATCAAGTGGCGGTGAGGGTTTTCTCAACGCCCATCACTACGATCAGATCTTTACCGCGCACGGCACCATCATGATCTTCTTCGTCGCGATGCCCTTCGTGACCGGTCTGATGAACTACGTGATGCCGCTGCAGATCGGCGCGCGTGACGTTGCCTTCCCGTTCCTGAACAACTTCAGTTTCTGGCTCACCACATCCGGCGCAGTGCTCGTCATGATCTCGCTGTTCGTTGGCGAATTTTCAACGACGGGCTGGCTCGCTTATCCACCGCTGTCGGGCAAAGAGTTCAGCCCCAGTGTGGGCGTAGATTACTACCTCTGGTCGCTCAACATCGCCGGTATTGGAACAACGCTCTCCGGCATCAATCTGATTGTCACAATCGTAAAAATGCGCGCGCCGGGAATGGGCTGGATGAAGATGCCGATCTTCTCATGGACCACGTTCTGCGCAAACGTGTTGATCGTGGCGTCATTCCCGGTCCTCTCAGCGACGCTGGCACTGCTTACAATGGACCGCTACGTCGGCACAAACTTCTTCACCAGTGACCTCGGCGGAAGCCCTATGATGTATGTGAACCTCATCTGGCTTTGGGGTCACCCGGAAGTTTACATCCTCATATTGCCCCTGTTTGGTGTGTACTCAGAAATCGTATCTGTGTTCTGCAACAAGCGTCTCTTCGGTTACACGTCGATGGTCTACGCGACCTGCGTGATCATGATCATGTCGTACATCGTCTGGCTGCACCACTTCTTCACCATGGGTGCAGGAGCCAGTGTGAACTCGTTCTTTGGAATTGCGACGATGATCATTTCAATTCCAACGGGAGCGAAACTCTTCAACTGGCTGTTCACGATGTACAAAGGGCGGATCAACTTCGACCTGCCGATGATGTGGACTGTGGCATTTATCATCACGTTCTCCATTGGAGGCATGACTGGGGTTCTGCTTGCCGTGCCGCCTGCCGACTACATCCTGCACAATTCGCTGTTTCTGATCGCGCACTTCCACAATGCGATTATTGGAGGCGTGGTGTTCGGCGTGTTTGCCGCAATCACCTTCTGGTGGCCCAAGGCGTTTGGCTTCAAGCTCGCGCCGTTTTGGGGACACGTGTCCTTCTGGTGCTGGGTTGTTGGCTTCTACGTCGCCTTTATGCCGCTCTACCTGTTGGGTTTGATGGGCGTAACGCGTCGTCTGAGCCAATTCCAAGACACGCTCTACAGTGGGTACTTCACCGTTGCATTGATTGGATCACTCATCATCGCGGTCGGCGTTGGTGCATTCGTACTCCAGATCGTTGTCTCGATCATCAAGCGTGAAGAACTGCGCGATCACACCGGCGATCCCTGGAATCAGGGCGCTGGCCGGACCTTGGAATGGTCAACGTCTTCGCCACCACCGTACTATAACTTCGCCTTCCAACCGCGTATCTACGAAATTGATGCGTGGGACCACATGAAGCGAAACGGCTTCCAGCGTCCAAAGGAAGAGTTCATCCCCATTCACATGCCGCGTTATACCTCAACTGGTATCGTCATTTCCGGCATTTTAACGGTCATGGGCTTCGCGTTCATCTGGCATGTCTATTGGCTCGGAGCGCTGACTTTGCTGGCGTCCATCGCCTACGGTATCGTCCATACCTTCAACTACAACCGCGACTACTACATTCCGGCCGACGAGGTGCAGGAAATTGAAACCGCACGTACCAATGAGCTTGAGGCAGCATCGCGCATGTTCTCCGGCACCGGCAACCTGAAGGCAGCAGAATGAGCTCCGCAACACCAACCAGCGTTCCGTTTCCGCGCCAGCCGCGTCGACGCAAGACAACGCTGAAACCACAAAACTACCAGTTCCTCGTTCGCGAAGACGCTCACGCCTCTGATGAAGCGCATGCCGACGAGCACGCACATCACGAAACGGGAACCATGCTTGGTTTCTGGATCTATCTCATGAGCGATTGCTTGATATTCGGCGTTTTGTTCGCGGTTCATGCCGTCATTGGTCAAAACTACGCAGCAGGCCCCTCGCCCGCCGACCTGTTTGACATCAAGCTCATCCTTGTCGCGACGTTCATGCTGTTGTTCTCGTCGATCACCTACGGTTTCGCCGTCATCAACATGCAGGAAAACAAACAAAAGCCGATGATGATGTGGCTCATCGTTACCGGCGTCTTCGGCCTCGCATTTCTCGGCCTTGAGGTCTACGAATTCGCGCACCTGATCCATGTCGGCGCGACACCGCAGTCGAGCGCTTTTCTATCATCGTTCTTCACGCTAGTCGGCACCCACGGACTGCACGTCACCTGCGGCGCCATCTGGCTCGCAGTGTTGCTTGTTCAGGTTCAAAAACACGGCCTCACCCACGAAAACAAACGTCGGATTATGTGCCTCTCGATGTTCTGGCACTTCCTTGATCTGATCTGGATCGGCGTCTTCTCCTTTGTCTATCTCACCGGAGTAATCCTATGAGCGCAGATGCACACACAGCTGGCCATGGTCACGGGAGCCATGACGGTCATGACGACCACGCGCATGCTTCCTACAAATCCTACCTCATCGGTTTTGGACTGTCGGTGGTTCTCACCGTCATACCGTTTTGGATGGTCTTGGGTGAAGTCACCGACAGCGTGCCGATTCTGATATCAGTTATTTTCGGGCTCGGTGCGATCCAAATCCTCGTTCACGTCTACTACTTCTTGCACGTGACCCTTGGGGCAGAAGAGGGTTGGCAAGCCATGTCCATTGCTTTCACGACTATTCTGGTCGTGATCATTATGGTCGGCTCGATCTGGGTACTCTTCCACCTGCATGAAAACATGATGCCGGCCCACGAGCAGATTGAGCGGGTCCGCAACCTGCCATGACGAAGGACACAGTGCAGCGGCGCGGATTATGGGTGGACATAACACTCTTGATCCTAGCCGCTGGGCTTTTCTTTTTGATGCTGTGGTTGGGAAATTGGCAGGTTCAGCGCCTCCAGTGGAAGAACGAATTGATTACCGCGGTGAACTCCCGCGCCTACGGAACACCGGTCTCAATTCCATCCGGTGAAATCACTGCTGACGATCATCAGTATTTGCGCGTAAAAGTCGCCGGGACTTTTCAGCACCAAGCGGCGCGGCGGGTAAAAGCGGTCACCGAACTTGGCCTTGGGAACTGGCTCCTTGTTCCCCTAAAGGCAAACACCGGCGAGACGATCTGGATTAACCGAGGGTATATCCCGCCTGGTGTGTCTGAAACGCAAATTCAAAAGCCGGAAGAAGAAGTCTTTATTGCAGGGCTGCTCCGCTTGAGCGAGCCAAATGGCACGCTTCTCGAAACAAACGACCCTGCAAATGATCGCTGGGTCTCGCGGGACATCGAGGCTCTGGCCGAAGCCAGCCGGATCCGATCAGCGACTTCCTTCTTCATCGATGCAGAACACTACGGTGCTGCCGAAAACTGGCCACGCGGCGGATTGACCAAAGTCACCTTCAAGAACAACCATCTGAGTTACGCCATAACCTGGTACTTCATGGCAGCAATGTTTCTGGTTGCTATGATCTACGTCATACGCGAGATTACGGCAGCCCGGCGCCAATCCGCATTTGCGAAAACGCTTTAGCTCGCCGATCCCAGACCTCACACACGCACAAAAAAACCGATGATAGAGATATCATCGGCTTCAATTTTGCGGATTATATTTGTGTCGAACTATTTGGCTTCGGCCAGTTGTTGGCGAGCCTTCGGGCACTGTAACCGATCACGCAGCGGACTGTCTGGATCAACATCCTTGTTGCAAACGAGGCATTTGTCGGCGCCTGAAACTGCATTCAGGCCGCCACAGCTTCCTTTGATCGTTTTACCCTGAAAGATGACGCCCAGCGCCATCCCTACCAGCACAACAATCAGCAACCCAAATGCGAGGAGAAAAGTCTCCATCGGTTCAACTCTCCGTTTATTTAAGCTTTCAATTCGCCGAAGCGCTTGTTCGACACGAGCCGGAACTCGTCATCACTGCCATCGATCCGATCAATGAACAGAACTGCCAGACCCTGTTGGTCCGCAATTTCACGACCCGCCTCACTACCAAGCGTCAGCATTGCCGTCGCCCATGCGTCAGCCATCATCGCATCCTCGGTAAGCACCGTGGCAGAAGCTGTTTGGTGCGTGACGGGATAGCCGGTGTGCGGATCGATGATGTGCGAATAGCGAATGCCATCACGCTCAAAGAAATTCCGGTAATCGCCAGACGTCGCGAGTCCAAGATCCGACACGCCCACGACCTGTTCGACCTGTCGATCAAACGCAACCGGCGACTCAATCGCGATCTGCCATGGTTCGCCGCTCGGGTTGCGACCGGCGGTCACCAGGTCACCACCGATCTCTACCATGTAATCGGTGACCCCGAGTGCTGCCAGTTCGCTCGCGACCCGGTCAACGCCGTATCCTTTACCAATCGCAGACAGGTAAATTTCGGTGTTTGGGTTGCGCTTTCGTAGTGTACCGGCACCGGTCACATCGATCTGCTGCTCGCCAACTGTGGCGAGAACGTCAGCAATCGATTCGTCTGTCGGGCGAAGCTGAGACGGCGCTGCGGCACCAAAACCCCAAAGATCGACCAACGGACCGACCGTAATGTCGAAGTTGCCATTGCTTGCTTCGGAGACACGCTTGGACGCTTCAACGACGCTAACCAGCGGCGAAGCGACTTCGATATCTGCCAAATCCCGCGACGCGTTAAAGCGTGAGACGTCCGATTGCACATCCCAGTTCGACATTTGCTGGTTGACCTCAGCGAGTGCAGTATCAATCCGCGAGCGCAAATCACGCTCTTTAATGCCGTTTGAATGGTCTACTGCGACGACCGAATAAGTCGTGCCCATTGTGCTTCCCGAGACCTGCAAAACGTTCGATCCCTGACCGCAAGCAGCTAACGCCAGGGGAAGTGGAAGGAGCAATGTTGTGCGGCGTGTGAGCATCTTTTTGTTAATCCTGTTTCTGTTCCGCCAGTGCTAAATTTATAATGGTTCTAATACGGAACGACTATTGCGAAAAGGCGACGAAGGGCGCAATAAAACGGAGCAACTTGATCCTTTAGGAGGCCTTGTTGCAGCCGTCGGGATGCTTCTTAGCATGGCTAGATCGTAACAAAAGAACGCGGATAACGTGCAACATTTTAAGCTGAAGAAAGGGCTCAACATCCCTGCCTCAGGCGCGCCTGTGCAGGAGATTGGTCAGGGCCGTGCGGTGTCTACAGTCGCCGCTGTTGGAGACGATTACATCGGGCTAAAACCTCGAGTCTTCGTTGCCGAAGATGACGTGGTGAGCGCGGGAACTCCGCTCTTTGCCCATAAAGATACACCAGACGCCGTAGTGGTTTCACCGGTCACGGGTCGCGTAAAAGCAATCAACCGAGGTGCGCGGCGCGTCCTTCAAAGTGTCGTCATTCAGATTTCCGAAAAGCTCGCCGAGCCTATCGACTTCACCGAAGCTGGCGATGCGGAGACCGCTGAAGGCATTACCGAAAAGCTATGCAAAGCAGGGCTTTGGACCTCCTTCAGAACGCGGCCATACTCAAAGGTTCCGGAACCCGGCACACAGCCGAAGGCGATCTACGTGACCGCCATGGACACCGAGCCCCTATGTGCTGACGCGGGCGTCATCATTGCTGATGATCCCGATGCGTTCGCCGCCGGTCTCGAAGTTGTTGCCAAGCTATCGGCGGGGAAAACCTATGTGTGCCATGCGCCGGGCGAAGACATCCCGGGCGCGTCTATTGAAGGCGTCGAGACAGCAAGTTTCGAGGGTCCTCATCCCGCAGGATTAGCTGGAACGCATATTCATTTTCTGGAGCCACCAACGGCCTCTGAGTTCGTTTGGACGATCTGGTATCAGGACGTCATCGCGATCGGACGGCTGGTTCAAACGGGCAAAATAAGCTCGGAACGAATTGTCGCGCTCAGCGGTCCCCTTTGCCATCAACCTAGATTGGTGCGAACTGTCGCAGGCGCATCACTGGCAGACCTGACACGCAGTGAATTTGACGATTCTGTTCCTGTAAGAATGGTATCAGGGTCTATTCTATCCGGGCGCGCAGCGAGCGGGCCGACAGCCTATCTTGGCCGTTATGATCGGCAGATCACGCTGATCGAAGAGGACAAGAAGCAAATACCCATGGGCTGGATACGCCCCATGCCAAGCAAATATGCGCTTCAACCTGTTCTCGGATCGGCCTTATCCCGGAAGATCTATCCACTTACATCTAATTTAAACGGAGGTCGCCGCGCGATGGTGCCGATAGGCACATTCGAAAAGCTGATGCCGCAGGATTTCCTGCCAACGCAGTTACTTCGCGCTCTCCTGGTAATGGACACCGACGCAGCTCAAAAGCTTGGAGCTCTCGAGCTCGATGAGGAAGACCTTGGTCTGGTTGGTTTCGCCTGTCCGGCAAAGTACGAATACATGATGGCACTGCGCGACTGCCTTACCAAAATTGAGAAGGAGGGATAGGACCATGGGTCTGAGAAATTTCTTCGACCAAATCGAGCCAAGCTTCGAAAAAGGCGGCAAGTACGAGAGATATTTCCCCATTTACGAGATGGTAGAAAGCTTCCTCTATACGCCAAAAACAGTGACGACGGCGGCTCCTCACGCGCGCTCATACATCGATATGAAGCGCATTATGACGTACGTGGTATTGGCGACGGTCCCATGCATCCTGTTTGGTCTTTATAACATCGGCTTACAGACCAACACTGCGCTTCAAACCTTTGAGGCGACTGGCTGGCGTGCTGCAATCATCTCTGGGCTCGGTATCGGTTTTAATCCAGACAGCATTTTCGCAAATGTAGCGCACGGAGCGCTGTACTTCCTGCCAATTTACATAACGACACTGGTCGCTGGCGGCATTTTCGAGGTTGTCTTCGCGACCATCCGGAAGCACGAAGTAAACGAGGGGTTCCTCGTTACCTCCATGTTGTACTCTTTGATTTTGCCGCCAAACGTGCCGCTCTGGCAGGTTGCGCTTGGCATTATCTTTGGCGTCGTTATTGGTAAGGAAGTGTTTGGCGGGACAGGCAAAAACTTCTTGAACCCTGCCCTCACTGGCCGCGCGTTTCTCTACTTTGCTTATCCGGCACAGATGTCTGGCGATACGATCTGGACGCCCGTTGACGGGTATTCTGGCGCAACGAGCCTCTCAATCGCTGCTTCTGAAGGCTACCAAAACATCGTTGCTAATGGCACTCAGTGGAGCGATGCGTTCTTCGGCTTCGTGCAGGGCAGCATCGGCGAAACTTCAACGCTGGCCGTATTGATCGGACTTGCTTTTTTGCTCGCAACGAAAATTGCAAACTGGCGATTGATCGTCGGTTGTATGGTGGGGATGGTCGGGTTCTCGACGCTACTCAATTTTATTGGGTCCGACACAAACCCAATGTTCGCAATGCCTTGGTATTGGCATTTGGTCATCGGCGGTTACGCGTTCGGGATGGTGTTTATGGTCACCGAACCGGTGTCGGCATCGCACACAAATGCGGGTCGATATATCTACGGCGGTTTAATTGGCGTGATGGTCATTCTCATCCGCGTCATCAACCCAGCGTTTCCCGAAGGTATGATGCTTGCCATCCTCTTTGGTAACGTGTTCGCGCCACTGATCGACCACTTCGTCGTGCAGGCGAATATCCGACGGAGGGAACGTCGTCATGCCTGAGGAAAATCAGGAAACCACACCAGACACGAAAAAAGGACCGATCCGGCGGTTCTTTGATCTGCCGACGGATTCCACCGCAAAAACAGTGTTCACAGCGGTTACGCTTTGTCTCGTCGCATCAATGGTGGTGTCTGCTGCTGCGGTATCACTGCGGCCGACGCAAGATGTGAACCGCGCCAAAGATAAGCAGGCCAACATCTTGCAGGTGGCGGGAAAATATGAGCCCGGCATTGACGTGGGTGAAGCATTTGCCGCGTTTGAACCGCAGGTTGTCGAGCTGGCAACTGGTACATTCACAGACCAGTTTGACCCGGCAACTTTCAATGACATTGCGGCTGCAGATGAGCCTGAGCTGTCTCGGGAACTCACCGAAGACCCTGCTGGCATCGGACGGCAGACCAAATATTCAACGATCTACCTTCTACGCGACGAAGCGGGCGAGTTGGACAAGGTTATCCTACCGATCCACGGCTACGGCCTTTGGTCCACCCTCTACGGCTTCATCGCGTTGGAAGAAAACGGCAACGATATCTACGGCTTGCAGTTTTACCAGCATGCGGAGACACCGGGCCTCGGGGCAGAAGTCGATAACCCGCGTTGGAAAGCCCAGTGGTCTGGTAAGCAATTGCAAGACGAGACCGGCGAACTGCAGATTTCTGTAGCAAAGACACCTCCCGCAGCGGGCGCTGACTACCATGTCGACGCTTTAGCGGGCGCCACGCTGACGTCTGTCGGCGTGCACAATCTGGTTCGTTTCTGGATGGGAGAATCTGGATTTGAACCGTTCCTTGAAAACCTCAAATCGGGAGAGGTTGGATGAGCCAAACACGTCGGGATATGCTTGTTGACCCATTGGTCGACAACAATCCAATTACACTCCAAGTGCTCGGTATTTGCTCAGCACTTGCCGTGACCTCCTCTCTACAAGTTGCGTTTGTCATGGCGCTCGCGGTGACATTCGTGACCGCTTTTGCGTCCATGTTCATTTCGATCATCCGCAATCAGATCCCAGGTTCGATCCGCATCATCGTCCAGATGATCATTATTGCTTCGCTGGTGATCATCGTGGACCAGTTCTTGAAAGCTTATGCATTCGAAATATCCAAAACGCTTTCGGTCTTTGTCGGCCTCATCATCACAAACTGCATTGTGATGGGGCGTGCCGAGGCCTTCGCAATGAAAAATCCGCCGGTTGCGTCTTTCATTGACGGTATCGGTAACGGTCTGGGCTACGGCTTGATCCTTATGCTCGTCGGCTTCATCCGCGAGTTGTTCGGTGCCGGCAGCCTTTTCGGCATCACGGTCCTAGAAACAGTGAACAATGGCGGCTGGTATGTCGCAAACGGAATGCTGCTGCTTCCACCGTCGGCATTCTTTATCATCGGCCTCATCATCTGGGCATTTCGTTCGTGGAAACCGGCACAGGTTGAAGAGCGTGAATACAAAATCCAAGTCGTAGGAGCGCACTAATGGAAGGTCTCGCATCACTCGCTGTTAAAGCGATCTTCGTTGAGAACCTGGCGCTCTCATTTTTCCTGGGCATGTGTACCTTCATTGCGGTGTCGAAAAAAATCTCGACAGCAATTGGCCTTGGCGTATCGGTTATGATCGTGCAGGCGATTACGGTCCCTGCGAACAATTTGATCCTAACGTACCTACTTGCACCCGGTGCCCTGTCGTGGGCAGGATTTGATGAGGTAGACCTCACATTCCTCGGTTTGATCTCCTATATCGGGGTTATAGCGGCTCTGGTGCAGATCCTTGAAATGGTGCTCGATAAGTACTTCCCACCCCTCTACAACGCGCTTGGCGTGTTTCTTCCGCTTATCACGGTGAACTGCGCCATTCTCGGTGGTTCACTGTTCATGGTGGAACGTGGGTACAATTTTACTGAATCGGTGACCTATGGTGTGTCTTCCGGTTTTGGTTGGGCCTTGGCCATCACAGCAATGGCTGGGGTTCGCGAGAAGTTGAAATACTCTGACATCCCCGACGGCCTGCAGGGCCTTGGGATTACGTTTATCACCGCTGGCCTGATGGCTCTGGCATTCATGTCGTTCAGCGGCGTACGTTTGTGACGGGAAAGGAAAGATGGAAACTTTCACTTTAGGAATCGCACTCTTCACGGTCATTGTCCTCGTTCTGGTGACAGTGATTCTCAGTGCGCGATCGCGATTGGTTTCGAGCGGCGACGTCGAAATCACAATTAATGGCGAGAAGACCATCCACGTGCCAGCGGGCGGTAAGCTTTTGCAAACACTTGCTGAAGCGAAACTGTTTGTGCCGTCAGCCTGTGGCGGCGGTGGGACATGCGCCCAGTGCCGGGTGAAAATTCACGATGGTGGCGGATCAATTCTACCGACCGAAGAAAGCCACATCACCAAGCGTGAAGCGTCCTGCGGTGATCGGCTGTCCTGTCAGGTGGCAGTGAAACAAAACATGCAGATCGAAGTTCCTGAAGAGGTCTTCGGCGTCAAAAAGTGGGAATGCACGGTCGAATCCAACGAGAACGTTGCGACGTTTATCAAAGCTCTGGTGCTCCGTCTTCCGGAGGGCGAAGACGTTAATTTCCGCGCTGGTGGTTACATCCAAATCGAGGCACCTGCCCATCGGGTGTCCTACAAAGACTACGACATCGGTAAGGAATACCACGAAGATTGGGACAAGTTTAATCTCTGGCAGTACGAGTCAGTTGTCGACGAGCCCATTGAGCGTGCCTATTCCATGGCAAACTACCCGCTCGAAAAGGGCATGATCATGCTCAACGTCCGGATTGCCTCCCCACCTCCGGGGTCGGAGGGCATTCCGCCTGGCAAGATGTCATCTTATATCTTCAACCTGAAACCGGGCGACAAAGTCACTATTTCAGGTCCATTCGGTGAGTTTTACGCGCGCGAAACCGAAAAAGAGATGGTATTCATCGGCGGCGGTGCGGGCATGGCACCGATGCGGAGCCACATCTTCGATCAGCTCAAGCGGTTGGAAAATCGTAACCGGAAAATCACTTTCTGGTATGGGGCGCGCTCAAAGAAAGAGATGTTCTTCGTTGAGGACTTTGATGAGCTCGCCGAGCAATTCGACAACTTCACATGGCACGTCGCGCTTTCCGACGCGATACCTGAAGACAATTGGGATGGCTACACGGGCTTCATCCACAACGTACTGTTTGACGAGTATCTGAAGGACCACCCTGCCCCAGAGGACTGCGAATTCTATATGTGCGGCCCGCCCATCATGAACAAGTCGGTCATTAACATGTTGATCGATTTAGGTGTCGACCGCGAAGACATCATGCTCGACGACTTCGGCGGCTAACGTCGCCAAACATCGAAAACGCAACACCGCCTTCTGTACGTGCGATGGTTTAGGGGGATTGGCGGACTTTGCAGGGGAATTGCGGGATTATCCGGTTTTATCGGGAGTTTCGCGGGTGGACTTGATTTTCGGCAGATTTCCAACGCCGATTGTCAACGATCCAGAGCTGGTGATATCTAGCGGCCGCGGGTGAACCATGTAACGTTCGACCACACTTGGCGGGGGCGCTGACGTCCTCCCACCCGCAGGCATGGGCCCTTTTTAACGAAGTCTCCGATTGCCTCTCCTGTCATGGTGATAATGTCGCTCTCATCTTGCTCGGAAACGCCGAGCTTAGGGCGCGCGAAAATGTTCTCCACGGTGGTGAGGACGAGATCATCTCCGACCAAAAACCGTGAAGCCCTGCCTTTTTATGGGATGATGGTGTCATCCAATTAATGAATGGCAGCGTGGGGTTGTGAACTCCGATCTCTAAAGCCACTAAACACACCCTTAGAATTCATTTTTAACACCCTTCAAACGCCATTTGAGACGCATTCCAACGGGCTTCAAATCCTCGGATTTTTTGAATGAAGCGATGGACGCCAGACCGTGAAAACTGATGGTCTGGAAAAGCGACTTCCAACTCATGCAAAAGCTCTGGCAAATTGAGCTTCCAAGCGTTCTTAATCACCAACTGCGCGGCCTCGACATTGCGGGCAAACTTGGACTGCGGCGAAGACCAACGATAGTCCTTCAAAAACGCTCGTGAGAACGCTTCCGAGGGCGTAAAATCGTCTATGCTCAACGGCGCGTTCATCAGTCCAGATCGCTTGGATTTAGCCCTAGCTGTTCTGCAAGTTTTCGGCGCTCCACATCGTCAGATGGTTTCCCGTTTCGTTCGGCTTTCAACGTCGCGAAGTGAGAATGCAATTCTTTCTTCTCCGGTGAGTCGCCGAACAGGTGGCGATAGGGCGTTCCAAAGTTACGCAGGTATTGATTGAAGCCGTCCTCATCCTGCGCAATGTATGTCATCGCCCAATCTTTCATCGCCGGTGGAAACACACCCATTTCAACTGCCTTATCCACCGCAGCTTTGTGACGCTCTTCACGTATCGCCTTTCGCTCCGAGGCGACTTGCTGCATGGCCTGAGTGACATGCGCATTGTGGGTGTCGCGGATTTCCGCAGCTTTCTTCAAAGCCGTGATCGCTTCGAGGGCGTGCGCAATCGTTGCCTCTGGTTTCAGTCCAAGAGCTTCGACAATCTGTGTTGGTAGGTCCATAACGGTTTCCTTGATGGCAGATTTAGCAAGTGCGGTCATCGCAAAGGCGGGTGTGTTAGTGACGCCTGCACTCTTGATCTTGAACACTTCGCCAGTCTCAGGTGATGCTAAGAACGTTGGGCTGATATAGCGGTACTCTTTGCTAGCGATCAGCTTAGCGGCGCGTTCGATCCATTGGACCCGCGCCCATATGCCGTCGTTTCGCGCTGCCCATTCCTTCACCCAACCCGCGGCTATTGCTGGCTGTCCATTCGCTTCCGCGAACTCGGTTTGGTGGTCGTAGTCGATTACAGTTTCAACACCGTCGCCAATGTTCGTGCGTCTGATGATTGCTTGAAGATCACGCGCAACAAACTCACGACCATCACGCGCCGATATCAGTCCGGACGGCATAACTTGTATCCAGTCTGGAGCGTCACCATTACCGCCGATTTCAACGGTGCCGGCCGCAACGTGTCGAGTGAGATGAGCGCGACCCATGATAATCAAGCCACGTAAGGGGTCACGACAAGCTCAACGCTGTCTTTCCAGACATTCGAAGTGCCCTCGACTTGATCTGCAAAAATGAGCGCGCGCGCCTCTTTTTCGAGCGAAGGCGGCACAATCAGGTGCGTTGGTGAGACACCAAGGAGCTGACCGGCGTCACCTGGGAAGGCCATCATAGCCGAACGCGCTTCGGAATAGTTTTCCGTGGTGAGTTCAGCCTTCGAACCGAAAGCCAATTGCCACAAACCGAAACCACAGTTTACGCGCGCGCGGATGCCATACAGAAATTCGTCACGGAGGAAAACGTGTGCATCTTGATCACCTGTGATCGACTGGAAATCGTAAGGAACCCGTTCCTGCCAGATTACCGGCTTGATCGCGCGGCTTGCATCAATCAGATACCAGCTTTTGCCGCTACCAACCTGCATGTTCGAGATCGAGACGGTTTCATGTGAACCGCCTTCGATAAGATGCGACGGGTGGTCTGTGTCAAAGAAGTTTTGACCGTCGAAGCACATCGTGTCGAAGCCCTGCTTCAACATGCTGAAAATCATCTTGTCAGGATGAGTGCGAGATGCCCTGCCCGCTTCCTGAATGAGCGGCTTGTAAAGGCCTAGCCGGTCATCTTCAAAGTCGGTGCGCTTTACAGTGACCGTGCTCTCGTAAAGCTTGTTCTTGATAGTGAAGCCGTGCGCTGCGATCTGATTGATTTGGCGATCACCAATCCACTCACGCAATTCGGGAAACTGCCCAAGCCATGCATAAACCTCTTCCGACGAAAGGCTTGGAACCGTCATCGCAACAGTGTCTTTGTGTGAGGTCGCATTCTCAAAGGCTTGATCGAAGAGCTTCCGAAACCCCTTGAACGCATTGTCGATGTTCTTGTGCGTCATTTGCATTTTAGGTGCCCCTTGTCTCTCAGGCGTTGGCGAATGTTGAAGATTGTTCGACGGCAAAGGCCGAGTGCGCGGGCAATATCATTCGCGCTTTCCCCGGCAAGCGAACGCCGAAGTACTTCGCGCTTATGGTATTCCGGCTTACCCAATGGGATATCCACGTGAATGCCGATCTGAGAACTTGCCACGCCGTCAGCGAGCTTCCGCGCGTGCTCCATGCCAAGCAATTCGACAATGCGATTTTCGGATGTGAGTTTTTTGGCAGACGGAATGTAAATGCGTTGGCCGCCGCAATGCAGCCGAACGCGCTCCGCAACATTTGCACCGCAGATGCGAGCAATGTCTTCAAGTATCGTTTCGCGTTCCGCAAGGCCCTGCCTCACCATCGAACCACCTTCGTTGGGCACCACTCTAAAGGGTGGTGAAATTGTGGGTGTAGTGAACGCGTTCACCCCAAGGCAGCGTGAAGGTATCAGCGGCAGTGAAAAAGTGGGGCTAAAAAGTCGAAAACCCTTTACAGCATATAGCGAATGCTCCGTGGCGCGGCCCTGCTCAAATCGTAGCCCATCACGAGCAATCGATCAACGTTGCGAAAATTGACTCAGGACGCGCGTCTCGGTGAACAAGTAGAACTTGGCGGGAAAATTCTTCAAACGCGTTCAAATGGCCTCTGAGAGGATTTTTAAGTATGTCGGGACCAGTTCTCTCACCCTAGAATGCAAAACGGGGCAGTAGCCCCGTTCCGATTGTCAATTTGACCTCGTTCAAGGGCGAGTGGCGTCTTTCTTTCGAAGGCTGTTCACCTGTTGAATTTTCGAAGCTGTCTGGCGGGTCCACTTACCAGCATATGTGATCGCTGCGGTGAACGTTCGACGTTCGGCATCGTCCATGGCCATCAACTCCTCGGTTGAGATGCTGAAAACAGACTTTGACACAGCAACTACGTCATCAAGGCTCGGTGCTGCTGATAAACAGGAACCGCCTTCAAAGCTCGGTTTAAACGTGTCGCGGAATGTTGGAGCATTTGGTTCTGCGGCCTTGCGATGCTCGCGGACAATGGCCATGCCTTGCTCAATTTCGAACTTGATATTGTCCAAAAGAGTGCAAAGGTCTCCGGCTAACACTGTGTGAAGATCGTTTGGAAAGCCGCCTATCAGGCTGATTATAGCGTTAAGGCTGCGCGTGGCGTCATCAATCTGGTCTATGCCGTCGGTGTATCGGGTATCGGTGATGACAACTGACTCGCCATCGCGGTATTCAATGCCTATAGTCATGGTGCGTAAAGTTCCTCTTTGAGGGATTGCACCGCTCGTGGAGTAGCAGCTTCACGGGCGGTTTTTTTTGGCCATACGCAACACATGAAGGCCGGTGAAAGACTAGTTGACGGTGTGACTGCCACCGCCGGTAATTTCGGCAATTCGGTCCGCCAAACGCTTCTCGCATTCATTGATCACGTCGATCATCTCATTGATTGCTTTTGCATTTGGTAACTTGCCGCCTTTGACCTGAGCCCCGACTTCCCTCCATGGATTGAGAGAATTCGCTGGTTTGTTTTTGGCCTCATGCTGCCCGTTTTTGCAATGTCATTTTCGCAGCGAACTCACTTGGTGTGAGGTTGGCCAGCGATGAGTGTGGTCTGTT
>JBCDLI010000051.1:0-18690 GCA_038745535.1 Pseudomonadota bacterium | reverse complement strand
GCCGTGTTGCCAATTCGATTTTTTGCTTCGTATCCAGAGCGCGAAACTCGGGCTTCAAGCCTGCCAAAAACCGCTTCATCTCCGGCGCTCTTACGCCGTAGCCAAGGTATCGCGGATCAGGCTCATTGGCGTCTGCAATGTAGGGAGTGCCATTTCCCATCGCGCTCAGACGCGCGGCAATCGACGTTTGAAGTGTGTCGAAGTCCATCTCGACTAGTACAGGCTCAATCGGCGCCGCGTGTGGCCAACAGAGCACCTTTTTCCGGCTTCACGACGCGTTGGACGAACACCGTCGCTGCAGCAACGCCGATGCCGATCAAGTCGCTGACCCATCCGCCTTCAATCAGCAGCAGCGCACCGAGTACCAGCACGACACGCATGAACCACGGCACACGCGCGCCCATGAACCAGCCCTGCACCGCAGATGACAAAAGGAACACGCCGAAGATCGCAGTGATCGCCGCGCGGATGACTTCGAACCACGTACCATCCATCAAGATCGCCGAATTGTAGAAAAACATGAACGGCACGATGAACGCCGCAATGCCGATCTTGAACGAGGTCACCGACGTCTCCATCGGGTTAGAGCCCGAGATACCGGCAGCCGCGTAAC
This sequence comes from Pseudomonadota bacterium, assembly GCA_038745535.1. GTDB lineage: Bacteria > Pseudomonadota > Alphaproteobacteria > Rhizobiales > Rhizobiaceae > JBCDLI01. Next base: position 18,077 of record JBCDLI010000051.1, on the reverse strand, counting down.
TGGCAAGTGCAACCGGCGGCGTGATTGCAGAGACTACGGCGAAATAAAACACGAAGAAATGCGCCGTCAGTGTCGGGATACCAAGGCCTATAAGACCGGGCGCAACCACCGATGCGGCAACCGCGTAAGCCGCTGTCGTTGGCATGCCCATGCCGAGCAGGATCGCGATGCACATGGCAAAAAACAGTGCTAACAATTGCGACGCTGCGGCGAGGTCCAGCAGCACCGATGAGAACCGCGCGCCAACGCCTGTCAATGAGATGACACCAACTATGATACCCGCGCAGGCGCAGACCGCGATGATCTGGATCGACATCACGCCCGCAAGCTCCAACGCGCGGCCAAGACCCTTAAGACCAAGGCCTACAGTGCCCGTGGAGGAGAACTCGCTGACCGAAATGTAAATGAACGTCGCTGCGATCAAGAGGCCGGTCACGAGCGTGAGGGTCGAGATCAACGCGCTCGGCTCTGCACCAGCTTCTGCCGCAGGTAACAGCAGATAGCTTGCGACCAACAGGATCGACAGCGCCGAGATGGCGACGACCAAAAGGCGTTGCAATGTCAGCTTGTTGTTCTTGAGACTGAAATACTCCGGCACTGCCCACGATACGACCACAGCTGCGATTGTCGCCAGCGTGCCTGCACGGATGACCGAATAGCCTAGGAACAGCGCCGTGATCAAAATGACGATTGGCACAAACAGGTAAACCTGCTTTGCCATCTTCCTGAACTTCGGCAATTCGTCTTCGCGCATACCGCGCATACCCATTTTCGCTGCTTCAAAATCCACCATGAAGTAGATCGACACGAAGTAGAGGATCGCCGGGATGATCGCGGCAATTGCGATCTCTTGGTACGGAATCCCCGTGATTTCGGCCATGATGAACGCGCCTGCGCCCATGATCGGCGGCATGATCTGACCGCCCGTTGAGGCCGCCGCTTCCACTGCGCCTGCGGTCTTCTTGTGGTAGCCGACCTTCTTCATCAACGGGATGGTGAGTGATCCAGTCGCGACCACATTACCGGCGCTCGTACCGTTGATCATACCCATCAGGCCGGACGCAAAGATCGCAACCTTGGCCGGACCACCGCGTGCACGTCCGGCAGCGGCGAAGGCGAAGTTCACAAAGTAGTCGCCGACCTTGGAGGCCTGCAGGAACGCAGCGAAGATGATAAACAAAATGATGTAGGTCGAAGACACCGCCGTCGTGGGACCCAGAATGCCCGCGTCAGAATACACATGGCCGAAAAAGCGGTGCCACGAATAGGGCCGGTCAACGGCCAGGATGCCGGGCAGTAAATGCGCGGTGAAGACGTAAGCGAGAAACACGCCCGTGATAATGACGAGTGCCAAACCCGCAACGCGGCGGGTGAGCTCCATGATGAGCGCGGCACCGGCGGTGGCCGCAAATGCAACACCGATTGGCACAAATGGCGTGCCGACCGCATTGCGCGCAGCCGTGCCGTAGATCGGGATGAGATAGGCCGCGACGATGATTGCACAGACCGCCAAGACGATGTCGGACGCCGCGAATTGGCCGCGCCCCCGACGTTCAAACCATCCTGCGATAATTGCACCGCCCGTAGCAACCAGAAGCGGAATACCGAACCAGTACACGTCGCTTCCATATTGAGGCATGTTCGGCAGCGCAGACATCCACACGGTAAGACCACCGGCCTCGGGCAGCGTTCCGCTATAAATCAAGAGCGTCGTCTGAATGGTGGTGAAAAGCGCAACGCCTGCCGGGATGAGCAGCAACAATGCCAACACCGACAACACAGGCGTTTTCGGATCAGCGTCTTCCCCATGGGAAAATGTGTGCGCGGCAAACAGCGTGAAGCCGAGCACCAGCGCGCCCGCAATGTGCGCCATGCGGAAGTTCCAAGTCTCCATCGGAAACTGAGGCAAAAAGGGGATGGTGATGCCGGTGATCGCTGAAATCGAGAGCCCGTTCAGGGCGGCCATGTGAAAGCCAGCATAGATGATCGAAATTGCAGCGATCAGCGCCTGGCTGTTACCGACAAAAAGCCGGCGCGTTGTTTCAACCGGCTCCTCGTCCACACCCTCAGCAATGACCGGATCCGCGTCATAATCAGTCCGCCCCTTGTCACCCTTGGCTGGCATGGCAGCGGTCTGATCAGTCATGTGGTCGCCCTCTTCGGCGTAGCGCTGGGTATACTAGATGCCGCGACCGGACTGGCCGCGACATCGATGTGTGAAACTCAAATGAGGCGAATTAACCGCCGTAGATCTGGTCGTCTGGAATTTCGGCGCCTGCATTCTCCGTGAACCACTTTGCAGCACCCGGGTGCCACTTGATCACGCCGCCGTTCTTGTCCCAGTTTTCAGGCAGGGTAGAACGGGCCGCGCGGTGAATGTTCACCATGCGCTCATTGTCGGACATGATCACGTCGACAACGGCCTCAACGAAGTTTTCCGGCAGGCTGCAATTGGCAATCGCGAAATTCCACATCGAAACAGAGCGCGCGTCGTTTTCCAGCGTGGTGTAGGTGTCGGCTGCGATTGCAAAGTTGGCGACCGGGAAGGTCTCCATGATCTTCGCCTGTTCTTCTTCGGTGAACTCGATAATGTTCACGTCCGTCTGCACTTCCAACTGGCTGACGGCAGGAACGGGTACACCGGCAGCAAAGGCAATCACGTCAATCAGGCCATCCTGCAACTGGCCGCCAAGGTCCGACCATGAACCGTTGCGACGATCATATTCGATGCCAAGTTCGGTCATCATGCGTGGGAAATATGTGTCCGATGTGGAACCGGCAGGGCCAAATCCGATACGTGCTCCAGCTGGAATATCTTCAATCGATGTAATGCCCGAAGATGACAGCGCAGTCACCGAAAACGGTGTCTGGTACATCGGGAACATGGCACAGGCTTCTGTCATGGGCACGCCCGGTGCAATTGGGCTCAATCCTGCGATGGATTCAGCAGCAGGTCCCATTGTGGTCATGCCAAACTCAACTTCGCCTGCATGCACAAGTGACATGTTCTGCCCAGGCCCGCCGGACACTTGACTACCACCTGAAATGCCAAGCTCGGTTGCGACAAGATTGGCCCAGCCCGAACCATAGGCGAAGTAAGTGCCACCCTGAGAGGCCGTGCTCACGGTGAAGCTTTCCGGCCAGCCGGTCCGATCGGCGTCGTCGGCTGTGGCTGTACCAGCAAGCATGAGGGCCACAACTGCGGTGGATACGAAAAACGAACGCTTCATTATTTACCTCCCAATGAAAAACGTGTCCGACTTATAATCGTGCATGCATTTGCTTCGCAACAGATACTCGCAGGGTTTTGACCAGCGGCTCGCAGAAGGTAAACAAACCGCGAGTTTTCCGTGACTTATCGAAATGGGACAGAGGCTTAGAACGAATGGGTTACGCCTTAAGAAGTCCTACATTTTTCTTAATGGCCATTAACCTTTCGTAAATGTATCAGCCGCACCATCATAAATGAGACTCAAGGTAGATCCTCCCACTACCTGAGCCATCGGGCGGCGCGCCACAATCGGTCAGCCGCCCGACTTATGAGAAATTTCTTTCAAACTGACAATTGAATACAATGCGGGCGCTTACCGAAGCACGCCGCACCGCGGTCTTGTCTAGTGTTACCTGCAAATTTCGCTTAGGTCGCACAGCGTAAACGAAAGCGTTTCCAATGTTTGATCACGCCGGCTGGACACCCCGCCCCCACCCGACAAATTTACCGATCTTGGGCCAGTATATCGACATCGTGCCATGGGACGCTGAAGTACATGCGGAGCAATTGTGGGACGAGTTCGGCGGCCTGAAAGCCAACCAACACCTCTTCCATTACGGTTGGAAGCCCATGAACGCGTGGCGTGATTTCGCCGACATCATGCAAGGCTTCAACGATAGCGGCGACTTCGTCACATGCATCTTCGCAGAAAAAGAATTCGGCCGAGCAGTTGGAATGGCAAGCTACATGGCCATCGTGCCCGAAAATGGGTCAGTAGAAACCGGATGCGTTGCGCACGGTCAATCATTGCTTCGCAAGCGCGGCGCGACCGAAGCCCACTACCTCATGGCGCGGCGGGCCTTCGATGAACTCGGCTATCGCCGCTATGAGTGGAAGTTGAACAATCCAAATAAACCGTCACATCGGGCAGCACGACGCATGGGCTTCACATTCGAAGGCGTATTTCGCCAGCATCAGGTAAAGTCTTACGGCAATCGCGATACGGCTTGGTATTCGATGCTTGATCACGAATGGCCAAAGTGCCGAGCGACTTTCGAAGCATGGCTTCACCCAGATAACTTTGATGACGCGGGAAGCCAAAAACACACGCTTGAGAGTTTCCGCTCCGGCGACATATCCACTATGTGAAACGGATGAAACAAACTCCACTGGACGACGCATCGTGAGCGAAGACAAACCACCTGAAGAATACGAGCAGCAAACGCTTTTTATCGCAGCCGGAATTTTCTTCGGGTTCTGTTTGCTGCTGTACTACCTGCCGGCCATCATGAACCAACTCGGAGGCGAAAACCCTTGGATTACTGGAGGTGCCATCGGCGTCGTTCTTATGGTTCCCTTCATTGGTCTTTGGCTGCGCGGACGTGCCCAGCGAAAGAAAAAGACGGGCTAACCCGAAAGCGCACCGGTCAACAAAACGACCCCAAAGAAGAGCACCAGCAGCGCTCCGCCGATCTCAATGGTGTGGAGCAGGCCGCGGTTTAAATTGCCGGCTCCGGAAAACTTCAACGCAAGACCTTTCGCCCCAACAGCAAGCGACGCAAGCATCGATACCGTGATCGCCGTACCGACGGACATTGCGAGCGTGGAAGCGATGCCAGCGACCCAGAGCTCGTTTACAAAAGCGAAGGTTAAGACAATCAAAGCACCGGTACATGGGCGCAAGCCCACTGACAGCACCGTCGCCACCAGTTCTCTCAACGTGCCGCTCGTGACTTCAGGCGCAGGCATATGAGCATGACCGCAGCCGCACGACGCATCATGGTCGTGTGCGTAGTCGTCATCATCGCAACTAAAACCGTGGCTGTGGACCGGCACCGCAGCCGCTGAAAGAGACGCGAGCGGCTTTTGCGGCAGCAGCTTTTGGCCCTTCTCATAAACCAGCCACAGCCCAAGCAGCACGACCAGCCCGTAAGACGCGATTTCCAACCCGCGCGTGGTATCTGTCATCGAGATTGAAAGCTGGCGCAGAATTAAAAATCCAAGACCAATAATCGCTATGGCGGAAAGTGACTGCACAACGGAGGCCGCAAAGGACAACATGATACCGCGCCGCAGTTCGATTTCATTGGCCAGCATGTAAGACGAGATCACCACCTTACCGTGTCCGGGCCCCGCCGCGTGCAAAATACCATAGAGAAATGAAAGCCACACGAGCCCCCAAGCCGCTGCGGGGTTGTCGCGCATGTCGGTCAGTGCGGCGGTCAGCAGGCGATAGAATTCACGTTGTTGTGCCGCGACCCACGCAAAAAAGCCAGCAAACGGGCCGGTGTTTGTGGGGATGATTGCGGGTTCAGCAGCGCCAATGCCTAGCGGTGACTGTGCGAAGGCCGTGCTACCGCCTAACACAAGCAGTGCAGCAATCGTGATCAACCCGCCGCGCATGAAATCTCCATCCTGGTCGCGAACATGCGTGAATAATCGTTGCCCGCGGGATCGTTAAAAAACTCTTCCGTTAGCGTGTCCTGGCTTTGCGCAAGGATCGCCTCAATGTCCGGGATCACCATGTCATGCTCGCACGTCGATGGCCCGCCTTGAATTTCCATCGCGTCATCTTCGTAAAATTCAATGGATGTGTAAAACGTTGGATCATAAACGCTGATCTGCGGAGCGTCAGCCAAGATCACCGTTTCAGATGGTTTGGCCGTAAAGAACAAAATCATCTGCGGGCCGTCAAACATCGTCCGCATGTCCGTCACAGGCTGAACGCTGACATTGCCATCGTCGGTTTTCACTTCGAGGAAGTAATCATAATCGGCCAGCGACTCGGTGATTACCTTCGCAAGCTCGCTAGCCTCGTCCTCATTGAGTTGGTTGTCGCCATCCAGATCAAACTCGAAAATTACGGTCGCCGTAAAAAGCTCATCGAACCGCCAGACATTTTGCAAACGCTGAATTTCGCCTTCAGCATTCGACACCACTTCAAGGCGCGCTTCTGCAAACACATGCGGATGGGCGTTCGCGATCGTCAGCGAAACGAAAGAGAACACACCGGCCAGCAATGGTAGAAAAGTGCGCACAGATGTCATGGCAGGCGGAGGCCTCACGTGAACGGCGCTAGAGCCAAATAATATCGGCGAAAGTTTGGCATCACCTGTCCGCGTTCTTTCGAAACCACTGGGCCAGAAAGTCTACCAGCGCCCGCACCTTGCCGGGCAAATAGCGACGATGCGGGTAGACAGCATAGATCCCCATATCCATTCCAACCCGACCGGGCATCACATCGATGAGCTTCCCCTTCTTTAGATCATCGGCCACGATGAAGTCCGGGCTGATAGCAAATCCAAGATCAGACAGAAGTGCCATGCGCGTCGTGAGCGGCGAGTTCACGCTGATCGGACCGGAGACGTGCACCACGTCCTGACCGGAACCATCTTCCTTCTGTATCGCCCATGCATTGCGGCGTCTCGCATTGGTATCCACGATGCAGGGCAGCTTTGCGAGGTCTTCTGCATCCTTTGGCATCCCGTATTTCTCGATCACTTTCGGTGTCGCGCAAAGCACCAGCCGAAACGGCGCGAGCCGTTTCGCAATCAGGCTGGAATCGTCCAGTTGGGTGATACGGATCGCGAGATCGTAGCCCTCCTCCACCATATCCACGAAGCGGTCATCGAGATCGATATCGAGTTCCACGTCAGGATTGGCCTTTGCGAAATCGATCAAGGAATTGCCAACGGCGACGTCGGCTAACGTGCGCGGCGCAGACACGCGGATGCGACCGCGAATGTCTTTGCGCGTGTCGCGAATAACATCCTGCAGATCTGTGAAATCGCGCAGCAGCTCCACCGATCCTGCATAATAAGTGTGACCAGCTTCGGTCAGTGAGAATTGCCGCGTGGTGCGATTGATGAGCACCGCACCAAGTTCATCTTCCAATTCGCGCACATATTTCGACAGCAGCGCCTTTGATCTGCCGAGCGCGCGACCGGCAGCGGAAAACCCTTCATTGTCCACCACGGCCACGAAAGAACGCATGCGTGTGAGTGTGTCCATCGCGGCAATCCTGATGATACCCGTTCACGAATCTGGAACAGATATAGCTAATTCGTCACTCAAAGAGAAAGCAAATGTTTCGCTGCTGCCGTCCCGCTTTCAAACGCGGCTTCCACCCGTGGACCCAACATGCCGTCACCTGCGATCACGATGCGATCATCTGCACCGGATACAAATGGCTCGCCGTAAGGTTTGTCGACATAGGCATAGCGCCAACGGTGAATTGCACTGTGCATCGGCTCTACAGACAGACCGTGCGCCTCGCGCAGATCAGCAATCATCGCTTCGGACACGTCAGCTTTCTCGTCTTCAATGTGTTCAGCGCTCCATTTTGAGCCTGCGTGAAACACATAGCGATGGGCGCCATCATCGTCATCGCGCCGCGAATGCTGGGCCGCGTACCACGAGACGACATCGTCCATGTCACCGCGCCACATCTCCGGCAGATCGGTCGCCTCATCAAAGGCGAGCATCAGCGTCCAACACGGGAGGTATGAGACATCGGCCAGTGGCGCGAACGCGTCGTCCAGATCACCGGCCAATTTATTTGCCTGCGGAACCGGCGCGGTGATCAACACCCGATCCGCTGCAAAATCTCTGCCCTCGTCGAAATGAAGTCGGACACCACCGTCGGTGAGTTCGATCTTTGAAACCGTTGTGCCTTTGTGGACCGTGATGTCCTCGATCATAGGTTTCACGAGACCGCTCATGCCCGGCAAGCCCACATGCCACTCGCTATCGCGATCTTTGCCGTCCGGCTTCCAAAAGGCGCATGACCCCTGATTGGATAGACCGGTCATTAGGCCACGAAACTCTTTGGACTTTGCGTTCACATACTGCACGCCGTGGTCAAAATCTCCCAAATCATTGCGGCGTGTAGCAAGCCTGCCACCAGTGCCCTTGGATTTCTCCAAAATGAAAACGTCACGGTCTTTATCCTGCAACATCCGCGCTGCGGTGCAGCCAGCCATGCCCGCACCGATGATCGCAATTCTCTCGGTCAATTTGTCTCTCTCAGTGGCGATTTCACATTGCGGAGCTAGTTAGCGCTGGACCCGATCAAAAACAGGCGCGACCAAGATGAGCACGGACCTTTTAACCCGATCTGTCACTTTCGAACCCACCCGCGAGGCAGGTCTGGCGCGACTTGAAGAATTTGTGCCGTTCGCCGGTTCCACATATCGCAACGAACGCAACTATGATTTCGGACCCGATAACCGCGCAAACGTTTCGGCGCTCTCCCCGTGGGTGCGTCATCGTCTGGTCACAGAAGAAGAAATTTGCGCCCGCGTGCTTCAGGATTTCGCGCTCTCATCAACGGAAAAATTCATCCAAGAGGTGATGTGGCGGACTTATTGGAAGGGCTGGCTGGAATTGCGCCCGTCCGCTTGGGCCATGTACGAGGCCGACCTCCATACCGCCTTGGAAGTTGCCGAAGCCAACGGGGCGATCCGACGCGATTACAATGCCGCCGTCGAAGGCAATACGGGCATTGATTGCTTTGATGCTTGGGCAAAAGAACTGGTCGAGACAGGTTATCTACACAATCATGCCCGCATGTGGTTTGCCTCGATTTGGATCTTCACGCTGCAATTGAACTGGACGCTTGGCGCGGATTTTTTCTACCGCAATTTGATGGACGCAGACCCGGCTTCAAACACCCTGTCTTGGAAGTGGGTCGCCGGTCTGCAAACACTTGGCAAGAACTACGTCGCGCGCGCGTCGAATATTCGCAAATTCAGCGACGGTCGCTTTAATCCAAAAGGTCTGAACGAAAACGCACAAGCCCTGCCCGGCGAGCCACACGGCAAGCCGGATATGATGCAGCCAATGCGGCCACTTCCGACAGGCAAAAAAGCCTATCTGCTTTTCACAGAAGATGACTGCCGCGCGGAAGAACTCAACTTCCAGCGCAATACGATTGTCGGCGCAGGAGGATGGGACCTGTCCACCGAACGCTCGCCCATCGTGACTGGCGATGTCGCAAAATCCTTCATCAGCGGCGCAGTCGAAGATGCGCGGAAACGGGTTTCGGCCTTTTTCGACGTGACCACGAACGCAGTTGAAGGTGCCGATGCGTTGGAAGAGGTCGTGGTAGACGTCACCAAAAGCGGCGCAGAAATCGTGATTGCGCCTTACACGCCCGTCGGTCACGCGCGGCAGCAAATCATGAAGCTCGCCAATGCGCTTTCACAAGAACGCATGGAATTTTTCGAAGTGCGCCGCGACTGGGACACACGCGCTTGGCCAAATTCGACCAAGGGCTTTTTCCCATTCAAGGAAAAGATACCGAACCTGCTGCTTGACGCGGGGTTCGATATCAAAGGCAAACAACGACGAGTTGCGTGATTTCTGCTAAAACAGCAGACGCGGCCACTCCGCACCCATATTGTTGTCGGTGATGAGGTCCATGCCCTCGGTGCGATTTAAAATGCTGTCGCGGAACTCCAGCGCCGGCTCAATCGAGCTTTCGGGATTTAATGGGCCGATATCATCAAATTCGGCCATGATCTCCTCAGCCCGCGCGCGCCCCGATTCCGCGTTCAGGTCAAGCACCTGACGCCCGTCAATGGTCATCGAACCGACACGATCCAGCCAGCGGCCCTTTTCAAACACCAATGGCGACTGGCTTGTGAACACAAAGTTTGCAAACCGCGCGGCGTGATCGAAAACATAGGCTCCCGTCCGCTGGACTGCTTCTGATCCGGTGGAGTTGTAGAAGTAGATGCCGTCCTCGTTGAGGTGGGTCTTCACCTGCTCAAGAAACTCGACCGACAACAGATTGCTCGCGCCTGCCCGCCAGTGAAATGTCGTATTTGCAACGATCACATCGAACTTTTCATCAGGGTTGCGGCGCAGCCAGCGTCGGCCATCGTCAAAGGTGATGTTGACCTTTGGGTTTTCGAGTAATGAAGCAACAACTGGATATTGCTTAATCAAGTCCGAATAGCCGCGATTGATTTCCACCACTTGCACCCGTTCGACCGTGTCGAGATTGGCCAAAAGCTGTGTCCAAGCGCCCATCGACATTCCAATGATAAGCACGCTTTTGGGCTCTGGATGCACCGCAGCAATCGCAGAGGGGCGGAACAAACCGTTGGTGTCGTCCAAAAGATTGATCTGTACCCGACCGTCATAGATGCCGGTGCCGTAGACGATATTCTCTTCATCAATCGCCACCACGCCGCTCTTGGTTTCAGAAACATTGGCAAATTTCATCGCAGCCGGATCCTCTCCATGACCACGCGCTTGCAACGTCTCATAAAGATGATCGTGCAGTGTTGGCGAAAAAGCCCAAGCTGTCGGAACAATCGCGAAGAGCGTTGCCGCAACACCGCCCACACGAAGAATTCGGTTGGGCTGAAATGTGAGCAGAACGACAATCACAGTCGCGCCAAGTGCGAAAAGCGCAGTCGCCGCTTCATGCATCGACAACACGTCGAGTAGCCAAAGACCGGTGATGATCGTACCGGAAGTCGAGCCCACAATGTTGGCGATGTAGATGTAGCTCAACTTCCGGCCAAGCAAACTGTCCGCGCGGATCGCCAGATCACTGATCAATGGCAAAAACGCGCCAAAGGTGGCCGAAGCGGCAATAATACAAACACCTGCGGCAAGCACGCCAAAATGGTTCAGAAGCGGCACGGTAAGAAAAGCGAGCACGTTTGCCAGCAGGAATAAGCCAGCAAACGGCAGATAGCTGTAGTCGCGTATCCACTGTTCAAAGCGCGCGATGTGATCCCGCGCCATGCTGGCGCCCAGTGCAATGCCTGCCAGAAACAAGCCGAGCACGACCGGGAAGGCAAATGCACTGCCAAGGAATGACAGGAAGAACGCGCGGGTCCACAGAATTTCATAGGACAACGAAATGAAGCCTGCAAAACCGGCAAGCAGCAGTGCCGGCGCGAGACTGATCAAGGGCGCCGCGGTAGACGCTCTTAAAGGCGTTTCGAGCGGTGTTGGCGCGTTCTCCAGCATCGCCTGTCGACGGGCGTAAAACACCATAAACAACGCGCAAAGGCCAACGGCTAAGTCCATGGAAGAGGCCAGATTGATTGACCCGCGCATGCCCAGCGCACCGAAGATCGCAAACGCACCGATGAAGCACGCCGCAGCAGAGCCCCACGTGTTGACCGAGTAGAGCAAGCTCACCGATTGGCCAACCTCACCGTTGCGAGATACCAGGTAAGTGACGAGCAGCGGCAGCGTCGCGCCCATCAACAGCGTGGGGATCAAAACTGTGACAAACGAGATCAGGAACGTCTGCGTGGGACCGATCGCCACCGTCTGTGCGCCAATCGTGTCAATAACTGTCAGCGAAACGAAACCGAAAAGACCCATCGCAACTTCGATGAGACCGAAGATCAAAAGCGGCGAGAACTTTGGATTGGACGCGAGCCTGCCGCCAACGAGACTTCCAAGACCTAGACCGAGCATAAACGCGCTGACAACGAGCGTCACCGACTCAATGTTGGAGCCGAAAATACTGAAGAGCGCACGCTGCCAGATCAGTTGATAAATCAGCGCCGGAAAACCGGAAATGAAAAACAGAATAAGAAGAAATCGCATCGCGTCCGCCCAATGAAACACGGAACACATAAACCCTTCCGCTTAAGGAGTGATGAAGTCCGCGCGCCGTGCCGCAGCCGAAATGCACGCAGCACCATTTACTGCTCTCATTTGATCAGCTTTGCGTGAGAACTACGTGAGGTTGTTGCTTTTGCTTGCTCGACGCGCAAGTTGCACGCCAAGCGCGGCAGACCGCCGCATCCAATAAACTCAACGAAAGATACTGAAATGAGCACTTCCACAACATTAGCGACAAGCAAAAGCGCGATCCCAGCACTCAATCTCTCAACACTCGGCATGATGTTTGTTGCAGGCGCCGCGGGCACTGCCGCATTTGACTTTTGGGGCCAAGTTGTCAGTCCAGGCCTTGGTTACGCGAACCTTTCTCCCCATGGCCTTGCAAAGAGCCTGCTCGGCACGCTCGGTCTGCCCAACAATGATTTTGCCGGCTACTTCATGCATTTCTATTTGGTTGGCCTGATTGGCTATACGGTGGGCTACCTGTATGTGTTCAAACCGATATGGAGCATGGTCACCAACAATCTCGGTGGCTGGTTCACGGCGTCAGTCGTCTACGGAGTCGGTCTTTGGGTCTTCGCGATTGGCGGTATAACCGCGATTGCTGGTCTGCCATTCTTCTTGAATTTCACGGGCATTACGTGGGTCGCACTTGTCGGTCACGTGCTCTATTCCATTGTGATGGTGGCAGTTTTTCAGGCCCACAAAACACGCTGACCGTTTGGTCAGAAAACCACGAAACGCGTCTGTTGGGTCTGGCGCGTTTTCTTTTTCCAAGACGGCTTTAAGCGAAAATGGCCGCGGCCTTGCCGTGTTCGGCCCGCAGTCTCTCGATGTCCACACCGACGGGCAGCCCATCTTGAACGGTCCACTTCCCTGCAATCATGACGCGGTCCGCCCGGTGAGCCCCGCAGAGCACCAGCGCAGCCAAAGGGTCATGCGCGCCAGAAAAGCGCAATTCATCCAGCTTAAAGAGTGCAAGATCAGCCTGTTTGCCAACGGCAATTTCGCCAATATCGGAACGGTTCAAACATCCTGCCGACCCACTTGTCGCCCATCGCAGCACGTCCAAATGGGATACCGTGGCATCGTAGGTTAGTCGATTGATCATCAGGCTGTGCCGCACGCCTTCAAACAGATTTGAAGAATCGTTGGACGCCGAGCCGTCCACACCCAAGCCCACTTTAACGCCCGCCGCTTCCAGTTCCCGTGTACGGCACTGACCCGACGCGAGCACCATATTCGACGTCGGGCAATGACACACGCCAACGCCCGCGCGACCCAGCCGCCGCACCTCATCATCGTTGAAAAATATCCCGTGCGCCAGCCAGGTGCGTTCGTCCATCCAACCGCAGTCTTCCAAATAGTCGACCGGGCGTTTGCCAAAGACCTCCACGCAATAATCATCTTCGTCTGCGGTTTCGCCAAGGTGAGTGTGCAGCCCACAGCCGCATTTCCGCGCCAGCGTGGCGGTGTCTCGCATCAATTCCGGCGTCACCGAGAATGGCGAACACGGTGCAAGCGCCACCTGCGTCATCGCGCCCTCATCGGTGCAGTGAAATTTAGATATGACGCGCTCGCAATCGGCGAGGATCGTATCGGCGTCCTGCACCACACTGTCCGGCGGCAAACCACCGTCACGCACCGAGAGGTTCATGGAGCCGCGATTGAGGTGCATCCGCATGCCGAGCTTTCGTGCAACATCGGCTTGGATATCCATTGCGTCATCGGTGCCATCGGGAAATACGTAGTGGTGATCCGATGACGTCGTCACGCCCGACATCATGAGTTCAACGAGCGCCAGTTCAGTCGCGATCGTTAAAGCCTCGGGCGTCAAACGCGTCCAGATGGGATAGAGTGATGTCAGCCAATCGAAGAGCTTCTTGTTGATCGCATCCGGGTGCGCCCGGGTCAGGGTTTGAAAGAAATGGTGATGCGTGTTGATCAAGCCGGGCATCAGCACGTGCTCGCTCGCATCAAATACATGATCGCATGGGCTCAACGGCTCACGACCGGACGGCACCAATTCAACGATGCGCGCCCCTCCCACAACCAAGCCACCGCCACAAACTGAATGCTCGAACTCAGTCCTGCCGGAGAACACGGCCAGTGGATTTTTCAACCAGATACGCTTCAATCGTGGACCGCCTTCCCGATGGCTTGGCAAAAATAGTCAGCCGACTTATGAAACACCATGTCGAACCGATATTACATCCCAGACGAAGAAGCGACAGGCTCTATCGTATTCCTGATCAACGAAATCAGCCGTAAGGTTCGCAATGAGACCGCAGCGGAACTTCGCCGCCACAATCTCTATCCCGGCCAAGAGAACCTTCTTGGCCTCCTCGCAGCCGAAGGGGCCCTTACGCCGAGCGCAATCGCCACCAGCTTAGGCGTACGCCCGCCGACAATCACGAAAACAATTTCGCGGCTGGAAGGTCAGGGCTTTGTGGAAAAGACATCGTCGAATACCGACCGCCGTCAGGTGACAATCTCGCTCACCAAGCAAGGCGAAAAAGTCATCAAAGCGATGAACAAGGTCACCCGCAAGGTCGAGAAATCGACGGTTACCGCGTTGAAGAAGAAAGAACGCAAGCAACTCATCGAAACGCTGCATACGCTGCGAGACCATCTCGACGCTGGCAACGGGTAGCAGTCGCCGATGTCCCAAAAGATCAAGCTCTCGACTATTGGTGACGCACTTGGCGTATCAACAGCGACCGTATCGCTTGCATTGCGGGACAGCCCCTTGGTAGCGGAAGAAACGCGGGAAAAGGTGAAAGTCTACGCTCGCGAAATCGGCTATATTTACAATCGACGCGCTGCGAGCCTACGCACCCAAAGGTCTGGAATTTTGGGCGTAATCGTCCGCGACATCATCAACCCTTTTTACGCCGAAGTTCTGGAAGCGATAGAAACCGAACTGGACCGCTCCAAGCTCACCTTTCTGCTCTCCAATCACTACGACAATGTCGAAAAGCAGCGGGACTTTCTTGAAACCCTACTGCAACTCGGCACAGATGGCGTGATCATGTCGCCCGCGATCGACACCCCCGCGCAGGACATCGAACTGTTACGCAACAACAACGTACCGGTCGTCTTTGTGGCACGCTCGCATCCGGGCATGTCGGCACCGGTGTTTCGCGGCGACGATGCCTACGGCATCGGCCTTGCTACCAACCATCTCATTTCGCTTGGGCACACCGACATTGCGATGATTGGCGGCGACGATAACACCTCAACAGGCCGCGATAGATATAATGGCTATAAACAAGCCATGGAGAAGGCTGGGCTAAAGGTGCGCGAAGAGTGGCGTATTTCCGGCCCGCGCACAAAGGCTGAAGGCTTTGAGGTAGCGCCTCAGTTTCTGGCACTCTCCGCGCGGCCGACCGCCGTTGTATGCTGGAATGATCTGGTGGCCATTGGGTTCATGAACGGCATTGCACGCGCGGGACTGCGTGCAGGCACCGATATATCGGTAACCGGATACGATGATCTGGAAGAAGCGCAGATCGCCACCCCGGCGCTAACGACAGTTTCCAACGGCCAAGCCGAAGTCGGGCGCAACGCCGCCCGTGCGTTGCTTGACCGGATTGAGAAAAAGAAGTCGATCTCGGGCACCGAGCATCTCATCCGCCCGGAACTGCGTATTAGGCAGTCGACCAATCGCCCCTCTGAATAATCGGGAAAACACTGTGAAGCCGACAATTCTGGTACCCGGAAACATTCACCCGCGCGGTCGCCAACGGCTGGATGAGAATTTTCAGTTACACCATGTGCAGGACTTCAAACTCGATGGGCTCGACGCTGCATTCGCCGAGAAAATCGACGGGATCGCAACCTTTATGTTCCCGATTGATAAGCCGCTTCTGCAAGCATTTCCCAACCTGAAGATCGTGTCGTCGTTCGGCGTTGGCTACGACCATGTGGATGCGGCTTCCGCAGCAGATCTCGGCATCGTCACCGCGCACACACCGGAAGTGCTGGACGACGAAGTGGCCGACACGACGATTGGGCTGCTGATCTCCACGCTGCGTGAACTCCCCGCTGCAGAGCGCTATCTGCGTGACGGTTTGTGGAAAACCAAAGGTCCCTATCACAATACGCCGCTCACGCTGCGAGCGCGCACAATCGGTATATTCGGCATGGGCCGGATTGGGCGCAAGATTGCCAAGCGTTTGGACGCCTTCGACGTCGCCATTCACTACCACAATCGCCGTACTCTCAATGATGTCAGCTACCCCTACCACGCATCGCTGAATGCACTCGCGACGGCCTGTGACACGCTGATCAATGTGGTGCCGTCCACGCCGGAAACGCAGAACGCGGTTGACGCCAAAATCCTCAAGGCGCTCGGCCCGAATGGCGTGCTCATCAATGTCGGTCGCGGCGACACCGTGGACAATGAGGCAGTAGCCGAGGCGTTGACCGACGGAACAATCGCAGCCGCTGGCATAGACGTATTTCCAAATGAGCCGGACGTGCCGGACGCCCTTCTTAGAGCGCCCAATACCGTGCTGCTTCCCCACGTGGCTTCGGCTTCGGTGCACACGCGCGACGCGATGGCCGACCGTGTGGTCGACAATCTGATTTCATGGTTTGATGGAAAAGGTGCAATTGCCGCCGTGCCTGAAAGCGAGCATCTCAACAAAAGCGTCTGAGCACGTGGAAAGAAAGTGTTAACCATAATTGTTCATCGTCACGAAAATTCGCAAACGAGGGCGTGGTGATGCGGTTCACTCCAGCAAATGTGTTGAACGGGATTGCGCTCGCAGGCGTCGCGACGATCCTTGGATCTCAGTTTTTCATCGCTGATCCAGAACCTGGTATTGACCCAATCACAACGTCAAGTGTTTCGAAGACGTCCGCTCCGACCGCTCACAAGGCAAACCGATACATGGTCGTTGATCACAACGCCTCTCAGACCTGTCTTTTCGATTTGCACCGCGCCGAGGGCTATGACGTCCATCGCGTGGAACCGGCCAGCAATTGCGACGGCCTATCCAATCGCATTGCCGACGCACGCGCTTGGAAAGAGATGGCCAACTCCACCATCACGATCACAGATCGCGCCGGACGACCAATCCTGAAGCTTGGCCCGTCTGACGGCTTTGCCTACGAGGTCATAGAGCCAGCAGGCATGCAATTGTCGCTGGAAGCGCTTTAAGTTCTTTTTGTAAGGGCATGCTGACGGACTGCGTCGCCGAAAGCTTCAAACAACGCTTTTGACGGCGGGTCGCTCGTCGCCCAATATTCCGGGTGCCATTGCACGCCTACCGCGAACGCTTTCGCGTCAGCGGCGCCAATCGCTTCAACCGTCCCGTCCGGCGCGCGCGCGAGCGCCGATGCCTTTGGAGCAAGTTCATTGACCGCCTGTCGATGAAGAGAATTCACCTTTACAGTCTCTTCACGCAGCACATCAGCGAGAGATGAACCCGGCGCGACCTTAACACCGTGCCAAACACGAAAGCGCTCGTCATTGTCATCGCTTTCAGGCGCGCGATGGTCCATTCGACCCTCGTGCTCATGGACTTCGGTGATAAGACTTCCGCCAAGCGCCACGTTCATCTCCTGAAAACCCCGGCAGATCGCAAAAAGCGGCAGACCGCGCGTGACTGCCTCACGGATAACAGGAAGAACCGTCGCATCCCGTTGTCGATCATAGGGCTCGTGTTTTTCGGTCGGCTCAGCGCCGTAGAGTTCCGGATGAACGTTGGTCTTTGAGCCGGTCAAGAGAAGGCCATCGACGCCCGACAGCACGGCGTCAATATCCAATCGCTCGGAAAGTGCCGGAATGATGACCGGCATTACGCCCGCCACGTCCACAAGTGCGTCGATATATTGAGAAGGCGACACGTGCCATTCATAATTGTCAAATTCTCTTGTGTCGGCGACGACAGCGACCAGCGGCTTCATTGGCGAGCTCCTACAGGCGCCAGATTTGGGGTAACCTCAGCCCGTCATCAATAGTGGCGAGCAATTTCACCAGCGCACTTCGAAAATCCGGCATTGAGGCAGCAAGAACTCTGCAGACAATGCGCGTCTCAAACGCGCTCACGCCGAAACTGATCTGCTCCTGATCGAGAAGCGAGGCGCGCATTGCATCCACAGTTCGGCCATTGCTTTCCCGGTCACTTTCGCCAGGCACGTGCACAAGCGTCGCAAAAATCCGATGGCCTCCAAGGTGCGCGAAACTGTTCAACTTGGCTTCGATGTCGCAATCCAGTCGCGCAATATCGGCATAAATCGGCACGCCGTCGCGCGCGAT
>JBCDLI010000050.1:0-18781 GCA_038745535.1 Pseudomonadota bacterium | reverse complement strand
GTGCTGTCAGCTGGCTACTACGATGCCTACTACCTTCGAGCGCAAAAGGTACGCACACTCATCAAGCGCGATTTCGAGACCGTCTTCGGCGAGGGCGTGGACACGATTTTGACGCCTGCAACGCCATCAGCGGCCTTCCCAATCGGCGACAAGGAAATGGCAACAGATCCGGTAAAAATGTATTTGAACGACATTTTTACAGTGACGGTGAACATGGCCGGACTACCGGGGATCTCTGTTCCTGCAGGGCTCGATGCCAAAGGGTTACCGCTTGGCCTCCAATTGATCGGCAAGCCATTTGACGAGGAAACTCTATTTCGCACCGCGCATGTGATTGAGCAGGCTGCTGGCAGATTTGAGCCAACGAAATGGTGGTGATCGTATTGCGTTTCGGGCACAGAATTTCATCGCAAGCATCGACCGAAAAGGACTAACGCACAGATATGGTCGACCGCTTAAAAACCGCTGCAGAGTGTGAGACGCGCGAAGACGTCCGCTATGAGATTGATCGGCTCGACAATCTGGTAGTCGAATTGCTGGCAGAGCGCTGGGGCTACGTCGACAAGATGTGGCAGATCAAAAATAACTCATCTGAAGCTGTCGTTCCGTGGCGTATACAAGAAGTCATCGACAACGTGCGGAAGCGCGCTGGTGAGAAGGGCATGCCACCGGATTTAGCCGAGGCACTCTGGCGTCAAATCATTGGCTGGGCCATTCAGCACGAAGAAGAAAAAATGCGTGAGCGCGACAGCAAGTAAATGCAGAGCCTCTAAGATCGACCGAACGAGCTGCAGTTAAAATCCTAAACCGAGCACATCCATGACACTGGTAGATACAAGAACGCCTGATCCAAAACGCTTCATTCCCGGCGCAACGGGTGATTGGGAAATCGTCGTCGGCATGGAAGTGCACGCGCAGGTATCATCGGAATCAAAGCTGTTTTCCGGCGCATCAACGGCTTTTGGTGCAGAGCCAAACAACAATGTTTCGCTCGTTGATGCCGCAATGCCGGGCATGCTTCCTGTCATAAACGAACAATGCGTGCGTCAGGCAGTGCGAACCGGGTTGGGCCTGAAAGCGGAAATCAACAAATATTCAGTGTTTGACCGAAAGAACTATTTCTATCCCGACCTTCCGCAAGGCTACCAGATTTCCCAATTTCAGCAGCCGATCGTTGGTGAAGGGCAGGTGCAAATCTCGGTCGGGCCGGACAAAAAAGGCAACTTCGAAGACGTGGAGATTGGGATTGAGCGCTTGCACCTTGAGCAAGACGCGGGAAAATCCATGCACGATCAGCACCCGACGATGTCGTTTGTCGATCTAAACCGGTCCGGCGTCGCGTTGATGGAGATCGTCTCCAAGCCCGATATTCGGTCGTCGGACGAGGCCAAAGCCTATCTCACAAAGCTTCGCCAGATCGTTCGCTACCTCGGTACGTGCGACGGTAATATGGACGAAGGCTCCATGCGTGCTGACGTGAACGTGTCCGTTCGAAAGCCCGGCGGCGAGTTCGGCACGCGCTGTGAGATCAAGAACGTCAACTCAATTCGATTTGTCGGGCAGGCAATCGAATACGAGGCGCGGCGCCAGATTGCCATCCTCGAAGATGGCGGCTCGATTGATCAAGAAACGCGTTTGTTTGATCCAAACAAAGGTGAAACCCGCTCCATGCGGTCCAAAGAAGAAGCGCATGACTACCGCTACTTCCCCGATCCAGATCTGCTTCCCCTGCAGTTCGATGACGCATTCATCGAAGAACTGGCGAAAGACTTGCCCGAATTGCCGGACGACAAGATCAATCGCTTTGTCGAGGCCGGTTTAAGTCACTACGATGCAAGCGTGTTGGTGTCCGAAAAAGCTGTCGCAGACTATTTTGAAAAAGTGGCAGAAGGCCGCGATGCCAAGCTTGCCGCAAACTGGGTGATTAATGATTTGCTGGGCGCGTTAAACAAGGCGGGTAAAGACATCGAAGAAACGCCGGTGTCCCCAGAACAACTCGGCGGCATTCTCGATCTTATCAAGAGCGGCGACATTTCCGGTAAAATCGCCAAAGACCTCTTTGAGATCGTGTGGTCTGACGGCGGAAATCCGGCTGAGATTGTTGAAACCCGCGGCATGAAGCAGGTCACGGACACCGGAGCAATTGAAGCTGCAGTCGACGAGATCGTTGCCGCAAACCCGGCACAGGTTGAAAAAGCCAAGGATAATCCGAAGCTCGCCGGATGGTTTGTCGGTCAGGTGATGAAGGCGACCGGCGGCAAGGCCAATCCTCAGGCGGTGCAGGAAATCGTTCGCAGTAAACTCGGCCTGTAGTCGCCATCAGCTAGTCGGGAGAGGGTGATCCAAACAAACCGAGTTATTCCTGTCTTCCGCATGTTCGATGAGGCGAAAGCCAACGAATTCTACTCAGACTTCCTTGGTTTCAACGTGGCCTTCGAGCATCGCTTCGGCGAAAACATGCCCCTTTACCGCGGCTACACCTTCGGTGATTTTGAGATACATCTGAGCGAGCATCACGGCGATTGCTCGCCGGGCGGCGCTGTTCGAGTTGAGATGTCCGGCCTCGACGATTATCACGCTTCATTGCTCGGCAAGGATTACAAATTTGCGGGTCCCGGTATTGAAAACCAACCGTGGGGCTACCGTGAATTTTACGTGATGGACCCATTTCATAACCGCCTGACGTTTTGTGAAAAATCGCCCGC
This sequence comes from Pseudomonadota bacterium, assembly GCA_038745535.1. Classification (GTDB taxonomy): domain Bacteria; phylum Pseudomonadota; class Alphaproteobacteria; order Rhizobiales; family Rhizobiaceae; genus JBCDLI01. The sequence continues at coordinate 16,076 of JBCDLI010000050.1, read as the reverse complement.
CTAAGCTGACACTTGAAAAATTCTGCGAAATTGCTTCACTCGTTGTAACCAATAACAGCGAGGACACCGTCGAATGTGGGTGCGAACGGCATCGCCTACCGATCTTGAGACTATTTCTGCCATGCTCACTGAAACGTGGCACGACACTTACGATGAAATTTACGGGATCAATAAGGTCACCGAGCTTACCAATGCCTGGCATTCGGTCAGTGCGCTCACACAGCGTCTAAAGAAGCCACGATCTGAATTTATCATTGTTGACGACGGCGCGGAAATCGGGGGCATGGCCTATGTCAGCCAACTCGACGGCGAAACGTGCATGCTGCATCAACTCTATGTGCGACCATCACAACAGGGCAGGGGCCTCGGTGAAACTTTGCTCGTGGAAGCGGAGAGTTGCTTTCCTGATGTGAGACGTATCCGTTTGGAGGTGGAAGAAGCCAACGAACGCGCCGTAAAATTCTATGAACGCAAAGGCTTCAAACGCGTTGGCGCCTCATCAGACTGCGGTGTGAAAGGGTCGGGCATCCCTGCGATCATTATGGAAAAAGCGTTTTGGTAAACAGCGAGCACGAAACCCGTGGTTTTTCAGACAGCGAAATTATCGCAATGGCGTGGGATGATGAGACGTCTTTCGACGCGATTGAACGGGCAACTGGCCTTGCTGAAAAACAGGTAATTCAGCTTATGCGCGCCAACATGAAGCCTTCAAGTTTCAGGATGTGGCGAAAGCGCGTTTCCGGTCGCAAAACAAAGCACGACCAAAAGATGCGCTAGTTTCGCGCCGCAATCGCCAAATATCCCGGTATGGGCCGACCCTGCTCGAGCCGCACTTGAATGGTCTCAAAAAGCAGCGTGTCGACGAACCCAGCATTTTCCATGAGGTTGCGAAGGTATTGTTCGTGGTGCGCGTAACGCTGGTGGGCAGTAATCGACCAACCCCGTGAGCCAAATGCTGTCGCTGGTAAGGTTTCGCATGAGACCGCAAGAACAGCGCGTTCACCTGCGTTTTTCTGAACTGCATCGAAGAACGGTTTGAGGTCGCCGATATAGGGGAAAACATCAGCGGCGACGATGAGATCGAACGCATGCGGGCCAAAAGACCCGGCCTTTGGATACTCCTCAAGGAAATGAACCGCTTCATTTTCGAATAATTCGTCATAAACGGCCCGTTCGTCTGCCTTATCCAAAATCTGGTCGGACAGATCGACACCGATGGCCTGCTCAACCATATCTCCAAGCATCAGGCCTACCAATCCCGTGCCGCAACCAAGATCCAACAGCCGTTGGAAAGGCTGAGCACGCCGTCTGCGCAAAAACTCAGCGATTTGCATCGGCACAGCATATTTCAACTGGTCGGTGAGAATGTAATCGAAGTCCTCGGCATGCTGATCAAACAGTGTTTTCACATAGGCAGCCGGTGCCGCTGACGGCGGGTCTACACGACCAAGGGATGCAAGGCGAATGCGCGCGCCACAAGTATCTGTCGGATCGAGCTCCAAGCACTTTCGATAGGCTGTTTCGGCACCATCAATATCGCCCGCCTTCTCGCAGTGGAGTCCAGTATTGTAAGCATCTGCTAACGCATCCATGGTCCGGGCTCATTCATCTTGGATTGTATTCGCTGCGTTCGCTTAGGCTCGTGTTAACCAGCGGTCTTAGCGCTGTGTCAACGACGCTTTGATATGGTTTTTAGATTGCAGGGGAAGACAAACAGGGCGGGGAAGAAACATGTGCGAGTTGGTTCTTAATTCAGTGGCAGCTGAATTGGTAAGAAAAAACACCATTGATCCAACGGGTGTACTGACGCTTCGCAGCGAAGTCTTTGCCGACGGGATTGTGTCGTCCCAAGAGGCGGCAACGCTGCTTGCGCTTGATCGGAGCTGCAAGACCAAGTGCGATGAATGGGACCACTTCTACGTGGAGGCGCTTGGCGATTACCTCGTGTATCAGGCAGAACCACGTGGTCACGTTTCAGAGGAAAATGCCGAGGGTCTCATTCGCGCAGTATCCATGGATGGAAAAGTCGACACGAGAACCGAACTCCGCCTGTTACTGCATGTAATGGAAAAGGCGGTATCCGTCCCTTCAAAACTCGCAGCTTTCGCCCTAACGCAGGTCAAACATGCGATTTTGAATGGCGAAGGCGCTTTCGCGAAAGACCGCACCGAGCGTCGCGGCGTCGTTTGTGCTGAGGACGTCAAGATGTTGAAAAAAGTTCTCTATTCAGGGGCTGGTTCAAACGGTCTGGCGATTAGTCGAGACGAAGCTAACGTCCTCTTCGACATCAATGATGCGACGTCACATGCAGACAACTCACCTGAGTGGGAAGAGCTGTTCCAAAAAGCAGTTGCAGCGAGTGTTTTACTTGTTGCACGGGCGTCTAACCCCACAGCGAGTGAAGCGCGGCAGCGTGAAATCTGGCTCGACGATACGTCTGTCAGTGTTGGGGGATTTTTTTCGTCGGTGCTGGGCGAAAGTCTCAATAGCTTTCTTGGCAAGGTCAAAGCTGACACAAGCCTGGAAGGCGTCACGAAGCAGCGCGAGGCGGATGAAAGCGCACGGGTGAGCGCAGCTGCCATTGTGGACAGTGAAGAGGCTCAGTGGCTTGTGGGTCGCATCAGTTACGATGGCAAGATCTGCACAAACGAACGCGCGTTGATTGACTTCATTGCAGCAGAGTCACCTCGTCTCGCGGACGAACTCAAACCATTGCTGAAGCAATCCGCTGCTTAATGTGTTTGGCTGAGGTGTGAATGGTAGTAACGATCCTTTTTCTCGGTGCCATTCTCCTCCTAATCTGGCTTCTCCTCGCCGCTCCCCTCGGTTGCCGCACGCTTAGCAACCAGATTACGGTCCGAGCGCGCAGAGAAGACGTGTGGAGTGCGTTGTTTCCCTTTGGACAGTCATTTGATTGGGATAAAGGCGTCACTCATGTCGTACGCCACAGCGGTCTTGCGGGAACGATGGTAACCACACAGGACGACCGAGATGGGAAGCCTATTCGGCGCGACTTCGTAATCGATCGGCTACAGCCGTACGACTGCTTTTCACTCCAATACACAAAGGACAGCGCGCTAGATGATGCATTTTGGCGCGATTTTGTCCGCACAGTTCATCTTTCCCAAGCCGCGACAGATTTGGAAACGACAATAAAAATCAACGAGACGGACAGATACCGCGGTATCGCTTTTCTCGTCTTTCGATGGTTTGCCCGGCGCAGGAGCCTTAGAAAACTCAAACTCTGGCTGAAGACGGGCGAATATCGGCCCGGTGGGGTTTTTGAAAACCCATACGTTCAGGCCACTGTCGCGATTGGCTCTACGGTGTTGCTTTGGCCGTTGTTCGGGCTCACGCAGTCGGGCCTGATCATGAGCTCGGTCCTCACGGCCGTGGTCGCGCTTCATGAATACGGACATGTGCTGGCATTCAGACTGATGGGCCACAAGACAGCGCGGATGATATTTGTCCCACTCCTTGGCGGCATTGCCATCGGCTCTCGGCCCTATGGACGCCACTACGAGATCGCGTTTTCAGCGCTCATGGGTGCAGGTTTTTCGGTTTTTGCCTCCGCATTGGTCTTAACTGCACTTGGGCTTGCACCGCCGCTCCATGCCGAGATTGAGTTCGCTTTATGGTTTTTCGTCTTCGTGGCGGGTGCCTTTAACGCCGCAAACTTGTTGCCAATATACAGGTTCGACGGGGGTCAGTTGCTGCGACAAGTATTTAGGACGCCGTTGCAATTGGGCGTTGCGACAGTCATCCTCGCATGGGTTTTCGTTCTGCTCAGCCTTTACGCTGGTATGCCGTATGAATACGTTTTGGCGATAATCGGTGTCGCGTTGTCACTATCGTGGCTGACGAACCGGTCCGGTGTGAAGCCGAGCAGACCGCTGACGCCAATGACTGGCTACGAGAGAGTTGCCATATCTTCAGCGGCCATCGGAACAATAACGTTCCACGCGTTTGCCATCCAGATCGCTTTGGAAAAGCTGGTCTAGTTCACGGAATGAGCGGGCCGAATTGGGTTTCGAAGGATGCTTTAAGCGCAATATCTAAATCGTCCATCGTTACCGGCAAGCCGAGGTCAACCAAACTCGTGACGCCGTGTTCGCTTATCCCGCACGGCACGATCCCGGAATAGTGCTCAAGTTCTGGCTCGACATTAATTGAGATGCCGTGAAATGAGACCCATTTGCGCAGCCGAATGCCGATGGCGGCTATCTTATCTTCGCGTGCCATGCCCGGGATCAGCGCTTCTTTTTCTGGTCGCTCTACCCAAACGCCTACGCGTCCATCACGGCGTTCACCTTTCACATTAAAGGTCGCCAGTGTGTCGATAACCAGCGCTTCGAGCGTGCTGACGAAGGCACGAACATCCTGTTCCCGCCGCTTGAGGTCAAGCATGACGTAGACGACGCGTTGGCCCGGCCCGTGATAGGTGTATTCGCCACCGCGTCCCGTTTTATAGACGGGGAACCGACCAGGCATCACCAGATCTGAGGCGTTTGCGCTGGTGCCAGCGGTGTAAAGCGGTGGGTGTTCTAAGAGCCAAACCATCTCATTGGCGCGACCAGCAGCGATTGCTTCAGCCCGTGCTTCCATGACAGAGAGCGCGTGGGGGTAGTGCACCAGAGAGTTCTCGATCTTCCATTCAACCGGCGCGCGTTGATTCGGCTTTTGCCACATCGATGGTAACTGACGGCCATGCGCGTCAGTCTCAGGTGCGAGCGTGTCGTCGAATATCGTCTCAAGTGCCATCCAGAACTGATGACAATCGCGAAGGCCGAATTCAAGTGGGCCAACGTTGATGCATTGGCCCAATTATCGTCAATCATCGACCAATATGGGTTGTCGTTTCAAAAACGCTCTGCTATCCGCCGCCGAGCCGAAAGGCGAGCCTTGGCGTGCGGCCGTGGCGGAATTGGTAGACGCGCAGCGTTGAGGTCGCTGTGGGGCAACCCGTGGAAGTTCGAGTCTTCTCGGCCGCACCAACCACATTTGGCAGAGCCAAATGTGGGGTTGCGAAAGCGATTGCTTGCAAACGCGTGCAACACAGACGCGGCTAGCCACCGAATTTCACACAGCGAAAAATGCGGCGGTTGCGGAAGCGATTGCTTGCAAACGCGTGCAACACAGAAGCGACCAGCTGACGAAACAGGCGCAAGCGGCAGTCGTTTTCAAAGAAACGACGAGAGCACTACCAGTGCGATTATTCTCACTTGCGGCGAAACCATATGGTTTCCATGCACGGAACCAGCCGTTAGCGCCAAACCGAAGCAAACCCTCATCTATTTTCGCTGCATTGCGAAAAATAGTGTTGCCTTTCGTCTAACGTAGGGTAGTCATGGCCCGAATTAGGCGAGGGAAATATCACCCATGAATAAGGTATATTCTGACGCAAAATCTGCGCTGGACGGCCTGCTATTTGACGGCATGTTTATTGCTGCCGGAGGGTTCGGCCTGTGCGGCATTCCGGAACTCTGTCTCGACGCAATCAAGGATGCGGGCACAAAAGACCTGACTTTCGCGTCAAACAATGCGGGTGTCGACGATTTTGGGATCGGCATTTTGCTACAGACCAAACAAGTGAAGAAGATGATTTCTTCCTATGTAGGCGAGAACGCGGAATTCATGCGTCAATACCTGTCAGGCGAACTGGAACTGGAGTTCAATCCGCAAGGTACGCTGGCCGAACGCATGCGCGCGGGTGGTTGCGGCATTCCCGGTTTTTACACAAAAACCGGCGTCGGTACTGTGATTGCCGAGGGCAAAGAGCACAAAGACTTCAACGGCGAGACCTTCATCATGGAGGAGGGCATCTTCGCTGACCTTTCCATCGTGAAAGCATGGAAAGCGGACACGACGGGGAACGCCATTTTTCGCAAGACGGCACGTAACTTCAATCCGCCCGCAGCGATGTGCGGCAAGGTCTGCGTTATGGAAGTGGAAGAAATTGTGGAGCCGGGTGAGCTGGATCCGGACCACATTCACTTGCCCGGCATTTACGTGCACCGCCTCATCCAAGGCACGCACGAGAAGCGCATTGAGCAACGCACGACACGCAAGCGGGAGGCTGCATAATGCCTTGGGATCGCAACCAGATGGCAGCGCGCCTTAGAAAAGCAGCGAAAAGTGGCCGCCGCTTTTCGCGCCCGCTTTTCGAAATCAAACAAGTGCGCACGCGGGAGGCCATATAATGCCTTGGGATCGCAACCAGATGGCAGCGCGTGCTGCCAAAGAACTTGAAGATGGAACATACGTCAATCTCGGCATCGGTATCCCAACGCTCGTTCCGAATTTCATTCCCGAGGGTGTGAAAGTGATGCTGCAGTCGGAGAACGGGATGCTCGGCATGGGCCCGTTCCCCTATGAGGGTGACGAGGACCCGGACCTGATTAACGCAGGCAAGCAGACGATCACTGAAATCGATGAAACGGCTTACTTTGACTCGTCCACGTCTTTCGGCATGATCCGCGGCGGCAAGATCGCAGCGGCGATCCTTGGCGCAATGGAAGTCGCTGAAAACGGCGATCTTGCGAACTGGATGATCCCCGGCAAGCTTGTAAAGGGCATGGGCGGCGCGATGGACCTTGTTGCTGGCGTTGGCCGCGTCATCGTCGTGATGGACCACACGAACAAGCACGGCGACAGCAAGGTGCTCAAAGAGTGTACTTTACCTCTGACCGGCAAAGCCGTGGTTGATCGCATCATCACAAATCTTGGCGTTCTCGACGTGGTCGAGGGCGGTTTGAAGATTGTAGAACTTGCTGACGGGGTGACCGAGGAAGAGCTAAGAGCGGCGACAGAGGCAGCAATTGTTTGAGGTGCCGCACCTCAGCTACCTTGGAACGGTATACTAATTTCTGGTCAGCACTGCAGGTCGCAGAGTTGCGTAGCAAATTTGTAAACGGTCGCTAATGAGCGAAGATCGCGTGTTCTCCCAAGTCTGCGCGTGCGTCTCCGCTCAAAACTGCTTCGTAGTGCTCTTTCAGCGTCTCTGTCCCAAACTCTGGCGTTGCGTCCGCATCATAACGCCGAGCCTCCGCATCCCAAACCAACATACTTTCCGTTGCATAGTAGTGTCCGATGCGCGCGTAATTAGCTCTGTCGCGCGCTTTGGCGCTGAATAAACCCGCAACCGAGAGCATGCCGATTATTGCATTCATCAGCGCAATAGGAACTTCGCGGACTTTCACCTTTCTGCCGACCACCTCTTCGAGCATCGCAACCTGATCAAGCGGGGTGATCTCGAGGCCGGGGCCTCCTATTGGTAGGATCTTGTTTTGTTTCGCAGGATCATCGAGACACGACACGATGTAGCGCGCGAGATCACCGTTGCTGATCGGCTTGCAAGCAGTCAGCAATCCATCGCCGAAAACGAGGAACGGTTTGCCCGCTTGAACGCGCTTTATTTGGCCCGATAGTGATTTGAAATAGGCAGTCGGGCGCACGATGGAGTAGGTTACGCCGCTATCGATCAGCTCTTTTTCAAACGCCAGTTTAGCATGCTGAAAGGCCAGACGTGGCTTTTGCACACAGATTGCAGAGAGCAGGATAAATTGCCTTACGCCCGCATTTTTCGCAGCGGCCAAAGCACTTGAGTTCGCCTGATAGTCAACCGTCCACGCGTCCGTTGGGGCACCATTACGTGAGGCCATGCAGGAAATGACTGCGTCAAATCTGTGATGTTCAAACAGCGAATTCAAAGAGGCCACATCGGTCACATCAGCTTCCAAATATGACGCATTCTGCGGAAGTTTCGACGTGCTGCCAGCTCGCAGAACGCATATGACGTCCACGCCGCGGCGGTTTAACTCATCGAAAACCGCACGCCCAATTGTGCCTGTAGCTCCAAACAAGAGCACCTTTGATTTCATTATGGGTATCGTCATGGCCTCGCTATAGCTTTGCCTTCACCGCGTACCAAACCATATCGCATCGCCTATTTGGGTGATTGAGTTTTGCGCAAAGTCTGCTTGCCTTTGAAGACATCTTTCACGGAGGTTTGCATGACCCGTTTCGCGGCCTTGTTTCTCTCGTTCATCGCGCTCGTTGACGCCGCATTTGCCGAGGCAGACGGCCCGGAGGCATGGCAAGTGGCTGGCATTGAGGCCGGTGACCGGTTGAATGTGCGCATGGGGCCGGGAACCGATTATCCGGTCATCGGCTCCCTGCCGCCCGGTGCCCGCGCGTTGCGAAATCTTGCATGTGTTCCGTATTACACACTCGGCGATCTCGATGCATTAAGCGAAGCAGAACGCGTAGCGCTGCCTGCGCGATGGTGTTTCATCTTCCACGCTCCAAGTGGTGAAAAAGGGTGGGTAGCGGGAAGATTTTTGCGGGAAGATACCGGTGTAGTGGCGGGCGTGAGAACAGACCGTCGCGCCATTGGTCTCGTAAATGAGCTGATGGACGCCGTCATCGCACAGGAAAGCGGCGGTCCTTCGCCGTTGCAATCACCTTACGCTGAGCAATTCTTCGACAGTGCAATCATACCAAACATTGATCCCGGTTGGTTAGGGGCCGACCCGATCATTGGCGGGCAGGATTCGCAAATCTCGAAACTTAGCGTCCGATTTGACCCAGACATACCGCCATTGCGCGGGCTATACACAGTGCGTGCCGACTTTGAGAATTTTGGCCAGCTGCGAACCGTCCGATTTTCGGTGCGTGAAGACTGGCGGGACCGAACGCAGATGCACATCCTAAGCTTCGAAGTGGATGGCGTGACCTACGGCCAATAGGCGTTTCCAACTCACAGAGTTGGCCCTTCACTTTTGCGGCGCACCTCGCTATCGCATTTGCACACACAAACCACCCGCATTCGTAGGCGGGACTGGAAAAGGAGCTCTGTCATGGGCGATGCTGTCCAACTGATTTTTCCCGATAATTCGAAGCGCGACTACAGCACTGGCACGACCGGGCGCGAAGTTGCCGAAGCAATTTCTAAATCGCTAGCCAAGAAGTCCCTCGCTATGGCCATTGAGGGCGAGGTCAAAGATCTGTCTGATCCCGTGACTGGTGGGGCGATTGAGTTCATAGGCCGTGATGATCCGCGCGCGCTGGAATTAATCCGCCACGACTGCGCGCATGTTATGGCAGAAGCAGTGCAAGAAATTTGGCCGGGCACGCAAGTCACCATCGGCCCAGTCATCGAGAACGGCTTCTTTTACGACTTCGCAAAAGATGAACCATTCACGCCGGACGATCTGCCAAAAATCGAAAAGAAGATGCAGCAGATCATCAAACGCAATGACAAATTCACGAAGGAAGTCTGGTCGCGCGAGAAGGCAAAAGAGGTCTTCACCGAGATGGGTGAAACCTACAAGGTGGAACTCGTCGACGCGATCCCGGAAGGCGAAGATGTTAAAATCTACCGACAGGGCGAGTGGTTTGATCTCTGCCGTGGGCCGCACATGCAATCGACCGGGCAGATTGGTGATGGCTTCAAGCTCATGAAGGTTGCCGGCGCTTACTGGCGTGGCGATTCCGACAACGAGATGCTCACGCGCATTTACGGCACAGCTTGGGCGGACAAAGAGCAGCTCGACGCGCATCTAAAGATGCTTGAAGAGGCGGAAAAACGCGACCATCGTAAGCTCGGGCGCGAGATGGACCTGTTTCATTTCCAGGAAGAAGGCCCGGGCGTCGTCTTCTGGCACAGCGAGGGCTGGAAGGTCTTCCAGAACCTGCTCGCGTATATGCGTCGTCGAATAAAAGATGATTACGAGGAGGTCAGCACACCGCAAATACTGGTGTCCGATCTCTGGGAAACGTCGGGCCATTGGGGCTGGTATAAAGAGAACATGTTTGGTGTGCGTTCCGCTGACCCCGAAGCCGATGACCAGCGGACGTTCGCTCTCAAGCCAATGAACTGTCCCGGCAATATCCAAATCTTCAAACACGGCTTGAAGAGTTACCGCGACTTGCCAGTGCGCATGGCTGAATTTGGTCTCGTGCATCGGTACGAGCCATCGGGCGCGCTTCACGGCCTCATGCGTGTTCGCGGCTTCACCCAAGATGATGCGCACGTATTCTGTACCGAAGACCAGCTTGAAGATGAGATACTCAAAATCAACGATCTCATGATGAGCGTCTACGAAGATTTCGGCTTTGACAAAGTTGAGGTAAAACTCGCGACGCGTCCTGAAAAACGTGTCGGCACCGACGCAGCATGGGATCATTCAGAGGAGATCCTGCGCAGCGCACTGGATAAGATGGCGGCCAGCGATCCTCGGATTTCCATTGGTATCAATGAAGGTGAGGGCACGTTCTACGGTCCAAAATTCGAATACACGTTGAAGGACGCAATCGGTCGTGACTGGCAGTGTGGCACCACGCAAGTGGACTTCAATCTGCCCGAGCGGTTTGGCATGTTTTATATCGGGGCCGATTCCGAGAAGAAGCAGCCCGTGATGATCCACCGTGCGATAGGCGGATCGCTTGAACGGTTCCTTGGCATGATGCTGGAGAACTACGCAGGGCATTTCCCACTGTGGCTAGCGCCAACGCAAGTTGTTGTCGCCACTATCACATCGGACGCAGACAGCTATGGCGAACAAGTGGCGGCGGAACTGAAAGCCGCTGGCCTAGACGTCCGCACAGATTTCCGAAACGAGAAGATCAATTACAAGGTGCGCGAACATTCGTTACAGAAGGTGCCAGTGATTGTCGTTGTTGGTAAGCGCGAGGCCGAAGAGAACGCAGTCAACATCCGAAGGCTCGGGTCACGCGACCAAACTCTTATGCCCCTCGCTGAGGCTAAGACCATGCTGATCGACGAGGCGACACCACCTGATTTGAAACGCCGCTAGCAAAAGTGCAGTTTGGTATGGGTTTTGTGCTGTCACAACTTTGATATCACGACAATCTAGAAGCTGCGCACTCAAACTGGGGAGACAGAAATGGGTCGTGAAATCCGCTTTGCCGAACTGTCCTACGCACGGCCCACCGATCCTGTTTGGAAACAGGTTCTTATTCGTGGCGTAGAAAACCTCTCCGGTCGCGAACGTCTCGCCGATCTTTATGACCAATGGCGTACTGAGATCTTCGGCAAAAGCGAAACAATCTTCACAGAGATGTTGAAGCTGATTGAGGTCGAATTGGTTGCTGGCGGCACATGGCCGCCATTCAATCTGCCCTCCGGTCCGCTTGTTATGATAGCAAATCACCCATACGGGATTGGTGATGGTATCGCATTTTTGTCCCTTGCGGAGCAAATCAATCGACCATTTCGGGTGATCATAAACAACGATCTTCTCAAGGTCCCGGAGATCAGGCCCTATTCTTTGCCGATCTCGTTTGAGGAAACCAAGGAAGCGATTGCCCTAAATCTCCAAACAAGACGTGAGGCCGTTCGTCTCTCAAAAGAAGGCGTCACGATTATCATTTTCCCGTCCGGTGGCGTCGCCACCGCGCCAAAAGGTGTCGGAAAGGCCGTCGATCTACCGTGGAAAATGTTTGTTGCTCGCCTCGTACAATCGGCCAATGCGAACGTCATCCCGGTGCATTTTCAGGGTCAGAATGGCTGGCTTTTCCACTTGGCCAGTCGTTTTTCGCTGACGTTACGCACCTCAATGCTTATCCGGGAATTTCAACGGCTTTACGGAAAGCAAATTCACGCGACCATCGGTGAAACGATCACAGCCGATCAGCTGTCTAAGATGACCGACCGCGCGCAGCTGCTAAAATATTTACAAAACGCGGTATTTTCGCTTGCGCCGCCTTCCGTGAAAAACTCTCAACCTTCGTCGGTTCGGTCGTAGCCACCGGTAGCAAGAATTTCGATTTCGAGATCAGCGCCGCCCTGAATTTCCACTTCGCGCTCAAAAATTCGGTCACGGTTTTCAGCAATCACGGTGTACGTGCCCGCCGCCAGAATAGCAGACGGACTTGGTCCTGCGTGTTCAACGATAATGTCGCCAGATGGCGTGTAGATCGACCAAGCTGTGTCTGCGAGCGGTAGGCCCCCGACTTCGCGTACTAACTCGAAAGCTGCATAGGCGGCTTGATGTTTAATTGTCGCCTCAACGGTCTTTCCCGGCTCAACCCGTAGATCGGCGCGAATCTCCGCGTTGTGTGACCCGTAAGTTGATTTCACATGATATGTTCCAGCGGGTAGCCGAACCAGATGTCTTTGCTGAACTGACGGAATTACGAGCGTGTGTTCACCGGTAGACTCGTTGATGGAAAAAACATCAAATCGCAGCAGTTCAGAACGCGGAGATGTGCCGTCTGGTAGTTCAGCATCGAGCAAGAGGCCACCGGCATCGAGAACCAGCACATCGTTAAGCGTCTCACCGCCGACACTTACTTTTTTTGTGGCTGTAGCCCGGCCAAAAGCCGCGTGGATGATATAGTCTCCGCGTTCCAGTAAGAAACGACCTCCGCCGCCTTTGGATTTTGCGACAAGCCGCAGCGAGTCCTCTCCCGGCACCATCTCAGAATTATAAATCCGCCAAACGATCCCGTCGGACAGCGGTTCAGAATCAACGGTCAGAACGGCGTCCAGAAGCAATTCGCCGGCATTCGTTCTGTCTATCAGAGGCGATGTGCGCTGCGACGGCGCGTAATTGGTGATGCCAGGAATATTAATCGAATCAAGTGGATCAACAGTTTGCGCCTGCGCGGCCACGATTAAAAACAGCGGCGCGAAAATGGTCAAAGCTGTTCGAAACATGGTCGATCCCTCCCGTGAGCGTCTTTGAGACCCGATTTACGTGGCATTTTCAAGATTAATGCTCAAATACCAAAGAGCAGGAGACGCAGATGCAACGTAGTGACGAGACGCTTTCATTTTTAAAAACGCGGCGGTCGGCGGCTCTTTCCCTTCTGGCTGACCCCGGCCCCTCAAAAGAGGAGCTGACCGATTTGCTCACAATTGCTGCGCGCGTCCCTGACCATGGGCGCTTGGAACCCTGGCGATTTCTCGTCATAAAACGAAAAGCCGGTGAACGCATAGGTCTGGAATTGGAAGCGCTCGCTCGCAGAGTTTTTCCAGATAAAATCGAAGAAGAATACGCGCGCGAACGCACCAGACTTTCACGCGCGCCGATGGCGGTCGCGGTCATCTACACACCACTTGAGCATCCACGCATACCAGAGTGGGAAATGTTTTTGTCAGCGGGCGCAGCGACCATGAACCTTGTGACTGCAGCGACTGCAATGGGCTTTGGCGCCAATTGGATATCTGGCTGGTGGTGCGATAACGCTGAGGGCAGAGCGCTGCTCGGCCTTGAAGAACACGAACGTATTGCGGGGGTGGTCCATCTCGGTTCGATTGAGAGTCCGATGGAAGACCGGCCACGTCCAGATATTGCAGCCAAAACAAGTTATCTGGAAGATTGAGCGGCAAATGCGGTTTGAACCGGGCAATCATAAAGCTCACGGGCTGACCCACGATCCGTTCAAAGCGATCGTTTCGCCACGACCGATTGGCTGGATTTCAACCCGTGCGAAAAGCGGTGCGGAGAACGTCGCGCCATACAGCTTTTACAACGCCGTGGCCGGCAAACCGCCGATTGTAATGTTCTCATCAGAGGGCCAAAAAGACAGCGTAACTTTCGCAAGAGAAACGGGGGTGTTCGCAGCCAATTTCACTGGCGACGGTGATTTTGAAGTGATGAACGACACCTCCGCACCGCTGGAACGCGGGGTATCCGAATTTGAGCAATTTGGCTTGTCCAAGACCGACTGTTACTGGATCGATTGCCCCATGGTTGCATCCGCACCGGCGGTTCTGGAATGTCGCGTGATTGAAGTGAAACAGCTCCACGACTTGGATCAGAAAAAGCTGGATACCTGGACAGTGTTTGGACAAGTCGTCGGCATTCACATTGCAGAGCAGTACGTATCTGAAGGTCGTTTCGACGTGTCCAAATCCAAACCTTTAACCCGCTTGGGCTATCGAGACTTCGCGCAGATCACGTCAACGTTTGAGGCCAAGCGTCCCGGAGAGTGAAACCTTACCAGCGGCCAAAAGTTCACAAACATGGTGAACCAACCGTAAACTTTTGTTGGGTACGCTTTGGTTTGTAACCGAGTGAGGCGTGCATGATTTCCCAACGATTCCTATGCTGGAAAGATACCGCAACATCCACAAAGCGGGCGGCAGCAGCTTCCGCGTTAGCCCGAACTTACCTTCAATGTGATCTGGCGTTTGAGGATCGCTGCGGCGCGGAGGCGGCGATGACACTTCTTCTCGACGACCCTTCCCCGAAGGTGCGCCTTGCTTTTGCAGAAGCTCTCGCTTTGAGCCCGGAAGCGCCACCTCAGATTATCCTAGCGCTCGCGAAAGACAGACCGGACATTGCGTCCTTTGTAATTGCGCGGTCCCCAGTGCTCACCGAAAATGACCTTGAGCAAATTGTATCAACAGCACCGGCAGCGACACAGGTATTGATCGCGAAAAGACCTGTTGTGGGAAGTCGCCTGGCATCGCGGCTTGCGGAAACTGGAACCGCAGACGCGTGCCTCGAATTGCTAAATAATCCAAACGCGCGATTGGACGCCAAAATCGCGCATATTATCGCCAAGCGACACGGCGACGACAGCAATGTGCGCGGTGCGCTGCTAGCATCTAAGCACCTCAAGCTTGTCACCCGTTATCAGCTGATTCGGCAGGTATGTACGGCACTTTCATCAAGTGCGCTTTCGAACATGATGGGCGACACCAGTCGAGCCGAAGGAGCATGCGCGGATGCATTGGCTAAAAATCTTATTCACCTGACAAACCACGTGGATGACGGAAACTTCGACGCTTTCATCGCTGAGATGCAAGCCAATGGCGATCTGACGACGACATTCCTTATTCGGTCTGCCTGTTTCGGAAAGATGGACTTTGTGTGCCGCGTCTTCGCACGACTGAGCGGCGAAACCGCAGATCGGGTCACATCGGTATTCGTTCAAAATCGCCGCGCGCCACTCGAAGCACTTTTGCACAAGTCGGGCATCTCCGACGTCGTGCGTCCGATCTTCATCGATGCGGTAAATATATGGCGCGACGTGGCTCAAGGTAAGCTGTCAATGGGACCCCAAGAAGTCACGTATCTTCTGGCGAAAAAATTGGAAAGCCGACATGGAAATCACCGAGCAGCGGCCAACGATGACATCCAAGGATTGCTGCGCTCGATTTATTTGGAGACCAAACGCGACAATGCTCGCCAGCACGCCAAAGCGTTGACTGCCGCTGCGGCCTAGATATCAAGCTGCTCAGCGGCGAATTTAGCGTTTTCCTGAATAAATCGGAAACGTGCTTCTGGCTTTGTGCCCATCAAATCGTCAACTGCGCGCCGCGTGAGGGCAGGATCGAATTCATCAACATCGATTCTAAGAAGCGTACGCCGAGCGGGGTCCATCGTCGTCTCTTTAAGTTGGGCCGGAAGCATTTCGCCAAGCCCCTTGAAACGGCTAACTTCGACTTTCTTGCCGTTAAACTCGCGCGCGATGATTTCTGCACGATGCTCGTCATCGCGAGCATAGAATGACCTTCCACCGGACGACAGTTTATAGAGGGGTGGAACGGCCAAATAGAGATGGCCATTGCGGATGAGGTCGGGCATTTCTTGGTAAAAGAACGTGATAAGCAGCGACGCGATGTGCGCGCCGTCGACGTCAGCATCGGTCATGATGATGATGCGATCATACCGCAAATCAGCATCGCGATATTTGGTCCGCGTACCGACGCCAAGCGCTTGAATAATGTCTGCGATTTGCTGATTGGCCGATAGCTTGTCGCGACCAGCACTTGCGACATTCAAGATTTTGCCGCGCAGCGGAAGCACGGCCTGTTTCGCGCGCATGCGTGCTTGCTTGGCGGACCCGCCCGCAGAATCGCCCTCAACAATAAAGAGCTCCGCACCATCGGAAGAGTTCTGTGTGCAGTCGGCCAACTTGCCGGGCAGGCGGAGTTTTCGCACCGCGGATTTGCGACTAACTTCTTTCTCCTTGCGCCGTTTGAGGCGTTCATCGGCGCGTTCCATCACCCATTCAAGTAGGCGATTGCCTTGTTGTGGATTTGCGGTCAGCCAATGGTCAAACGGATCGCGCACGGCGTTCTCAACGATTTTCTGCGC
>JBCDLI010000049.1:0-18810 GCA_038745535.1 Pseudomonadota bacterium | reverse complement strand
GGAAGTTCAGCCCGATGAGAACCATCGGCGGTTTGAAGAAGTGCTGATTGATGCGCGCAACAAAACTATGTTTGACCGTTCACTCGCGCTTTTAGAACAAGGCGGTGCCTTCATCGCGGTGGGTGCCCTTCACCTCCCGGGCGAACTGGGGCTTGCCAATCTTTTCGCGGAAGCGGGATTTGAAATCACTGCGATCGAATAGGAACGTGATCACGTCAAATTGACGCGGCGAGAGGCCAGCACTGGTCAAATTTTGATTTCGGGGTACGATTTGTCTCTCGGTGCTTAAATGCCGGGGAATTGAAACGCCAAAGGAGCCTTTCCCATGCGAATGACAACTTTGACACTGGCAGCCGCTTTTGCTGTCAGCGCAACAGCCGCCTCTGCCTGTGGTTGGAGCGGTGCCAAGCAAACGGTTGCCGAAGCACCAGCGAACATGACCAAGATGACACACAAAATGGAAGTGGCGAAAGCTGCACCCGTTGATGCGTGGCTCATCAAATATCTGGAAGAGTGGCAGAAGGCCTAACCCAGACCAAATACCCAAAACGACCCGGCTTCGTTCCACAGCGGCCGGGTTTTTTATTGCCTGCTTTTCGCGAGTTGCCGTAACGCGGTTTTGATAAGCACCCGGTGGAAGGGCGTCACCATCGCCAAGTAGCCTTTGCCAATCATATTGTGGCGCTTAATCACAGTCGTCAGCGTTACAAATTGCGCGTCATCGTCTGCGGGGTCTAGATCAACAACGATGCGGAAATCGAGGTGCTTATCGTCGATGCCTGCGACCAGCCTTTCGAGCGTCTCGCTCGTGACCGGAAAGATCCCGATGACATCCATTTCCGATGTCACATCACTCGCATGCTTTAAGCCAAAAGGGGCAACCACGACTTCGCGCAGCCCAAGAAGCGGCCGATACCACGTTGGAAACGCATCAATACAGGCTTCAGCCGCCTCGCGTGCGCTGCGAAACCGACGAGCGACACGCACCTGATAGGCGTCGGCCCAGTCGCTTTCGGAAAGAAGCGGATGCGGTGTGCTGACCTCGACTTCCCGAACTTCGCTCATCGGCCGCGTCTTTCTTTACATGTGCAGCGGCTTGCCCGTCGATGATGCCAATGCGGCTTCTCGAACGGCTTCGCTCATGGTCGGGTGGGCGTGACAGGTGCGTGCCAGATCTTCTGACGAACCGCCAAATTCCATCAACACGGCCGCTTCGTGGATGAGGTCACCCGCGCCCTTACCCACAATGTGGACGCCGAGCACCTGATCGGTCGCTTTGTCCGCCAGCACCTTCACGAAGCCTTCCGTTGCTAGCATTGCCCGCGCACGACCATTGGCCATGAATGGGAACTTGCCAGAAATGTATGCTGTGCCCGCTGCTTTAAGTTCCTCTTCGGTCTTACCGACAGAGGCAACTTCAGGCTCAGTGTATACCACACTCGGGATCACACCGTAATTCACGTGTCCAGCCTGACCAGCGATGCGTTCTGCAACAGCCATGCCTTCATCTTCAGCCTTGTGGGCGAGCATCGGTCCTTTGACGACATCGCCGATGGCCCAAATGCCTTTCACCGAGGTTTCCCAGTGGTCATTCACGTCGACACGGCCACGGTCATCCATCGATACGCCGACCTCAGCAAGACCCAGGCTTTCCGTGTAAGGCTTCCGGCCCGTTGCGATTAGTACGATGTCTGCCTTCAACGTCTCAGCATCGCCGCCCTTGACGGGCTCAAAAGTCACTTCTGCGCCGCGGCCAGCCTTCTTCACGTCGGTCACCTTCGCGCCGAGCTTGAAGTTCACGCCCTGTTTCGCGAGCATTTTCTGGAACTGCTTGGACACGTCGGCATCCATGCCGCCAAGGATTGTGTCAAGATATTCAACCACCGTGACTTCGGCACCGAGACGGTTCCAAACCGAGCCAAGCTCGAGACCGATGACCCCGCCGCCGACAACAATCATCTTCTTTGGAACTTTGGTAAGCTCAAGTCCGCCGGTAGACGAGACGATGACCTTCTCATCAATTTCAACGTCCACGCCCGGGATGCCGGCGACATCTGACCCCGTGGCAATGATGATGTTCTTCGTTTCCAACTCTTCAACCGAGCCGTCAGCTTTCTCGACAGACACCTTGCCAGTGCCGACCACCTTTCCGGTGCCGGTGAAGACGTCGATTTTATTCTTCTTCATCAGGAATGAGACGCCGTCGACATTGGCTTTCACCGTGTCGTCCTTGTGCGCCATCATCTTTTTCAGATCGAGCTTTGGTTTTCCTACGTCCACGCCAAGCGTCTGCATCGCATGCTCAGCTTCGTGGAAGACCTCAGACGCGTGAAGCAGTGCTTTGGAAGGGATACAGCCGATGTTCAGGCACGTTCCGCCAAGCGTTTCACGCTTCTCCACGATTGCGGTTTTGAGCCCAAGCTGTGCCGCTTTGATGGCTCCAACATAGCCACCCGGTCCCGAACCGATTACCACAACATCATATGCCATTTACTGTCCTTCTCCGCCGACAAATTGTCAGCGGCCTCGTTATTTGAGTTTTCCGATCGGTCGGTCTTTAGAGTTCCAGCACCAAACGCTCTGGGTCTTCCAAGCTCTCTTTGACGCGCACGAGGAATGTCACGGCCTCTTTGCCGTCCACGATCCGGTGATCGTATGAAAGTGCGAGATACATCATCGGACGCACCACAATTTGACCGCCAACAACCATCGGACGCTCTTGTATTTTGTGCATGCCTAAAATGCCCGACTGTGGCGCATTCAAGATCGGCGATGACATCAGCGAGCCGTAGACGCCGCCATTGGAAATCGTAAACGTACCGCCCTGCATGTCTGCCATGGACAATTGACCATCGCGAGCCGCACGACCGAGGCGACCGATTTCTTTTTCGACTTCGGCAATCGACATCTGGTCCGCGTCGCGCACGACCGGAACGACCAAACCTTTGTCCGTGCCGACAGCGACGCCAATATGGCAGAAATGTTTGTAGACGATGTCCGTGCCGTCAATTTCTGCGTTGACCGCCGGGAGTTCCTGCAACGCGTGCGTCACAGCCTTTGTGAAGAAGCCCATGAAGCCAAGCTTCACCGCGTGCTTCTTCTCAAACAGGTCCTTGTACTTCTTCCGCATTTCCATGACCGCGGTCATGTCCACCTCATTATAGGTGGTCAGCATCGCAGCGGTGTTCTGCGCTTCTTTCAAGCGACGCGCGATCGTTTGGCGAAGCTTCGGCATACGCACGCGTTCTTCACGCTCGGCATCAGCAGGCGTAGAGGCAGGGCGTGCCATAGCTGCCGGCGAAGGTGCGGCAGAAGCGCCACCGGCGAGTGCGTTTATGACGTCGCCTTTGAGCACCTGACCACGTTTGCCGGTTCCGCCAATCGCACCGGCGTCAAGGCCGTTCTCCGCGATCATCTTCGAAGCAGAAGGCGCTGGCGGCATCGATGTGCCCGAAGCCGCAGGAGCCGGTGCAGGCGTGACCGGAGCAGGTGCGGGGGCGGTTGCTGCTGCCGGAGCTTCGGCAGCCGGTGCAGGTGCCACGGCAGCTCCATCGCCCTCGACAAGCATGCCGAGAAGCGCATCCACTTCGACCGTATCACCTTCATTGGCAACAATGTCGCCAAGCGTGCCGGCACCCGGTGAAGGCACTTCCAGCGTTACTTTATCGGTCTCGAGTTCAACGAGCGTTTCGCCGTCGTTCACAGCTTCACCGGGCTGCTTGAACCACTGCCCGATTGTCGCTTCAGTCACCGATTCCCCGAGTGTCGGTACACGAATTTCTTTCGCCATGTCTGTCTTCCTTTATCTTCCTGAACGCTGGCCGATCAGCCCAGCGCATCCTCCAGGAATGCCTCCAACTGTGCTTTGTGAGTGGACATCAATCCGGTCGCTGTTGACGCCGCAGCAGGGCGACCCGTGTACCGAACACGTCCGTGTTTTGCTTTGATATGCGCGAGAACCCATTCCAGATACGGGTCAATAAATGTCCAGGCGCCCATATTCTTTGGCTCTTCCTGACACCAAACCATCTCAGCGTTTTTGAAACGCGTCAGTTCTTTGATCAGCGCTTTGGCCGGGAACGGATAGAGCTGTTCGAGACGCAGGAGATAGATGTCATCAATCCCACGCGCTTCACGCTCTTCGAGAAGGTCATAGTAAACCTTGCCCGTACACAGGACGACCCGACGAATTTTCGAATCCGTCACGAGTTTCACAAGGTCGCCCTTGTTGTTGTACTCCGCGTCATCCCAGAGCAGGCGATGGAACGCGCTTTCGCCGGAAAGCTCTGACAACGTCGACGTTGCACGCTTGTGACGCAGCAAAGACTTCGGCGTCATCAAGATGAGTGGCTTACGGAACTCGCGTTTGATTTGCCGACGAAGGATATGGAAATAGTTTGCCGGCGTCGTACAGTTTGCCACCTGCATATTGTCCTCAGCGCACATCTGCAGATAACGCTCAAGACGTGCCGATGAGTGCTCCGGTCCCTGACCTTCGTAGCCATGGGGCAAAAGGCAGACGAGGCCGGACATGCGCAGCCACTTGCGTTCGCCCGATGAGATAAACTGGTCGAACACAACCTGCGCACCGTTTGCGAAGTCGCCGAACTGCGCTTCCCACATGGTCAGACAGTTTGGCTCGGCCAGCGTGTACCCGTACTCGTAACCCAACACCGCTTCTTCAGAGAGCATTGAGTTGATAACCTCGTAGCGGCCTTGGCCAGGCTTCAAGGCATTCAACGGCGTGAAGCGCTCTTCGGTTTCTTGATCGTAGAGGACCGAGTGGCGCTGCGAAAACGTTCCGCGCTCACAGTCCTGGCCCGACAGACGGATACCCACGCCCTCCATCGCAAGCGAACCAAACGCGAGCGCTTCGCCCGTTGCCCAGTCGATGCCCTCGCCGGACTCGATCATTTTCGCCCGGTTGGTCAAGAAGCGGTTGATGGTTCTGTGGACCTTGAAGCCCTCCGGAACCTCGGTCAGTTTCTTGCCGACCTCTTTCAGAATTTTTGCCGGAACTGCGGTCTTGCCTTTTCGAATTTCATCCTGACGCGAGGCGGTGGCAAGGCCAGACCATTTGCCGTCTAACCAATCGGCACGGTTTGGCTTGTAATCATCGGCAGCTTGAAATTCCTGCTCCAACTCCTCACGCCAATCCGTCCGCATTTTGTCGACTTCATCGACAGTGACGTGACCTTCCTTGATGAGTTGATCGGCGTAGATCGAAGCGGTCGTCTTGTGCTTGCGGATGGTTTTATACATCAGCGGCTGCGTGAACGCGGGCTCGTCGCCTTCATTGTGGCCAAACCGGCGGTAGCAGAACATGTCGATGACAACCGGCTTATGGAAAATCATCCGGTATTCGGTCGCGACCTTGGCTGCGTACACCACAGCTTCCGGATCATCACCGTTCACGTGGAAAATTGGTGCTTCGACCATCTTTGCCACATCAGACGGATACGGGGACGACCGTGAGAAATAAGGGTTCGTCGTAAAGCCGATCTGGTTGTTGATGATGAAGTGGATTGAACCAGCTGTTCGGTGTCCGCGAAGCCCGGAAAGGCCAAGACATTCGGGCACAACACCCTGCCCCGCAAAAGCAGCGTCGCCGTGCAATAAGAGGGGCAACACATTCTTTCGCTGGCTAAGCGGCACGACCTCTGGGCGGGTTGCGCCACCGGCGTGCTGATCCTGCTTCGCACGTGACTTGCCAAGGACCACAGGGTTTACGATCTCGAGGTGAGACGGGTTCGCAGTCAGTGACAGGTGAACCTTGTTGCCGTCGAACTCACGGTCCGATGAGGCACCGAGATGGTATTTCACATCACCTGAGCCCTCGACATCGTCGGGCACGAATGAACCGCCCTTGAATTCGTTGAAGAGCGCACGGTGCAGCTTGCCCATCACTTGGGTCAGGACGTTCAGGCGACCACGGTGTGCCATGCCAAAGACGATGTCTTTCAGACCCATCTGACCGCCGCGCTTGATGATCTGCTCAAGCGCCGGTATAAGCGCTTCGCCGCCATCAAGACCGAAGCGTTTTGTGCCTTTGTACTTGACGTCGATGAACTGCTCGAAGCCTTCGGCCTCAATCAGCTTTTGAAGGATCGCCTTCTTGCCGTTCGGCGTAAACTCGACACCCTTATCGGGCCCTTCGATGCGCTCCTGCAGCCAACTCTTTTCTTCTGGATTGGAGATGTGCAGATACTCGACCGCCATCGTGCCGCAATAGGTGCGCTTACAGATATCGACGATCTCGCGCATGGTCGCGTATTCAAGCCCAAGCACGTGATCGATGAAAATGCGGCGATCGAGATCAGCTTCTGTGAAGCCATAAGATGACGGATGCAGCTCGTTGTAATCTTCCTGCAGGCCGGCGAGACCGAGCGGATCGAGGTCGGCATGGAGGTGGCCACGCATGCGGTATGCGCGGATCATCATGATGGCACGAACGGAGTCCTGCGTCGCCCGGATGAGCTCTTCGTTCGATATGCCGTCGCCCGACTTTGCCGCCTTGTCTTTCAGCTTCTTGGCTACAGTGGCTTCAACGCTGCCCCAATTGCCGTCGAGCGCCGAGGTCAGCTCGCCATTGGCGTCCTGTGGCCAGTGCGGTTCCTTCCAAGAGGGGCCTTTGGCCACCTTTTGAACCGAGGTCGCATCGTCTTCCACATCGGCGAAAAAATCTCGCCAGTCCTCGCTGACCGAATTCGGGTCCTCGAGAAATTTTGCATGCATCTGTTCAATGTAAACGGCGTTGCCCCCGTAGAGGAACGACGTCGCATTCATCAGATCGTTTTGTTCATCCTTGCGTGCCATATGTGACTCCTCCAGATCTCAAAGTCTTCCCGTCACGTCCGCCCTAGTATTCATTTCAGAGGTGCCGCCCCTCGCGGCACCGCATTCAACTCAACCCTTGAGGGCTTCCACAAGCGTTTTGCCAAGCTGCGCCGGTGACGGCGACACCTTGATGCCCGCATCTTCCATCGCGGCCATTTTAGAAGGCGCATCGCCCTTGCCGCCGGAAACGACCGCACCGGCGTGACCCATCGTGCGTCCAGGAGGCGCTGTAACACCGGCAATGAAGCCTGCCATTGGCTTTTTACGGCCCTTTGCAGCCTGCTCTTTCAGCCACTCACAGGCATCTTCCTCAGCCGACCCGCCGATCTCACCGATCATGATGATCGACTCGGTTTCTGGATCGTCTAGGAATAGGTCGAGCATATCGATGAATTCGGTACCCTTTACCGGGTCACCGCCGATACCGACAGCGGTAGACTGGCCAAGGCCTTCATTCGATGTTTGGAACACCGCCTCATAAGTCAGCGTGCCGGAACGGCTCAAAATACCGACCGAACCCTTCTGGAAAATCCGGCCTGGCATAATCCCGATCTTACAAGCTTCCGGTGTGAGCACACCCGGGCAGTTTGGTCCGATCAGGCGCGACTTCGATTTGTCGAGCTTGGCCTTTACGCGCACCATATCCATCACTGGGATGCCTTCGGTGATGCAGATGATTAGCGGAATTTTCGCGTCGATGGCTTCTTCAATCGCAGCGCCTGCGCCGCCCGGAGGAACGTAGATCACCGACGCGTTCGCCTTGGTCGCTTTCTTTGCTTCTTCTACGGTCGCAAAAATTGGCAACTCGGTTCCAGCCGCCTCACCGGCACCTTCGCTGGCCTTCCACGTTTCACCACCTTTTTTGGGATGGATACCGGCGACCATTTGCGTGCCGAAATAGGCAAGCGCTTGTTCGGTGTGGAAGGTGCCCGTCTTACCAGTCAGACCCTGAACAATGATTTTTGTGTTTTTATCGATGAGAATGGACATGAGCCTCAGTTCCCCTTCACTGCAGCTACAATTTTTTGGGCGGCATCGTCCAAGTCGTCAGCGGCGATCACGTCGACATCGCTTTCATTGATGATGCGCTTGCCTTCGTCGACATTCGTGCCCTCAAGGCGCACGACGAGCGGCACCTTCAGGCCAACTTCTTTCACCGCAGCGACCACGCCTTCTGCGATCACGTCACAGCGCATGATCCCGCCGAAAATATTGACGAGAATGCCCTTCACGTTCGGGTCAGCGGTGATGATCTTGAATGCGGCCGTCACTTTCTCTTTGGAAGCGCCACCACCAACATCGAGGAAGTTGGCAGGCTCTGCACCGTAGAGCTTGATGATGTCCATCGTCGCCATCGCGAGGCCAGCGCCGTTGACCATGCAGCCAATGTCTCCATCAAGGGCAACGTAGGCAAGATCGTGCTTGGACGCTTCGATCTCTTTTTCGTCTTCTTCGCTTTTGTCGCGAAGTTCCATGATGTCGTCATGGCGGAAAAGCGCGTTGCCATCGAAGGAAACCTTCGCATCAAGCACCCGGAGATGACCGTCTTTCATCACGATCAGCGGGTTAATCTCGAGCAGGCTCATGTCCTTTTCGGTGAACGCGTGATAAAGGATCGGGAACAGCTCGTCGGCATCTTTCTTCGCCGCGCCTTTGAGTTCGAGAGCCTTCGCAATCGCGTTCACATCCGTCTTAGTCATTCCCTTTGCAGGGTCAATCGGACGGGTGAGAATTTTCTCAGGCGTCTCTTCTGCGACTGCCTCGATGTCCATGCCGCCTTCGGTCGACACAACAAACGCTGGGCGTCCGGTCGTCCGGTCAATCAGCATTGAGCAATAAAGCTCGCGCTCGATGTCGGCACCATCTTCGATGTACAGGCGATTGACCTGCTTACCCGCAGGGCCAGTCTGCTTGGTGACAAGCGTGTTGCCGAGCATCTCTTTGGCGTTCTCGACAACTTCCTCAACGGATTTCGCGAGACGAACTCCGCCTTTTGCGTCTTCGCCAAGCTCTTTGAACTTGCCCTTACCGCGGCCACCGGCGTGGATTTGGCTTTTGACCACGTAAAGCGGTCCGGGCAGCTTTTTGGCCCACTCTTCGGCTTGTTCAACGGAGTAAACCGCAACACCGCCCGCAACGGGCGCGCCGTATGAGTGCAGCAGGCGCTTGGCCTGATATTCATGAATATTCATGGATTAATCCTGTCAGTTTGATCAGCGGATGATCACTTCAAATTCGGCGCGATGTTCACGCATGCTTCGCAAAGGCCGGAAACCGCTTCGACCGAATTGTCGAACATTTTCTGCTCGGTCTTGTTGAGGTCGATCTCAATGACGCGCTCAACGCCGCCGCCACCAATGATCGTCGGCACACCGACATACATGTCTTTCAAGCCATACTGGCCATCGAGGTGCGCCGCACATGGCAGGACGCGCTTTTTGTCCTTGAGGTAGGCTTCCGCCATCGCGATCGCAGACGATGCAGGCGCGTAGTAGGCAGAGCCGGTTTTGAGAAGACCGACGATTTCGGCGCCGCCATCGCGTGTGCGCTGGATGATCTGGTCAAGCTTCTCCTGCGAGGTCCAACCCATCTTCACCAGATCTGGAAGCGGGATACCAGCAACAGTCGAATAGCGTGCCAGCGGCACCATGGTGTCACCGTGGCCGCCCAACACGAACGCGGTCACGTCTTCGACAGACACATTAAACTCTTCGGCGAGAAAATAGCGGAAGCGAGCTGAATCCAGCACGCCAGCCATGCCGCAGACCTTGTTTTTGGGCAGGCCGGAAAATTTCTGCAGCGCCCATACCATCGCATCAAGCGGGTTGGTGATACAGATCACGAATGCGTCTGGCGCGTATTTCGCAATGCCCGCGCCAACCTGCTCCATCACGTTCAAGTTGATGCCGATAAGGTCGTCACGGCTCATGCCCGGCTTGCGTGGAACGCCCGCGGTGACGATGCAGACGTCAGCACCCTTGATGTCTTCATAGGAGTTCGCACCGACATAGTTGGTGTCAAAACCATCTACCGGTGAAGACTGCGCCATATCGAGGCCCTTACCCTGAGGGATGCCTTCGGTGATGTCGAAAAGGACGACGTCGCCGAGCTCTTTCAGCCCGATCATGTGCGCCAGAGTTCCCCCGATCATGCCGGAGCCGATAAGTGCAATCTTGTTGCGTGCCATAAATGAATACTCGCTTCGTGCTAAAGTCCCGAAAGGAAGCGCAATTCGATAGCGCACTCCCCCTCCCGATGCGGCGAGTGATTGAATCATCGGGATAGAAAATCAACAGAAACTTTGGTTAATAATGATATCAGTTATTTAGCGGCAATAATTTTGACGTTAACGTCAATATTTTAGGAACGTTACGACATTAGTCGTACACTAATCGCCTGTGATCTTATTCTTCTGCGCGAAACGCTCCTGCCAATCGTCGGAGCGCATTTCCACCAAGCGCGATGCGGTCCGCGCGAATTCGAAAGCTTCCGTTCCCGACGTTGCCTTATAAAGGTCATCTGGCTCGGCCCCAGCCGAAATGATCACGCGGTTCCCATTGTCGTAGAGCGTATCGATCAGATTGATAAAACGCTTGGCCTCATTGCGTTGGCCATCGCCGATTACCGGGACATCTTCAATCAACACCGTTGGATATTGCCGCGCAATCGCAAGGTAATCCCGCGCACCAAGCGGCTGCTGGCAAAGTTCTGAAAACGTAAAGCGTGCCGCATCGTTTCCGGCCGCTGACACAGGAATTGAACGTCCTTTAACATCGATCGTCGCCGGTCTCGCAGCTTGGCCGTCCAGAACCAAGCGCCATTGATTTTCCATCGCATCGGAAACCGCAGGACCAAGTGGTGATTGGTAATAGGGGTTGTCCGCGTCGCGGCCCTGCCGATAGTCGCGATCAGAATCGAGGCTCATCACCTGGACGTGCTCTTTTAGCGTATCAACAAATGGCAGAAAAAGCTGCCGATTGAGGCCATCCTTATAGAGATTGTCCGGCACGACGTTGGACGTCGCAACGAGCACAACGCCGTGGCCAAACAGGGCCGAGAACAGCCGCGACAAGATCATCGCATCGGCGATGTCGGTGACCGTGAATTCGTCAAAGCACAGCACACGGGACTCATCTGCAATCGCTTTCGCCACGGGCGGGATCGGATCGTCACCTTTTACCGTGCCTTCTTTAAGCGCTTTGCGATGCGCGCCGATCCGATCATGAACATCGGCCATGAAATCGTGAAAATGCGCGCGACGCTTTCGCTTGAATGGGCAGGCGCGAAAGAAGAAATCCATCAGCATGGATTTGCCCCGTCCAACCGAACCGTAAATATAAAGCCCGCGAACTGAACTGCGCTTCGGCGCTCGCTTCGCGAAAAGCCAGCCCAGCGACGACGATTTCGAGGCTAGCCGAATTCGGCCGACCTGATCGTTCAGTACGTCTAGTTTCTCGGCAATTTCTATCTGTGCCGGATCGGGATCAATAGACCCCTCTTTCACCATCATACCGTAGCGAGACGCCACCGAATCTCCGGGTTGGATTCGATGGGGCATTTAAGTCGCTCCGATAATAAACTTAGCGGGAAAGTGAGATGGCACGGCCCGACGTTGTCTGCCCATCAAAACGTCCACTGCCCGACGAGAACAGCGTGGCGACGCGATTACCACCGGAGTCACTCAGCACCACCTGCTGACCGCGAACATCCCAAGCAGAAACGTTTGCGGCGTCGCCGGGACAGCCGCGTGATGCAGCGCGGAAACCACCGGTCCACTGCGTCAAGGCCATAAACATCTGACAGCTTGAACCTGCCGTTTCGACACGCCAAGCACCCACAAGCGCATCGCGCGTAACTGGCGGTGCAGACGCAACTTCCGTCACGCTGGACTGAGGCGGTGCCTCGGTCGGCGCTTCATCAACGGCAGCCACCTCTTCGGTTGGCGGCGTGATCGGCTGCGGGGCATCCGGAAATTGCGATTGAGTTACTTGAGGCGACGATGGTGCCGGAAGCGGAGTGCCAGTAACCGTGCCCGACGGTGACGCGGGCAGCGGTGCCGGCTGTGTATTGAGTGCGCCAACCCTTGAACCGGTGCAACCGGCAAGGATTACGCCAATTCCCGCAACTGCACCTATCGTGCGGCTTGCCCCCAAAACCATCGTCATACTCCGTTTGCGACCTGAATCGCTCTTTGCGCCCCTTGTGAGCCAATAAAATGGTCAAAGGGTAAAAAAGGCAAGGTTCGCGACTTATTCAGCCGCGGCCTCTTCTGCAGGAGCTTCGGCAGCAGCCTTGGCATCTTCAGCAGCTTGACGCGCTTCTTCTTCCTTCTGCTGCTTCTCTTCCATGCGTTCCTTGGCCTTCTGGCCGAGTTCGGCTTTCTTCGGGTTGTTGCGCGGCTCGCGCTTCGAGATGCCTGCCTCGTCGAGGAACCGCAGCACACGATCCGTTGGCAGTGCGCCGACAGAAAGCCAATGCTTCACACGCTCTTCATCAAGCGTGACGCGCGGCTTGTCACCTGCTTTGGGCAGCATTGGGTTCCACGCGCCTACGCGCTCAATGAAGCGGCCATCACGCGGTGAGCGCACGTCGGCAACGACGATGTGGTAGTAAGGGCGCTTTTTTGAGCCTGCACGGGCCAAGCGAAGTTTGAGTGCCATTTGAGTGTCCTTCCAGAAATTTAAGACGTTGATGGGTTTGATTTAAAGAATTCGTCCGGCGGCAAATGCCGCCAGATGTCTGCGGTGAAATCCCAGATGGATTGACCGCTTGTTTCGAGCGTCGCGCCTAACTTTTTGGCGACATTTTGCGATGGATGATTATCGGCATCGATCACGCTGATTGCTGTTTTCCAACCGAGATCGCGATAGGCAAACGAGAGTGCGGCCCGACCAGCTTCGGTCGCATAGCCTTTTCCTTGCGCCGATTTAGCAAGCGTCCAGCCGATCTCAGGCTCAGGCCACCCGTCGGGGTAGTAAGGCCCAACCGACCCGATGCAGTCGCCTGATGATTTCTCCTCCACGCAGAAGAATGAAAACCCACGCCACGCCCATTGACCGATGATCGACGTGACCGACCGCCAAACCAAATAACGCGGTTGCGAGCCGCCGACAAAAGTCGTCACGACATCGTCCGCGCGGATTGCAGCATAAGCGTCCATGTCGCGCTCTTCAAATCCACGCAGAATGAGGCGCTCAGTCTCAAGGACCGGGATGTTGACGGTGACGAAATTCACTTCTTGCCACCCTTCGGCAAGCCTGGCAGTCCGGGTCCACCAAGACCGGGAAGTTTCGGCGCACCAGGTCCGCCGAGACCCGGCAGCTTCGGTCCGCCGGGGCCGCCAAGGCCCATCTTTTCGGCTTGTTTGGCCAGCTGTTCCATCTGCTTTGGGTCCATGTTGGCCATATCTGGCATGCCGCCACCCGGCATGCCCATTTTACCGGCAAGGCCACCCATCATCTTACCCATCAGGCCGCCGCCCTTCTTGCCCTTCATCTGCTTCATCATGCCAGCCATCTGCTTGTGCATTTTCAGAAGCTTGTTGATCTCGGCAGCATTGGTCCCGGAGCCGCTCGCGATGCGCTTTTTACGGCTATGCTTGAGAAGGTCAGGCTTGGCACGTTCGGTCTTGGTCATGGAGTTGATGATTGCGATCTGGCGGTCGAACATGTTGTCGTTCAAACCGGCGGCAGCCATCTGGTCTTTCATTTTTCCCATACCGGGCATCAGACCCATAATGCCGCCCATGCCGCCCATCTTTTTCATCTGGCCGAGTTGGTCGCGCAAATCGTTCATGTCGAATTTGCCTGCCGCCATCTTTTTGGCCATGGCAGCGGCTTTTTCCTGATCGATAGTCTCGGCTGCTTTCTCAACAAGCGAGACGATGTCGCCCATGCCGAGAATGCGATCCGCGATCCGCTTGGGATGAAACTCTTCGAGCGCATCCATCTTTTCGCCGGTACCAATGAGCTTGACAGGCTTGCCGGTGACCGCACGCATGGAAAGCGCAGCACCGCCGCGACCGTCACCATCCATACGGGTGAGTACGAGGCCGGTGATACCGACACGTTCATCAAAATTGCGCGCGAGATTGACAGCGTCCTGACCGGTCAGCGAATCCGCGACGAGCAGCGTCTCATGCGGCGCAGCAGCAGACCGAATGTCAGCCATCTCGACCATGAGCGGCTCATCAATATGCGTGCGGCCAGCCGTGTCGAGAATGACAACGTCGTGGCCGCCAAGCTTGCCTGCTTGCGCCGCCCGCTTTGCGATTTCTACCGGTGACTGACCTTCAACAATGGGAAGCGTCGGCACGCCGGTCTGTTCGCCCAACTGGCGAAGCTGTTCTTGCGCTGCAGGACGCCTTGTATCGAGAGACGCAAGAAGAACCTTTCTCTTTTCGCGGTCCACCAGACGCTTTGCGATCTTCGCAGATGTAGTCGTTTTACCTGAACCCTGCAGGCCCACCATCATAATGACGACAGGCGCAGGCGCGTTCAGATCAATCGTTTCCGCATCAGAACCAAGCACTTCAACGAGTTCATCGTGAACGAGCTTGACGACCATCTCGCCCGGCTTGATGGCTTTGAGCACTTCAACGCCGACCGCCTTTTCGCGCACGCGCTCCACAAAGCCACGCACGACTTCAAGCGAAACGTCAGCCTCGATCAGCGCCCGGCGAACCTCACGCAGCGCTGCCGACACATCCTTGTCAGACAAAGCACCACGGCCTGTCAGTCCTGAAAAGATCGAACCAAGCCGATCCTGTAATGTGTCAAACATCGTCGTTTTCCCCGCTGCGCGTCTTCACCCGCTTGGTTCTAAAGCAATCATCCCGCAAACCGGAAGTGCACCCGAGGGCGCATCGCGCTGTCGGGTGTTGACCTCCGGGATCACGCCCCGGTCGGCGGCTCAATACAAACACTGTTTGATTGATGGCCGCGCTATCGCGCAAAGCTGTGACGAAGTCAACGCGGAAGCGCGTCAGTGCCTTCGACCAAGAATGGTGAGAAAGCGCTTGTCAGGATGAAAAGGATCAGGCTCCCGGTCGGCATCAAGATTGGCGATGACGCGCTTCACGAGCCAAATCGCAACCACTGCAAAAATAAGCCCGCCCGCGGCCTGTCCGATCAACACGCCCTGTGCGCCGAGCCAAATGCCGCCAGCAACCGCGAACGGATATGTGCCGATGCTGTGCCGCCCCCAATTGATCCACGCCGAATAAATGGGATGACCAAGATTGTTGAACACGGCGTTCGACATGAAGACGATGCCGTTGAAGATCGACGCCAGCGCCAGCGGACCGCAGTATAAAAAGATCAGATCGCGGGTTAGACCCTCGGCATTGAAGAGACCCGCAATCGAATCGCGCAGCACAAATAAGACCGCCGTGGCGAAGAGCACGTACAGCACGATGAACTGCATGCCTGCAGTGTAGGCACCACGAACGCGGTCATATTTTCCCGCACCGTAGTTTTGGCCAACGATGGGACCGATAGCGCCGGAAAGCGCAAGGATCACCGCAAAAGCCATCGGCATGATGCGCCCAATGATGGCCATTCCCGCTACGGCGTCCGTGCCGAACTGTGCCATTTCCCGCGTCACGATTGCATTGCCGAAGGGCGTCGCGATGTTTGTGGCGACAGCTGGAACAGCGATGCCCAACACGATGCCGGCATCGCGGGTGACAAGCGCAGCTGTCGGCTTACAGTAAGCTTGGTAGACCTTGATCGCCTCGCGCATTGACACGGCAGCCATCACAAAACGCGCGACAACGGACGCATAAGCTGCACCATCAAGGCCAAGACCGAATCCAAAAATGAAGATCGGATCGAGCACCGCATTCACGATGCCACCGGAAAGGGTGGTATACATCGCCCGCTTCGCATCACCGTGAGCGCGCAGCACAGCGGACGCTGCCATCGCCAGACCCATCAGCGACATTGTGGGCAGGATAATCGTCGTGTAGCGCACCGCCAATTGCTGCACCTCACCGGTAGCGCCGAGCAAAGCCATGATCTGGGGCAGAAACGGGATCGCTATGAGCGGAATCGCGATGCCAACCGCTACAACAAGAACAGCAACGCTCGTTGCATACTCGCGGGCAAGCCCCGGCTTATCTGCACCAATGGACTGAGAGACGAGTGAACCTGCCGCAATCGACATGCCGATGTTCATCGCATTGGTGAAGAAGATCACCGTTCCGGCATAGCCAACCGCAGCCGCCAAAGCATCGCTGCCCAACATGCCGATGAAGATCATGTCCACGAAATCGACCGCGAAGATCGCCATCAGCCCAATCGCCGATGTGAACGACATCACCGACACATGGCGCATCAGATTGCCTTCGAGGAACTTGCCGCTGGAATTGCTCACATTTTCTCCGAAGGGTCGTCAGCTTGCAATTAGCCTATTTGAAATCGACCCCGTCAGTCCAGTGAAAGACCTTCGTCAGACCATCCATCACCCACAGTTCGCCTTTTTCGATGTCGAACCAAGAGCCGTGCAGCGTGAGTTTACCGAATTCAACGCCCTCACGAACGTAGTCGTAGAGCATGAGATTGTTCACAGACTGACGAATGCCTGCCTCTTCAACGGCGCGGTATTTATGGTCGTGGGAACATCGCGTGAGCACTTCACCGTCATCGTGAAAATCATGATCGTGGGCGTGGTTATGCGCATCGTCATGCACGGTTTTCGGTAGCCAATTCATCCATCGGCTGACCGCGCTTGTTGATTTCTGACCGTCCACATTATCAACCGCAGCCTTGATACCACCGCACCGGGCATGTCCCAGCACCACGATGTGGCGGACGTGCAGCCCCGTGACTGCGAATTCGATGGCAGCCGCAGTCGACAGATTTCGGTCATCATGCGTTGGCGGCGGCACGAGATTGGCCACATTGCGCACGACGAACAGTGAGCCCGGATCGGCAGAGAAAATGAGCTCCGGTGTGACGCGGCTATCGCAGCATGCGATCACCAGGACTTCCGGCTTCTGGCCATCAATGGCCAAGCGACTGTGTTGATACGAACCGGCTTTCGCCTTCGCGCCGCGAAAGCTCTTAAACCCACGCATCAATTGAAGTGGAAATGTCCGCATTGGCCACCTGTTCGGATGCAAACAAAACTAAGCCGGGATGGCCAAGAGACGCAATTGGCCCATCGTCAGGGTTCGGCGGCGGGCTAATTTAGTTCTTTTCGGTGGAATGACGAATGATAAGTGGCATTTGGCTCATGGTGAAAATGATCGCCAGTGGCGTAAATCCCCAGACCTTAAACGCCACCCAGAAGTCGGTGGAAAAGTTGCGCCAGATGATCTCGTTCAGCACGGCCATGGCGAGAAAGTAAAAGCCCCAGCGCACGGTGAGCTTATTCCAACCCTCTTCATCGATCTGGAATGCTGTGTCGAACACGTATTTCAAAAGCGATTTTCCGAACGCGAAGAACGCGCCGAGCAACAGCGCCCCAAACATCGTGTTCACAATCGTCGGCTTCATCTTGATGAAGATTTCATCCTGCAGCCAAATCGTTAGCGCGCCGAAGACGAACACGACGACGCCAGAGACAAGTGGCATGGCCGGAATGGTCCGCGTCAAAAGCCACGAGACCGCGAGCGAAATCGCCGTGGCAACCATAAATAGGCCAGTCGCGATAAAAAGCGGCCCACCAAGTTCAGCCAGCGCGGGAAAGCGCTCCGCCAGCCATTCAGCACGAGCGTTTGCGAAGAAGAAAACGACGAGCGGACCCAGTTCTAACCCGAGTTTCAGCGCTGGATTGATCTCTGGTTTCTGCGTCGCCGCTTGTTCGGTCATCAGTGCAATTCCTTCTCAGCGAGCGCGCTTCCGTCGCCCGCGATAGCTTGTGCGAAGTCGCTGGCGCGGAACGGCTCCAGATCATCTATGCCCTCGCCAACGCCGATGAAATAGACCGGCAATTTGAATTTGGCCGAGATCGCGACGAGAATTCCACCGCGAGCTGTGCCATCGAGCTTTGTCATCACCAGTCCATTTACGCCCGCCACATTGCGGAAAATGTCGACCTGGTTGAGCGCGTTTTGACCCGTGGTCGCATCAAGCGTTTGCAGCACGGTATGTGGCGCATCGGGATCATGTTTTTGCAGCACCCGAACGATCTTTGCCAGTTCGTCCATCAGTTCGGTCTTATTTTGCAGGCGACCCGCCGTGTCTATGATGACGACATCAGAACCGTTGTCCCGTGCTTCTTCGTACGCCGCATAGGCTAGTCCTGCCGCGTCTGACCCAAGCGTCGTACCGACGAATTTCGAGCCGGTGCGCTCTGCCCAAATTTTCAACTGCTCAATAGCCGCAGCACGGAATGTATCGCCCGCACCGAGGGTCACAGACAGTCCAGCCTGACGGAGCTTTGAGGCAAGCTTGCCGATTGTCGTCGTCTTGCCCGTTCCGTTAACTCCAACAACCAAGATGACGTGCGGCTTGAAAGACAAATCGAGTTCGAGCGGCTCGGCGACCGGTTCCAAAACCTTTTCGATCTCAGACGCCATGATGCTGCGAACTTCAGGAACCGAAACGTCCTTGCCGAAGCGACCCGAAGACAGGGTGTCGGTGATCCGCATCGCGGTCTCGATACCAAGGTCAGCTTGAATGAGAATGTCTTCAAGCTCTTCAAGCGTGTCGTCATCGAGCTTCCGCTTCGTGAAAACGCCCGCGATGTTGTCGCTTAGCTGTTTAGAAGACCGAGAAAGACCCGACGTTAAACGGGATAGCCAGCCCGCGGACGCCTCTGCGGCCGTTTCAACCGGCAATGTATCGTTAGGCTCATCACCAATGATGACCGAGCCCCGTGATGAGTCACGCGAAACTGGCTCTGGCTCTGGCTCTGGCTCTGGCTCTGGCTCTGGCTCTGGCTCTGGCTCTGGCTCTGGCTCTGGCTCTGGCTCTGGCTCTGGCTCTGGCTCTGGCTCTGGCTCTGGCTCTGGCTCTGGCTCTGGCT
>JBCDLI010000048.1:0-19079 GCA_038745535.1 Pseudomonadota bacterium | reverse complement strand
TGCGAAGCTTCAGCTGCCTCAAAGCTCGTCGGAAACTCAGCGACGCTTGTATTTAGTTCTCTGGCTTCATCGACATGGGCAACTGTCGCGTCGTCGTGGCTCGCAATAGCAATGCCGCGCTCGCGACAAACAGTAGCCAGTGCCTTGCGGTGCGGCTTGGAATATCGTGCGCTTTGAGCTTTTCGCATGGAGACGAAGGCGTTGAATTGCTCGTCAGTCAGGCCCCGCTTCGTTTTGTAGTAGAGCGTGTATTGCTCCATCGTTTGAAACTGTCTTTGACCTGGCGCGTGGTCCATGAGCGACACGAGGCCGACGCGCTCGTCATCGTCAAAGTCTTCAAACTGATGCATTACGTTCGGCGCAGAGACTTCGCAGCGCAGATGAATGCGGTGCTCAGAGCGCAGTCGACCGTTTCTCTGTGCGTCTGAGATTGCGTCCGCCATGGCGCGCATTTCACCGTCATCAAAGCCGCCATCTTCGTCCGAGCCGATGCGCAGGCAGTCAAATACGGTCGTGATACCCGATGCCGCGATCTGGGCATCATGAGCCTGAACCGCTGCCATCAAGTTCCAAGTGACGCCCGGACGCGGGTTATAATGGCTTTCTAGATGGTCGGTGTGGAGCTCAATCAGCCCTGGGATCAAAAGGTCGCCATGCAAGTCTTCTCCAACCGAAGAAATGCTGTCGTCGACGGCTACTAACTTGCCATCGCGCATCACAAGTGTGCCGCGAATGACTTTGTCTTCCAGCACGATGTCAGCATTGGTGAAAACGCGCTCGGGCGCATAGTTCACAACCGTGGACGTGCTGATGGCGCTATGTTCATTCATCGAAAAGTCTTTCGTTTAAAAATTCAATGCTGATGCGCCACCATTAGTGCGTCCGTCCAATGAGACGCTGGCGAAGTGCATTTGATATACCATCAAACAGGAACACCACGATCAAAATAAGGATCACCATATAGGCAACGTTTTCCCAATCCTGGTTTGTGCGCATCGCTTCCCACAATTTGAGCCCGATACCGCCAGCGCCTACCGCCCCGATGATAGTCGCCGAGCGTGTATTGGACTCCCAGAAATAGAGCGCCTGTGACGCAAATACCGGAAGCACCTGGGGAACGACGCCGTACCGCTGAACGGCTGCCGGACTTGCGCCGACGGACTTCACGCCTTCGCGCTGTTTGTCGTCGATATTCTCCAAAGCTTCGGCGTATAGTTTACCGAACGTTCCGGTATCGGTGAAGAAAATAGCCGAGATGCCTGCGAGCGGGCCCGGGCCAAATGCGCGAGTGAAGAAAAGCGCCCAAATCAGCATGTCCACCGAGCGAAGGAAGTCGAAGAAGCGCTTCAATACCTGATTGACGAAAAAGTTCGGCGTGATGTTTCGCGCAGCGAAGAACGAAAGCGGGAAAGCCAGAATACAAGCAAATAGCGTTCCCACGAATGCCATCACGATCGTCTGCAATAGTTTGATCCATACATCACCGTGTTGCCACTCGGCATTGTTGACGATGTTGTCCCACATCAGTGACCAGTTTGACATGTCTTCACGCAGTTGGGGACCTGTGAACAGGTGGCCAACGACTTGTGTGAATGACATGCCCCAGTATGGCGACTGGGTGTCGAAGACGAAGTTTTCCCAGCCTAGGTAGCGTCTCGCGACTTTTACCTCTTTGGACCGCACCTCTGCGCGACCGTCAAAGCCAAAGTCGATGAAGACCTTCGCGCCTTCTGTTTTCTGCAATGCCCATTCGGGCAACTCCGATCTTGGAGTTACCACACCGCCGATCGGATCGACCTCGATTTCAAGTGCTTCGCCTGCGTGCGTAACCACAACGAGGTCCGGGATGGCCACAATCTGCGATCCGCCGCCAAAGTCCACGACAGCGCGATTGATGCCGTCGCGACGTTCTTCAATGATCGTAGTCTCTGGTTCGCCAATTTCATCCGCATCACCACCAGAACCAGTGCTCGTCGCGCTAGAATTTGGCGACATGAACGAGTTCGCAGCGCCGCTGCCAGAGCTCGTCGCGGGTGATGAAGGCGACATGAAGCTATTTGAAAGATCGGGCGCTGAAGGCGTTTGCGCCTCGGCCTCAACTTCGACCTCGGTGAGGATTGTTACCGGTCCAGTGAATGTTTCGATCCAATCTGGCTCCGGGTCATCGCCAAGAGGTGAAAACCGCCGCCACTCAATCTCAATTTCGCCGGTGGAATAGTTCACGTCAGGGCGAACTTCATAGGAGATCCAATCGGCCAGATAGTTGCCCGCAATCTCCCAATTGCCTTCAGAAACCGTTTTAGAGATCGAGAAAAACCAAAAACAGTAGATGGTGTAGAGCACACAGACCACCACTGCGGTCGGCGCTGCAAAGCGTTTCAGCAGAGGTTGTTTGAAAGCTTCGGGGTTCCGCGCTTGAATGTCTTGGAGCTGTTCTTGCGTGAGCGTGGTCATGGTGAATTAGGCCCCAAATTCGAAAGCTTGATTGCCAACGATTTTACGGCGCAGCCAAGCCGATAGCTGATCAACAGCAACAATCGTTGTGAACAAAAGAAGGATGATGGCGAGGGTCTTCGCCTCGTGACCTTGGCTGATCGACAGCCGAAGAGTTTCGCCGATACCGCCTGCGCCGACAGCACCAATGATTGTCGATGCACGCACGTTAATTTCAAGGCGTAGAAGCGTGTAGCTCAAGAAGTTGGGCATCACCTGAGGGACAATTCCGAACCACACGCGTTCAAACCAGTTTGCGCCGACTGCACGCAGACCCTCGTCAGGTTTCATATCGGCATTCTCGACAACCTCGAAGAACATTTTTCCAAGCGCGCCAATGGTGTGGATGGCAACCGCGATAATCGCGGGGATGGGGCCCAGCGAGAATATCGCCAAGAAGAAGCCCGCGATCACAATTTCCGGGAAGGCGCGAAAAAACTCCATGAAGCGGCGTACAAAGAAGCGCAGCCAGCGCGTTGTCGTCATGTTCGTCGCGGCAAGAAAACAGAGAAGAAAACCAAACGTGAAACCAATTGCCGTCGAAAGGAGCGCGATATTGAGCGTCTCGATCATCTTGTAGAAATATTCGGGCACGTAGAGCGTGTCGGTGAAGTAGACCCGACCCTCGGGGTAATCGTATTTGAACGATCCATCGAAGTAGGGGCTAGGCAGATCAAACATCGCTCGCCAGACCTCCCAACCGTCGCGCGGTAGAAGGTCACCGACAAAGTCAAAAAAATGCGGCAGGCGGTCGAAGAATTTTCCCGCGTTGGTCTCGTTGGCAAACCAAAGCGCGAAGAACACCGCCACTAAGATGCCACCAACGCCGATGCCGGTGTAGAGGCGGCGTTGACGTCGCATCTCAAGGTAGTGACGGTCTACATCGTATCGGCCGTCATGATCAGAAAAACGGTCAATGCCTGAAACATCGGTGACAGCCATGATGCGAGCCTTACACAGCTAAAAAGAAACAAAAGAAAACCGCGCCCCGAAGGTTAGGAGCGCGGCTGAGAGGATCGGATTAAGAACCGATCTTGGCTTTACGTGCTGCTACGATTGTCTCGTAGAACGAGTGGTCAACATCGGTGAAGCCAGCGAAGTTGCCACCCTGAATTGCGCGGAAGCAATCTGGATCAGACTCGGGCAACGCCTTCATGAACTCGACGAAGTTAGCGCGAATCTCTTGGTCCAGCTGGTTGGAAACAACAACCGGGCCGTTCGGGATAAGTGGCGAACGCCACACTTCGTTCACGTCGTCCATGTCCAGAAGACCTTTGTCGACCATTTTGCGAATGTTGCCCGATGTGTAGCCGTCTTCGAATTCACCAACGCCGGAAGACCAGGTCACTTGAACGTCGAAGTTGCCTTTCAGCATTTCCAGAACGCCGTTCTCATGCCCGCCGCCGAAGCCGGTCTCAGAGAAATACTCTTCGAGTGGCATGCCAAGTTGGGTTGGCAGCGCCACAGATGGCACGAGGAAACCGGATGTTGAGTCGGGATCAGCGAAGCCAAGCTTTTTGCCCTTGGCTTCTTCAATGTTTGTGATGCCGCTGTCTTTGCGGGCGAGCATGATCGAATAGTAGCCGGTTGCGCCATCGGTTTGAACAGTGGTCAGTACCGGATCAACAGCCTCAGCATTTGTCAGGTGAACCTTGGCGTAGCCAGACGCACCGAGCTCAGCATAGTCAAGCGTGCCACCGAGCAGGCCTTGGATCACGCCATCATAGTCAGCGGCTGGGAACAGTTTTACTTCCTTCACGCCAATGGCGGCTGGAAGCGCATCAACCATGCACTGGAAGTTACGAAGGCGGTCCGCTTCATTTTCGCCGCCGAGGATACCGATGCGGAATACGTCCTGCGCTTGGGCAGTGACCGCTCCGGTCAAGACAGCAGCGACTGCCGTCGTAGTTACGAGAAGTTTCTTAAGCATGATTGAGCTCCGTTTTTTCATGCGAAAAAACCGACCCTTATGGATCGGCTGAAAAGACTTCAGAAATTGGCAGGTGTAGCCTTACCGCCGTGCCATTCCGTTTCTGTTGAGGGAGTACCCTTCAGGCCAACTGCGGCGAGAGCCGCAGCAGATGGTGTTTTTGCAGGTGCAAGACTGGTAGATGTGACAGCTTCCGAAAACGCGTCTTCGAGACCTTCCGCACCATAAATTTGGCGCGCTGCAGCTTCGGTAAGTTGATCAGGCCCGCCATCGAAAACCACCTTCCCAGCCTGCATCCCGATAATGCGCTCACAATATGTGCGGGCAGTATCAAGCGTGTGCAGGTTAGTGATGACAGTAATGCCGTCGTTCTTGTTGATGTCTGCGAGTGACTGCATGACAATCTGTGCGTTGCGCGGATCAAGCGATGCGATCGGCTCGTCGGCGAGGATCACCTTCGGCTCTTGCATCAGCGCCCGAGCGATCGCGACACGCTGCTGTTGACCGCCAGAGAGTGTTCCGGCGCGCTGCATAGCGGCCTTTTCAATCCCGAGGCGCTCCAACGCCGCAATTGCCATCGCACGCTCGCGATCTGAGAAGATGCTCAATAGGCTCGCAACGCTTGAGCGGTGGTTCAATCGCCCGAGCATAACATTGGTGATAACATCCAGGCGCGGGACCAAATTGAATTGCTGGAAGATCATCGCGCAATCGCGTTGCCAATTGCGAAGTTGCTGCCCCTTCAACGCGCTCACATTGGTGTTCTCGAAAACGATGCTCCCATCGCTGGTATCGATCAGCCGATTGATCATGCGCAGAAGTGTCGACTTACCTGCGCCGGATGCCCCAATTATCCCCACCATTTGACCACTTGGGATCGTAAGGTGAACATTATCGACAGCAGTGTTTGCGCCAAATCGGCGGGTCACGTGATCAAAAGCGAGCATGGGAAAACCTCTTTGTCACCCTCTGCTACGCGCCCCACGTGAACTCTGCGTGTCAGTTTTCTTGCCGTTTTGTGACAGTGGAAAAAGCCGTCAAATCATTGATTTAGTTGCTATATTTCTTAACAAAGTCAGATGCAGACATGTTTCGGAAGTCGTCTAATGCATCTCGCAGTTGCTCATGCGTCCAATGCCACCATGCCAAAACTTGTAGTTTTGCAATGGTCTCATCGTCATGGCGCATTTTGATGAGCCGCGCCGGCGATCCACCGACGATTGAGAAAGCTGCAACATCCTTCGTAACCACGGCGCCGGAGCCAACAACGGCGCCGTTCCCAATGTTCAAACCCGGCAAAATGATCGCACCGTGACCGATCCAAACATCATGACCGATGGTGACATTGTGCGCGCGACGCCAGTCGAAGAAATTTTCCTCGTTCTCCGCGTCTTCAAAGTAGTCGCCAGCCCGGTAGGTGAAGTGATGCTGTGTTGCGCGCCACGTCGGATGGTTGGTCGCATTAATGCGCACATGGCTCGCAATGTTGGCAAACTTGCCAATTGTTGCGCACCAGGCTTCCGTTTGGCGGATAAGGTAGGAGTAATCGCCGACTTCACACTCGGTGACGACACAGCCCTCATCGATCTCGGTGTAGCGGCCAAGGGTAGATTTGGTTACGCGAGCAGTTTCATGAACTGTCGGCTTTACTGACAGCTTCGGCATCGCTTTAGGCTGCCTTGCGCGCTGTGAATTGTGATACGTCAATGATATGATCAGCGACGGCTTCTCGCACATCTTCATCATGAAAGATGCCAAGCAAGGCGACGCCGGCTGCTTTCTTTTCTGCGATCATGTCGATGACGACCGCGCGATTTCGAGCATCGAGTGATGCCGTTGGTTCATCGAGCAGCAATATCGGGTGATCGGTGATAAAACCGCGCGCGATGTTCACGCGCTGTTGCTCGCCTCCTGAAAATGTCGCCGGTGGCAGTTCCCAAAGTTCCGTTGGTAGATTGAGCTTCCACAGGAGAGCCTTCGCCAGTTCAACCGCCTCGCCCGGTGAAGTCCCGCGAGCAATCAAAGGCTCAGCAACGACGTCGACTGCACCGATGCGCGGGATTGTTCGAAGAAACTGGCTGACATACCCAATTGATTGGCGCCGAACGTCGAGCACAATGCGGGGCTCGGCACTTGCCAAATCGATCGCCTCACCACGATGAGACACGAGGATCTGCCCGCCGTCAACCGCATAGTTTCCGTATATCATCTTCAGTACTGACGACTTGCCGATACCGGAAGGACCGCCGAGGACAGCGCACTCACCGGCACTCAGATGGAAATTCACATTTTCAACGACCGGGATTTGAACACCGCCACGCAGATGCATGGTGAACGACTTTCGGACTTCGTGAAGGATGAGCGGCGTAGACATGCTTAAACCTGTAAAATGGAAGAAACGAGGAGTTGCGTGTAGGGCTCACGGGGATCATCGAGAACGCGATCGGTCAAACCCGTTTCGATCACTTGACCATCCTTCATCACCATAATGCGGTGAGACAGAAGACGGGCCACAGCCAAATCATGGGTCACGACGATGATCGAAAGACCGAGGTCTGAAACGAGGCCACGAACAAGATCAAGCAATCTCGCTTGAACCGAAACATCCAGTCCGCCGGTGGGTTCGTCCATGAAGATGAGACGTGGAGACGTCACGAGGTTGCGTGCGATTTGGAGGCGTTGACGCATACCGCCTGAAAACGTGCGCGGCTGATCATCGATACGGTCCGCAGCGATTTCTACGCGGCCCAGCCAGTCTGTGGCCGTTTCGCGGATGTTTCCGTAGTGCCTGTCACCGATCGCCATCAATCGTTCACCGACATTGGCACCGGCAGACACCGCCATACGTAATCCGTCAGCCGGATTTTGATGCACAAAGCCCCAATCGGTCCGCATCAGAAAACGGCGTTCGGCTTCACCCATCTCGTAGAGATTTCGACGTGAACCATCACGCAGGTGGTAATGTACCGAGCCGTGGGTCGCGGGAAGGCGCGTGGAAACACAGTTCAATAGCGTCGTTTTGCCGGAGCCACTCTCGCCAACAATGGCCATTACTTCTCCAGGCCAAAGATCGAAGGAAACGTCGCGGCATCCGATGCGATCACCATAAACCTTGGTGATGCTTGAGACTGATAATAGAGGCTGATCGTGAACAGTCATGCCGCTTCACCCGGTCTCGACCCCGGAAACTCCGGTCCAACATGCCCAGCTGCGCGTCGCTTTTCGCAAAAATCGGTGTCAGAGCAGCAGAACATCCGTCCGCCCCGGTCATCAAGGATTACTTCGTCAAGATATACGCCTTCAGCTCCGCACAGAGCGCATGGCTGCTCGAATTTGTTGACCTCGAAAGGGTGGTCTTCGAAATCGAGGCTGACGACTTCGGTATAAGGCGGGATGGCATAGATGCGTTTTTCTCGACCGGCACCGAACAATTGAAGCGCCGCACTGTTGTTCATTTTCGGATTGTCGAACTTGGGCGTCGGAGACGGATCCATAATATAGCGATTTTCGACCTTCACAGGATAGGCATAGGTGGTCGCAATCCGTCCGTTCTTTGCGATGTCCTCATAGAGCTTAACGTGCATGAGTCCGTATTCTTCAAACGCGTGCATTTTCCGCGTCTCGGTTTCTCGCGGCTCGAGAAAGCGCAACGGCTCGGGAATTGGCACCTGATAG
Organism: Pseudomonadota bacterium; assembly: GCA_038745535.1. Lineage (GTDB taxonomy): Bacteria > Pseudomonadota > Alphaproteobacteria > Rhizobiales > Rhizobiaceae > JBCDLI01. The sequence goes on along the minus strand of JBCDLI010000048.1, from coordinate 10,981 downwards.
ACAAGCGTTTGGCCATCTCTCAACGGCTCTTCCGGTATCCGGTGACGCGTCTGGATAATCGTTGCATTGCCGGTGTCTGTGGTGGTCGCGACGCTCGCTGTGTTTTGGAAGAACTTGCGAATGGACACCGCGTTCGTCGTGTCATCAGAACCTTGGTCGATGACTTTCAGTACGTCATCAGGGCCGATGATTGAGGCTGTCACCTGCACACCACCGGTGCCCCAGCCGAAGGGCATTGGCATTTCGCGACTGGCAAATGGCACTTGATAGCCCGGAATCGCTATCGCCTTGAGAATAGCGCGTCGGATCATCCGCTTTGTCTGTTCATCAAGATAGGCGAAGTTGTACCGAGCGAAAGAGTGCGTGCCCTCGTCAGTGACCGGCTTTAGCGACGGGACGAATTTCTCCAATTTCGCGCGAAGCTCATCGGGATTTAGGAACACGATACCGTGCATTCCGAGTGCTTCGGCAGCATTCACATTGGCAGATTTATCATCAATGAAAACGCACTCTTCCGGCGACAGCTCATTGCGCTCAAGAAGCATGCGATAAGACTGGGGCTCCGGCTTCATGCACTTTTCGACCGCGGAGATGAACACATCATGCAAGCGAGCAATGACGGGAAAATGCTGTCGCAGTGCAGCGACTGCCTCCGCCCCAGCATTGGTCATGCCCATCACCTTTATGTCCGGCACCTCGAGGAGCTCTTCCATGATGGCGGCAGTGCCTTCCACAGCCGTTTGATGCGGCAGCTCAATGTTCTGCATGTAGTGGCGCAGAAAGCGCGCTCGATCAGGATCAGCTTTTTCGACGTCGCTCAGTGAAGCCTCAACATCGTCGCCCGCGTCAAGAACTGAGCCCACCCAATCGTGAAGGCGAAATCGCTCCATAGCGTCTTCGATCTCCGCAGGCGTTTTAAACAGATCTGCGAACGCTGCCTCTGGCTCCCACCGGTTAAGAACGTTACCGAAGTCAAAAATTACGGCGCGAATAGTCATTCCGCAGCCTCCTTGAATTCAGCGTTGGATTTATTGTTCGCGCGTGTTTCAAACTCAGAACGCATGGTCCGAACGAGTTCGAGCTCGGCTTGAAAATCCACGTAGTGGGGGAGTTTCAGGTGCTCGACAAAACCGGTTGCCTGAACGTTATCGCAGTGGGAGATTACAAACTCTTCGTCCTGCGCCGTCGCTGTTTTGTCTTCACCCAATTCGTCGGCGCGCAATGCCCGGTCACAAAGTGCCATCGACATCGCCTTACGTTCTGATTGGCCAAAAACGAGCCCGTAGCCGCGGGTGAACTGTGGCGGGGCCTTGGCTGACCCTTTGAACTGGTTGACCATCTGGCACTCGGTGACTTGGATACGTCCGATGACTGCGGTGTGGTCGAGCTCTGGAAGATCGAATTCGACATGAACTTCACCAATTCGAATTTCGCCGACAAATGGGTGATTGCGAGCATAGCCGCGCTGTGTGGAATACCCGAGCGCAAGGAGAAAACCCTCATCGCCGCGCGACAGGGCTTGCAGTCTTGTCTCGCGTTCCATGGGAAACTCCATCGGTTCGCGGGTAATGTCCAAGGGTGTGTCAGAAGACGGTTCACCGTCGGGTTCAATCAGGCTCTCTGATGCCAGAATGTCGGATACGCGCATCGCTTTTTCAGGTGCCGCATCGGCCCGAATTTCGGCTTTTTCAATACCATCATCACCGGCCAGCGCTGGATCAAGCAGCCGATGCGTATAGTCGAATGTGGGTCCGAGCATCTGGCCGCCCGGTAAATCCTTGTAGGTTGCCGAAATTCGGCGCTCCAACTTCATTTCGCCGGTGTTAATGGGCTGTGTCGCCCCAAAGCGCGGCAATGTCGTCCGGTACGCGCGGACAAGAAATATTGCCTCAATGAGATCACCACGCGCCTGCTTTATGGCCAACGCTGCAAGCTCGCGATCGTAAAGCGAGCCTTCAGCCATCACACGATCGACGGCCAGAGCCAGCTGCTCGCTAATCTGTTTGATCGACAGGGAAGCGATATCTCGATCGCCACGACGGCGATCTGCGAGCAGCCTATGGGCATTGTCGATAGCTTTTTCACCACCCTTGACAGCGACATACATATTAGACCCTTCCGTTCAGAGTGATGTTGATCGTTCGCGGCAATGCGGAGAGGGCGTCTGGTGCAGTCAGAATGACATCGATACCGCGCGGAAACAGCGTGGTGTTCCGCGTCCAAGACGTAACTACTGAAGCTGGGGCATTTGTCGGTGACATTTGTGCTGTGCCATCAATCCCCGGACCGCTGAGCGACCAATTCGGCTCTACATCAAAACCATCGACCTGAACGATCAGTGTGGTCGAGCGGTCGGGATAATCGCGTGTCCCTTGCGCAAAACACTCAAGAGCATTTAACGCTTCGCATCCGCGCATGATAGCAAACTGCGCGGCGGCTTTGTCTTCGGTCACCGGCGCTCCGGTATGGAAACGCAGCCATTGGCCCACTGCATCGTCGCGCATATTGTGATCGAGATAGACGGGTGTATCGGTATCGCATAACGTCAGTGCCACAGCGCTAGCCACATCATTGAGCGGACGTGGCGCTTGGACGGTCGGCTCCAGTGGAATGACGGTACCCGGCCGTGACATAGCACGCATGATACCGTGAAAATGCGCCTGTGCTTCTATGACCGGTGAAGTGAAGCCGCCTTGAAACGCGGTATTCGCTTGGCTCATCAGTCTTCACCCCGCACCATTGTGAAGAAGTCGACTTTGGTGGCAGCCGTCTGTGCGGCCCGGGTTTGATCGCGATCTCTCAACGCTTTTATCAAGGCTGGCATAAGCTTGGCGTCGATTAACTCCGCGTCGCCTTCACCATGGCACAGTGCATCAATCACGGCGGCAATCGTCGTGCGCCTGTGATCTCGCCCAAGCAGCATTGCGTGGCCAATCCGTCCATCGTTCAACCTGACTGACGCACGCGTCGCTGTTGCATCACCGAATGGAAACGGCGCGCCACCGCCGCCAATCTGTCCCTTGAGCGATACGAGACCGGTTTCTGGGCCGCGTAACACTTCGAAAGACGGATCAATGCCGAGCGCGACCCAAGCGGTCATCAGCTCATCGGCCTGAACTTGTGCTATTACCGATTGACGCTCTTGCGCCTGCATTTGGCAAACTCCAATTTGTCTATTTGTATAGACAACTAACTCTACAAGTGCTTGGATACCGCTCGGGTGTGACAATCACATGACGAGATTTTAAGTGGGCGGACGATGAAGGCAGACGCCAACAGGGTTGACCGAAACTCGGGCATCGCGATCTGGAGACAAATTGCCGATGCACTAAGGCAACTTATTGCGTCGGGAGAGTTAGATGATGAGACGAAGCTGCCAGCGGAGAGCGCTTTAGCACGCAGATTTAGCGTGAATCGGCATACGGTACGCGCTGCAATAAACGCGCTCGCCGCTGAAGGCGTTTTGGAAAGCCATCAAGGTCGCGGCACTTTTATTCGCCGTCGTCCGCGTGTGATCTATCCGATTGGAGCACGTACCCGGTTCACCGAGGGCGTTGCGCAGCAATCGCAATCTGCGGTGACAGAGGTGATTTCAAGCAGCGAGGAGAAGGCCGTTGGTTCCGTTTGTGATGCGTTGAATTTACAAGCCGGAATAGCGGTATTGCGGCTTGAAACGCTCAGTCGCGCCGACGGGATCGCCTTATCGCGCTCAACGTCGTGGTTTTATGGTATTGGGTTTGATAGTTTTGCTGAGAGAGTCCAGCAGATGGGGTCAATCACCAAAGCGTTGGCCTCCGCAGGTGTCACGGACTACTTGCGTAAGTCGACCATTATCGAAGCACACCATGCCGATCAAATGGATACGGTCATGATGGGGCTTTCGCCCGGTGCGATTATTATCGAGACGAAGGCGATCAACACAAAAACAGACCGCACACCGCTCCAATATGTGCAGACCCGGTTTGCTTCCGACCGAATTTCACTCGTCGTGAACACATAAGGATACCGGTGTAAGCCAGTGGGCATCGCCAAATAGACAATTCATGTTTGAGGAACCCCGTAAGGCTTTTGCGCTTTGGTCTACGATTTGCCCGTTGTAATCGGCGGAGGCGTTTATCACCACGATAAGGCCTGAATGACAATTTTGAGAGCCCGGCATTTCGCCAATTGTAGTGCAAGCTACAAGCATATTGAAATGGTTGCTGCATCCTCGGAACAATCAGCAAAGCTCTGACCGCCGTCTTGCGGGGTCCGGTGCGATCATAGAGCAACACGGGGAGATTTCGATGCTTATAGAGCAAGGTGTCTTGGTATGACACTGGCCAACATTATTGGCTCGCTCTGTCGTGTGAATTCTTTTCTGAAGATGTCGTCGAAATCAAACTTACCTGAGGCTATGCACTGCCTAAAAAACTACCAAAACACACAGCTTTAATGTTACGCTATGTCGCAGCGCACAATAAAATAGCTGCGAAGCCGTGCATTTAATTTTTTCGGACTACGTCAAATATCGTTATTTTTCAGATAGTTAGTGAATTAAATCGACTTGGCATGCTTATTGCTTTCCATTGAGCAGGCGCAGCAACGCCTGTCTTTTACCATCAGCGAGGAAGCAAATGCCATAATTTAGGGCCGAATACGCCACCCCATTTAAAATGAGTTTGATTGATTGCGCGAATTTAGTTTTGCGCGGTTGTGGTTCCACTTGACCTATACATCGACTTCTGGAGAAACCCTATGTCAGAAAAATCAACAAAATTCTCACGCCGAAAAATACTCGCAACATCGGCAGCTGCAGGCGTCGTGAGTGCCGCAAAGGCAGCTTTTCCCAGTGGCGCATTTGCACAATCGGCAGGCCCGGAAACAACTAAGGCAATGCTAGGCTTCATTGCTCTCACAGACGCTGCACCTTTATTTGTGGCGAAAGAAAAGGGCATTTTTGAGAAATACGGGATGCCGGACGTTGAGGTTGTCAAATAGGCGTCCTGGGGAACCACGCGTGATAATATCGTGCTTGGATCTGACGGCGATGGCATCGATGGTGGGCATATTCTCACGCCGATGCCGTATCTTATTACTGCGGGAACGGTGACCCAAAATAACATCCCGACGCCGATGTCCATTCTCGCCCGTCTCAATGTGGGTGGCCAATGCATATCGGTTGGCCAAGAATACATTGATCTGAAGATCGGCTTGGATACGGTGCCATTCAAAACCGCCTTGGAAGCAAAGAAGGCATCTGGCAGGGATGTGAGCGCCGCTCAAACGTTCCCGGGTGGCACCCACGATTTATGGATACGCTAATGGATGGCTGCCGGTGGCATTGACCCGGATTCGGACATCAACACAATCGTGGTGCCGCCAGCACAGATGGTCGCCAACATGAAAGTCGGCACGATGGACTGCTTCTGCGTCTGTGAGCCGTGGAACGAGCAGCTGAAGAACCAGCAGATCGGGTACACCGCGCTCACCACGTCTGAGCTTTGGTACGACCATCCGGAGAAAGCCTTCGCATTGCGCACTGACTATGTGGAGCAATATCCGGAAGCCACAAAAGCGCTGCTAATGTCGGTGATGGAAGCGCAGATGTGGTGTCAACAAGCCGAAAACCGCGAAGAAGTCGCTAAGATATGTTCACGCAGGAACTGGATTAACGCGCCATTCCGGGATGTCGTGGAGCGCGTGAAGGGCAATTTCGACTACGGTACCGGCCGTGTCGAAATGGATAGCAAATACACCATGAAGTACTGGGACAACTACGCGTCCTATCCCTACCAGAGCCATGATAAGTGGTTCCTTACGGAAAACATCCGTTGGGGCAACATTCCTGCCGACACAGACATGGATGCACTGATTGGTAAAGTGAACCGCCAAGACCTGTGGCTCGAAGCAGCGGCGGAACTCAGTGTTACCGACGTACCAACCTCGACATCGCGCGGCGTTGAAACGTTCTTCGACGGTAAGGTTTTCGATCCCGAAAATCCAATGGCCTATCTCGACAGCTTGGCCATCAAGAACATGGCCTGACGTTTGGCTCTGCCGGGGCTTTTGCCCCGGTCCTTTCTTCCATCCATTGATCGACATTTCTCTTAAAGGAAAGAGTATGGCCGTTACTCAACTTAAAACGAAACCCGTCCAGCGCGCCGAGGCTACAGCCAGCGTGCTCGCAATTGATCCACCTTCTATCGAAAAAACGTTCGGTTCTAAAGCGCTTGAAAAAGCGAAGCATTACGGAACCGAGGTCTTTCCGCCGCTCTTCACACTTGCCGTGCTTTTGGGAGTTTGGGAGGTTTTGTGTTCTTCTCCCATGTCGAGCCTACCTTCGCCGTCGCGCGTGCTTGAAGAGAGTTGGGCCATTATCATTGACCCGTTTTACACTGGGCAGGGCATTGACCAGGGAATGTTCTGGCAGATCCTCGCAAGTATCGAGCGCGTTGCGATAGGTTACACCCTCGCTGTCATTGCAGGCATCGCCCTCGGCGTCCTTGTCGGACAGAGCCAGTGGGCCATGCGCGGGTTGGACCCCATTTTCCAAGTCCTTCGAACCGTTCCGCCTTTGGCTTGGTTGCCACTGTCTCTTGCAGCGTTTCAGGCGGGCACACCGTCGGCCATATTCGTCATCTTTATCACCGCAATTTGGCCGATTATCATCAACACGGCGGTCGGTATTCGCAATATCCCGCAAGACTACCAAAACGTAGCGAAAGTGCTCCGTCTTAACCAGTCCGAGTATTTTACCGCGATCATGCTCCCTGCAGCAGCTCCCTATATCTTTACCGGACTGCGAATTGGCATTGGTCTATCATGGCTCGCAATTGTGGCCGCTGAAATGTTGATTGGTGGCGTGGGTATCGGCTTCTTCATCTGGGATGCGTGGAACTCATCGCTCATCAGCGACATCATCGTCGCGCTTATTTACGTGGGCGTTGTCGGCTTCATCCTAGACCGTGCAATCGCATATCTCGGTCAACTCGTAACCCGCGGCACAGCGACGGCCTAAGGAGATATCATCATGGCAAAGCATCATTTATCACTCGAACTTGTCGGTAAAACCTTTGAGCGCGGCGGCGTGCAAAACGAAGTGCTTAAAGACGTGTCCCTTGGTGTCGATGAAGGCGAGTTCATCTCAATCATTGGCCACTCTGGTTGCGGCAAGTCCACGGTTATGAACATCATCGCCGGTCTTCTCGACGTATCAACAGGAGCGGTATTTCTAGACGGTGAATACGTGGACGCACCGGGGCCGGAGCGGGCTGTGGTTTTCCAAAACCACTCGCTGCTCCCATGGCTCACAGTCTACGAGAACATCGATCTTGCCGTTTCCAAAGTGTTTAGAGGAAAGAAAAGCAAAGCAGAGTGTCGCGACTGGGTGATGCACAATTTGGACCTTGTCCAGATGGCGCATGCGAAAGACCTGCGTCCAGCTGAGATCTCTGGTGGTATGAAGCAACGTGTTGGTATCGCCCGCGCGCTTGCGATGGAGCCGAAGGTGTTGTTGCTGGATGAGCCGTTTGGAGCGCTGGATGCGCTCACGCGCGCTCACCTTCAGGACGCCATCATGGAAATACACGCGCGGCTGGGTAACACCATGATCATGATCACACACGACGTTGACGAGGCGGTGCTGTTGTCAGATCGCATTGTGATGATGACGAACGGTCCGTCGGCAACAATCGGCGAAATTCTTGAGGTTAACATGGCTAAACCACGGGATCGCGTACGATTGGCGTCAGATAAAAACTATCTGAAATGCCGCGAGGCGGTGCTCAAATTCCTCTACGAACGCCATCGTTTCGTTGAGGCGGCCGAGTAGCCGTTTCGGATCCTCGCGTTCGTCGCGTCAGTTTGCAAAGATTACGGGCTCGCATCGATTTTATTTCGGTGCGAGCCTTCTCTTCTGTTTCATGGCTTCAGTTCTTGCAGGTTCAGATCACATCTGGACTTATACGATGAAATTTACGCAAAGAGCCCAAACACATTTGTGGTACTACACCCACCCCGTATGTTCGCTTCTAACGATTGGAACTGGGATTGTAGGCTATCGCTTATGGATAAACGTTCAGCAAGCATGCGCAATCAGCGATATAGTTCATCAATTATCCTGAATTTATCTTTGCTTTAGGTGCCGGCGACGAGGAGTGGTGCCGGACCCCAGTTTCGCCCAATTATCCCGCAACGATATGCGGCTGAGGCTTGTTGCTATCGTGATAAGCTGTAAAACCTGCGTCTCTTCAGAAAGTCTGCGGCTGATGAAATTCTGTCGAACTGACTACCCATTATGCCTTAGGCTGCTCTAGCCGGTAAAGAGTTCCTGAGCATTCAGATGCTAAGCGCCGGATAGGGTTTGTCTTCACAAACAAATCTTTTTGAGTGTGGTGCACGAGCGAGGTCGGCGAATTTAATGGGAAATAATCCTCATGAACGAGCGGAAACGCCACGTTGCCACAACGTTTTCATCTTTGTCTCGCTGGCCTTCGGTCTCTTGCTGGGTGTTGTCAGCACATATTCCAGCGTTCTTGCTTCAATGAACAACCCACAAGCTATGACACTTTCAATTACGTGCTCGCCAGCGGATGGCTCGGGAACTTTGCCCAATTCGTTTATTCGTGATTTCTGCAAAAGGCTAAGCGATGGTCTGGCGCGATATGATGTTGGTCGTCACAGCATAAATGCAACAGTTTCTCAGGTCTCGGCGCACTCTATAGTAGTCAATGTTGAAATTTCCGGGGTCAGGACTGAGGCGGTATCACGACAATACAAATTGAGAATTCATGATAGTGGTCTCGTTGCCTCAATGGCCGATGCATTGATACTTCCGATACTGAAAGAAATCGGTGCGGCATAAGCGAGGTTTCGCGTTAATCTGAATGGTTGTCGCCCCGGAAGTTAAGGGACTACAACCCACTGCAACGAAAAATTGCTTCTGGCTAGGGAACGGGTTATAGTTTGGGCAGATAGAGTTTAAAGGTGCCGTATGTGTGTTCTATGCGCCAATATTGTGTTTTCACCCACATGTATCGAAACCGGTTCGGGTCAGCAGGGAAGTTCGAGTACCAGCCAGCCTAACGCCAACCTATCGGCAACTTCGGCACCAACCGGTTCTGCCACTTTCGAAGTCGAGCTCGGTGACTTTGCCGAGAACACTTCTACTACTGGATCACTCACGCTTGGAGTTTCCCACTATGGAACCATCGCAAACTCGCAAGACGAAGACTGGTTTTCGATAGAGCTACAAGCCGGTACGACATATGAATTTCGCCTGCACGGTATTGGCCTAAATCAAAACCCTGACACCTTTCTGCGATTGCGGGATGGCAACGGCAACTTAATCTTTGAAAATGATGACGCCGGCGCCAGCGCTTGGGGTAATGGCGACCTTCGAGACTCTCGCATTTTCAATTTCACACCCACTTCGACCGGCACATACTTTGTCGAAGCAGACTCATTTCAAAGTGCGACCGGAGACTACATCCTAACCGCTGTGGAACAGGATCCGAGCGGGTATGTTTTCACGATTGACGAGATTGCTTGGCAGTTAATCAACAACGGTGGATTTTTATTCGGGGATGATATCGCCGCTTTCAACGTCGGTTCGGACGGGAGCCTCACCTACAACATCACACAATTAAACTCGGACGGCAGAACGCTCGCGAGGGCGGCACTCGAAACATGGTCGGATTTGACGGGCATTAACTTTACCGAAGTGACAGGTGCTGCGGAAATTACGTTTGACGACAGCGATAGTCAGCAAGGCGCGACCGCTTTTGCGACTACAAATATTACCGGGACGACCATCAATTCATCAACCGTTACAGTCAGCACGGGTTGGCTGAGTAATTTTGGTACAGGTTTCAATAGCTATTCCTATGAGACCTATATTCACGAGGTTGGTCACGCTTTAGGGCTTTTCCACGGCGGCAATTACAATGGTTCGGCAACGTTTGGGCAAGATAATTATTATCAGAATGACTCTATCGCATTTAGTATCATGTCCTACATGCAGGCGTTTGGAGATGAGTTTAGCGGGCCAAATACATTCGTAGGGGCCGATTTTCGGTTTATGCTCACGCCTGTTTTAGCCGACTTCGTGGCGATAGATTTACTATACGGTCGCAGCACAAATACGCGATTGGGTAACACAACCTACGGCTACAATTCCAACACCGGTAACGCGCAACTCGATAACGCGGTCAACCTCGGAGCCGATGTAAACTTCATGGTTCACGACGATGGCGGTAGTGACACGTTGGACTTTTCGGGTGCCAGTGTTCAGCAGACGATTTCTCTATACGCGGACACATTATCAAGCGTCCTTGGTGGCGTATTAAACCTCTCTATTTCGCGGGGCACGGTCATCGAAAATGCTATTGGTGGGAGTGGCAATGACACGATCCACGGAAATCAGATCGCCAACAACATTCGTGGTGGAGGCGGTTCTGACCAACTGTTCGGCGCGGCTGGTAATGACACGCTGATTGGTGGCAACAGCAATGACACGCTAAAAGGCGGCGCGGGCGAGGACATCTTACGGGGAGGCCAAGGCTCCGACGCCCTTGACGGCGGTAACGGCACGGATACGGCCGATTACTCAGACGCGGGCAGCGGTGTCACCGCCGATCTTTTAGTTGGATCCCGAAACACCGGTATTGCTATCGGCGATACTTATACTTCAATCGAAAACCTAAGGGGTTCTAATTTTGCAGATGCCCTGTTTGGTACCCAGACGGCAAACGTTTTGACGGGTAACGGCGGTGCTGACTTCCTCGTCGGTCGTGGTGGTGCGGATACGCTGATTGGCGGTGGCGGTGAAGACAGGCTGCGCGGCGGGCAGGGGGCAGACGTGCACGATGGTGGTGCCGGTGAAGATACCGCCGACTATTCGGACTTTCAGAACTCTGTCGTGGTCGATTTGCTGGTCACGTCCAACAACACCGGCATTGCGGTGGGTGACACTTACATTTCCATTGAGAACATCAACGGC
>JBCDLI010000047.1:0-19148 GCA_038745535.1 Pseudomonadota bacterium | reverse complement strand
CAGCGGTCGAAACTCCGCTCTCATGCTCCTTCAGCATCCCAATGATCTGTTCTTCTGTGAACCGTGATCGCTTCATATCCGTCTCCATTCTTCGAGACGAATTCTACCCAAATTTGGAGGAGTTTGTGGGGCTCAGGTCACGAGGATTAGCGTGCCCAAAAGAAATCGGCACAGTTATTAAGTCGGGCGACGGGTCATGTCACTTAATCCAATGCTCACAAGTGTTTGTTGCAGAGACTGAGAGGGCGTCATCAGCCGGGACGATTGCGACTCAACCCAACAAGGCGTTGGCATTGAAGGCCGTGCCCGCGTGAGCGGGTAGAAACGATCCAGTGAATCGTTTCTAGGCCGGAACCCGCTATGCCTATGCAGCAAACGACCCGATCAACAAATCTGATCCGAGTGGGCATACCACCTTGTCACTTACCGAGATTATTGGTGGCATTATCGGTGGTTTGATAGGCTATGCCCTGTCAGACAAAGCCGACGACGGTGAGATTAACAACTCGCCATCTGAGAACACTGCAAATCTCATCGGCAATCTCATCACTAATAACAATGCCACCAACAATGGTGCGTCCGAAGAAAAGAAAAGCGGTAAGCGAGACAATTCACGTACCGCCGCAACTCCGCCTGATCCCGATGATGACGGGAACGGCGCCCCCAATTCGAACCAGAGTGAGGCGGATCGAGCAAACAAAGCAGAGCATATATATGGGAGGAAAAATCTAGGCCGCCATAAAATGGAAAAACATTTAGCAAGGTTCGATGGCAATAAGTGAAACGCCTATGACGACTTAACGTATCAAGCGCAAAAAAATGTGACAAGTCAGGGGATTAGGGGGCGATTTCAAACTAAAGTGGTTAGCCGAGGTGTTACCGTTACTGTCCGAGGAAATATTGTCAATGGCGTCGCTCGTGTACAGGCCGCCTTTGTCAGATGAGGAGTTTAGTCGATGAAAATTGAGGAGAAGGTTGTCCAGAAAATTAAGGAAAGTCGCCGGCTTGAAGACGTTATTGAAATCGATTGGCAATCGGCTGAACGCAATGTCAATGCGGCAGGGATGATGACAGAATTTGTAGTGCCAGAAAAAATGAAAAGACTACCACAACGTGTTCTATCCGACATTCCAAATGCAAGACTAGATGACGGAACAGATGTAGGTTTTTTAGCATACTTTCATGGTGAGCACCTCGCAGCGATCGAAATGCATTTGTGGGACGACGACCACTTGGCGATTGGGGAACAAACCGATTTGGAATGGGTTAACTAATCACGGGCACCATCGTTAGTCAGGCCCAATACGCCCCGTTTGGCAGCCCGGTGTGGGCACCAACCGCTATGCCTATTCGGCCAATGATCCAATCAACAAGTCCGACCCCAATGGGCACAATTGGTTCAGTGATCTTTGGGGCCGTTTAACAAATGATCCTGGCGCAAACTCCAATGCCGGTACACGTAGCCATGCTGCGGACGTTGATACGCATGATCCCATGACCAAGATCGATCCCGTGGGTGCAGCTGTTGGTATAGGTCTGATTCATGCCATGCAGGAAAAAAGAAAGACGATAAGAAAAAGTCGTCTTCCGGTCCGGGTCCATCATCTCATGATGTATCAGGAACCGCCGCAACTCCGCCCGATCCTGATGATGAGGAAAACCTAACTGACGATATCCGTTTCGGAAACAACGCCAACCAAAGATCTCATGCTATTCGTCATCTAAAGAATGAAGCTGGACTGTCGAATTCGCAGATTTCACGTGACCTGCTCCCCTGATTGTACCCGTTTATAAGTTAGCTGTGTTCCAGTTTTGGTCTTGCGACCGGGTTGCAAATTCATGGGGTGTGAGCCCGTCGAGGCTCGTGTGGGGTCTTTCAATATTGTAGTCGATCCTCCAATCTTCGATCATGTTACGTGCTGCTGGCAAGCTTGAGAAGAGATGCTCGTTCAGGCACTCGTCTCTCAGCCGCCCGTTGAAGCTTTCGACAAAGCCATTTTGCATCGGTTTGCCTGGGGCGATGTAATGCCATTCGACCTGACTGTCCTGTTGCCATTTGAGCATCGCGTTCGAGGTCAGTTCCGTGCCGTTGTCTGAGACAATCATGCAGGGATAACCGCGCCGCTCAGCAATCGCGTCCAGCTCTCTGGCGACCCGTGTTCCGGAGATTGAGTTATCGACAACCGTTGCCAGACATTCCCGGCTGAAGTCGTCGATCACGCAAAGGATGCGGAACCGGCGGCCATCTCTTGAATAGCTTGCCGCTGCGCCTTGTTCAGTTCAGATGCAAACTGCGCCCCGCGCACATCATCCCACTTATACTCTTCTTTGGTTTCCGCGTAGCAGAGGTGGTTGCCGTTTCGGTCCAGAACCTCAATGTGGGTGAAGTGGTGGTATTTCGGCGCTCTTATCGTGACCCTACGGTCGAAGACCTCGGCAAGCGCCTTGTGCACATAGTCTTTCTTTTTCCAGCGAAACTGTGATCTTCCGAGCGCTACGTCAGTTTTGGTTGTGAACACGCGAAGCAACCGTTGAGGATCTAAATCAACGCGGTTCCATTGGCCTTCAAACGCCCTCAACGCCTCATAGGGGGATTGGCCTTTCAGGAAGGCGTCTTTGCTGCTTCCGGTGTTGTGATACATCTCAACAGCCGCGCGACACTGTTGAGCGAACCGCTCAAAATTATCGTGCGGTGCTTGCGTTTTGCGGTTTGATATTTTCTTCGTCGCATGACGATTACCGCCGATATACCCCTGAATATGCTTGAAAAAGTTCTCCTCCAAAACACGAAACACCGCCTCAATCGGCTTTGCCCGCGCGTTATAAGGTAAGGCACGTTTGATCGGGTTTGCAGTGTGATCGCCGTCGAGCGCGAGAATATTCAGCCGTAGGGCATCGGGCACAAAATCCGCCCAATTATACTCCGAACCGTTGTCGAAGATGATGTGCTTAGGAAGGCCCATTCGTTCGACTGCCCGACCGAAGACTTCGATCACGTCGGCATTGTTCGGCGCTGCGCGTCCGGCATAGAGCACCACATCATAGATCACGATGCGCGTTGCCCAATCCATGAACGCGACCATGAATGCCGTCTTCACCTTGTTTCCAACGGCGAACTGGATATCCAGCGTGTGAACGTCGGCAACCCAAACATCATTAGGCAAAGTGCCATCGGCTCCACGGTCCACAAAAGGCCGGTGGTCGGAATAGGCTTTGTGGTCCTTCTGGAACTGGTGAACTTTCGCGTATCGCTTCTCGGTCTTTGCCCAATCGGCTTTCACGTCGCAGATTTTAAATAATTCTTCGTGCGGCAAAACGTTGAAACCAGCAAGCAAAGTGAGTTTAGTGAGCTCCTCTCGCGCCAGTGTGCGAAGCACTGATATCGCCGTTCCAGCAGCAAAGAGCCGCCGAACGTACTGTTTCAAATCGGCTTCAATCTGCCTTTTATCTGCCTTCGAGAGCGTGACAACACGATCCCATTCCATGGAAATAATGGGCTTTTCAGTCCACTTGCGTTGAGTGCTGGCAAGGCCAAGAAAGCCGCCTTCGCGATAGCGCTTTTCCCACTTTTCCAGCCGCTTAGAGGTAACTTCGCAGGCCGTACCCCTGTAATCGAGGAAACTGGTTCCGATGATCTGGTTTCGGGCTGCAACCCGTTCCGGTGACCGTGGCTTTTCAGCGATGATCGGTGCGAGAATGCGAAACCGCGTTTCCATCTCGTGAACTTGTTTCGCCGTGAAGTCGACACCTTCCAGATCGACCGTTTCGATCTGTTGTTCCGCAACGGCCTTTTGAAGACGTTCAGGCAGCGTTTGTACGTGGCAGAGGCGTTGAATACCACCGCGAGCGCGAACGCCGTCAATCGTCGCAATGCCTATCGGCCTGCCCTTATAGCGCTCTTGTTCAAAGATGGTGCGGGCATGCCGTTCTGTGACGCCGACAAGCTGCCCAAACTGCGCAGTTGTGAGCAGTGCCACGGTCACTTGCCGAGCTTCGCCGCTTTGATCAAACGCATCCGAAGAGCCTTACCTTTTGGCCCGTTATGACGGCCAAGCAGGGCCGAATGAGCCGTTGTTCGATCAACGTCGTGCTCTTTGCACCACCGTGCAAACGAAGTACCCTGTTTAACGAGTTCTGCACGGACGAGTTGATACAGTTTTAGACTAGGTTCGCGGTATTGGATTTCCATAAAGTGACTTTGTACACAATTCTCGCCTATGTCAACGGATAGGACATGGACGCAAATCATTTTTTAGACGCTGCAAAAGCAGCTTTATCGCTGAAAACAGATGAAGACCTCGCGAAGGCGACCGGCGTGAGCCGCCAAGCAGTTGCGAATTGGAGAAGCCGCGGAAAAGTACCAGCGGCGGCTCAAACACAATTACGGGAAAACTATGGTTTTGATTATTCCGATTGGGCTGGGAAAGATGTCGAAGCTCAGAACATAGCGCGGGCGGTTGCATTGCACGCGATATTCAAATCCGCTTCGGGCTCTAAGGAAACAGAGCGCCCAACAATGGAAATGGCTGCGTTGTTCGCACGGTTATTTCCAATGGCTGTCGCCATTAGTTCAACCGCTATTCTCAAATCCGGCCTGACGGTTAGTGATCCTGAAAACGCAATGGATTTTTGGTTATCCTACTACGATAGTGGCAACATGCCAGAGCTTACCGACTTATGTCGAAACGCACTCAAATAAGAACTATGAAGGGAGTGGTTAAACTTCCTTAATTGTTCCTTCCTCAGCATTTTTCTGCCAATCACAAAACGCGAAAAACCCGAAAAAACATAATAAAATCAACACTGGCGGTGTTTGCAGGGGATTTCGTATTTTTAGGGTTATTCCAAATTGATTAAATGCAGCCAAAACGCCAATATAACGCGCAAAATCAATTGCTTGTTTTTCGCTATCCCCCTGCAACTTCCACCGCTAATTCCCCCGCAAATTTCTCGGCTACACAAGGCGGTGTTTTTGTTTTCCGGACCTGTTGCAGAACACATAAAGAACAGATACTTTGTTCTAACTTTGTTTCTGTTTGATTCCGGTGATCCATGCTGACACGCAAGCAACTCGACCTTCTCGTCTTCATCAATAACCGTTTGAACGAGACAGGTGTTCCGCCATCATTCGATGAGATGAAGGAAGCGTTGGACCTTGCATCAAAGTCAGGCATTCACCGGTTGATTACAGCGCTTGAAGAGCGTGGTTTCATTAGGCGGCTGCCCAACAGAGCCCGTGCATTGGAAGTCATTAAGATGCCGGACGCGCTCGCATCGCGCGCGCCTCAGAGGGGAAGCTTTTCTCCAAGCGTCGTCATCGGTGGCAAAGGACAACCGGTTGCGCCAGCAGCAGTCGAGCGACCCGCCGCTTCTGCTGCAAACGATGCAGTGGACATCCCTGTCATGGGAAAAATCGCTGCCGGTGTACCGATCAGCGCAATCGAACACAAAACGCGCTCGGTTGTCGTCCCGCCGGACATGATCACCAAAGGGGAATTTTATGCACTTGAGGTTGAGGGCGATTCGATGATCGAAGCGGGCATTCTCGATGGTGACACTGTCATCATAAAGAAGACAGAGAACGCAGCGCCGGGGGAAATAGTCGTGGCGCTTGTGGACGATGAGGAAGCGACGCTGAAGCGCTTTCGGCGCAAGGGCGCTTCCATTGCGCTTGAAGCCGCTAACCCAGCCTATGAAACACGTATTTTTGGCCCCGACAGGGTGCGGGTACAGGGTAAACTGGCCGGTCTGGTGCGCACCTACAACTGAGCAGTGAGGTAGCGGAAACGTCACTGGCGCTTGGGCTTCCACTCATCTAAGTTTCTTGCGGCGCGGCCATAGACGCGCGATGCGTTCCAAGGCCTTTCGGATACGCCCAATGCAAAGATGATTTCGAAGGGGTTCGTTTCATCAATTCCTGCCGGCTTCTCCGCCACGTAAATCATGGCTGCGCCCCTCAACGCCAAGTCCTGTGCTGTTAGTTCAACCGCAGCGGATCGTTTGGAACCGCAGGTTTTGGTCGCCGGTGCATAGGCATGAACAATTAAATCTGCGGTTGCGCAAAAGTTGTTATCGCTGACTTTGTTCAAATACACGATCCGTCCTTCCCGGCTCGCATAGTTGACGTTTGCTAGGCAGGTATTTGGTCCGCAAACCATGGAGTTGTCGAATACGTCTTCAAAGTCACGTGGATCCTGATCCAACTGCGTGGCGCTTGAAAAATCTTGCGCTGCTACAGCAGGAAGCCACTGCTCGGTTGTAAAGCCATTCGGTCGGTTGCGATTAAAAATAAGGGCGCGTGCGCCGCTGCCGTCCGGCATGATAGAATCAACAGCAAGCGCAAATTGTTTCGCGTCGACGCTCAACATCGCCACCGGTCGGTCCTTCGCCTGCCAAACCCCGATCGCCGGAACAATGACAAGCAACGCCAAGTAACGAAAGCTCGATTTCAAAAAGCATAAGCCAACCAACACCGCGACGAACAACAGATACGACCTATCGGGCAAGATGCCGACCGCGCCGGGCGGCGATATCGCAACCACCCAAGTAGCGATGCCTACGACCAAATTTATGAAATAGCCCATTGCGCCGAAGATTGGGCCTTCTATACCGAACGGCAGCGCAAGAACGCCGAGCACACCCAACGGCATGACTAGGGTCGATACCAGAGGAACCGCTATGAAATTGGCGACCAGTCCATAAGGCGCCACGCGGTTAAAGTGGTAAGCGGCGAAGATACTCGTTGCCAGCCCAGCAACAATAGATGTGGTCACCAGTGCGAGTGCGAAGCGAATGAATGGCGCGGCAACCGAGATGAAACGCGGCTGGGCTGTTTCGTTCGCGCCAAATGAGAACATCCAGCTTCCAAACCGAGACCTGTAAACGGCAATAAGTGCTCCCGTCGCCGCAAATGACATCTGGAATGACGGCCCCATCACCTCATTTGGTGCAATCAGCAAAATGAATACAGCTGCCAATGCCAAATTGCGCATCGTCACAGCTGAGCGATCTAGGCAGAGCGCGATAAGCATAATCGACAACATTAACCACGCGCGTTGGGTCGCCACGCTTCCGCCCGACATAATTAAGTAAGCTGTTGCTGACGCAAGCGCAGCGGTGGCTCCATATTTTTTAATTGGCCAACGCGATGACATCGCCGGGGCGAGCGACATTCCGCTTCGTACCGCGAATAGAATTGTGCCCGAAACTAGGGCCATATGCAGGCCGGATATTGCCAGAATATGCGCCAAGCCGGAACGGCGAAGCGCCACCGACACCTCTTCGGGTATCGCCGAACGATCGCCGGTGACAAGCGCGGATGCTACGATCAAACCTGTAGACGGTTCATCGCCGCCGGTAATCCGGTCAGCCAGCCGCATACGTGCGTTGTCAATTGCGTATTTGAACGCGTCTGCACGGCTTTGCTGGTATTCTAGTCTCGGTCCAACGACGCGTGCGGCTCCAAGAAAGAACCCATTCGCTCCAATGCCCGCATAATAATTTGCAAAAGCAAAATCATAACCACCGGGACGAAACGGGGAAGACGGCGGTGTCAGGCGGACGCGACCTTCGATCCAATAGCCGTTTGCATAGGGCCACCGGTCCAGACCCTCCACCTTGCGCGCAACCACCCGGATCCGGTCTGGTGCATATTTGAGCTTTGGTTTTGATGTTGAAGTCAGATCAATTGTAAATCGCACGCTCCCATTTGCGCGCCGCTCAATCGATTGAATGACGCCGGTGATGTGCGTGGAAATCGCACTGCCAAGCATTTGTGTCCCGATCCGATCCGTCTGCATTTTGGACGCAAGAGCACCTGCGACCATCAACAGAGCAGCAAGCGCGAGCAGCCGTGGCAGCGACGATTGGACCTTGGCAAACACGAGCGCTGTCATGACGCCCAGAAAGGCCAGCCCGGACACCAAATGCGTAATCTGCGGTTCTGGAGCGGCGCGAAGATAGACCACTGACCCAGCGCCTAGAAATACTGGGGTCCAAACAAAGAAGCTACCTTTTTGTATCTCTGTTTGAACTGCGGTTTGAAACCAGCTCTCAAGTCGAGGACGCAGTGAACGGAGGGCTGCCTTCCTGTCCCGACCGTCGGCGGATGTATCAGCCTCTGGCGCACCGGCATTGGGCAACTTCTGAGTCGCGGGCGGCACCGTCGGAACACCCGCGGGCGGCAGCAGATCTGTTGCGCCCACGGCCCAGTGAAAGCGCTCGTCAACGTGGTATTGAGGTGATTGAGCGGTGACCGCTCGGTCATCGTCTTCTTTGTATCCACGTGACTTTTGCACTTTAGCTTTTCCGCGCCTTCGCGAAGGAGCGTGCGCCCGCGAACACTGATGGAGTCAAATTTTGACCGTGAACGCTTGGCGAACACCGAAGCGGTTTCACATCGCATTCACGAACGGGAGGCACAGCGTGGTTGCGCAGTCAGACATCCGAAACTAGAGACCATCCATCTCAGAAAACTGACCTTTTGGAGTTTCACCAATGAGCGGACAGGTCGTCACGCGTTTTGCACCCTCGCCCACCGGATTTCTGCACATCGGCGGTGCGCGGACAGCGCTTTTCAACTGGCTGTATGCAAAGCACACGGGCGGAAGAATGCTTTTGCGTATTGAGGATACCGACCGCGCCAGATCGTCGGACGATGCGGTGGAAGCGATCAAGTCCGGTCTGGCTTGGATGGGCCTGCATTGGGATGACGACCCAATCTCACAATTTCAACGTGCCGACCGACATCGCGAAATTGCAAATGAACTCTTAGCCCGCGGTGCCGCATATAAATGTTATACTACTCCTGAAGAGTTGGAGGCGATGCGAGACGCGGCGCGTGAGGCTGGAAAACAGCCGCGCTACGATGGCCGTTGGCGGGATCGCGATGAAGCCGAGGCGCCCGAAGGCGTTGACCCTGTTATTAGGATTAAGGCGCCAACAGACGGAGCGACCATCGTTGGCGATCATGTGCAGGGCGATGTCAGTTTTCCAAATGTTGATCTCGACGATTTTGTCATCCTGCGGTCCGATGGCACGCCTACTTATATGCTCGCCGTGGTGGTCGATGACCACGACATGGGGGTCACGCACGTCATTCGCGGCGACGATCACCTTACAAACGCTGCACGTCAGCAAGTTATCTACGAGGCTATGGGATGGACGGTGCCAGAGATGGCGCACATTCCGCTGATCCACGGGCCCGACGGCGCAAAACTTTCAAAACGTCATGGTGCACTTGGCGTCGAAGCTTACCGCGACATGGGCTACCTCCCTTCGGCACTTCGTAACTATCTAGCTCGTCTTGGCTGGAGCCATGGCGATGACGAAATCATGTCTGACGCGCAGATGATCGAGTGGTTCAATCTTCCCGATATCAACAAAGGCGCAGCGCGTTTTGACTTTCAGAAATTGGAGGCGCTGAACGGCCACTACATGCGTTCCGCGGCGACGGAAGAACTCATCGATGCCCTCAAAGAACTGTCCGCACAGGCCGATAGCCTTACTGACTTCGGAAGAGCGCTGCGCGACGACACGCTTCGCGCTCGCATAGAAGCCGCTATTCCAGCCTTAGCAGAACGGGCAAAGACGCTTGTAGAACTTGCAGAAAGTACCGGCTTCATTACCAGCCAGCGTCCCATTGCGCTCAACGACAAAGCTCAGCAACAGTTAGCAGACGACGCCACTCGAGCTCGATTAAACCTCGTGTTCGAAACTCTAAACAGTCTTGATGACTGGACTGCGGAAAGCACCGACGCTGCATTGCGCGCGCTTGCGGAGGTCCGAGAACTGAAAGTTGGCAAAGTCATGCAGCCCATACGGGCCGCACTGACCGGTGGGCTTCCCTCGCCCGGCGTGATCGATCTGATGTCAATTCTCGGCCGCGAAGAGACCTTGGGTCGCATTTCTGACGCGCTGCAATAAAATCGCGGCGCATCTTATGGTGCGGTGCGAAGCGTTCGGCTTTGGGCTAGCTTGGCACCCCCTGTCATTTCCTTTAACCACGGGCCAAATCGCGGGGATTTGCAGTGCTCTTTGCGTTGTGGTCCCGCTGATCGGGAAACATGATTGGGAGAGCTTAATGGCAGACGTTCACGCAAAACTGGATATCAACGGCAGCAACTTCGATTTGCCGATTTATTCAGGCAGTGTTGGTCCCGATGTAATAGACATATCAAAACTTTACGCCCAAACGGGTGCGTTCACGCTTGATCCAGGCTTTACATCGACGGCTTCATGCGAGTCCGAGATTACTTACATCGACGGTGGCAAAGGTGTTTTGATGCACCGGGGCTACCCGATTGACGAACTGGCCGACAACGGTGATTTTCTCGAGGTCTGCTACCTCCTGCTCCACGGCGAACTGCCAACTGCAGCTGAAAAGAAGGATTTTGATCTCCGCGTAACGCGCCACACCATGGTGCACGAGCAGATGAACCGATTCTTCGCTGGCTTCCGCCGTGACGCACACCCAATGGCCATCATGTGCGGTGTAGTTGGCGCATTGTCCGCATTCTACCACGACTCGACCGACATTTCAGACCCAAAGCAGCGCATGATCGCGTCAATGCGGATGATCGCTAAAGTGCCAACACTGGCTGCGATGGCGTACAAGTATCACATCGGTCAGCCATTCGTTTATCCAAAGAACGACCTGGATTACGCATCCAACTTCCTGAACATGTGCTTCGCTGTTCCGTGTGAAGATTACAAGGTCAATCCAGTGCTTGCGAAGGCGATGGATAAGATCTTCATCCTTCACGCAGACCACGAACAAAACGCCTCTACATCAACGGTCCGTTTGGCCGGTTCATCGGGTGCCAACCCATTTGCTTGTATTGCAGCTGGTATCGCATGCCTCTGGGGTCCCGCTCACGGTGGTGCCAACGAAGCAGCGCTCAACATGCTGGAAGAGATCGGCGATGTGAAAAACATCCCCGAATACATCCGCCGCGCCAAAGACAAGGACGATCCGTTCCGCCTGATGGGCTTCGGTCACCGCGTTTACAAAAACTACGATCCACGTGCAACGATCATGCAGAAAACCTGTCACGAAGTGCTGAAGGAAGTCGGCATGTCCGATGATCCGCTTCTGCAGGTTGCCATGGAACTGGAACAAATCGCACTGACCGATCAATACTTCATCGATAAGAAGCTCTATCCAAATATCGACTTCTATTCGGGCATCACGCTCAAGGCGCTGGGCTTCCCAACAACGATGTTCACCGTACTCTTCGCACTTGCTCGAACCGTCGGCTGGATTGCCCAGTGGAACGAGATGATTGAAGACCCAAGCCAGCGTATAGGTCGTCCGCGCCAGCTTTATACTGGTCCCGATAAGCGCGCATACGTTCCCGTCGCTGACCGCGGCTAAAATCGGGCCAAGGCCCATTGGGGAAAATCGAAAAGCCGCGGAGACATTAGTCTCTGCGGCTTTTTCACTTTCCGATGACATCCAATATCGTGCTCACCGCAAGCGCTTCGGGTGGCTCGGCAACCTGCATACGCTCCAATACCAAGTCATAGCCTTCAATAACCGAACGGCGGGTCGTAGACTGTGAGTGCCCGAGCCCCTCCAGATGACGTGCAAGCATACCGGGCCGGATGAGGTGGTCATAGAATTCCGGAATGATCGGCTTATCTCCGATGATGTTTGGCAACGCCGCAGACCAAGCCTGAACCAAGTGAAAGAAAACCCTTATAGCTGCATCTGTCCGGTAGATGCTGACCGCAGGCACCTGCGCTAGAGCCAGTTCAAGCGTCACGGTGCCAGAAGCGCAAAGAGCAACGTCCGCCTCAAGATAGGCAGCCATCTGACCTTCCCGATCAACCGTGATATCGACGCTGGCCCGCCATGCCGCTGTTTCCCGCCGGATCATATCCACGTGTTTGGGCAACGTCGGTATCGTTATAGTAAGGCGATTGCCACGGCTGATTAGAGCCTCGACCGTTGCCCCCATATCGTCGATGAGTTTTGAGATTTCCCACGACCGGGAGCCCGGAAGGCATACGAGGTTAATCCCGTCGTCAGGCCTTGGTTCTCGCCGCTGCCGACGGGCTTCACGAACAGCCATCAGGGCCTCATCAAAAATCAGCGGATGGCCAACATAGGTCGTATCAGGCCCAACTAGCTCACGCATCACGCTTGGTTCGAACGGAAAAAGCGCCAACACATGGTCCACGAACTTTGCCATCTTTGCAGCGCGTTCGGGTCGCCATGCCCACACAGTTGGCGACACGTACTTCACGATTTTAATTGATGGATCGGCCTCGCGCACTTTTTTTGCAACGCGAAGCGAAAAGTCAGGGCTGTCTACGAGGAGTAAAACATCCGGATTCTCATCGACGATATGACGTGCGGTCTGCGAAATTCTTCGCACAAGTCGCGGAAGCCTTTTGGCAACCTCGACAAAGCCCATTAAAGCAATTTCATCGGCATCAAACAGTGAATTCAGCCCACGAAATCGAAGATCAGGACCGCCGACGCCACATAGCTCGGGCATCGTGCCAGTGACGCTCGCGACCTCATCCACAATGCCGCACGCAAGCTTTTCGCCGGATCGCTCGCCCGCAACGATTGCAATTTTAAGCGGAGATGTCGTCATCGGTGGTCCCTACAATAAATAGCCTGTGCTCGTCGGCTTTGGCGATCATTTCAGCCCTGTCAGCGACGAGTGTCTTTCCCGCCTCCAACGCTACGCCGTCAAGACTGGCCGCAATCGCGCCCTCAATCGTCTTGGGTCCGCTTGTTGGCATATCGACCCTAAGCTCTTGGCTAGGTTTTGAGACCTTAACGAGGATCCCGCCCTTGCCGTCTGGCAAGCGCCCTATCTTCTTCAGATCTGCCACGCGAGCGAGCATCGCGTCTGTGCCCTCCGCACCCTCAAGAGCAACGATACGACGCCCTAGCACCACAACCCCCTGCCCGGCATCCATGGCTCCCAAAGCTTTTGCCGCGTGAAAGCCTTTTTGGATTGAGCTGACCATCTTCGCACTTGGTTTTATTCGTCCCAGCGGCCCAACTTCGCAAAGCAGGTCAGGGAAAAGCTCATGCACGCCAAAGACCGTGAGACCACCCTGCTCGAACGCTGCAACAACGACAGAAAGTATCCCATCATCGCCACCGCGAAGTGCTCTGATCGCCCGCGGAAGTAGCGAGAGAAGGGTCCAGCTGGGCCGGATCGCAGTCGCTTTTGGTCTGCTTTTGATCGTACCGATCAATGTGACCGTAGAAATTCCCCGCCGCTTGCAGGTCTGTATGACTTTCGGCAAATCGACGACTGAAATCGGAGTATGATCAACTTCGTAGAGCTCTTCGCAAGCGTCGCCAGAGATGGGAAACACATGCGGCCTCGGTAAACCTAACGCCTCAAACCGGTCAATGACCGCCAGTGGGATCGGCCCCCCGCCAGCAATTAGCCCGAGCTCGCCAATTTTTTCTAAGCTCAGGCTCTCCGACATATTCAGTCAGAGCTTTGCCCGCGGCCACGACCACCAGACAAGGGCGTCATGAACTTGCGTTTGGTATCGCGAAGAACAAAGTTTGCCATCTCGACGACCGGCGCGCTGTCTTTGAATGTCTCCAGCAGACCGTGAGCATTTTCGCGCATGGTTTTACCGTTCTCGACGAATAACGCCTTATACCCATTTCGCACCGCATTGATGTCATCGCGCGACATGCCGGTCCGTTTCATCCCGACCAGGTTTAACCCTGAGAGGTAACCTCGACTACCAACGACCATGCCGTAAGGGATAACATCGCTTACGACGGCTGTTACGCCCCCGATAAACGCATGGTGCCCAACGGTGCAAAACTGATGGATACCGGCTCCACCACCGACGATTACGTGGTCGCCAATGGTCGTATGGCCGCCAATCATAACGTTATTGGCGAACAGAACATTGTTGCCAAGCACACAATCGTGGGCAACGTGAGCGTAGGCCAGAAACATGCAATCGTTACCAACGACAGTTTTGCCAAGCGAATTACCCGTACCGATGTTCATGGTTACACCTTCGCGGATCGTAACCCGCTTGCCAACGCGCAGGATCGTATCCTCGCCCTTGTAGGCAATGTTCTGGGGCTCACTTCCAACGACAGCATGGGAAAACACAACGCTGTCATCGCCGATATGGGTATCGTTACAAACCACCGCATGGCTCTTCAGCTCAACGCGATCACCAAGGACAACCTTTTGCGTCACATGACAAAACGGGCCGATTTTTACGCCTTCGCCAAGCTCTGCGCCATCTTCAACATGCGCAGTTGGATGGATGACAACGCCGTTATTGGCTTGTGAAACTGAGGCGCTCATTCGTCTGTTTCCGGATCAAGAACCGCGGAGACTTCTGCTTCCGCGACTTTCTCGTCGCGCACCATGGCAACGCATTGATATTTGCAAATACGACCGCGCATTTTGATGAGCGACACGTGGTATTCCACCACGTCGCCAGGACCAACGGGTCTGCGAAATTTCGCTCTATCGATTGTCATAAAATAGACAAGCGCAGCGCTTTCGGTGCCCAGATTGCGAATGCCGATGGCCGCGCAGGTTTGCGCCATGCCTTCGATAAGAAGCACGCCCGGCATGACCGGCTTCGCCGGAAAATGACCCTGGAAAAACGGCTCATTGTAGGTGACATTCTTGATACCAACCGCCGACTTGTTGCCGTCAATCTTTTCGATTCT
The DNA here is from genome assembly GCA_038745535.1 of Pseudomonadota bacterium. Classification (GTDB taxonomy): domain Bacteria; phylum Pseudomonadota; class Alphaproteobacteria; order Rhizobiales; family Rhizobiaceae; genus JBCDLI01. Next base: position 4,459 of record JBCDLI010000047.1, on the reverse strand, counting down.
GTCGATGAGAAGGAAAGGCGCACGATGGGGTAGAACTTTCAAAAGCTCATCGATATCGATGGCCGCGAGGCTCTCGGCGTCGTGGTTCGCAGTCATTAAATTCCCGATCTTTTTTTATGATGGTTTATTGGCTTTGCCGAGTTTTCGCAACGCGGCCTGCTCCCGAAAGAAGGTCCGAGCTTTCTGCGCTGGCGTGCCAGCCCAGCGCTCTCCGGGAGGAATATTGTTCATAACGCCCGATGTTGCCGCCACTTGCGTGCCCGCACCGATCTCGACGCCGTCAGCAAGAGCCGCACGACCGCCCATCATGGCCCCGTCACCAACAGCGCTGCTGCCGGCAAGACCAACCTGCGCACAAAGGACCGCGTGCCGACCGACAACAACATTATGAGCCACCTGTACGAGATTGTCGATTTTCGCGCCTTCACCAATGACGGTATCGCCAATCGTGCCTCGGTCGATTGTTGTTCCTGATCCGATCTCGACAGAATTCTGGATTATCACGCGTCCGATATGCGGGAGTTTATGCAACCCATTTGAAGTGGGCAAATAGCCAAACCCGTCTTGGCCAATCTGAACGCCTGGATGAATGGCAACGTGGTCTCCAATAAACGCACACTGGATCGTGCTTGTTGCGCCAATATGGCAGCCACGCCCAATCTTCACGCCATCCGCTATCACTGCGTTCGCGCCAATTACCGTGCCCTGACCAACCTCAACATCCGAGCCGATCACGGCACCCGGCTGAATCAGCACATCAGCTTCCAACGCCGCAGAGCCAGAAACGCTTGCGCCGTTGTCATTGATGACGAACGGTCCCGTCAGTTCCATCGGACCAATCGCTTGCGGAAAGACTGCTTCTACAATTTTTGAAAAAGCAAGCTGCGGCTCCGCGACGACCACGACAGCGCCATTGGTCGATATTTGATCGACATCTTTGGGTTTGCAGAGAACGCAGGCGACTTCGCGCAGGTCTGCTGAGAGCTTTTGAGTATTCTCGACGAAGCAAAGCGCGCCGGTAGCGGCCGCTTTGGTTGTTGAAAACGACCAGACCTGCGCGGTCGGAGCACCGCTGACAACTTCACCGCCAGACAGTGTTGCCACGTCTTCTATGGTCAAAAGCCGCGCAGCTTTGAAGAAGCTATTGCCGAAATTCTTGTTGTTCAAACCACACCGGCCGGGTTCGGCAATTAGAATGCCGAACTCACAGAAAAGTGGAAATTACGCTCATCATCGGTCGGTTCCTTATTAAGCGGAACAGCATAATCAAAGCGTAGTGGTGCGAAGGGTGATTGCCAGATCACGCTGATACCGGCCGACGTGCGCCATTCGATATCATCGTTGATCGCACCGGGCACATCACTGCCCCACAAAGTACCAGCATCAAGAAACGCCCCAGCCCGTAGACCAAACTCACGAGGGAAGAATGGGAACGGCGCTGTCGCCTCAAGTGTAGCGGTCAAATAGTTCTTACCACCGATCTGGTTTCCGTTCTCGTCGGTGGGCCCAATACCGTTGCTGTCGAAACCACGAAGCTGACGTGTGCCGATTTTGAAGTGGTCAACACCTGCAAGATCACCGTCATAAGAGAAGATGTTACCGCCGGTTACGCGGACCATACCGATGAGATCGGCATCTTCGACGAGGGTCTGGTAGTAGCGGCCTTCAGCAGTCGTCTGAATGAACTGCGCATCCCCGCCAAGACCGGCAAACTCTTGCTGGATCGTTGCGAAAATTCCCGAGCGCGGCGTAATGCGATCGTCAACGGAGTTGTATGTCAGACCGTATCTGAGCGACGAGGTAATAAAATTCTCGCCGAGAAGAGGAATTACCGTGATTGGCGTGTCGCATCCAGAACCCACGACCGGATTATCCGCACCAGCCGGGCCACAACCGTCACCGGATCCATCCGCATTCGGCGCGTCATCGTTGAAGCCTTCTTCGCGATAGGTCCGCTCATCGTAGAAATAGCCGAAGTTCGCGTTCAGACGATCAGTGAGTGGAATACCAAAATTAACCGATCCGCCTCGTTCTTCAATTGAGAACTCGTCGCTATCGAACTCTGAATCACGCTGATAAGCAGAGAATGTCGCCGACATGCGATAGCCAAGGAAATAGGGCTCGCGGAACGTAAAATTGTATGTGCGGGTATCTGCCCCACCGCCAACACCAACGCGCACCAACTGGCCACGGCCAAGGAAGTTACGATCCGAAATTGAGGCGTCAATGCTGACGCCATTGTCGTCGCCGCCTGTAGAATATCCGGCACCGATGCCAAACTCGCCGGTCGGCTTGTCGATGGCTTCCACGACAACGATGACCCGGTCACTCGACGAGCCTGGACGCGTCGTAATGTTCACGCGCTCGAAAATATCTAACGCTTCCAAGCGACGTTGCGCGCGACGAACCAGCAGTTGGTTAAACGCATCGCCCTCGGCGACATCAAACTCGCGGCGGATTACGTAATCACGAGAGCGAGCGTTTCCGACGATCTCAATGCGTTCGATGAAGGCTCGCGGCCCTTGGTCTACGACGTAGCTGATATCAATCGTTTGGGTCGCAAAATTACGGTTACCGATCGGCGTCACTTCCGCAAACGGGAAACCGTTTCCAGCCAATTCTTCCGACATGCCAATCAGTGTCTCTTCGACACGCGCAGCACTGTATCGGTCACCTGTTCGGCTCAAAACCCGGCGCGTTAGTGCGTCGGAATCAACGCCGGAAACCGTGCTATCCACGTCGATGTTGCCGAACGTGTAGCGCTCGCCCTCGCTGACTTCGAACGTGATCGTGATGTCACCCGTCGAAGGATCAGTGCTTGAGGAGCTAGAGAGTACACGGAAATCTGCAAAACCGCGATTGAAGTAGAACCGGCGCAGTGCCTCTTCATCTGCCGCGATGCGCTGCTCATCAAAGACATCCGCAGACGACAAGAAACGCAGGATGCTGGTCTCTTTGGTGGAAATGATACCGGCAAGGCGGCGGTCGCCAAAGGCTTGGTTGCCAACAAAATTGATATTGGAGATGCGCGTTTTGCCACCTTCCGCAACGCGGAACACAACATTCACGCGATTGTCACCAAGATCAACGACGTCGGCAGAGACAGTGACGTCTGTTCGACCAATGGACGAATAAGCATCGGCGATTGCGTCTACATCGGCATCCAACGTCTGCTGGTCAAATGTCCCGCGAGGCCGCGTCCGCACAGTCTGCGAAAGACGGTCGTCTTTGATCCGGCGGTTACCCTGGAACAGCACTTGGTTGACAGTGGACAACTCGTCAACAACGACAACGAGTGTCGATCCCGATACGCGAACAGACACATCGGAGAAAAGACCGGTGCGGAACAGTTGGGTAATCGCCTCATCCAGATCGGCGCCGCTGTAATTTTTTCCAGGCGCGTAATCTACAAAGTCAGCAATTGTGGCTTCACCAACACGGACATTGCCTTGGACCGAGATTGATCTGACAACCGCAGCCTGAGCTTCGGTAACTGTTGCCAAGTTAAGTGCGACCGTTGTTCCAGCGATTGTCATCGCGCTCAGTGAAAGCGCTGAGGCTGTCGCCAGCAGTTTATTCCGTGACCTCATAGAGGTTAGTCCCCGCATTCCGTCTTCTGACATTGATTCCCGCAACTTGGCGAAAATAGGATGCCGTCCGATCCGCTATGGCAATGTTTCGCCCTACAGGCAACCAGACCCGTTAAAGTACGTTTACCTTTCGCCACGCAGTGGCAAATGGGCAACGTAATTTTCGTAATCATGGTAAACTTTTAACTAGTTTGCACACGTTTCGTTAGACGCCGTGATCACGTTCGGCCGAAGAGCTGAATCAGATCATTCCACGTTGCAAAGACCATCAGGGCGATCAACAGAGCAAATCCAAAACGGTAGCCGTACTCCATGCTAGATCGCGAAAGTGGCCGTCCGCGCACAGCTTCAATTGCATAAAACAGCAAGTGCCCGCCATCGAGAACGGGAATCGGCAACAAATTCAACAGACCTATGGAAATGGAAAGGATGGCAGCAAGGTTGAGCAGCGCAACGAACCCAAGCGTCGCAACCTGCCCTGAAACTTGCGCCACGCGGATCGGACCACCGATTTGATCAGCACGTTCGCGACCTGTAATCACCCCGTAGAGGTAGCTGCCGGTACGCGCGATGATGTAGCCGGTTTCCTTGTGCGCTTCGACGATTGCAGACACTGGACCGTATTCGATTTCCTGAAACTGCGCGTTGTCGGGATCACTGGTTATGCCAATGATCCCCTGCTCCATTTTGTTTCCAAAACGATCTTCTGTCTCCAGCCGTTCAGGCATGATCGTGACCGTATATTCGGTCCCGTTTCGTGAAAGCGTTGCCTCAATCTCGCGATCTGCACGAGGCGACACGTAGCGCTGGACAGTGGCAAACGATTTCATCCGCCGGCCATCGATCGAGACAAACACATCTCCCGTTTG
>JBCDLI010000046.1:0-19341 GCA_038745535.1 Pseudomonadota bacterium | reverse complement strand
CGTAAGATTCGAAATGGACACGTCTTCCACATCACAAACGCCGAACGAAAACGACGGAATCTATTCCGAACTCGGCGCTATACGCTCGGATTTTCTCGACCGTGTGATTGCTGCCGTCGATGCCGAGAACGCTGATTATCTGCATGAGATAGCGCTCTCTCTGCACGAGTCCGAGCTTGCTGATGTTTTGGAGACCCTCGGTCGTGAGAAGCGACGCTCCATGGTGCGCATGCTCGGTGAAGACTTCGACTTCACCGTTCTGACCGAGGTCGATGATGCTGTTCGTCTCGATCTGGTTGAAGATATACCCAACGAGCAGATTGCGAAGGGTGTCGCTGACCTCGACACCGATGACGCGGTCTATATTCTTGAAGACCTTGAACAGGCCGATCAGGCTGAAATCCTCAAGCAACTACCGTTCACAGAACGTATTCGGCTGCGGCGTTCGCTGGACTATCCAGAGGACAGTGCCGGGCGACGGATGAATGCGAGTTTTGTCGCCGTCCCGCCATTTTGGAATGTGGGTCAAGCGATCGACTACCTTCGCGATACCGACGACTTGCCGGAAACATTTGCTCAAATTTTCGTGGTGGACCCGACGTTCAAGCTGGTCGGCGCGATTGATCTGGACATGATTTTGCGCTCGAAACGCGATGTCCAAATTGAGGATATAAAGCGCGAAACACGCCATTTTATTCCAGCTGAAATGGATCAGGAGGAGGCGGCGCACATCTTCGAGCAGTACGATTTGCTGTCGGCTGCGGTGCTCGATGAAAATGAACGTCTCGTCGGCGTGCTGACAATCGATGACATTGTCGATGTCATTCAAGAGGAGGCGGACGAAGATATCAAGCGTTTGGCCGGCGTTGGTAATGAGGAAATCTCAGATAACGTGCTCACCACCACAAAATCGCGGTTTATCTGGCTGCTGGTCAACCTTGGCACAGCTGTTTTGGCGTCTCTCGTCATCGGCGTTTTCGATGCCACAATCCAGCAAATGGTTGCGCTGGCCGTACTGATGCCGATCGTTGCGTCAATGGGTGGTAACGCAGGCACGCAAACGATGACCGTGGCCGTTCGCGCGCTCGCCGTCGGCGATATCGATATCTATAATTCACGACGTATCATTTTACGCGAACTGTTGGTGGGCCTCATCAACGGCGTCTTATTCGCTGTCGTGATTGGGACGGTGACACTTTTTTGGTTTGGCAACCCTTCACTTGGCGGGGTGATCGCAATAGCAATGGTCGTCAACATGATGTTTGCCGCCTTGGCCGGAATTCTGGTTCCGCTCATTTTGGACAAAGTGGGCGCTGATCCAGCAACCGCCTCAAGCGTTTTTGTAACAACAGTTACCGACGTGGTTGGTTTCTTTGCTTTTCTTGGACTTGCAGCAATCTGGTTTGGTATCTGATTGCAACCCGGTTCAACTCAAGTTGCAGGGGCAAAAATTGACTTTTACGTAAGAGGCACATATCGCCACGGAAGCAATAGGTGGGACTCACTTTACTGATGAAAGAGCATTACACGATCACCGAGTTAACGCGCGAATTCGGGATATCGACCCGGACGCTGCGCTTTTACGAGGATGAGGGACTTGTGTCGCCGATCCGTCGAGGACGCACGCGGCTCTTTCGCCCTTCTGATCGTCATTTGATCAAGCAGATTTTACGCGGAAAGCGGCTCGGCTTTTCTATCGCTGAGATACGCGAAATCATGGAAATGTATAGGTCGCCGCCCGGTGAGGCAGGCCAGCTCAATGCCATAATGCAGAAGATTGAGACCCGCCGCCGTGAGCTTCGTCAGAAACGTAAGGATATTGAAGAATCGCTAACCGAATTGGACAATGCGGAAGAGGCGTGTCTGAACCGAATGGCCGAACTGCGGGTCGCGTCTTAAGCTGAACTTCTAAAGCCAGCGACGTGTGCGAGCACTGTAACTTTCAAAAGCGGTTCCAAAGCGGGCCCGTAAGTGCTCTTCTTCGCGCTCTATGGCCAGTCTTTGCATCGCAAACGCGGCCACAGGCGCAATCACAATACTCCAGCCATTTAGCGTCGCAAAACCGAAGCCGATCACGATTATCACGTTAGCGAGGTAAATCGGGTTTCGGCTGTACCGGAAAACACCTGACGTTACGAGTGCTGCACTTTTTTGATTTGGCAGGATGGTCGTTTTATTGCGCGCCATTTGCACCATAGCAGTCAGATCTATTGCGAGTGCAATTAGAACAAGTCCAGCCCCCAAAAGCGCAAGCGGGCCCGGTAGCGCTATCGGATAAGTCCTACCAAGAAGGAACGTGACGGCCAAAGCGCTGACCAAAATGATCGGCGGCCAAGGGATCGTGTTTGGGCGTTCACTGTATTTCGTCACCGTCAATCCTTGTTATGGCTTCAGCTTCGCAAACGGTTTGAAGTTCATCGAGGTCTGGGTTGGGGTTGTTGAGCACAAAACCCACTCCGCACTCGCAATAGGCTTCGCAAAACTCACCACCGTGCGTTTCACCGCAGGTTTGTTGACAGCTTTGCATCATCGTCGTCGAGCCGCCAGATTGAGGTGCGGGGGGAAAAAAGTACCAAACCGATGCGATAAACGCGATCAGTACCGGCTGGTGCAAGAGGTAATAAGCAAGGCTATGCCGACCGATAAATCGTATCGGCTTAAGGGCATCACTGGAGGTAACTCGGTTTTCTATCTGAGCGCCTTTTAGTATGTACCGCCCGAGGATCAGTCCCACCACAACGAACGCGAACCAGGGTACCAGCGGCACGAAATCGTTGGACCTCGGCGTATTGTCATACAGTCCAGTCCACGCCAGCCACTTTGGATCAAACACCGCGTTGCCCGCGAAGCCAAACTGAAGTCCGCCGATGGCGATAATGACGACGAAAAGAAATGCAGTGCGCGTCCTTATTAAGACGAGACCCAAAAGGCTGGCCAACGCTATGTGGTGCAGAATTCCGAAAAAGATGAAGCTATTTGGCGTAGCGAAAAGCGTTGCAGTAGTGATGACCAGCGCCGCGGTGGCGACGATTGCCGTTCGCTTCAAATAACTCTTCGTGTTTAGACCGCGCGCGGCTGCGATGCTCAATGAGACGCCAACGATTAGGAGAAAACTCGCGGCGATGCTTCGTGCAAAGATCACCCATCCGCCGCTGGTTACTGTTCCTGGTTGAACGTAGCCGAAGAATTCCAGGTCCCAGGTGAAGTGGTAGATCGTCATCGCTACGAGGGCCATGCCTCGCGTGGCATCGAGCCAATCGAGGCGATTGGAGGATAATCGGACTGTCATTCGTCAGACTTCAATTTCGGCGGACGGGCGATAAAAAGTCCAACCATAACAAGCGCCAGGGCGATCAGAACCTGTGGGTCCAGCGGTTCAGAAAGCACCAAAAATCCGAGTATGACGCCGAAGACGGGAATTAAATTGATCGACAGGGAAAATGTCGAGTAGCCGACCTCCCGAATGAGATAGAACCGCAGGATATAGGCAATTCCCGTGGGAAAGAGGCCGAGATAAATCAGTGCCAGTGTCGCCCTTTGACCCGGTAAACCTGGTGGTAAGCCATCCACTGTGAGGGCGGCGATGAGCAGCACAGTTGCGCCAGCCCCGAGTGCCAAAACTGCCATTGAAACTGCATCAAGCGCGATACGCCTGAGGATTAATCCCGCCGTCACGTAGCAAAGGGACCCGCATAGAACCGCGAGCTGAGAAACCGTGTTTTGCGCTCCAACTTGCTGTAGGGCATCGCCCCCCACGAGGATGATGACACCGAGAATTCCGCACAGAACTGCTGTAAGTTTTCGACCAGTGATTTTGTCATCATCGGTGAAAACATGGCTACCGAGAAGCGCAAAGAAGGGCCCTGTCCCCATAAGCAATGACGTGACGCCGGCATCGATTGTCTGCTGCGCCCATGAAATGAGGAAGAACGGGATTGTGACGTTGAACATCGCCATCACGAATAGAAGCGTCCACTGGTTTTGCGATTTCGGGAAGCGAAGTCCACGCCAAAGCGCATAGGGAAGCAAAACTGCAAATCCTACGAGCACGCGAAACGCTGCGAGCCAGAGCGGAGTAACGTCCTCAACCGCGATCTTGATGCCGATAAAGGCAGAGGCCCAGATGATCGCTATTCCCACAAGCAGTGCGATCTCAAGGTTGCCGGCGCTTCGTATTGTTGTCGTCGTTCGAGCCATGGATGTGTCGCGGAAGGATATTTGTCTTCAGCTACACGTCTCTGTCACTATTTGATAGCGGCAAGCACGGACGAGCCGATCCAAACGCGCTGTCTGTGGATGTGGAAAAGCCCTCAAATCAGGTGGAAGCGGTTATTACCACTCTCTAATGGCTAATTGTTCATTGCAGTTGCCTCGGCGAGCATGTATCGCGATTTAATCGATTAACAAAAGGTTATCGGACACCGAATGAGTGATGAGACTCAGGCAGCCTCGTGCTGGAATATTACCGCGTGGGCGTTGGGTGCATTTGCCGTCATCGGGCTTGCACTGTTTCTAGCAGGTGTTGGGGCAGGGTCGCCTGATATCGTGACTACACAACTCGATTAGTCGTTGTCGTCATATACTGTTATTTGTGTGCAACCGCCGCGCTGACTTGATTTGAGTGCTGCAACGATCATTTTCTGCGCATGGCTCTCCATATTGTGAAACTATGTGTTGGCGTTGAATCGGTAGATGATCTGCGCGCGTTCATCGCGTGGCGTGCTCGTCAGGCTCAGCTCGCCGGTTATTCAGACAATCAGATACACACAACGAGAATGTGTCCCAAACGCGCTGACGAAATCGTTGGCCAAGGGTCCCTCTACTGGGTGATCAAGGGTAGTATTCAGTGTCGGCAAAAAATTATCGAGCTGAACCAATTTACTGACGTTGATCAAACTAAACGGTGCGACATTGTGATGTCGCCGGAGCTCATACTGACAGTTCCGCAGCCAAAGCGGCCATTTCAGGGATGGCGGTATCTTAATGCGTCCGATGCTCCTGCGGATTTGCCCAATAATGGCGCCGGGTCTACAGAGGTGGATCCGAAAATGGCTCAGGAATTATCAGACTTGGGATTGTTGTAGCGGGGTGCGACCCGGCTGCATTAGTTTTAACCACACCATGCATTAGTCGTTTATTTACCATACGTTATCGGCTAGCGTTTCGCCGGGAGCGCAAAGATGGCCGACTATACGAGTTTTCCGGGTGTGGGCGTACAGCGCAGGCGAAATGATGGCGACTGCCACATTATTGTTTGCGGCAATGAGAAGGGCGGTAGCGGTAAGTCAACAACCGCGATTCACCTTGCCCTTGCCGTCGCCACATCAGGCTTTCGTGTAGACACCGTCGACCTTGACGCTCGTCAGCAGACACTTACTCGTCATTTGCAATATCGCCGAGAACTCAACGCCGAACTTCAAGTGCCGTTTATTTCGCCCAGACACCATGCATTTACAGGGTCTGACTCCGGGACAGGCGCTGAGATTGAGAAGCAGAACACAATTGTGCAATTTTCACATCTCATGGATCGTCTGAAAGCGGAATGTGATTTCGTCATCATCGACACTCCGGGGTCGTATACTGCATTGTCCGTCGCTGCGCACAAAATCGCGGATACGCTCGTTACTCCGATCAATGATTCCTTTATCGATTTCGACGTGCTTGCACGGGTGGACGCTAATCTCGGTGAGATTGGAGAGTTGTCGCAGTACGCGCTTGCCGTCCGCGAAGCACGCAGACACCGCCAAATTTCAGGAAGCGGTATTTTGGATTGGGTTATTGTGCGCAATCGGCTCTCGCCAATTTCATCTCGAAATGAGCGGCGCGTCGCTCAGTGTTTGCAAGACCTATCGAAGCGGTTGGGATTTCGTATCTCCCACGGCATTGGTGAGCGGGTTATCTTCCGGGAGTATTTTCAGGAAGGACTGACGGCTTTGGATACGGTCGTTGATGATGTAAATGGCAAACGTCAGAGCGTTTCGAGGCTCACTGCGCGGGCGGAAGTTCGGCGTTTGGTTGCTGCGTTGCAGTTGCCGATAAACGAGCACGGGCGCAGAAAGGCGCAGCTACGGCGCCAGTGGCTGCAAAACCGCGTGCAACCCGGCAAACTTCCAAGTGTTTTCGCCTAGCTCTCTGTCAATATTGGCATGATGCTCGCGGCGTCATGTGCTCTTGCACCATGCGATTTGGGTCCCAAATCTGAACTATGGAAAGCAAAGCAAATTCTAAGCGTGACATTCTTCTTCGCAAAACCGAAGGGATTGCTCCGGCGAAGCAGTCGTCGTCGTCAGAAGTCAGTGCGTTTTTAAACCAGGCCAAATCAATCAAACCGGGCGTTGGCGGCAAGGGCAGGGTGATCCTTGCGCTTGATGCGACCATGAGTCGACAACCCACCTGGGACATGGCGGCGCGGATTCAGGCGCAAATGTTTCACACCGCAAGCGAAACCGGGTCCTTGTCCATGCAACTGGTGTACTTTCGCGGTTTCGGAGAGTGTCGCGCATCGGCGTGGGCAAACGATGCCAAAAAGCTCTCGTCAATGATGTCGAAGATCGACTGTCGTGCTGGGCAAACGCAGATCGCCAAGGTGCTCAAACACTGCGCAAAAGAGCATGCTGAAAAACCCGTGTCTGCGATCGTCTATATTGGCGACGCGATGGAGGAGAACCCGGATACGCTCGGTCATCTGGCAGGGCAGTTGGGCATGCGCAGCGTGCCGCTTTTTCTTTTCCAAGAGGGTGATGATCGCGCAACGGAGGTTTGTTTTAAGGAACTGGCCCGGCTGACCCGCGGCGGTTGGTTCCGCTTTGATCGCGGTTCGCCCGATGTGCTGTCGCGTCTTCTATCCTCTATCGCACGGTATGCTACCGGCGGATTGAAAGCACTTAAATCGCGTAACTCTCGCGAAGATAGACTGCTTTTGGAAAAGCTATCCGGTAAAGGCTAAAGCGAGCGGCGCGATGAATACTCTTCTGGTTTTGATGGCCGTGCTCGGCTTTTCCGGTCTGGGGCTGTGGGCCTTTGCGACCTCGACGCCTGCCCAAATCGCGGGCGCTATGCGTTGGCTAGCGCCGATAGGGCTTGGTTTGTTCGGTGGTCTTCTCACTGCGATTGGCCGCGTCGGTCTCGGTTTTCCATTGCTTGCCTTTGCCTTTGCGATGTGGGCACGAAACCGTCGCGTGGCACGCGCAAGTCCATCGCCCAACCAACGCTCTGTCGTTCGCACCGCATCTTTGGAGATGGAGCTTGACCACGATACCGGCGAAATGAACGGCATGGTATTGGACGGGTCTTTCGAAGGGCGAGAGCTGAACGTACTTGAAGAGGAACAGCTCTTTGAATTGGCAGCGGAGATACAGTCCGACAATGAAAGCGTAGAGCTCCTAAACGCGTATCTTGACCGCCGCATTCCGGGTTGGCGTGACGACATGGATGCGGACGCGAGCCCGGGGAAGGGCAGATCTGGACAATCGGGCCCCATGACAGAGCAGGAGGCCTATCAGATCCTTGGCCTTGATACGGGAGCAACCGTGGCGGACGTCCGCAAGGCGCATCGACGCTTGATGCAGGGCGTTCACCCGGATGTCGGTGGCAGTTCTTTTTTGGCTGCTCGCATTAACGAGGCCAAAGACATTCTTCTGAGAGCTCATGAAAAGTAGTTTCCGTACGCAATACAAATTCGGAAGACAGGGCGAGGGCGGAACTAGCCCTCACAGTTGCTGAGCAAGACACGCATAGTTGTAACGCTTGATCGCTTGGCAGGCGGCACGGGCGTCGGCTTTGCCTTCAAAACCGGCAAATCGTGCGCGGTGATAGGTAACTCCGTTCTTTTCAAACACTTCAACGAACGGTGTTCGCGAACCCACGACGCTGGACGCTTTTGACTTGGCAGTGGCAAGATATTCGAGCGCCTCAGCGTTGCTTGGCAAAGAGGCGATCTGGATAACCCAGCCTGAGCGTTGCGGCGCTGAAGACGTGATAATTGGATCGACAGGCATTTTTGGACGTGGAGCCGCTGCGGCATAGGCCGTGATTGGCGCAGTTGTTTCTCCAATTCTAACCGGTGCTTCTGCTGGAATTGGCAGATCAGATGCACGCATGGCGGCAATCACGGTTGGTGCAGATTGCGTCTTTGCGATGAGGCCACCCGAGCCGCGACGTGATGCCTTTGGCAGGTATTCGGCGATCAGCTTTTGCATCTGAGCATTGCGGGATGCGCCTGTGCGTCCACCCAACACGACGGCAACGATTGAACGCCCGCCGGTGTTTACCGAGGAAACCAAGTTGAAGCCGGAAGCGCGCGTGTAGCCGGTTTTGATGCCGTCAACGCCTCGCACGCGACCGAGCAAACGATTGTGATTTCGGTACCGCGCTTTGCCGAACCGGAATTCGCGCGTGTTGAAATATTTGAACTCGCGTGGGAAGTGCTCCTGCAAGGCTAGGCCAAGCTTGGCCATATCGCGTGCGGTTGTGACCTGTTTGCTGTTGGGAAGCCCCGATGCGTTTTTGAAAACGGTTTTGGACATGCCCAGCGACCGCGCTTTACGCGTCATCATCACCCCAAATTGGCTTTCGGTGCCGCCCAAATGCTCTGCCACCGCTGCTGCGACGTCGTTTGCCGATTTTGTTATCAATGCGTAGATCGCTTGCTCGGCGGTCAGGCTGCCACCGGCCCGGATGCCGAGTTTGGATGGGATCATAGAGGCAGCATGGGAAGAGATGCGAATACGGTCTGACTTTTTCAGTTTGCCCGCGCGCATGGCGTCAAACATCATGTAGACCGTCATCATCTTTGTAAGAGAAGCGGGGAAACGGATGTTGTCTCCGCGATAATTATAAAGCGTCTTCCCGGTTTTGGCGTCGATCACGATGCCTGCATATTTTGAATTTGCGCTGGCGGTTTGGACATTTGCCAACGAAGACGCGCAAATCACCATCATCGCAATTGCGACGGTCTTTGCGGATTGCATGATCGACATGCGGGAAAGAGCAAACACGGGTACACCTACTGGGAACGACACTAACTACAGTCGACGGTAGGGCTTCGTCGTTACCAATCGGTTTACCGTAAATCACAAATGCCAACCGGTGTGTCATTTCGGGAAAAATTGTGCACTGCAAAAAATTGCTTGCGTTTTTGTGCAGTGCACACTATACAGGATTCACGAGGGCCGCGGAACTAAATCGGAGACCTCGGTCACAGTGTAACCCAACCAGATGGTGGACAAAATGATGAACACATTCGACGAGATGAACAAGACTGGCAAAGAAGTTATGGACGGTTCGCTGAAGAGCTACGCAGCCCTCACAAAAGGCATGCAGACGATCGCTACCGAAGCAACTGATTTCTCCAAGAAGGCATACGAAGACGGCGCTGCTGCTTTCGAAAAGCTCGCTTCTGCCAAGTCGCTTGAAAAAGCCATGGAAGTTCAAACTGACTACGCGAAGTCTTCTTACGAAGCACTCGTTGCTCAGTCCACGAAAATGGGCGAGCTCTACACGAAAGTTGCCAAAGACGCTTACAAGCCGTTCGAAGGCATGGTCGCTGTACCAGCTGCAAAATAACCTGAGCCTCCCACAGGTTTTTTCAGCGGCCCGCGTTACGCACAGTAGCGCGGGCCTTTTCGTTTAGGGAAATGACAGTTGGTCGATTGCGCGGCAAATCAACCCTTGCGCTACCGGGGTCGGCCCTTACAATCTTTCTCATGATCACTACTTTGGTTCGGATACCAGCAATGAAATTCCGAATTCACATGCAAGACACCTATGCCGCTCTACACACCGGAGCTGGACCAGATGACACGCCGCCGGACGATGATGAAGGTTCAGGCACAAGCGTCATCACGCGCACAAAACCCAAAGTAAAAAAACCCAACCTATACCGGGTACTGCTGTTGAACGACGACTACACGCCGATGGAGTTTGTGGTCCATGTTCTTGAGCGGTTTTTTCAAAAAGATAGACAGGCCGCTACGCAGATAATGCTGCACGTCCATAATCACGGCGTGGGCGAGTGCGGTGTGTTCACCTACGAAGTCGCAGAAACGAAGGTGAGCTCAGTCATGGACTTTGCTCGTCAAAATCAACATCCGCTGCAATGCGTCATGGAGAAGAAATAATGCCTGCATTCACTTCCTCACTCGAGCGGGCTCTTCATCAAGCGCTCACACTCGCCAATGAACGCGAACATGAGTATGCCACGCTCGAACACCTCCTGCTGGCGCTCATGGATGACCCTGACGCGAAAGCGGTTATGGAAGCCTGTAATGTTGACACTCAAAGCCTGCGGCTGACCGTTGAAACCTATGTTGATGATGAACTTGAGAACCTGATCACCGGCTACGACGAAGACGCAAAGCCAACGACAGGTTTTCAGCGGGTCATCCAGCGGGCGGTCATCCATGTGCAGTCTTCTGGCCGTGATGAGGTGACAGGCGCAAATGTGCTAGTCGCAATTTTTGCAGAGCGTGAAAGCCACGCCGCTTACTTCCTGCAAGAGCAAAATATGACCCGCTATGATGCAGTGAATTTCATTGCGCACGGCATTTCCAAGCGCCCGGGTGCAACCGTATCGAAGTCTCCTCAGGGCGCAGCCGACGAGCAAGGGGCCGATGGCGCGCAGGCCGAGGGCGGCGCAAAGAAGACAGAAAGCGCGCTCGCAGCTTACTGCGTTGATCTGAACGAGAAGGCGACCAAGGGTAAAATTGATCCGCTTATCGGGCGTACCGATGAAATCAATCGCACCATTCAGGTGTTGTGTCGGCGGTCCAAGAATAATCCGCTTTACGTAGGCGATCCGGGCGTTGGTAAGACGGCGATTGCCGAAGGCTTGGCCAAGCGCATCGTGGACGGTGACGTTCCCGAGGTGCTTGAGAACTCCACTATATACTCTCTGGATATGGGCGCTTTGCTAGCGGGCACGCGGTATCGCGGTGACTTCGAAGAGCGTTTGAAGCAGGTCGTCAAAGAGCTTGAGGATCATGAAGACGCGGTTCTGTTCATCGACGAAATCCACACGGTTATCGGCGCAGGCGCCACGTCCGGCGGTGCTATGGACGCTTCAAACCTTCTGAAACCGGCACTGTCGTCGGGTGCGATCCGCTGCGTTGGGTCAACGACCTACAAGGAATTTCGGCAATTCTTCGAGAAAGATCGCGCGCTTGTGCGTCGTTTCCAGAAAATCGACGTCAAGGAGCCTGCGCTCGACGATGCGGTTGAAATCATGAAAGGGTTGAAACCGTATTTTGAGGAATATCACAACGTCAAATACAATGACGAAGCGATCCAAGCTGCGGTTGAATTGTCGGCACGGTATATCAACGACCGCAAATTGCCGGATAAGGCAATCGATGTCGTAGACGAGACGGGCGCGCGTCAGATGCTTGTCCCGGCTGAGAAGCGCAAAAAGATGATCAAGATCGAGGATATCGAAGAGACGATCGCGACCATGGCGCGAATTCCGCCTAAGTCGGTCTCAAAAGACGATGCAGCAGTGCTGCAAAATCTTGAGAAGGAATTGAAGCGCGTTGTCTACGGGCAGGATCTCGCAATTGAAGCGCTATCGTCGTCAATCAAGCTCGCCCGTGCGGGACTGCGCGAACCAGAAAAGCCGATTGGCAGCTATTTGTTCTCAGGGCCGACCGGTGTTGGTAAAACAGAGGTCGCACGCCAACTGGCCGACTCACTCGGCGTTGAACTCCTTCGGTTTGACATGTCGGAATATATGGAGCGCCACACGGTTTCACGTTTGATTGGTGCGCCACCGGGATATGTGGGTTTTGACCAAGGTGGGTTGCTCACCGACGGTGTTGACCAGAACCCGCACTGCGTGTTGCTGCTCGATGAAATCGAAAAGGCGCATCCCGATCTCTACAACATCCTGCTGCAGGTGATGGACCACGGCAAGCTGACCGACCACAACGGCAAGTCGGTATCGTTCCGCAACGTCGTGATTATCATGACGACCAATGCCGGTGCGTCCGAAGCTGCCAAGAATGCAATCGGCTTTGGTTCGGCGAAGCGGGAAGGCGACGACATGGAGGCAATCAATCGCCTCTTCACGCCGGAATTCCGAAATCGTCTTGATGCCATCATCCCGTTCGGCCCGCTTCCAGTGCCCGTCATTCACAAGGTGGTGCAGAAGTTTGTCATGCAGCTTGAGGCTCAACTGGCAGACCGTGGTGTAACCTTTGCGCTCGATAAGAAGGCCATCCAATGGCTTTCGGACAAAGGGTATGACGAGCGTATGGGCGCGCGTCCGCTTGGTCGGGTTATTCAGGAGCACATTAAGAAGCCACTGGCGGAAGAAGTGCTGTTCGGCAAACTGAAGAAAGGCGGGACCGTAAAAGTCTCCGTCGAAAAGGACGATCTCGGTGAAGAGAAACTCGAACTTGAGTTCGTCGCCGACGAAGTGAAGGTGAAGCCAAAGAAGGAAGTGGCTCGCAAAACGCCGGCAGCCAAAAAACCGGCTACTAAAACGAGCACACGTGCAAAGGCGGCAAAGCCCAAGAACCCTGAGCCGGATGAACCCAAAGAACCGGTAGGAGCGGCAAAACCAAGTGCTGTTCCCCGCGTTCCAAGGAAGTAAGTGTAAGCACCTCAGCGAAATCAAAAGCGCCGGCGAAAGCGGGCGCTTTTTCCATTTGTATTAGGGACTAAGCCAATGCGGCGGTGTATTCACCACGCATGACAGAGCGCGCTGATATAGATTGGTTTTTCAAGGGCGCGAAAAATCTCTGGTCTCCCGCCGCTCTTATCCTGATGAGCGCATTTGTTGGCTTTTCGGCGCTTGCTCGCGAAAGCGGCATAGAGATCGGGCATGCGATGCTGATCACGATCTCAATTTGGGCGCTGCCGTCAAAGATCATTCTTGTCGGCGCGGCCTTATCGGGAACCGGATTGGCCGCAACATTTCTCGCGGTTTCGCTCGCATCGGTTCGCTTTATCATGATGGTTTCTGCGCTTTTTCCAGAATTGCGCACGAAAGAAACACGCACGACCACCATGCTTTTTCTTTCTCATTTCGTGGCGGTGACATCCTACGTGATCGCAATGGAGAAGGTGAGGGACGTGCCGCGCGAGCACCGGATTGCATGGTTTGCGGGCACCGCAATCACGCTCACGCTAGCGAACACAGTCCTTGTCGGCGTGGTGTATCAGTTTTCGACTGCTTTTCCGCCTATCGTGATGGCGGTATTGTTTTTTCTGACGCCGATGTACTTTCTCACGTCGCTATGGGCGAGCGCCCGTGATGATGTGGTGAAGTTCGCGATGGTTTTCGGGCTTATTCTCGGACCCATATTTCACGTGGTGCTGCCGGATATTGACCTCATCGCATCAGGCCTGATCGGCGGCGTTCTTGCTTGGGCTGTGGGTTATCTGGCTCAAAAGCGGAAATCAGTCGCATGAGCTTCGATGCAATTGATGCAGCGTGGTGGTCGATACTCTTCATTCTCATTGGTGGGTGGCTGGCAACCGACATTTGGCGTTGGCTCGGCGTGCTGCTCGGAAATCGCATAAATGAGGAAAGCCAAGCACTGGTGCTCGTCCGCGCGATTGCGACGGCTCTCGTCGCCGGGGTTATCGCCAAACTGGTTGTCTTCCCATCGGGCTCGCTTGCTGAGACCCATTGGGCATTGCGGGTTGGCGCACTTGCGTTCGGATTTTTGGCTTTTCAATTGGCCAAACAGAACGTGATGGTTGGGGTTGTATCCGGTGCTCTCGCCTTGTTCGCGGCCATTGCGGTCTTCTGAACCAGACCTCCATTTAAACGCACATTAGTCTTTTTGCGGTACGAGATTTCGAAACGAAATATCGGGGGAAAGCATGTATAGTGTTGAGAAATTTTGCTCTCGCGTGGTGATTTTGCTGACTGTGCTGTGCTTTTGGGTCCCGTGGATGAAAGGCTCAAAAATCGACCCAGCCGTTTTCTACCCGCCAATATTTGCTGCAATACTGCTCGTCCCGATTGCGCTTTTTTACCGCTTTCAGCGCGTCGATGAGCGCATCGCGAACGCTCTCGTGGTAACTGTTTTGTTCTGTTTCTATTCCACGGCTGCCACCGTTTTCATTCATGCGCTGCCCCCCTTCGGCCGCGAACCGATTGATCCCATTTTGATCGAGATGGAGGGCGGACTGGGGTATTCATGGGTCGGCTTATCAGGTTGGATGGCCGAACATCCGTTGTTGAACGAGATATTTCGCAGCGCCTATATCAGCACCATGGGCGTTATGATGCTCGCTCTATTGTGGCTTGCAGCACAAAACGACCGAAAAGGTTTGCACAAATTTCTCATCTCAACGATGTGGGCCGGTACGCTTACGACCGTTGTTTGGGTGGCGATCCCGACTGTCGGGCCGTCGGCTTTTCTCGTTCTTGACCCCGAGGTGGAAGCGGTGGTTCGCCCGCTCGCAGATAGCCAATTCGGCATAGAGCTCAATCGCATCATGGCCGAGGGCATCCCTCACATCACAGCTATTGAGATGAAGGGACTGATCGGCTTCCCATCATTCCACACGGTTATGGTGGTGCTTCCGATCATCTGCGTTTGGCACTACGCAAAGGCGCGTTGGCTGTTTGTTGCAATCGCTCTGATTACTGCGCCGTCGATCCTGGTGCATGGAGGTCACAACTTCGTGGACCTTATCGGTGGCGCGGCTGTTTCACTGGCATCTTTTGCGATTGCTTCGCGCATGTTTCGGCAAATGGACGAAACGGATGCATTTCAACAGCCAGTGGGGCTCGCGCCTAAACCGGCGTGAAGATGCTATAAGTTGTTGAGAGCAGCTTTCAGTTTTTCGCAGTTGGCGGCCAAAACGGAATTATCTTCCATCTGATCCGTATGGCCCTTCAAAGCCATACCGTCATGGCGCGGGATCACATGGAAGTGCAGGTGAAATACTGATTGACCACCAGCGGCCTCATTAAACTGGTTGATCGTGATGCCATCGGCGGCGAAAGCTTCTTTCGACGCCTGCGCCACGCGCTGAACGGTGGCAATCAAAGCGCCAAGAACCATCGGCTCTGCGTCAAATAGGTTGCGACATGGCGTTTTGGGTACGACCAGGGCGTGGCCGTGGGCCTGTGGCATCACATCCATAAACACCTTCACGTCATCGTCTTCGTAGACGGTGTGAGCGGGAATCTCTCCGCGAAGAATTTTCGCGAATATGTTGTCGTCGTCGTAGTGTGTCATGGCGACAGCTTTTCGCGAGAGATGTACAGATCGTCAAGCGGATTTGCGGAATGGGGCGTGGCCCTTCAACACTTCGCCGAAGCGAGCAACTTCTTCGCGCTCATGGTCAAGGTAGTCTGTGATCGCTGACCGAAATCCCTCGTGAGGAATCCAGTGCGCGGAGTGTGTTGTCACGGGAAGGTATCCCCGCGCGAGTTTATGTTCGCCCTGGGCGCCTGCTTCGACGGTCTTCAATCCGTGAGCGATCGCGAAGTCGATGGCTTGATGGTAGCAGACCTCGAAGTGCAAAAAGCGGTGGTGTTCCAAGCAGCCCCAATGACGGCCGAACAGCGTATCGCCGCCAATAAAGTTGATGGCACCGGCAATGTATCGGTCTTCGCGTTTAGCCATAATCAACACGATGTCCTCCGCCATCGTATCGCAAATCGTCTCGAAGAATGAGCGTGTCAGGTAGGGACGTCCCCATTTGCGAGCGCCCGTGTCGAGATAGAACTCATAGAAGCGATCAACGGCTTCTGCGGTGATGTCGGCCCCGCGCAAGTAATCGACTGAGATGCCGTTGCCAAGAGCGGCTTCGCGCTCTTTTTTCAAGTTTTTGCGTTTCCGCGAAGACAGCGTGTCGAGAAAATCCTGATACTGGCTGTAGCCGTCATTGGTAAAATGAAACTGCTGGTCGGTGCGGTGCAGGTAACCCGCCGCGGTGAGCGCCGAAATATCCGTTTCTTTCGCAAAGGTGACATGCGCGGAGGAGACATTTCGCTCGTCGGCGAGCGTCTTCAGGCCTTCGGCGAGCGCTGCCCGCGCTGATGTTGCATCGACATCGTCGCGCACCAGCATTCGCGGCCCGGTGGCAGGCGTGAATGGCACCGAGCATTGCAATTTCGGATAGTAGCGACCGCCGGCGCGGTGCCAAGCGTCTGCCCAAGCATGATCGAAGACGTACTCGCCCTGGCTGTGGTTTTTCAGATAGCAGGGCAGGGCGGCATAGAGTTCACCGGCTCCGTCTTCTAAAAGTAGGTGCTGTGGAAGCCAGCCCGTCTCGGCTACTGCTGATTTTGACGTCTCTAACGCAGACAAAAACGGATGCGATAGAAACGGGTTGTACGGCGTACCCACGCCATCACGACCTGCACCTGCTAATTTTGACCACGCAACGGCGTCGACCGTGGTAAGATCGTCAACGATACGAATACGAAACTCAGGCACAGACATGTTCTCTACGGCGGAGGTCATCGCTGAATGCTCACTATTGGCTTCGGAGTATGAAATACTTCAACGCGTTGG
The DNA here is from genome assembly GCA_038745535.1 of Pseudomonadota bacterium. Classification (GTDB taxonomy): domain Bacteria; phylum Pseudomonadota; class Alphaproteobacteria; order Rhizobiales; family Rhizobiaceae; genus JBCDLI01. The sequence goes on along the minus strand of JBCDLI010000046.1, from coordinate 2,863 downwards.
TGCGACAACTCAAAGGGTCAGCTTGTCACGGCAAAAAGCCTTCAAACGTGATTTGCTCGGCATACTGATCGGAATGGGTTCTGATTTCCGCGTTTCTGACGGTCCACGTAATGATCGGCAGGCCTTTCTCTGCTCGCATCTGGTGGACGAATTCGTTCGGAAGATGAGAAACATTGTAGGAAATGAAAGCGACCTTCTGCCCCTCTGGAGTTGCCATGAACGCATGGTGCTTTTGTAGAGCCTCGTCTGATGTCCCTTCAGCTGTCAAACCACATGGGGTGCCGGAATCGCTTTTGATAAATGACGAAACCAGATCGTGTGCAAATGACATGGCGGCCATGGGCTGCTCCGCTTTTGCTATAACCTCCGATACCGCCTGGCCAAAGTTTCCATTGCGCTCACCATTGTCTTTCATCTCGACGATTACGACCGACGCTGCGTTTAGCGTGTCTAGGACCGTTTTGAGTGACAGAATGCGTTCGTCGGTTTCGCCAATCCGAATTTGCGCAAGCTGATCTGCGGTCAGTTCCGACACGAATTCGCTGCGGCCGCATAGCCTTTTTAGGTCTCTGTCGTGGAAGACGACTGGTACACCGTCGGAGGAAAGCTGAACATCGAGTTCGATTGCGTAGTCGCGTTTTTCAGCGGCCAAAAATGCAGCAAGCGTATTTTCTGGCACTGTCAGATTACCATCGTGTAAGCCGCGATGAGCGATCGGTCTTTCGATGATGAAGCGTGCGTCGGTCACGAGAATTCGATAATTGCTTCCACTTCCACCGGCGCATTGAGTGGCAATGATGGCATGCCAACTGCAGAGCGCGCATGGCGCCCTTTGTCTTCAAGCGCGGCGACGAGGAGATCGGACGCGCCATTGCCGACCACATGCTGATGCGTGAAGTCGCGCGTGGACGCGACAAAGATCGTGATCTTCACAATCTGCTGGATACGCGTCAGCTCGCCGAGCGCCAACTTTGCTACCGACAACACATTGACTGCACATTGGCGCGCCGCTTCCGCGCCTTGTTCGACCGACAGCGCATCGCCGATAATGCCCGTGTGCATCAGCTTGCCGTCGAGCAGCGGAAGCTGACCGGACGTGAAAAGCATGTTGCCGGACATCTTGAATGGAACGTAATTGGCTGCCGGTGCTGCGGCTTCTGGAAGTGAAATCCCGAGTTTTTCCAATCGTGATTCAATTTCGCCCATTTCCTGTTGCTCCTCTGGATGCCATCACAATATCTTTACTGCATAGAACTCACGTCGGACACGGACACAATATGAAATCATCCATTCAAAGAAGCTTTTTGACGAAGGTTCTCGCCGCGGCACTCGTTGGCGCAACCGTCGGCTCAGCGGCGGCAACTCCGGTGCTCGCGCCGCATCGCGCTGTCTATGATGTGCGGCTGAAAGAGGCGAGTGATCGCTCCGGTATCCAATCCATGAACGGACGCATTGTTTATGAGTTTCGCGGATCGGTTTGCGATGGCTACACAACGCAATTCCGGTTTGTGAGCCAGATCGGCGTGCAGGGCGACGCACGGGTGACAGATCAGCAGACGACGACCTTCGAAGCCGGTGATGGTTCACAATTTCGGTTCGTGACGAAGACCTTCGTCAACAATCGGCCCGATCGCGAGGTCTCTGGAAATGCGGAACTCGGTGAAGAAGGCATTGCCGTTGAACTGACAGAGCCCGACGAGCAGATGCTCGATTTGGATGTGGCGAAGTTTCCATCGCAGCACATGAAAGAGGTTCTGGAGCGCGCCGCGAATGGCGAAACGTTCTTCGAGCGGCTGATTTTCGATGGGTCCGAAGACGGTGATAAGGTCGTGCAAACGACGGTGATTATCGGGCAGGAACGGACAGAAGAAACATCTGACGAAGTGCTGGGCGAATTGGCGGGTGCGCCGTTTCGGACCGTCAACATAAGCTATTTCGACGACCCGGGAATTTCTGCCGGAGAGGTGACGCCCAACTATACAATTGGCTTCCGGTTGCATGAAAACGGCGTCACGCGGAATTTGACAATGGACTACGGCGACTTCGAACTGGAAGGCCAATTGTCCAATCTGGAACTGTTCGAGCCGGAAAGCTGCGAATGACTTAGGCCGGTCAGGCGAACTTGCGGTTGCGTTGATGGGCTTTCGCCGCTAAGGCGCGCTTATTCCACACACGAAGTGGGGCTTTCGAGGGAGAAATCCTCGGATGTCCACCCGGTGGCGGGCAACCGCTTACAGCTTCGTGGAGGTTAAACCGGAAAAGGAAAAACTATGGCGACGCCGGAATTCTCCATGCGCCAGCTTCTTGAAGCAGGCGTACACTTTGGGCACCAGACACACCGCTGGAACCCAAAAATGAAGCGCTACATCTTTGGTGAGCGCAACAGCATCCACATCATCAATCTTGCCGAGACGGTTCCGCTTCTCGATCAGGCGCTTAATGCGGTAGCCGATACCGTTGCAGGCGGTGGTCGCGTGCTCTTCGTTGGCACAAAGCGTGCGGCGTCGGAAATCGTTGCAGACGCCGCGAAGCGCTCAGCGCAGTATTTCGTCAACGCCCGTTGGCTCGGCGGCATGCTGACCAACTGGAAAACGATCTCGAATTCGATCTCGCGTCTTCGTAAACTTGAAGAATTGCTCAACTCAAATGAGGCGCAGGCTTTCACCAAGAAAGAGCGACTGAACCTTGAGCGTGAATACGAGAAGCTTGAGCGTGCGCTCGGCGGCATCAAGGATATGGGCGGCATCCCCGACATGATGGTTGTCATCGACACCAACAAGGAAGCAATTGCGATTGAAGAAGCAAAGCGCCTCGGCATTCCAGTCGTTGCAATTCTCGATTCCAATTGCGACCCGGACAAAGT